>SUXK01000003.1 GCA_015061035.1 Bacteroidales bacterium
AGTTGTTATTTTTTCCCATGTGTTTTTGTAATCTTGATTTGCACGTTTTTGTGAGTCGTACAACAATATTCTTACATGGTTTTCAGGCTCTGCTGTCTCCCAACTGTCTCCGTCCCAATATTTGATATCTGCTGTATTGAAGTCGAATGGCATTGACATGAAGTTGAAGATTGTTGGAGTTGTGCCGTCACCTAATGTTTGTGGTGTCTTAATCTCTTTCTCTACTACCACTTGTACTCCTTGGCTCAAATCTGACAATGCAGATACTGTTGAGGCATTGTCATCAGCGTCAGACTTCATTATTATCGACTTGATTGCATCTGACTTAGGTAACAAAATCTCTGTTTCATAATCAAGAGCCTCTATCTCAATTGAGGCAACCCCTCCTCCTACAGCCTGGATAGTAAACTCTCCTGCTGCATTCATAGGAGTTTCAACTTGCAATGAATCACTTGCTGCCAAGTTTGCAGTAACACCGCCTACCGAGACATAACATCCGTCGTTTGTAGTTAGCGATACTGACACCTCGCTACCTGCTGTTCCATAGAATTTAATCTCTTCTGTTTTTGGTTCAACAGTAAATATAAAGTCAAGGAACTCTCCTGTTCCAAAGTCTTGTATAGTTGAAGAGATATTTCCGCTTACACTTGATACAATAACTCTATAAAGTAGCGACTCTCCTTGATTATATTTATTATTCATACTTATTGGCAATGAGACTTTATATATAGCATTAGCGTCATCAACAGTAGTATAAGAGATTCCTTTTGTTGTGAGGTCTGATGTAAATTTATCCTTATTTAATGCAGCCTCTGTAGAACCTATATAATCATAAACAATACTCCACATTGGGTTTCCGGTTGATAGTGTTGCTTTATAAACTGTTATACCGTAGTTATTCAAATCAATTGTCAAATCAAGGTTAAACGACGCTGAAGATGTAACCATTATAGGCTCTAATTTCTCTTGTTGTCCTTGATAGAAGGTATGGTTAATATCACCATTAGCAATACCTGTTCCGCCACTGATTGATGCTGCAGTAATTGTTGTTGCATCTGTTGAAGTGGCAACAGTAGTTGGATCCAAATCCTTAACTATAACTTTGTAACCTGAACGATATATGTCAGATTTAACTCCATCAACAACAACCATTGCTTTAACAATTATCTCTCCAACCTCATAAGTATTCAAAACAACCTTTCCTCCACTCTGCATTTTGGGAGAGTAAATATCTGGGTCATTGCCATCAACTGTATAGTATATTACAGCATCCTCAACTGGATATGTTAGAGTTATCTCCGCATTATCTCCAACTGTGAAATAGGTATCTCCAGGAGCATCAAAAGTTATGTAGTTTTTATCGCTTACCACCTTAATATCAAAGTCATATGCACGACCTTGATTTATAATGCGATACAACTCATCATCCTCGCTTAGGTTTTCATTTACAAGCATCTCTTCCCAACCTTCATAACCAGTTCCTACGGGGTCGAAATAGATTACACGCATACGGTATGTTCCTGTTTCAATACCCTCTGGGATAGCGATTGAACGATTATAACCATCTTCTGACAGATACTCATCATTAGGATATGTATCTTCCACTATACCATAAATTTCATCTGTACCTGCAAAAGTCTTGTCATTATTCCAATCGACATATATAGCTTGTTGAGTCTCATTTAACTCTGGTTCTGCAATATAACCTCGCACTGTCATATTACTCAACCACGCTTTAAAGTTCAAATCGAGAGTTGTTGTTCCAACTAAAACTTTAATTGTATTAGCCGTTTTATCTATCAATGCTCCTGTTGTAGTAGCAACAGCTTCACCGTTTTCGCTATTTGCGGCAAATGCCGATGCTTCAGCATCTATACGAGGCAATCCTCTCTCGTTCTCTGCATCAAACACAACGGTTGTTATCTCATCATCTGTATCTTTACCTGCAACTGCAGTTACCTGTTGCAAATAACGGTTTGCTCTCTCTTCGTTTGACAACTTGTCATTTGCCAAAGCATAATATAGTTTCATATCTATGTACTCTTTAACAAACTCAGCAACATAATTCTCGTTTTGCATGATAACTGTTTTATATGTGCTTTGAGTACTGATAGTATATCCATTCAATGTCCATTGTACAAATCTGCAACCATTTTCAGGTGTTGCAACAAGTGTAGCCTCCGTTCCCTCAACAAATAAGCCGTTATTACCACCCTCTACATGAGCAGTTCCCCATTCGGTATTATTTGATGTTGCGGTTACTGTTAATGCTCTTAAAAGATTTGCTGTATATATCTTATCTCCTTCGGTATTATCTATAAGCGTTGACTCTGTTGATACCACAACACCATTTTCATCGGTCCAGTTCTTAAAGCCATATCCTGCAGTAGGAGTTGCAACAATTGTTATCTTTCCTTCGGCAGTAAGCGATGTTGTTGCCTCGCCATTTATTGTTATTTCAGCAGATAATTCGGGAGCAACCTCAACGGTAATAGTACGCTCGGGAACTGACGCATGCTCAACAATGGTTATTGCAGATGAATATCTGCTGCCAGCGTAAGGTTTAGCTGCTCCATCAAAATCACTATCATTTGTATCAACAACAATTACTCCGCTTTCAGCGGCTCCGCTATCCGTCTTATGTCCTCTTAAAAGAACTTTAAAATATGTAGATCCAAATAGATCTTCGTTTGAAACGGTTACTTCTGAATTTATATTATTATACAACTTGGCAATAGAGTATTTTGTTAAATCACTTGCGGTATCCTCTATTCCGTCAGAACTTGCATCGGTATAATTTTCGGTTCCATAGGCCGGGAACGCCATATACTTACCATCCGATGTTCTGAAGTGGAAGTAATCACCCTCAACCTCACAAATGAATTTTGCAGTCTCGGGCAACTCTGTTGTTCCTTCGGAATATGAAGCAATGGCTAATGTTCCATTGTTGTTATATAGATAGTATTTTGTATCGTGTCCTGCTATGAATGAGTAAACTCCTTCATTAACCGGAAGTTCTATATCGGTTGATGCATAATATGCGTCTATTGCCTGTTGCAATGCTGTTGCTGCTCCCTCATATGGATTAGCTTCGGCCTTGTCAATTGCATTATTTAGTGTAGTTCTTGAAGTAGCTGTTGTTTTGGGATATCCCAATCCCTCTTTTTCAAGAACTGCCTTTGCATCTTCTATCAATGCTTTTGTTTCATCGCTCTCGGGCAACACATCTATTCGATATAAGTTACTATATGTTGAAGACCAAGCCAATGTAGCGGTATAAGAATCAAAGTCTCCATCGTCTGCCATCAAGACAAGTGATCCGTCAGTTGTTCCACCACTACGTTTTGCGTACATATAGTATGTTCCTGTTGAGGTTGAATTTGCATCAACAAAGGTCCAATCGCAATATGTAGCATCATAATCGGTCATTGTTCCTTTATTGCTGTTTTGTCCGAGGTTTTGATCTGCACTTGAACGCCATATCATATAAACATCTTTTGCTGCATTATAGAATGTATATTTACCGTTTGATTGTTTTATACACTCAAATTGCGCCGATGTTCCCAAAGTTGAAGCGTCAGACGAACTTGTTGCCAACTCTCCACTATCATTTACATATATTGTATATGTTGTTCCGCTTTGTTGAACATTTGTAAATGTTACGGCTTTACCGTCCCATGGGTCAGCATATAGTACACTATAAATAGCATCAACCTCAGCAGTAGTTGGGTTATCGCCCATAGCCTCCACTTTTGTATTCAACTCGGTTTTAACATCGTCTGAAACGGTTGAACTTTCAATCAACGAGGTTAGATACTCTTTTACGATAGCACCTCGGTTTATATTGTTTTTAACACTATATGCTCCGTTGGTTATATACTCCAAGTTAAAGGCTACATATGTGTTATCATATCCGTCAACACCGTGAGTTCCTGATCCTGTTGGGAAACAAGTTGAAATTGGATTTTGTGCTGTTCCAAAAGATGTATAGTTCTTCTCATATATGAACGCAATCTTATTATCGGCTTGCAAATCCATTGAACTGTATGCCGATGTTTCATCAGTTACCTTATAACTTCCGTCCCATGCCGATGCCGATGCAAAGTTTGCAACGCTGTTCATATCCTCAAACTCTGTCAACTCTCTGTAATAGATAGTTACATCTTCTCTTGAAGTTGATGCAGGAAGTGATTGTAAAGCCAAATACATCTCTTTACTATCGCTGTTGCGTACAACAGGAACAACTAAAATCTCTCCGTTTGTTGCATTGCTTCCTGATGAGAATGTACATGTTGTAGAGGTTCCCCAACTTCCGGCCGCTGTTGCTGTATTGGTGTATGTATATATGTTATAGATACGACCTCCCGATGTACGGCTCGAAACTATTACACGTCCATCAGGCAACTCCTCGCATTTTGGCTCATCACCACCAGGAACGGGTAATGCAAACTCTCCTCCAAGTGCTTGCCAAGTGCGACCAAAGTCATCAGAGTAGATTACACGGTTACCATTTGGTCTTGCACACATTGCTGCATACAAACGATAGTAGTTACCTTTCTTTACTATGCGGCTTTGGAATACTTTACCTCCTGCAACGAATGCCGATTCAATTGGGTTTCCATTATCAAACAGTGAATAAACATTCTCTGTTATATCAATTGGATCGTCCCAGTTCTCTCCATTGTCTATACTGCGGATTAAAGCAATTTTATTTGGATTGCTTCGGGTTGTAGCCGAGTTGTTATATACTGTACATCCTGCTACGGCAATAATTACAACCTCCTCACTCTCTCTGTCGGCAACAATAGCTGGGTCTCCAAATGCAGTATCAAAGTAGTTCTCTGTTGCTGATGTTACTCCTGTTCCTACCGCAACATCTCTAATATCGCTCCAGTTCTCTCCGTTGTTATCGCTGGTACGACACACAACATCAACTTGTCCGTATCCAGGGTCTGTTCCACAAACCAAGCGTGCTGCAACAGCTATCAAACGTCCTGTACTTGTTTTTACGATACCTGGAATACGATGAGGATATGTTCCTCCTGTATTACTTGTATTGAACAAATCATGTTCAACAGGCACTGACTCATATACAGGCTTTATGGTTATATTGGCAGTTGCTGTAAATGTATATGGGTTATTTGCCGATATTAATGTTCCGTTCTCATCGGTCCAACGAACAAACTCATAACCTGTTGCTGGAGTAGCAGTCAATGTTACCTCATCACCCTCATAGATTGCATCTACCTCTTCTCCACCAACTGTGCATAAAACAGAACCTCCTGTAACTTGTGGAATTGTTACTGTGTATTCTGTTTTTGCCACAAAGGTTGCTGTAAGTTCTAAGTCTGCAGTAACTGTTACTGTTTGCTCGGCTGTTGTTACACCATTGCTCCACTCCACAAATTTATATGCACTTGATGCAGGTGTTGCAACAACAGTAACCTCGCTATTCTCGGCAACCTCTTTCTCTGTTACACCCTCTTCATTCAAGAACGATACTGTACCCATTGTCTCATCTGACGAAGCAATTGATACTCTATACGACCTTGCAAAGTTTGCGGTATAGGTTGGTGCTTGGGTAGCCACTACAACGGTAGTTTCGGCATCGGTAGCAATCTCGTTGCCATCCATTGTCCAATTTACAAAGCCATAACTATCGTTTGCTTGTGCATTAAGATTTACGGTTGCTCCTATCTCAGAAGTGAATGTTGCTGTACCTCCATTTGCTGTTGCTATACCTCCTTCGGCAGGAGAGGCTGTTACTGATACCTCAGGTTCTACAACATAGAATAGAATATCAAGATAAAGACCTTCGCCATATGAACCATTTGCCTCCATATTTTCGGTTCCCGACGACATTGCTCTTAGAACTATAATATCGCCTGATACAACATCATCACCCAACTCTATTGGGAAAGTTATTGTTGAACTATCTTGATCATATGTTACAGTGTTATCTGCTGCCACATCAGTCCAAAAGGCCGAAGCATCAGCGTCACTTGCTCCATAAGTTCCATAAGTCACTTGTTGGTTCTGGAAGGTATTATGATATTGGAAAAATTTCATATAGTGCCAAGCTCCTGCATAAATTGTCAGTTTCAAATCAAAATCGGCACCTGGAGATATATATATCGGAGAGGTGGCTCCTGTTGGCACTTTAACCATATTACCTTCTGCATCTGTCTGATTTCCATTGGTAACATAAGCAAGCCCCGACAAGTCTATTACACCAGGTAGTGCCTTTTTTGCTCCCGAAAGAATCTCCACTCCACGAGTATTCTTAAGGTTACCAAATTTTGTAAATGTTGGTATTGGCATTGCCGCATACATCTCATCTTGCGACATCTTAGCATATACAGGAGTAATATCTATATTGCCTGTTGCAGTTACTGTGTATGGATTATCTGTTGAGCCATTGCTCCATTGAACAAACTTATAACCAGGATTCACAGATGCAGTGAATACAAGTTCATCGCCCTCATATATTGTTCCTGTTGGCTCATTGCCATTTACTGTATATGATACTGTACCTCCTGCAACCTCAGGGGTAGTAACTGTTACTGTACAGATTGGTTTAGCCTCAAATGTTGCTGTATATGTTGCAGATTCTGTTATGTTTGTAATTTCACGAGTTGCTGAGGTTGAACCATCTTCCCATTGCACAAAGCGATATGCATTTGATGTGGGCTCTGCTATAATGGTTATTGTTGCTCCGCTTCCTACCTCTTTTGTAGTTCCTTCGCCTTCACTGAAACGTACAGTTCCCATAGCATCGTCATTTGATGCTATTGTAACTATTATCTTCTCGGCAAAGTTTGCGGTATAGGTTTCGTTGCTTGTTGCTGAGAATGAGTATTCTGCATCGTTACTAACTATATCTCCTGCTGAGTTAGTCCAATTTACAAAGCCATAACCTTCGGCTGGTGTTGCTGTTAGGGTTACCGATGCTCCTGATGAAACGGTTGCTGATGTTCCGCTTCCGCCTTCTGTTATTTCTGCTGAACCTCCCTCTCCTGCCGCTACATTTATTGTTACATTAAAATTGTATTGGTATAGATAAAACTCGGCACAGTTGGCAAATTTATTTTGACCACCATTTTCAGAAGTTGCCAAAAAGAAGATATATTGACCTGTGTATAGTTGACCTAAATCTACCATATGCTCTGCTGAGGAACCATCATATGTAAATGCTCCAGAACTTATTAATGTCCCATTTGTAGGAATAGAACCATCCCCTAAAGATGAGACCATATCGCTATTACTAATATACAATTGATAGTTTACTATATTTCCGTTCTGTGAAGTTGATGCATTTCGTGAAACATATTTAAATTTATCGAATTCTTGAATGGATCCTAAGTTAAATTGAACATAGTGGGGTAAATTTTCATTTCCCCATGAAGATGATTGTCCTGAATAATAAGAGTGCCAAAAAGTATTTGTCAAGCCATCTATCATATTACTTTTTGGACCCTCTACCGATGATGATGAATTTGTACTATCATAACCTTCTCCATCAACTGTAATTTCCCAACCTGAACGGTCTAATACTTTACGGAAATTTGCGGTATAGGTTTTGTCTCCGTCTGTTATATCGGTATATGTTGCGGAAGTTGATACTTCTTCACCATTCAAAGTCCAATTTACAAACTCATAACCTGAGGCAGGTGTTGCTACGATAGTGATGTTGCCTTCGGCTGTTACAGTTGTCCCTGATCCATTAACTGTTAAGGTTCCTCCTGCCGAAGGATTAGAGTAAACATTTATGGTTCTTGTTCCTACCAATGGAATGGCTTTAAATGTTACCAAGCGTCCTTTTGTCAGTGCGGTACAAGGTGTTGCATCTCCATTAGAATTGTATGATGGATCTTCTCCAGAGTTTACCCTCACTTTTAACTCACTTACCCCTTCTTGCCATGTAAAATCAGATGGTACGGTTATTGTGAACTCCGCATTACTTTGCTGCGACAAGGGTTTAGAATAAAGAATGGTTGATTCTCCAGAATCTGTCCAATCTTGATTTTGATTCCAGTCAAAATATACTACTGCCTGACCCCATGAAGTGTGAGTTCCTCCTGTTACAACAAAGGTTATTACATCATTTGCTTTTATCTGCATCACACACGAAGAAGAAGCGTCCTCTATTGTTTGAGATTTAGTATATGAGAATGCTTGCTCTCCATTTACCTTTACTACTATTGTATTAAGACCATAATGATCACCATCACCATTATTTGGTGCTGTTCCAACACAATAATCCGCCTTTACGTTTTGATACGGGAATAACGCTATTAGGGCAAGTGTTAATGCCCAAAGAAAATGTTTTTTCATGATTTTATAATTTAAATATTTGTATTTCTGTGTTTTTATATATACAAAAAAAGACACTATAAGCCGTAGTCTTCCTCGTCTTATAGTGTCATTTCTGGTTGATTTATCCTTATTTAGTGCAAAAATACACAATATTTTTTTTATATTATAATTTTTTGGGGACTTTTTTTGTTTAACTTCTTAATTTTAACATAGTTAATATTCTTTTTAGTTGTTAGTTATTGGACTTATTAGACTAATTAGACTTATTGGACTAATTAATATTATTGGGTTTATTAAAAACAAAAAAAATGGTTGCCTTGCGACAACCATTTTATCTGATAACTAACAAATTTTTATTAGTCTTTTAGTTTTGCTGAGATAAATTCTCTGTTCAAGCGAGCAATGTTTGTGATTGATACTCCTTTTGGACACTCTGCTTCACATGCTCCTGTGTTGGTACAGTTTCCAAATCCGAGTTCATCCATTTTTGCCAACATGGCTTTGGCACGGCGTGCTGCTTCTACTTTTCCTTGTGGTAACAACGCTAATTGACTTACTTTTGCTGATACAAATAGCATTGCTGAGCCGTTCTTACATGCTGCTACACATGCTCCACATCCGATACATGATGCTGCATCCATTGCTAAATCGGCATCGCGTTTTGGAATGGGTATTGCATTGGCATCTTGCGCTCCTCCTGCATTGATTGAGATGTATCCGCCTGCTTGAATGATTTTATCGTATGCTGTACGGTCAACCATTAGGTCGCGGATTACAGGGAAGCCTGCTGAACGCCATGGCTCTATGGTGATTGTATCGCCATCTTTGAAGCGACGCATGTGTAATTGACATGTTGTGATCTCTGAGTCGGGCCCGTGTGGGTGTCCGTTGATGTAGAGTGAACACATTCCGCAGATTCCTTCGCGACAGTCGTTGTCAAATACTACCGGCTCTTTGTCCTCGTTTACGAGTTGTTCGTTTAGGATATCGAGCATTTCAAGGAATGAACTGTCGGTAGATATGTTGTTTAGTTTGTATGTCTCAAATTTTCCTGGTTCTTTGGGACCTCTTTGACGCCATACTTTTAGTGTTATATTTATTGTCTTGTCCATACCTGATTATTGTTTATAGTTACGTTGTTGTACTTTTATTGCTTCGTATTTTAACTCTTCTTTTAATAGTGTTGGCTCTGCATCTTCGCCTTCGTACTTCCAGCAACTTACATACATATATTTGTCGTCTTGACGCATTGCCTCGCCTTCGGCTGTTTGGAACTCTTCACGGAAGTGTCCTCCACATGACTCGTTGCGGTTTAGTGCGTCCATTGCCATTAGTTCGCCTATCTCTATGAAATCGGCTACGCGTAATGCTTTCTCCAACTCTGTGTTGAGTGAGTCTGCTGCTCCAGGTATTTTTACATTGCTCCAGAACTCTTTCTTGATAGCTTTTAGTTTTACTAAGGCTGTTTCAAGACTCTCTTTGGTACGTGCCATTCCTACGAAATCCCACATGATTAATCCTAACTCTTTGTGGATTGAATCTACTGAGCGTTTTCCTTTGATTGCCATCAATTTTTGGATGCGTGCTTTTACGTCTTTTTCTGCTGCATCAAACTCGGGTGCGTCAGTTTTTATGCGTGGCACTGAGATTTGGTCTGATAGGTAGTTTTGTATTGTGTAAGGTAATACAAAGTATCCATCGGCTAATCCTTGCATCAACGCTGATGCTCCAAGACGGTTTGCTCCGTGATCTGAGAAGTTTGCTTCTCCGATGGCAAACAATCCGGGGATTGATGTGCTTAGTTCGTAATCTACCCAAATTCCTCCCATTGTGTAGTGGATTGCGGGATAGATCATCATTGGTGTTTCGTATGGGTTGTCATCTACGATTTTCTCGTACATTTGGAATAGGTTTCCGTAACGTGCTGCTACTACATCTTTTCCAAGGCGTTGGATTGCTGATGAGAAGTCAAGATATACGGCTAATCCTGTTGTTCCTACTCCGTAGCCTGCATCGCAACGCTCTTTTGCTGCGCGTGATGCTACGTCACGTGGTACGAGGTTACCAAATGCTGGATAACGGCGCTCCAAATAGTAGTCGCGATCTTCTTCTGCTATTTGTGTTGGTTTTAGTTTTCCTGCACGTATTGCTTCGGCGTCTTCTTTCTTTTTGGGTGTCCAGATGCGTCCGTCATTACGTAATGACTCTGACATCAATGTTAGTTTTGATTGGAACTCGCCGTGTACTGGGATACATGTTGGGTGGATTTGTGCAAATGCTGGGTTTGCAAAGTATGCTCCTTTGCGGTAGCATTGCATTGCTGCACTTCCGTTGCTTCCCATTGCATTGGTTGATAGGAAGTAGGTGTTTCCGTATCCTCCTGTTGCTATTACTACTGCGTGTGCTCCAAATCGCTCTATCTCGCCTGTTACCAAGTTACGTGCTATGATTCCTCTTGCACGTCCGTCAATGACTACAAGGTCTAACATCTCGTAACGTGTGTATAGTTTTACTGTGCCTTTCGCTACTTGACGGCTTAGTGATGAGTAGGCTCCTAACAATAGTTGTTGTCCTGTTTGTCCTTTTGCATAGAAGGTACGTGATACTTGTGCTCCTCCGAATGAACGGTTGTCTAATAAGCCTCCGTACTCACGTGCAAAGGGTACGCCTTGTGCTACGCATTGGTCGATGATGTTGTTTGATACTTCTGCTAAACGATATACGTTTGCTTCGCGTGCACGATAGTCTCCTCCTTTGATTGTATCGTAGAACAAACGATATACGCTATCGCCATCGTTTTGGTAGTTCTTTGCTGCATTGATTCCTCCTTGTGCTGCAATTGAGTGCGCACGGCGGGGTGAGTCTTGGATACAGAAGTTTAATACGTTAAAGCCCATCTCGCCAAGTGTTGCTGCTGCTGAGCCTCCTGCAAGTCCTGTTCCTACTACTATGATATCCAAACGGCGTTTGTTGGCAGGATTGACTAATTTTTGGTGTGCTTTATAGTTGCTCCACTTCTCTGCCAATGGCCCTTCAGGTATTTTTGAATCTATTTTTATTTCTGCCATATCTGTTGTTTTTTAATTGTTTTTTTATCCTACACAACTGCAATTACTTTGTATGAAAAACCAAATTGCGATGAATGCAAATCCTAAACAGATGATTGTTGAGAAGACGTTTGAAATGGTTTTCCAACGGTTCATCCATACAAGGTTGTTCCAACCGATTGTGTGTATTGCACTCCAGAATCCGTGTGTTAGGTGGAACCAGATTGCTGCAAACCATACTAAGTACAATACCAAGTAAACTGGATTGCTGAATACTTGTTGGATATAGTACACTCCGTTTGTTACCAAACTTGTATCTACATCCATTCCTGCCATGTGTTGCAACTCTACTAATTGCATTTTTGCCCAGAATTGCCATGCGTGTAGGACTAATCCTAATACTACGATGATTCCAAGCACCAACATGTTTTGTGATGCCCACTCTACGCCTTTGGGGCGTGCTGTTACTGCGTAACGGTCGTTTCCACGAGCCTTACGGTTTTGCAAGGTTAGGATAAAGGCATACACAATGTGTACCAAAAATCCTGCTACCAATACAAGTGTTCCTACTAATGCATACCAGTTTGCTCCCAAGAACTCGCATATTGCGTTATAGGCATCTGCACTAAACACTGCCGCAAAGTTCATTGCTAAGTGGAATGTTAGGAACAACACGAGAAAAAGTCCTGAGATACTCATTATCAACTTTCTCCCGATAGATGAATCTTTTAACCACATAAGTTTTTTGAGTTTAGTTAATATAATTGTTTGTTTAAAAATGTTTCGAATATGCAAATGTAATGTATTTATTCAAATATTTAAAGTTTTTTTTGACTTTATTTGGTGCTTTTCTGCCAATTTGTTTTAATTTTGCGAGTGTTATGTTGATTTTCTGCTTACGGTGTTTTACTTTATGGGCAGTTATTATACATTTTATTTATTATTTTTGTTTATAAACTTAGATTTTTTATAAAGATTATGAAAGTTGCTATTGTAGGTGCAAGTGGTGCAGTTGGTCAAGAGTTCTTGCGCGTGCTTGCCGATAGAGATTTCCCTATTGATGAATTGCTTTTGTTTGGCTCGGCTCGTAGCGCTGGTAAGAAATATGTTTTTAAAGGTGTGGAATATACTGTTAAAGAGTTGCAACATAATGACGACTTTAAGGGTGTTGATATTGCCTTCACCTCGGCTGGTGCCGGTATTTCTAAAGAGTTTGAGAAGACTATTACTAAATATGGTGCTATTATGATTGATAACTCAAGTGCCTTCCGCATGGATGAGGATGTGCCTTTGGTGGTGCCTGAGGTGAATGGCGCTGATGCTTTGGTTCGTCCAAGAAATGTTATCGCTAATCCTAATTGTACTACTATTCAAATGGTGGTGGCGTTGAAGGCTATTGAGAATCTTTCGCATATTAAACGTGTGAGGGTTGCTACTTATCAGGCTGCAAGTGGTGCCGGTGCTGCCGCTATGGATGAACTTGTTGAGCAATATGCTCAATTGACAAGAGGCGAAGAGCCTACTGTTAGCAAGTTCTACTACCAACTTGCGTATAATGTTATTCCTCAGGTTGATGTTTATACTGACAACCTTTATACTAAGGAGGAGATGAAGATGTTTAACGAGACTCGCAAGATTATGCACTCTGATGTTAAAACGAGTGCTATGTGTGTGAGGGTTCCTGTTATGCGCGCTCACTCGGAGAGTATTTGGGTAGAGACTGAGCGTCCTATCTCGGTTGAAGAGGCTCGTGCCGCTTTTGAGAGTGCCGAAGGTGTTATTGTTATGGATGATCTTAACGAGAAGATTTATCCTATGCCTTTGGATATGGCTGGTAAGGATGCCGTTTATGTTGGTCGCATTAGAAAGGATTTGGCTGATGAGAATGGTTTGACTTTCTGGACCGTTAGCGACCAAATTAGAAAGGGTGCTGCATTGAACGCTGTTCAAATTGCGGAGTACCTTATTAAAAACAATGCGGTTTAGCGTTTTTTAAGTTGTTAGTTAACAAACATGCGTTTGTTGAACTTGCTCATGCTCAACAATATTCAAACAAGTTTGGTATTGTGTTCGCTTACTCGCAACTTTGTTAGTTAACAAACATTCGTTTGTTGAATCTGCTCACGCTCAACAATATTCAAACAAGTTTGGTATTGTGTTCGCTTACCCGCAGATTTGTTAGAACTAAGGTTGATTTTTTATTGGACTAATTAGACTAATTGGACTAATAATGAGATAATGATTTAAAACAAATAGGGTAACTAAGGAAACGAGGTTATCCTATCTGTTTGTTTTATAATAAAACAGTAATATTATTATGGTGCAGGTTCCTGACAAGATTAGGGAAGTTTTTGAGGTGTGCGATGGGTGTATTGACTATCGCGATGAGGTATATTCGAAGCCTGTGATTGGTATTAGTGCCAACAGGGCTGAGGGGACTTCGCGTGTGGCGGATGCTTATATCAACTCGGTTGTTAAGGCTGGGTGTGTGCCTCTTATTATTCCCGGTTTTGCTGAGAAGGAGTTGCTCTCGCAGATTTGTGATTTGTGCGATGGTATTTTGCTTACTGGCGGTGGAGATATTTCGCCCGACTTGCTTGGCGAAGTGGCTCTCCCTGAGGTGGGTACTCCTAATGAGGAACGTGACCGACAAGAGATGGCTCTCTGCTATATTGCCATGCAACGTCAAATTCCGCTACTTGGTATTTGCAGGGGAATGCAGGTTATTAATGTGGCGTGTGGCGGTAAGAACTATCAGGATATTGCTAAACAACACTTCTCTACTCCTATTACACACTCGCAGAGTGAAGCGAGAAATGTTGCTACTCACAGGGTGGAGATTGTGGAAGGCTCGCTCCTCAAAAGTATTTTTGAGTGCGATAGTTTGATGACGAACTCATTTCATCATCAGGCTGTTAAGGAGGCTGCCCCCGGGTTTATTGTTAATGCCCGCACGGAGGATGGGGTTATTGAGGGTATTGAGAAACCTTTTTACCCTGTTTTGGGTGTTCAATGGCATCCTGAACCTATGGCGGCTGAGGGGTTGGACAGACAGTTGCTTGTTTTTTGGTGGCTCTCTAATGAGGCTCAAATTTACAGGAAGGCTAAGGCTTTTCATAAGTGGGCTTTGTCGTTAGACTCGCATTGTGATACCCCTATGTTTTTTAATGAGGGGGTGAATATTGCCGACCACGATTTGAGGGTACAGACTAATATCCCAAAAATGATTGAGGGCGGTTTGGATGCTTCGTGCATGGTGGCTTATATTAAGCAGGAGGAGCGTTCTGATGAGGGATTAAATTGTGCTATTGATAAGTGCAAGGGTATTATTGACAAACTTTTGCACCAAATTGAAGAGGCTTATCACGCTATTCAGGTACGTAACAGAAATGAGTTGCTCTATGCTAAAGATTTGGGCAAGAAGGGCATTTTTGTTGGTATTGAGAATGGTTATGGTATTGGCAAGGATATTTCTCTTTTGAAATATTATAAGGAGAGGGGTATTATTTATTTGACGCTTTGCCATAATGGGGATAATGATATTTGTGATTCGGCTAAGGGCAATGGCGAGCATAATGGCGTGAGCGACTTTGGCAGGGAGGTTATTGCCGAGTTGAACAGGCTGGGTATTATGGTTGATTTGTCGCATGCCAACGAGAAGTCGTTCTACGATGCTTTGGAGTTGAGCAAGGCTCCTATTATTGCTTCGCACTCTTCGTGCAGGGCTATTTGTAATCACCCCCGCAACCTTACTGATGACCAGATTGTTGCATTAGCCAAGAAGGGTGGAGTTATGCAGATATGTATTTATGACCACTTTTTGAATGATGATGGTATTGCTTCGGTTAAGACTATTGCCGACCATATTGACCACGTTGTTAAATTAGTGGGTATGAATCATGTGGGTATTGGTACCGACTTTGATGGCGGTGGCGGTGTTCCCGGTTGTAATGCAGCTAACGAGGTTATTAATTTGACTTGCGAACTTATTCGCCGTGGTTATAGCGATTTTGACCTTAAAAAGATTTGGGGCGAGAACTTTTTGCGTGTTTTAGATGTAGTTGAAAAGATTGCTGAGTAATTTTATGAGATACAGATTGTTTTTTATTTCGGCGTTACTGATGCTTGGTGTTTGCTGTTGTAAAGAGAGGGGTGCTGAGGCTAAGGTTATTGATACCAAAGGCGATAAACCTTTGGTTGATGTTCCTGATTTTAAGGCTGATAGCGCCTATGAGTTTACTCAAAAACAGTTAGACTTTGGGTTTAGAATCCCCAACACTAAGGAGCATGATGAGTGTGCCGATTTTTTGGCTAATGAGTTGCACAGGTTTGGTGCTGATACTACCTTGCAACGTGGTAAGGTTATGGCTTATGATGGCTCATATTTGAATATTACCAATATTATTGGTAGTTTTGCACCTGAGAAAGAGCGCCGTGTGTTGCTGTTTGCTCATTGGGATAGCAGACCTTATGCCGATTATGATGAGGATAAGGCTAATCATAAGAGGCCTATCGCTGGGGCGGACGATGGTGCTGCTTCGGTGGGTGTTCTGCTGGAGATTGCACGTCAGATTGGGTTACAGGCTACTAATATTGGTGTGGATGTTATCTTTTTTGATGCCGAAGATTATGGTACTCCCTATTTTTATAAGGGTAAGCAGATGGTGGAACACGATTGGGCTTTAGGCTCGCAATATTGGGCTATGAATCCGCATATCAGGGGATACAGAGCGGATTATGGTATTTTGCTTGATATGGTGAGTGGCAAGGGTAGCGAGTTCCCATACGAACAGGTGTCTGTGCACTTTGCTCCGCATATCGTAAAGAAGGTTTGGGATAAGGCGGAGAGTTTGGGGTATGGTAATCTTTTCCCCAAGAAGAATGGTGGTACAGTTATTGATGACCACTACTATATTAATATGTATGGTATTCCTTGCGTTGATATTATTGCTTACGATGCTGAATCAGAGACTGGATTCCCCCCTTACTGGCATACGGTCAAGGACGATATGAGAAATATTGACAAAGGGACTATGAAGGCTGTTGGCCAAACTGTTATGGAGGTTATTTATAACGAATAATTCTAATTAAAATGAAGAGTATTAACGAGATACAGGAGGAGATTATTGAGGAGTTTGATGGGTTTGAGGATTGGATGGATAAGTATTCTTTGATTATGGATATGGCTTCATCGCTTGAGCCTCTTGCCGAAGAGTTTAAGAACGACTCTAATCTTATTGAGGGTTGCCAAAGCAGGGTGTGGCTTCAGGCTGACTATGTTGATGGCAATATTATTTTTAAAGGGGATAGCGATGCTCTGATTGTGAAGGGTATTGTGGCTATGCTTATTAATACTTTATCGGGACACTCACCTAAAGAAATTTTGGAGAGCGACCTCTTTTTTATTGAGAAGATTGGGCTAAAAGAGAATCTTTCGCCTACTCGCTCAAATGGTTTGGCCTCGATGGTTAAACAGATGAAACTATACGCTTTGGCTTTTGACACTAAAAATAACAAATAATTTATATTAACTTAAAAACTTTATTTTACTATGTTTAACAATCAACCCAAAGGGCTTTTTGCCCTTGCACTTGCTAACACTGGTGAGCGTTTTGGTTACTACACTATGTTGGCTGTGTTTGCTCTGTTCCTGCGTGAGAACTTTGGCTTGGATGCTGGTGTTGCAGGAGCGATTTACAGTACCTTTTTAGGTTTAGTTTATTTTATGCCACTTATTGGTGGTATTATGGCCGATAAATTTGGTTTTGGCAAGATGGTAACCATCGGTATTATGGTTATGTTCTTGGGTTACTTGCTTCTTTCGTTCCCTCTTGGCGGCGAGACTATTGCTATGGTGGTGATGTTGCTTGCCTTGGTATTTATCAGTCTTGGTACTGGTCTGTTTAAAGGTAATCTTCAAGTTATGGTGGGTAACCTTTATGATGATCCTAAATATGCAGATAAACGCGATGCGGCTTTCTCTATCTTCTACATGGCTATAAACATTGGTGCTTTGTTTGCTCCTACTGCTGCCGTTGAAATTAAAGAGTGGGCTATGGAGAGTTTAGGTTACTCTTCGAACGATGCTTACCACTTCTCTTTTGCTGTGGCTTGTGCTTCGTTGGTATTATCGATTGCTATCTATTACATTTTCCGTCCTACTTTCCGTCACGTTGAGGGTGGTGCAAGAAAAACTGGTGATACTAAGGTTGAGGATAATCTTACTCCTCAAGAGACTAAAGCGCGCGTTGTTGCTCTTTGCTTGGTGTTTGCCGTTGTTATTTTCTTCTGGATGGCTTTCCACCAAAACGGTTTGGCTCTTACCTACTTTGCTAACGAGTTTAACGTAAAGAGTGCCGAAGGTCCTCAAAGCATGTTGTTTGACGTGTGGAACTTGGTTGCTATTATTGTTGGCGTTTATGCTGCGTTCTCGTTCTTCCAAAGTGCTACTGCTAAGGGTAAATCTATATCAGGTGTTATTTTTGTCGCTGTATTAGCGTTCTTGGGTTATAGATATGTTGGTGCAGAGAATGCTTCTATTAGCATCAGCGCTCCTATCTTCCAACAATTTAACCCATTCTATGTTGTTGCATTGACTCCTGTTTCGTTGGCAATTTTTGGTTCTCTTGCAAGAAAGAAAAAAGAGCCTTCTGCTCCAAGAAAGATTGCATACGGTATGTTAGTGGCTGCGGCTGGTTTTGCTGTTATTGCTATTGGTTCGTTAGGTTTGCCTACTCCCGATGCTCAAGCGGCTGCTGTTGCTGCTGGTGAGGAGCCTGTATTGGTTTCTTCAAACTGGTTGATTTCAACTTACCTTGTGCTTACTTTCGCTGAGTTATTGCTATCGCCAATGGGTATCTCGTTTGTATCTAAAGTTGCTCCTCCTAAACTTAAAGGAATGATGATGGGAGGTTGGTTTGTTTCAACTGCTTTAGGCAATATGCTTGTTGCTGTTGGTGGTTTCCTTTGGGGCGGCCTTCCATTATGGTTAGTTTGGAGCGTATTCATAGTGCTTTGCTTGATTTCGGCATTGTTTATGTTTGCTATGATGAAACGCTTGGAGAAAGCGACTAAGTAAGTTAACAAACATTCGTTTGTTGAACTTGCTCTCGTTGATTAGGATAACTATGATTACTAGGGCTACTTAGATAATTAGAAAACTAAAACTTTTATTAGATAAAAAAATTAGGGAATGAGAAGTGCAAATTTCTCATTCCTTTTTTTTGCCTAACTATAAGTCAGCCACTCAATACATATTAAGTACTCGATAGAAAAAAGATGAGGTTGCCACTTGTGAAGTGACAACCTCTCATTCTTTGTTAAAATGCTAAAGTCTGATTATTTTACTTTCTCAGCAAGTTCAGCACCAGCTTTGAATTTAACAACTTTTTTAGCAGCGATTTTGATAGCCTCTTTAGTTTTAGGATTGATTCCTGTTCTCTCGCCTTTCTCATTGATTGAGAATGTTCCGAAACCTACTAAAGCAATTTTGTCTCCTGCTACTAAAGTCTCTTCTACTGTAGCTGTGAATGCCTCTAATGCTTTTTTAGCGTCAACTTTTGATAAGCCAGCCTTTTCAGCAATTGCATTGATTAATTCTGATTTGTTCATAAAGCTTTACTTTTAAAAATAATTATTTATATTTTGGAGTGATATTGCTCCCTTAACAGATGCAAATATAGGTATATAAAATTAATTAGCAATGTTTTAGATGACTTTTTTTAAAAAATTTTTTCTTTTTTTTTACTATGATAATATTGTGGTTTATGTTATAAGCAAAATTTTAGTTACTTTTGTCCTCGCTTTTGTTATTATACCTATATTTTATGTTTAAAGGGAATTCGTTTTTTTCGTCTATACCAACTATTACAAAGAATCTTATTATCATAAATTTTTTGTTATGGCTGGCTACTTTTGTTTTAAGAAACAGGTTTAATCTTGATTTAACCGATTATTTAGGTCTGCACTACATTACATCCGATGGGTTTAATGTGGCTCAACTTATTACATACATGTTTATGCATGATCCTAACTCAATAGGACATGTATTCTTCAATATGTTCTCGGTTTTTATCTTTGGTAGAACACTTGAAACTGTTTGGGGTCCAAAGAGATTCTTATTCTACTACATTTCTACTGGTATTGGGGCAGGCCTTATTCAGGAACTTGTTTGGTGGTTATCGGTTGCTGGTCAAGAATATTTACCTGCTGAGACTATCTATGGCACTATGGTTAATGTGCCTGTTGAGGTTTATACCAATATGCTTAATACTATTGGAGCTTCGGGTGCCGTATTTGGTATATTACTGGCGTTTGGTATGCTTTTCCCAAATGCAGAGATGTTTGTGATGTTTATCCCAATTCCTATTAAAGCAAAATATTTTGTTGCCTTTTATGGTATAATTGAACTTTTCTTTGGCGTGGCTGGTGCAACTGGAGACAATGTTGCCCACTTTGCTCACTTGGGCGGTATGTTGTTTGGATTAATTCTAATTCTTTACTGGCGCAAAAAGGGAATTGGTGGCGGTCCCTATTTTTAATATATGTTTATAGTTAAACTTCTTAAACTTATTTATAAGTATATTGGTATTATTGTCACCTCTTTTGTGGGAGTGGCTCTAATTCTGTCGGCATATAGTAATCATATTTCGCCTAACTATATACACTACTCTGCATACCTTTCGTTAGGGTTTCATGTTCTTATTTGGGTGAACATTGCTATTTTTATTTTTTGGCTTGTTCAAAGGAATAAAATAGCGTTTATATCTATTGTGGTGTTTGTTCTATCTTGGGGGGCTATTTATAGATACTCACCTCTCAATGTTACCAATAACAAATATGGAGGAGGCGACACTATTAAAGTGCTTTCGTTTAATACTTGTTGCTTTGCTAAAATGCACCCTCATAAAAAAGATAATCCTAACCCTATTATAGAATATATTAATGGGCAAGATGCTGATGTTGTTTGCCTTCAGGAGTATGCTATGGGCAAGGCTCTAAACTCCCTTCGCAAAAATGAGTTAGATAAGGCTTTTAGAGATGTATATACATATAAAAAGGTGTTCCTTAACGATAATAGTTATTATGAATCGGGCTTGGCCTGTTTATCTAAATACCCTATTGTTGATGCTACGCCTATTATCTCCCCCAAAAATACTAACGGCTCTATAATCTTCAGTATTGATGTTAAGGGTAAGATTTTAAAATTCGTTGTTAATCACCTTGAATCGAACAGACTCTCTTCTGATGACAGGGTTTTGTTCAACTACGTAACTGAGAATATATCTAAATCGGAAGAGTTGATGGGAGATGTTAAACGCCAAATTGTCAGAAAAATTGCTAATGCTTCGCGCAGAAGGGCTAAACAGGCTGATATTGTTGCTGAATACATTAAAGGTATTGATGACTATATTGTTGTTTGTGGCGACTTTAACGATACGCAACAGTCTTATACTTACAATAGGATAAGAGGCAATTTGAATGATGCCTACATTGATAACTGCTTTGGTCCTAATATCACTTATCACGCCGATAAATTCTATTTCAGGATTGACCATATGCTCTATGGTAAAGGTCTATATCCTTTGCATACTACGATTGACAAGAGCATTAAGGCTTCGGACCACTACCCTATTATTACTACTTTTGAGATTAAATAAATAAAACCAATAGCCGAAAGGTTATTGGTTTTATTTTTTTATTCCATATCTATTGTGTAACTGAAATTCTGTTTACTTGAGTTTGGACCAAATATAAAAGCGTATTAATATAAATTTGATGATTGCAAAATATCCATATTTGCATTAGTGCTGCTCAATGATATCTGATATACTCCTTTATGTATATCATACTTGATAGAATGGATATTTATGGTAATAGTCGCTTTGCATATCTCCAACAAACGTTCTTTCTCTGTCTAAGTAGGATGTTCTTATTTTTATCAAATAGTTCTTTAAGCATAATGTATAAGTTTTATTCTTCAACACTAAAATTCCAAGAAGAGAATGGCTGTCCGTATGCCATTTTTACTCCTTCATAAACTATATCAGGAGTTTTCTTCTTACACTTCTCTATAAAACCATTATTAAACTTTACTTGCATCTGACCGACCTTTTTGTTATCTAGATAGAATGCCACATATGATGTTTGATATTTAGCAACCTTAACATCATTTGCTCTTCGAACTTCAATAGTTTGAGGCTCAGTTGAAAGTTTGTAACCGCTACTCATGTATGTTACTACCCAAAACTCAATAGGTGAATCACTGTGAAACATTGCACTTAACAACGTAGGTTTATCCCCTACATTAGACCAATTATCAATAACTGCATCTCTAATAAGGTCGATGAACGCATCAGTCGTTTCGCTAGGTCTTCTTAAACGAAACCAATTGCCAACATTGCCATAAGTAGCAGTCATTTCATCAATGTACTTTTTAGTATATATTGGTAGTTGCTTCTTTAATTCTGCAATTTGAGCGTCAGTAATAAATCTGCGACCTGTGACATTCAGTGTGCAAGTATTAGCGTATTTTACTGATATCCCAATTTTAAATTTCTTTTTACCATCTGATACGAGCATAACTACATCAGATGGTCCAACCTTATCATTCTGTGTTTCAAAAGTTGCGTCAGACAATTTCAAACCTCGTTTACTCAAAGCCACAACAATTGGGGTGATATTAGTTTGCTTTATGATTCCTAATATCTTATTCTTATCTGCCCTTTTATTAATTGCAGTTAATATTTGCTGTTGCTCGTTAGCAGAAACTAATTGGTAAAACAACGCAATTTCGTATTCTACGCCTGTATTGATATTTGTAGAAATTTCATACAATGTGTTTGTATATAACATGACAATATGAATTAGACTGTTAAAAGTTCTTTTATGGATATTTCAAGACCATTCGCAATCTTCATCAGTGATAGATATGACGGATTGCGTTCTCCTCTTTCAAGCATACCAATATAGTTCCTATCAACCTTTGCTCGTATTGATAGTTCTGTTTGTGTAAGATTACGCTGCATACGCTTTACTCTTACAATTTTGCCGAGTTTAACCAATTCTTCTTTTCGCATAATAAAAACCTACAATAAGTATCATTAAAATAAAAAAGTATTGCTCTCGCAATACTTTAATTATCCATATCAGGAAATAGTGATAATGTTTGCTGTCGCTCGTTTGGTGGAAATTGAACTGCCCGAGAATATTGATGTTGTAGTTCTTTGTCTCCAAACATATATCTTGCAAAAAAACTTACCAAAGCAACATTAATACTATTCCCAAATTGTTTATATGCTTGTGGTTTTTTAACATCATATTGGAATGTATCAGGAAAACTCTGCAACCTAGCACACTCTCTTGGTGTTAAGAATCGTTTTCTTTTTCCCACAATAGATGTTTGGGTAATTGCAACTAATGCCGGGAAATAAGTCCCTTGTTTTACTCTCAAACCTGAAGGCCTAATTTGCATAATATGCTCCCAGATATTAGGGTTATCAATATGACCAACTTGCCATTCCAATTTAGCTTTCGCTCCAAAGAAGTTTTTATTCTTTTTCGCTTTTGGCAACCATCTAGATAAAAATTCTTTGTTGTTCTCCCACAACTCATTATTCTTTATAATAAAATTATACTGCCACTTAGGAAGTCTATCCATTTCATCAAAGAATGGATTTTCTTCAAGAGGACATAGACAATCAGCCCATATAGGAAATCCCGGCAACTTATCACATTTTATGTTCTGAATAAACTCATTCCAATTGTCTATCCATTCTATTTGGTGGTCTTTTAACTGATATGACTTTAAATCTTCAATTTCAGAATCATCTAATAAAATGTCATCAATACTGCAAGTCGGTATCTTATCTATATTGAAGTAAAATGGTGGTAACTTACCTATGTCTTTTCTTACACACATAATGAATACACGTTCTCGATGTTGAGGTACTCCTATATAATGTGGACTGAAAATAACAGGTTCGTCAATTACATTGTAGCCCAATTCCTCAAGTGTATCGTGAATTACTCGCCAAGTGTTACCTCCATCATGACTTGCAAGATTTCTTACATTTTCTAACAATGCATACTTAGGCATGTGATGTTTAAGAATTCTACATATATCAAAGAATAGAGTACCTTTTGTTTCATCTGCAAATCCTAATCTCTTACCTGCCTTTGAAAATGCCTGACAAGGGAAACCTCCACATAATACATCATGTTGAGGAATATCAGCAGCGTCTACTTTTGTAATATCACCATCAGATTTAATACCATAATTTCGCTCGTAAGTTTTACGACAATCTGCATCTATATCACTAGCGTAGACACACTCTCCCCCTAAATCTACCATTGCCTGATGGAAACCACCTATACCACAAAATAAGTCGATAAATGTAAACTTTTCCATTATATGCCTTCGTATATTATATCTGAACACCCACAAAGATACCCGATATCTGGTAAAAAACCTAATAAAATGATACTTTTTGTATGTATTAAAGTATGATATGAAATTAGTTTAATTATTAAGGAATTCGTTTGTGTAGTTCTGAAAACCTCCTATTTCCTTTATATGTATTGATAGACAATTACTTGTGTATATTTAGAGTTATGCCTAAAGGTTATTAATACTTTCGGTTATTGGTTTTATTGTTTTTTATTTGAGTATAGTTCTATCTCTTCTTCTCTTTTCCTTTATTCCCGAGTAGTGCGTCATACTCCTCATCGTTTACTATTATCTCTAATGCTCGTGTGAGGGCTGGGTTTGCTCCTGTATTTATCACTTTATAGTATGATGATTGCTCATATAGGTCTCGTGCTATAAGGGCTTTCATCTGTAACGAGATCAACTCTTTTGAGGTTTCGTACTCTTCTGCTTTATACTCTATTCCCTCTTGAGTTGCCAAGTTTGTGAGTTGTGTCATTAGTGAGTCGCTCACCTGATACTCTTCAATGAAGTTTTTCTCTCGGCGGTAAAGGGAGAGTATCTCTTGCTTGTTCTTCTCGGAATACTCTGCTGCTAATTGTGGCATTATTCCTTTTGCTACTATATCTCTATGATAGTCGGTATAGTTGCTTGTGTCAAGGGGTATGAAACAGTCGGGCATTATTCCTCCGCCACCAAATACTGTTCTGCCGTTTTTCAGTGTGGTATATTTCAACGAATCTACAAAGTGGATGCTATCGGGAGAGATCATCTCTCCGCGTTTGTATCTATCTAATATATCGTTGCGATATGCTTTGTTGCCTTCGCTGTATGAGCGTTGGATTGAACGACCTGTTGGTGTGTAGTATTTTGCTACTGTTAGTCGCAACATTGAGCCATCAGGCATTTGTAGTGGGCGTTGTACCAATCCCTTTCCAAAGGTGCGGCGACCTACTATTACTCCTCTGTCCCAATCTTGTACTGCTCCTGCAAGTATCTCAGAGGCTGAGGCTGAGGCTTCATCTACAAGTACTACCAACTTGCCTTCGCGGAATACTCCCTTCTCGCCACTAAACTCCTCTTGTCGTGGAGCATTTCTTCCTTGGGTATATACTATCATATTGCCCTCATCCAATAGCATATTACACAATCCAACGGCTGCCGATAGATAGCCTCCTCCGTTGCCTTGAAGGTCAATTATGAGGTTCCTCATACGGTTTAGGCGTATCATTGGAACTATTGCCTCTACAAATTCATCGAATGTTGTTGCTGCAAAACGGCTTAACTTTACATACCCTACATTTTTTGCTACCATATATGAGGCATCTACACTATGAACTGGTATCTGATCGCGTGTTATGCGGAAGGGCAACAGACCTTTCTCTCCTGCTCGTTTTATCAAAACATCTACTGTTGTTCCCCTCAATCCTCTCAAGCGTTTTTTAATGTCGTTAGCGGTTAGTTTTACTCCCGCCACTAAGGTATCATTGATGAATATTATTCTGTCGCCTGCTAATATGCCTACCTTTTCGCATGGTCCTCCTGCTATGGTTTGTATTATATAGCAGGTGTCTTTTTGCATCATAAACTGGATGCCTACTCCATCAAAGTTTCCGTTTAACTCTTCGTTACTCTCTTGTACCTCCTCGGCAGTGAGATATGCTGAATGTGGATCTAACTCCTCTAACATTGCTCTTATTCCAGCCTCTACTATTCGTGACTCGGTTACTGTATCTACATACAGATTATTTATAGCATAGTTCACCAACGATAGTTTTTTTGAGCCTTCGGTTTGGTTTAACTGTGCAAATGCTCCTTGTATAACAAATAGTAGTAATATGGGATATAGTATCTTTTTCATAGTTGTTTTTTGTTATGGTATATATTTTGATATGTCGTACCCAAAATGGTTTAATTCTCGCACCATTGATGAACTTACGTGCGATAGTGTTGGGTGGGTAAACAGTAGTATGGTCTCTATGCCCGACAACTCTCGATTGATGTCGGCTATGTTCTTCTCATACTCAAAATCTATGGTTGAGCGTACTCCTCTGACTATTGCTGTGGCTTCTATCTCTTTGGCCATGTCAATGGTTAGCCCTTTGTAGGTTATTACCTCAACTCGCAAATCTTGTGCATACGCTTTTTTTATCTTCTCCGCTACATCTTCAACGGCAAATGTTCTTCTCTTATTTTCGTTTATACCTATTGCCACTACAACCTTATCGGCTATCTCTAAGGCTTTATCAACTATCCACTTATGCCCTATGGTAAAGGGATCAAAACTTCCTGGGAAGAGTAGTGTTTTATGAGAGTTCTTCATCTGTTACCAAGTTATCTATGATAAAATTCTGACGCTCCATTGTGTTCTTACCCATGTAGAACTCTAACATCTCTGATACTGAATCTTGTTTGTTTAGAGTTACTGGATCGAGCCTCATATCAGGGCCTATAAAGGTTGCAAACTCTGAGGCTGAGATCTCTCCAAGTCCTTTAAATCGGGTTATCTCTGGATGCGCTCCTACCTTCTCTATTGCTGCTAATCGCTCCTCTTCGGTGTAGCAGTAGTATGTCTCTTTTTTGTTTCGTACTCTGAAAAGTGGTGTTTGCAATATATATACGTGCCCTTTTTTTACAAGTTCGGGGAAGTACTGCAAGAAGAATGTTAACAGCAACATTCTTATGTGCATTCCGTCAACATCGGCATCGGTTGCAATCACTATCCTATTGTAACGTAGGCCTTCAAGTCCGTCTTCTATATCGAGGGCTGCTTGTAGTAGGTTAAACTCCTCGTTCTCATATACTACTTTTCGGGTTAGTCCGTATGAGTTCAGGGGTTTTCCTCGCAAACTGAATACTGCTTGGGTTAAGGCATTTCGGCTCTTTGTTATTGAGCCTGATGCTGAGTCTCCCTCTGTTATGAAAAGTGTTGATTTTTCGCGATCTTCGCCTTTTGTATCGCTTAAATGGATACGGCAGTCTCTTAGTTTTTTATTGTGCAGGTTTGCCTTCTTAGAGCGTTCTCTGGCTAACTTTGTTACTCCTGCTATGGCCTTACGCTCCTTCTCCGACTCCTGTACTTTTTTTAGCATCAGTTCGGCAGTTTCGGTTTGTCGGTGAAGGTAGTTATCCAACTCTTTCTTTAAAAAGTCGTTCAGGAATTTTCCTATTGTTGGTCCGTCAGGTCCCATATCTTTTGAGCCTAACTTTGTTTTTGTTTGTGATTCAAATACTGGCTCCTCTACTTTTATACTTACTGCGGCAACCATTCCGTTGCGAATATCAGAGAACTCAAAGTTTTTATTGAAGAACTCTTTTATGGTGCGCGTTGCTGCCTCACGGAATGCCGACAGGTGTGTTCCCCCTTGTGTTGTATGCTGTCCGTTCACAAATGAGTAGTACTCCTCGCCATATTGGTCGCAGTGTGTTATTACAACCTCTATATCGTCACCCTTAAGGTGTATTATGGGATATAGTGGCTCGGCTGTCATCTTGTCGTTCAAAAGGTCTAATAGTCCTCCCTTTGAGTAGAACTTACGTCCATTCAAATATATTGATAGTCCGCTGTTTAGATATGAGTAGTTCTTTAGAAGGTTCTCTACATACTCCTCGTTAAATGAGTAATTACCAAATATCTTGGCATCATTGTCAGGGGTAAACTGTACTAATGTTCCGTTTTTCTCTGTTGTGGGTGCAATTGGTGCATCAACTACTACCGAGCCTTTTTCATATGCTACCTCTTTGCATTCTCCATCGCGATAGGCTACTATTCTGAAGTTTGTTGATAGAGCGTTTACCGCTTTTATACCTACTCCGTTCAATCCTACCGATTTTTTGAAGGCTTTTGAGTCATACTTTGCTCCTGTATTCATCTTTGATGATACATCTTTTACCTTATCAAGTGGAACGCCTCGACCATAGTCGCGAACTTCAACGCTGTTTTCAGTGATGTTCACCTCTATTTGAGTACCAAAGCCCATCATATACTCATCTATGGCATTATCCATTACCTCTTTTAGAAGTACATATATTCCGTCATCAGAGTGTGAGCCATCGCCCAACTTTCCGATATACATTCCTGGTCGCAGGCGTATATGCTCTTTCCAATCGAGGGTTTTAATATCTTCACCGTCGTAACTGACTTCCTGTTTTTTTATTTCGTTGTCTTCTGCCATAATGAGTATAAATTTTGCTTAACTGCGAAGATACAAATTTTTAGCGAATTGTTTGGTTTTGAAAGGGATTTATTTTATAAATTAACAATAATGAGGTGTATTTTTTATGCACCCCATTATTGTTAATTCATTTTAGTAGTTTATATGATATTTAAACTGATAACTATCCCTTTGGTGGATAGTCTATGGTATAATGCAATCCTACGCTCTCTTTACGAGCCATTGCTTGTTTAATTATAAGGTATCCTACGTTTATGATATTGCGTAACTCGCATATTTGACTTGTTACTACTGAACGCTGGAACAGATTTTCGGTCTCTTTGTATAGGATATTCAATCGGTCTAATGCTCTTTGTAGGCGTAAGTCGGAACGTACTATACCAACGTATGCCGACATTAGTTGCTCTACCTCCCTCAGACTCTGTGTTATCAATACCATCTCTTCGGGTTGGGTTGTTCCTTCATCGTTCCATTCTGGAATATCCTCTCTAAGTGTGATATTTTGTATTGCCTCCGTTGCATGACGTGCTGCCGCATCGGCATAGACTACCGCCTCAATTAATGAGTTTGATGCCAAACGGTTTCCTCCATGTAGTCCTGTACATGCACATTCGCCAAAGGCATATAGGTTTTTTATTGATGAACAGGCATTCAAATCTACTTTTATTCCTCCACATAGATAGTGTGCCGCTGGTGCCACCGGGATATAGTCTTTTGTGATGTCTATTCCGAGTGATAGACACTTGCTGTATATGTTGGGGAAGTGTTCGCGAGTCTCTTGTGCATCTTTGTGGGTTACATCAAGATAGACGCAATCTTCACCTCGCATCTTCATCTCGTTGTCTATTGCTCGGGCTACTATATCGCGTGGGGCAAGGGATTTTCGCTCATCATATTTTTGCATGAACTCCTTACCATCTTTTGTTCGCAATACTCCGCCATATCCTCGCATTGCTTCGGTTATCAAGAAACTTGGACGCTCACCGGGGTTATATAGTGCTGTTGGGTGAAACTGGATAAACTCCATATCCTGTACCTCGCCCTTTGCACGATATACCATTGCTATTCCATCGCCTGTTGCCACTGTTGGGTTTGTGGTGGTCTTGTATACGTTTCCTACACCTCCTGTTGCTATGATGGTTGTTTTTGAGAGGAATGTTTCTACCTTGCCACTTTTCTGGTCAAGTACATATACTCCATAACAGGTTATATCGGGTGTTTGACGTGTCACCTCTTGTCCTAAATGGTGTTGTGTTATTAACTCTACTGCAAAATGGTTTTCAAAGAGTTCTATCTTGGGATGACGTTTTATTACCCTGATAAGGCTGTCTTGTATCTCTTGACCTGTATTATCCCTATGATGAAGGATGCGAAACTCTGAGTGTCCGCCTTCACGATGAAGGTCAAATCCTCCCTTCTCATCTCTGTCAAAATTTACTCCCCAATTTACTAACTCCTCAATTTGCGCAGGGGCTTCTCTTACAACCTTTTCTACTGCTTGGCGGTTACACAATCCTCCTCCACAAATTAGGGTATCCTCAATATGTTTCTCAAAGTTATCAGTGGGTTTTGTCACTGATGCTATACCTCCTTGCGCATAAAAGGTGTTTGCCTCCTCTATGCCTGTTTTACATATTATTCCTACCCTGCCTTTTTCTGCTACTTTTAAGGCAAAACTCATTCCAGCTATGCCAGAACCTATTACCAAAAAATCATATTTGTAAACCATAACGCATATTTTATGCGGCAACTTTTGCAATCTTTTGTTTGATTACTAAAGCCATCCATTCTCTTTATACCACTCTATGCACTCGTTTATTCCTTTTTCAAGGTTATAATCGGCAACGTAGCCAAGATCATTTTCGGCTTTTGAGGTGTCGCAGGTCCAGTTTCGTTGTTTTAGTATTTGAAATTTATCCTTGTTTAATACAGGTACACTTTTGCTACTTGCAAATTTTTCACTCATATTACACACCATCTTTACCAATCCCAATGGAACTGTTAATGGTAATACAAATTTCTTTCCAAGGGCTTTTGAAACCAACTTTCTGAAATCTTTTTGTGTATAATACTCTACGCCATCGGTTAGGAAGTATCCCTCGCCATCACGTCCTTTTTCGAGGGCGAGGAATACTGCTTTTACCAAATCTTTTACATATATAAATGTAAGATATTGTTGTTCAAATCCTACTGTTATGTCTAACCCGTTTTTTATGAGTTTTATCATCTCAAAATAGTCCTTCTCTCGTGGTCCATACACTCCTGTTGGACGCATTGCTATAAAAGGAAAATTCTTTAAGGAGCGTAAATATAACTCTCCTCGGAATTTACTTCTTCCGTAAGCCGAAGAGGGATATGGATGATCTTTGTCATCGATATGATATAGTTCTTTTGTGTCGGAACGCCAAGCACTAAGACTGCTCATATAGACAAACCTTTCAGGGACATTACTGGTTGCGATAAGAGCATCTACAAATGTTTTAAGATACGAGAAGTTTATTTTGTCAAACATGAAATGGTCCAATGTTTTTGTTATGCCCATATTGTGAACAATATAGTCCCACTTGCCATTTATTTGAGCAAACTCCTCTATCTCTTTTGTAAGTTGCTCCTTATCTGCAAAATTTAGTGTTATGAAATTTATTCTTTCATCTTGCAGATATTCAAGGTTTGTTGAGGCTCGCACTCCTGCGTAAACCTCAAATCCTTGTTTTAGGGCCTCCTCTACTAAATAACTCCCTATAAAACCTCCTGCCCCTGTTATTAATATTTTTTTTCTCATTCTACGGGTTAATCTATTCTATCTGTTTTACTATTTTATTATAGTAAAGAGTCAGGATTTAAATTATCTTTTTCAATATCTTTGAAATATTTGTATGTTCCTACTGTTATCTCAGCAGTAGCATCTTCATCACAAACTATGATGCTCTTTTCGTGTTGTTGTAATGCACTGATTGTCCACATTTGAGATACACTTCCCTCTACTCCGTGTTTCAAAGCACGTGCTTTGTTGTGACCGTTAACAATAATCAAAACGCTCTTTGCTGACATAATTGTTCCAACTCCTACTGTCAATGCTGTTTTGGGAACTTTGTTTACATCGTTGTCAAAGAAACGAGAGTTTGCAATTATTGTATCTGTTGTAAGAGTCTTAATTCTTGTGCGTGAAGTTAATGATGAGCCTGGCTCGTTGAATGCAATATGTCCATCAGGTCCAATTCCTCCTAAGAATAGGTCAATTCCTCCTAATTTTGCCATTTTCTCTTCGTATGCTTTACACTCTGCTTCGGGATCTTCGGCATTTCCATTAAGAATATTTACGTTCTCAGGTTTAATATCGATGTGGTTGAAGAAGTTGTTCCACATGAAAGAGTGATAACTTTGGGGATGATCTTTTGGTAATCCAATGTACTCATCCATATTGAATGTGATTACATTCTTGAATGATACTACTCCTTTTTTGTTCAACTCAATAAGTGCTTTGTACATTCCAAGAGGAGATGATCCTGTTGGTAATCCTAAAATAAATGGTTTTTCCTCGGTTGGAGCAAATGCGTTAATACGAGATGCAACATAATTTGCTGCCCATTGCGATACGTTTGCGTAATCGGGTTGAATAATAAGTCTCATAATTGTTTAATTTTTATGGTTGTTAATATTATGTTATATATTTCTATCGCTTATGCTTTATACACTCTTTTCCTAAGTTAAGTACACTTGAATTACAAAGGTATAAATTAAAATCTTAAAGAGAGGGATATTTATTGCACTATTTTTTTTATTTTGGGATAAAATTTCTATTTCTATTTTTTTTACTCCTTTTAATTAATTTTATTTCCGAAAAGTTTTGAATTAAATTTTTTAAAATATAATTTTGTTTGTTGCACATGGGTGCAAATTATATTGATAAATTTTTTACTAAATATTTTAAATTATGAAAACAAACTTAAGTTCTCAAATTAAATTGGATAGAGTTCCAAAGAGATATTATGCTCCTGATAATGTTCTTGAGCTTACAGCCTTAACCAGATTTGAAAAGGTTTATACCGAAGTGTTTGAGAGTGTAGATGGTGGTGCGGCTCACGTAGCACGAAAGATTGCGGCTATTATTGAGAAATGTAATGCTGAAAATCGCAAATGCGTTATGGCTCTTGGATGGGGATTAGGTTCTCACTCAGTTTATAGCGAATTGGTAGAGATGCATAAAGCAAATGGCTTCAGTTTCGCAAATACAATTATTTTCAATGTTGCAGAATTTTATCCCGCTATTGAAGGAGAAAAGAGTTCTTTGAGCATATTGAAAGAGATCTTTATCGACAAAGTTGATATTAATCCCGAAAATGTATTCTCTCCTGAGGCTTCTGATAATGTGTTTGAGTTTTGCAAACAATATGAAGAAACAATTGCTAAGTTTGGAGGCTTAGATATTACTCTTCTTGAACTTGGTCGTGCAGGGGCTCTTTCGTTTAACGAACCCGGTTCTCAATTGAGTTCTACTACACGTTTAATGTTATTGAGCAAAGATTCTCAAAATACTGTTTCAAAAGTTTTCCAAACTAACGATAAAGGTGTTACAAGTGCTATTACAATGGGCATATCTACTCTATTGAATGCAAAAGAGACTTTTGTTGTAGGATGGGGCGAAGAGGTTGCTTCAAGTCTTAAAAAGGCTGTTGAAGGTCCTATTGATGATGCTGTTCCTGCAAGTTTCTTACAAACTGTAAAACATGCTCGTTTTGTTGTTGACCTTGCAGCAGCCGAGAAACTTACTCGTATTAGCAAACCATGGTTGGTTTCATCATGCGAGTGGACCGATCAACTTATTCGTAGAGCAATTGTTTGGTTATGCCACGTTACAGGCAAGCCTATCCTTAAACTTACAAACAAAGATTATAACGATCACGGATTAAGCGAGTTACTTGCTCTTTATAAATCGGCTTACGAGGTTAATATTAAAATCTTCAACGACCTTCAACACACTATTACTGGTTGGCCTGGAGGTAAACCAGATGCCGATGATACTTATCGTCCAGAACGTGCAAAACCTTATCCAAAGAAAGTTATTGTGTTTAGCCCTCACCCCGATGATGATGTTATATCAATGGGCGGAACTTTGCAACGTTTGGTTAATCAAAAACATGATGTTCATGTTGCTTACGAAACATCAGGAAATATTGCGGTTGGAGATGAGGATATGATGCGATATGTTATGCTTATGAATAGCATTGCTGAGGAGTTTGAATTTGCCACTCCTGGTATCAAAGAGCGTCTTGATGCAATCACTGCATCGGTTGCCGCTAAGAAGGATGGCGACATGGATATTCCTGAGGCTCGATATATGAAGGGTATGATTCGTAAAGCAGAGGCTCGTACTGCTTGCTCATACGTTGGAGTTAAACCCGAAAATGTTCACTTCTTAGCACTTCCTTTCTACGAAACAGGAACTATTAAAAAGGGAACATTGGGAAGAGCAGACGTTGATATTGTTAAAAAACTTCTTCTTGATGTTAAACCCGATCAAATGTTTGTTGCAGGAGACCTTGCAGACCCACATGGAACACACCGCGTTTGTTTGGATGCTGTTCTTGCGGCTATTGATGAGGTTAAGGATGAAGAATGGATGAAGAATTGTAAAGTATGGATGTATCGCGGCGCTTGGGCAGAGTGGGATATTGACTACATTGAAATGGCAGTACCTATCAGTCCTGAGGAACTTAGACAAAAACGTAACTCAATTCTTAAACACCAATCGCAAATGGAGAATGCTCCATTCCTTGGTAATGATGAGCGTCTGTTCTGGCAAAGGGCTGAGGATAGAAATAAAGCAACTGCCGAACTATATTCAAAATTAGGTTTGGCTTCGTACGAGGCTATTGAGGCGTTCGTTGAATATCATCCTATTAGATAATTCATTAAAAGTTATATAATAGTTAAAGAGGGTGTGTCAAAATAGTTTTGAAGCACCCTTTTGTAATTAAAGATAATTTATAAAGATGATGGAATATATAATAAGCGGTAATTTGGTTGATGTTCACAGCCAAGAGGTTTACCCTGCCACAATAACCGTCAAGGAGGGTAAAATCTCCTCTATTGAGAGAGTAAACGGTCACATAGATAACTCTCAAAGTTTTATTATGCCTGGATTTATTGACTCTCATTGCCATATTGAGAGTTCAATGTTAAACCCTATTGAGTTTGGTCGTAATGCTCTAAATCATGGAACATTGGCTTCGGTTAGCGACCCCCATGAGATTGCAAATGTGTGTGGAGTTGAGGGACTTGAGTATATGTGCAGATGTGCAGATAAAACACCTATGAAGATATTTTACTCACTTCCTTCGTGCGTTCCTGCGGTTGATTTTGACACTGCTGGTGGTGTTATTGATGCCTCTACAACTGCTGAACTTATCAAGAGCGACAGATATATTGCTCTTAGCGAAATGATGAATGTTCCTGGCGTCTTATATAAAAACAGCGAGGTTGTGGCTAAATTAGAGGCTGCAAAGGCGGTTGGCAAACCTATTGACGGACACGCCCCCGGTTTATCGGGAGAGAATTTGAAACACTATGTAAAGATGGGTATCTCTACCGACCACGAAGCGACAACTCTTAAAGAGGCTGAAGATAAGATTGCCGAAGGTATGATGATACAGATACGCGAAGGCAGTTCGGCAAAATCTTTAAACACGCTTACGCCTCTTATTGACAAGTATCCTAACTCCGTACTATTATGTACCGATGACTATAAGGCATACGACCTTAAAAAAAGTTACATTAACAGAATGGTCAAAGAGAGCGTTAAATGTGGTTGTAATATATTTAATGTATTAAAGGCTGCAACTCTTAATGCCGTTGAGCATTATAATATTCCTATTGGGCTATTAAGAGAGGGTGATGATGCAGATTTTATTATTGTGAACAACTTATCAGATTTTAAGGTTGAGGCTTCGTATATTAAAGGGGAGAAGGTTTCAGATCTTGAATTCTCTCTATCAGATGAGTGCGTAAATAGTTTTGAGGCTGAGGCAATAGAGATTGCCGATATTTCAGAGCCAGACAATAAACATATTATAGGAATTATTGAGGATTCGCTCTACACAAAGCATTTAACCATAAATGACGTTACTGAGCGATTGAATAAGATTATATGTTATAATCGATACGAAAAAGGGGCAAAACCTACTACTGCCCTTATTGAAGGATTAAACTTAAGATATGGAGCATTTGGTTCTACTGTTGGTCATGATAGCCACAATATAACTGTCGCTGGATATGATAATGAGTCAATTGCTAAGGTTGTTAATGCTATTGTGGAGATGAAAGGAGGAATGGCTGTTTGGGATGGCAGACAGATATATTCTCTACCTCTTCCTGTGGGAGGTTTAATGTCGAACAAGTCTATTGATGAGGTATCGGAAGAGTATATGATTCTTCACAATAAGATTAAAGAGTTAGGATGCTCTCTTACCTCTCCGCTTATGACTTTAGCGTTTATGTCACTCCCCGTTATACCTGCTCTTAAACTAACTGCAAAGGGACTTTTCGATGTAGATAAGTTTAAGTTTGTGAAATAAAGTTTTATACCTAATACAAACAAATGCGGTATGTCAATGACACACCGCATTTTTGTTTAGTATCTATTTTAGTCTCAATTAGGCATCGATATTTGCATATGTTGCATTTTTCTCGATGAACTCTTTTCGTGGAAGTACATCTTCTCCCATCAACATTGAGAATATTCTGTCTGCCTCAGCAGCATTCTCTATTGTTACCTGACGGAGTGTACGATTCTCTGGGTCCATAGTTGTCTCCCAAAGTTGTTGTGCGTCCATCTCTCCAAGACCTTTGTATCGCTGAGTTGATATCTCTCCATTATATTTAAGCGAGAACTGTTCACGTTGCATCTCGTTCCAACAATACTCTTGAACTTTTCCTGCTTTTGCTTTACACAAATATAGTGGTGGTGTTGCAATATATAGGTATCCATTCTCAATTAATGGGCGCATATGGCGGAAGAAGAAGGTCATAATCAATGTTGCAATGTGGCTACCATCAACATCGGCATCGGTCATGATAATGATCTTGTGATAACGTAGTTTACTGATATTTGCCTCTTTGCTGTCATCTTCTGTTCCTATTGTTACACCTAACGCTGTATAAATGTTGCGTATCTCTTGGCTCTCAAGAACTTTATGGTGCATCGCTTTCTCTACGTTCAAAATTTTACCACGTAAAGGCAGTATTGCTTGGAAGTTACGGTCACGTCCACTCTTTGCTGTACCTCCCGCAGAGTCACCCTCCACAAGGAATATCTCACATAGTTGAGGATCGCGTTTTGAGCAGTCTGCCAACTTACCGGGAAGTCCGCCTCCTGAGAGAGGTGATTTGCGTTGTACCATCTCACGTGCGTGACGTGCTGCATGACGTGCTTGTGCTGCAAGAACAACTTTGTCAACAATCATTTTTGCCTGTTTGGGATTCTCCTCAAGGAAGTTACCCAATGCCTCTGCTACTGCTACATCAACTGCTCCACTAACCTCACTATTTCCAAGTTTGGTTTTAGTTTGTCCCTCAAACTGAGGTTCCATTACTTTTACAGAGATAACGGCTGTTAAACCCTCACGAAAGTCCTCTGCACTAATCTCAACCTTTACCTTCTCTAACATTTTAGAGTCTTCGGCATATTTCTTAAGGGTACGAGTTAATGCTCGGCGGAATCCTGCTACGTGCGTTCCTCCCTCAATGGTATTGATGTTGTTTACGTATGAGAAGAGGTTTTCGTTGTATGAAGTGTTATATGTCATAGCAACCTCAACAGGCACTCCTTGTCGTTCTGTGTTGATGTGGATAATATCTTCAAATAGATGCTCTTTTGAACTATCTACATATTGAACAAACTCTTTTAGTCCGTCTGCCGAGTAGTAATGCTCGCACTTTGCGTTTCCTTCAGCATCTATTTCGCGTTTGTCTGTTAATGTCAAATGTATTCCCGCATTCAAGAATGCCAAGTCTCTTAAACGACCAGCCAATATTTGGAATTGATATACTGTATCTGTGAAGATTGTATCATCGGGCAAGAATGTTACGATTGTTCCAGTTTTGTCAGTTTCTCCTACAATTTGAACATCTGTTTGTGGGTGTCCTTTAGAGTACTCCTGTACGTGTACCTTTCCATCACGACGCACCTCTGCTCTAAGGTATGTTGACAAGGCATTGACACAAGATACTCCCACACCATGTAATCCTCCTGATACTTTGTAAGAGTCTTTGTTGAATTTACCTCCTGCGTGTAACACTGTTAATACAACTTCGAGGGCCGATTTACCCTCTTTCTCGTGCATATCAACTGGAATACCACGACCGTCATCCTCAACAGTTATAGAGTTATCCTCGTTAATTGTTACGTATATATTGCTTGCGTATCCAGCAAGAGCCTCATCTATTGAGTTATCCACTACCTCATATACAAGGTGGTGCAAACCTTTTGTGCTTATATCTCCAATATACATGGCAGGGCGTTTACGTACTGCCTCTAATCCTTCAAGCACCTGAATACTACTCGCCGAATAGTTTTCGTTGTTATCAAGTTTTTCTTCTGACATTTTTATTTAAAATTAAGTTCTTTGTTTTGTGTGCCACTCCTATTGGAATTGCTACATAATAAATTTTCAATCCTTTTCTTAAGGCACAATTTATACACTTACAAAGATACAAAATTTATTGCAAAATCACAAAAAAATAGAGGGTATGATTTTCAAAAAATCAACCTCTCTATTTAATCTTTTTTTGAGTGTGTAATTTACCTATTTATATCTAAAATCCAAATGAATATCGTACTACTAATCCTATGGCAAAACTACCTACTCTATCACCTGTTATTGGCACTCTACCGGCATTGCTCTGTATATTAGCACCCCATATAGGAGTGTAATTAAACTCGCCGTTCTCATATTGTAATTGAGGTGCAAGGAGTTTTTGTTTATAGAGGTTACATAAGCCATACTCTCCATGCACTCCAAGATAGAGGATATATTGTTCACTCCAATCCCAAGTCCACCCCACCTCGGCACATATTGATGCGTTTACTCTCATATCATACTCCTTATCAACCTCAGTGTCGTAGTATGTTCCAAATCCATGCTGAGGAAGGTTATCGTATGTTATATTCTCATAAGAGAAATATCCCTTTGTTGTAAGTTGTTCAAAATATATTTCGCTACCACTTTTTATTGGAACACCAACTTTTGCTCCCAGTCTGAGATAGACTCCACTGTCAAACCTGTATTGTGCATATATTGGAAGATTCACGTACAATGCTCTTTGTCGCTCCTCTAAGTTTTTATAGTTGTAAGAGAATGTCATTATATCAGCACCTCCTGATATTAGTGAGTTTGCCGAAGTTTGATAACTATCAGAGAATGAATCGAAACGCACAGATGACTGATACATTTTTATCTCTGCTCCCAATCCTATACTCCAATTCCAGTCGAGGTTATAGTGATATTTTATTGCTGCCGATGTTCCTGCCAAACCTTTTCTATCTCCGAAATTGGTTTTATAGGCAAAAGGGGAGGCTCCTCCTGTCAACTCTAACGTAATATTGTTTCGTATATTCTGAGCCGAAAGGAGTGATATAAAAGATACCAGTAGCATCAATGTTAATAAACACCTTCTCATAAATCTCTATTTTACCATAAATTTAAGACTCTTATTCACTCCATTTGAGAGTTGAATATTAACTATATAAGTTCCCGATGTTCTAGGTGCCTCTATTACATTATCTCCTACTTTTAATGTAATTGGTTGCACCTGCCCTGTACTATTTGCAAGGGTACCGGTTATATTACATGGTTCGGGGGTTGTTATGTTTATTGTTACGCTTCCGCCCTGTTCAACCATTGTAGGATATAGAAGTATAGTGCTATCTGTTGACTCAAAACTCATTTCACAACTTTTTAACTCTATACCCTCCTCAGTTTTTACCTTTACCGAGAACAGGTCTTGTGCATTGGCAGTTTTGGGCAGTGATATATAAGGAGTTGTAAAGGGTAGCCTCTCGCCATTCATATACCACTCATATTCAACAAAGTTTAATGCTCCGTTGTTCTCTGGACTGTTAACTATTGCGAGAACATCATCCCAACGTTTTATGATTACCTCCTGTGGTAATTTATATATGTTTAGTTGATACTCTGCTCTACTCTCATTGCTTTCAGATATTATTGTTATTGGTACTATATATTTTCCTCCCGGCAATATATCCGTTATATAACGCGATTGTTCATCCCCTGCAATAATAACCGTTCCGTTATCTTTAGCAACAACCTCTATATCAACAAAATCGTCAGAACATGTGGCAGCATAATTAAATTGGTTACGTACTGAAGAGGCAAGTGCCTGACCATTTACTCTCAACTCCTCTATTTGTGCGGTGTAACTCTTATCACTTAAATAAAAATTGTAAGGAGTGCTTATAGTTTTCTCTCCATCGGCATATACTGCCTCCAATTTATATTCATAGTTTTTGCCCTGTATAAGGTCTTTGTCTGTATATTTTGAGACCTTTCCCGATAGTGTTGCTACCAACTCATTATTACGATATAGATTATACTGTTTGGGCGAATTAAAAAGTACGGGCAGTGATGAATATACCTCAATATGGTCAAACTTGGATACATCTTCTACACCCTTAAACGTTGCTGAGGGTGGAGATATAACCGCTTTTATTGAGATATTCCCTTTTGTATCGGTATTTTGCCAATCATAGCCATTTGTAGATACTACGTTTCCTTTGCCCTCTATTATCTTATCTCCGTCAGTCATTATTAAATATCCCGAGCCTGAGTTTACCCTCAATGTGCAATAGAGAGGCTCTTTGCTATTTATAACAAACTCTTTGTCAAGTGTTATCTCTCTCTCATCTTCAGTTATTGAGAGTGGGAGTTGCTGGGTATATATATTTGCACCTTGTCTGATATAAAGGGTATAATTTATATTCGGAAAGCAATTTGTCTTAATACGCTTAATTACATATCCATCCATACCCAACAGGTCAGAGTCACTCCACATTTGCCCTAAATATATTGGAGGAGAGGTTTTAAAGGTCAATTTTCGCACCGCTCTTTTATCTCCCCAAAATATTGTTTGTTCACTTTGGGGTATTGTCCAATCTAATACTAAATCATCTTCTGATATTCGTTCAACATTGCTTATATTGGGCGTTACTACTGGATGCTTTTCTATAATAGTTTGATTGCTTTTTGCTGTCTCATAATCACTATCTAAGTAGTATGCCGAGACTTGATAGTTGTGCTTACCTGTATAGACACCTTCATCTACAAAACTATTTAAAGTAGGATGGCCAATTATCTCGCCATTACGATATGCTATATAGTTTAAGGGTTGTTCATCTAATGGCAACCATGTAAGTTCTACTTTTGTTGCATCATCAACAAGTTGTGCATTTAATGCTCTTGGAGCAGGTACTATTTCGCCTTTGCGAATACCATTTTGCGATAATGCTCCGCTATTGATTGGATCAAGATAGTGCGATATATATTTCCAAAAACGTTGCAACTTACCATAATAGTTTGTCCCTGAAGGGTAAGAACACGAAGAGTTCCCCCCTGTTAATGAGCCAACTACTAATTTATCCTGATTAAATAGGGGTGAGCCTGATGAGCCTCCCTCCGTTGCCGAAAATCCGTTTGCAGTTGATGTAAATTCAACAGTCCAGTAACCGTTTACGCCCTCTCCCGTTCCTATGCTTGGCCATGTGCCACTAACTGCTGGAGAGATATAAGTTGATATTTTCTTAACCGCCCCCTTTGGATGATGAATAGAGACTCCCGATTGAGATGGAGTAACTCCCCTATCCCATCCATTAAAATATGGAGTTAATGATGCAGGAAAACTGGAACGTAACAATAGCAGTGCCTGATCTAACCCTTCACGACTATTCAAACTCTTTCCCTCTAAAAACTGACAACCTGTTAATGTCTTTGTCTCTTTTATCTCACTGCTTCCGCACTCTGTTGCCTCATAATTAAAATAGAAGAGAGTCTGTTGCAGTTCTATCTCAGAGGCTATCTTTCCATCTCCCTCTAAACAGTGAAATGCTGTGTATATGTATGGAGTAAAATCTTCAGAGGTGTTGTTCAAAAGTGTTGCAGAGCATAGATATACGTAGTTGCCTATGGGAGTAACCATTTTAATTACTCCATCTTTCTCTTTTTGCCATGCCTCTCCCTCGCTGCACATAATATCAACCATACAACTTAATAACTCTGAGGTTGACACCTTTAAGTTCTTATATCCATAGCATATTTTTTCAATATCAATCTGTGGAGCATCTGTTTGTGATGAAGAGGATACATACTCAAAAATCAAATTATCTCCTGCTACAAACTCTGTTACAAACTCTCCTCCAGAGGGATTTGTTTGTGAGGTATATGCTCCTAACAAATGGGTATGATCTTCGTTATATATATAAAGTTTTGCCCCTTGAGGTATTTTAAATTTAGAGTAATATACCGATATTGCCGTTGCGTGGGGCGAGGTAATTTTTAGTCTACATATTCTCTCTCCACCCCCTATGTTGCTCCACTCTCCATCTTCAATTACTGACAGTTGGGTAGCAAGGTTTATTCCCACTCTTTCGGGTAGATCTCCGCTTTGGAGTTCATCTTCTAAAAGTTGTTCAATAGTAAATGGATTGGATATTATATTTGTTTTTAACTCCTCTTGCGATTTTAGTTTTGTTCTTGGTATATTCCAACTCGGTGGTGTTCCTCCGTACCCTATTTGTGCCGATATGGGGAGGATATTTATTAGTAGAGTGAGAAGGAGTATGACTATAATACCTCTTTTCATAGTATCAATTTTATTGTAACTTTCCTGCTCGAGAGGATTTAAAGAGTGAGGTCAGATATTTCTTTATACGATTTATATAGGCATGGTTTTGATGCACCGATATTGACAACGGATCACTAAAGTATGTAACATCTCCCACCTCGCCAAATTGTTCGGGATATAATATTACCAAGTTGTTATTGGCAAAATATTTTGAAAGGAACGATGGCAATTTGTCTAAGTTGGGGGAGTAAGATACCGAGGCTTGACGTGCCGACACAATGATAAAGAGGTCATCTTCCAAAACAACTCCTGTTAGTATTAATATATCGTTCCACTTATCCATTATGTGATACTCGGCACGAATATTCTGCTTTTTGCGAATTAATCGGCCCTTTATTTGTCCTAAGGTATCGCGGTGGCCATAGAATATTGTCTTGCATCCCAACTGCGTTGCCATGTTGGCTATTCTACTTACCCACGTTCCAAATCCTGTTTCATATTCGGCTTTCTCAGGGATATATACTATTATTCGGGTAAGAGTATTTGTTGGTATTATACTCTTTGCAATAAGAACTGTTTTGTTTGTTCCTTTAAGTATTGCTTCGGTTGTTGAGCCAAAAAATGAGTCGGCAATATTTGCCTTATGGTGAATACCTATAAGCAATTCCGAAATACCTTTCTCCTTCATGGTATGAACAATTCCACTTGCCACGTTCATTGAAAAACGAGTGATTGTCTCTACCTGAATGTCGGCCGCCGCTGCAATCTTTGATGCGTGAGTGAGCAGATTGTTTGATATTTTGGCTGAAGCAGGATTGTCGTGACGTGCCTCATTTACCACATTCAAGAAGTATAGCGGTTGCTTTACTTTTGGATTCTTCATCACCATTGCCATATTTACCAAGAGGTCGGCTGTCATGGGATTTGAGACTGAAACCAATATCTTTTGAGGTAGTTTCTCGGTTTGAGGACTCTCCTCTTCGCTCATAGATGATAGTGCTATCTCTTTTGCTGCACGCTCGGTGAACAATGCACTTATTGTGCAAGAGATTAATATCATCAAAATTGCTCCATTGAGTATTGAAGCATCAAACAGTTGCATCTCATATCCAATAAGAACTACCGCCAATGTTGCTGCCGCTTTTGCACTGCTCAAACCAAATAACATACGCCCTTCGGAAGAGTTCAATCGGAATATCTTTTGCATTATATATGCTGCCAACCATTTTGATATTATGGCAACTGCGGTCATAAGCAGTGCTACCCATATACTATGCCACGAGGTAAATCCTCGAAGGTTTATCATCATTCCTACTCCTATCAAAAAGTAGGGAATAAAGAGTGCATTTCCTACAAACTCTAACCTATTCATCAAAGGCGACACGGCAGGTATGTAACGAGTTAGGATAATTCCTGCGAAGAATGCTCCTATTATTCCTACCAAGCCTACCAATTGGGCAAGATATGCCGCAGCAAAAACCAACGACAGGATAAATATAAATTGAGATACGTTATCGTTGTACTTCTTAAAAAACCAACGTGTAAGGCGAGGATAGATGTATATTATGGCTGCACCATAAATTATTACACCTGCTGCAAACTTTATCCAATACAGTGCTCCTACACCCCCTTCAGCAATTCCTATTATCACCGCCATTGTTGTCAATGCAACTATAACTGCAATTACTGTTCCTGCAATGGCTATTGAAACGGAACGAGATTTTGCTACTCCATATCGGGTTACAATAGGGAACGATATTAGTGTGTGCGAAGCATATATGGTTGATAGCAATGCTGATGCTACCCAGTTCAAACCAAATATATAATGCGACACCACCAATCCCGAAAGCAATGGTATCAGAAAGGTTATTATTCCATAACTTATACCCCGTTTTTTATTCTTATTAAAGTCAGAGATGCTCATCTCCAACCCAACAAGGAACATTAAATAGAGCAATCCTACATTACCAAAAATCTCGAAACTTGCATCGTATTCAAGCAAATTAAAACCATGCGGACCTATTACCATTCCCGAAAATATTAATCCTATTATGTGAGGAATGTGTAATCGGTCTAATATAATTGGGGCAAAAAGGATTATGGTCAACACCATAAAAAATATTAGTGCCGAGTTTGTTAACGGTAATTGTGATGTTATAAAACTCCAATCCATATCCTGCCCTTAAAATAAGAAGAACTCTTATATATTAAATTGCTCTTTGATTTTATCTACGTAATCAAGTTTCTCCCATGTGAAGAGTTCTACCTCTTGTACTATCTCTTGAGTATATCGAGAGGTAAATCTTTTTACTACTGTTTTGGGCTCTCGTCCCATATGGCCATATGCTGCTGTCTCCTCGTATATGGGGTTTCTCAATTTCAATCGCTCCTCTATTGCGTATGGGCGAAGGTCAAATATATCTTTGACTTTTGCCGCAATTTCAGAGTCTTTTAAACCATTCTTTGCATTCCCGTATGTATTTACATACACGCTTATTGGCTCAGCCACTCCTATGGCATAAGACAATTGTATTAATGCTTCATTTGCCACTCCTGCTGCAACAAGATTTTTTGCAATATGGCGTGCTGCGTATGCTGCCGAACGGTCAACTTTTGAGGGATCTTTACCTGAGAATGCTCCTCCTCCGTGTGCTCCTTTACCACCGTAGGTATCAACAATTATTTTACGACCAGTTAAACCTGTATCTCCGTGAGGACCTCCAATTACAAATTTTCCTGTGGGATTTACATACAGTTTATAATCATCTTTGAACAATAGTTTTACTCTTTCGGGTAAGGTTGCTACTACTCGAGGGATTAATATTTCGGCAACATCCTTGCGTATTTGTGCTAACATCTCTGTATCGGCCTGCTCTTGAGAGATGGTTTGCCCTGGTTTTACAAACTCATCGTGTTGTGTTGATACAACTATTGTATCTATTCGCAAAGGAGTATTGTTATCATCGTACTCAATTGTTACTTGACTCTTTGCATCAGGGCGTAGATATTTCATCTCTTTCCCCTCACGGCGTATTGCAGCAAGTTCAATCAACAATTTATGTGATAAATCTAACGATAGGGGCATATAGTTATCGGTTTCGTTACTTGCGTAACCAAACATCATTCCTTGGTCACCTGCTCCCTGCTCTATGTCGCTATTGCGTTCTACTCCTCTGTTTATATCGGCACTCTGTTCGTGAATTGCAGAAAAAACACCACATGAATCTCCATCAAAGTTATACTCACTCTTTGTGTATCCTATGCGGTTTATAACTCGGCGAGCAACATCCATCAAGTCAATATACGCATTTGATTTTACCTCTCCTGCTATAACAACCTGACCTGTTGTTACTAATGTTTCACATGCTACTTTTGAATTTTTATCTTGAGCCAAAAACTCATCAAGAAGTGCGTCTGATATTTGATCTGCTACCTTGTCGGGATGTCCCTCTGATACCGATTCTGATGTAAATAAATAACCCATTATTTTTATTCTATTAATTGGGAGATTTTCGGTCTTGCAGCGATTAAGATTTTAGCATTTTTTCAAGTGGTTGCAAGCAGTCAAATCTCTCCACGTTATACATAAATATTACAAGGCAAAAGGGCAAACCCTCACCCTTTTGTCTATTTTCTGCAAAGGTAGTTATTTTTTGCGGAATTACACCTATTATAAATGGTTAAAAATATAGTATTTAACACTATTTTAACTACAAGGAGTCATCCTTAAACGAAGTTTTTAAATCTTCGCCCCAATGTAACGATGCCAAACGCTCCTCCCTGTCCATTACCTCTTTTGCTTTTTTGGGATATAAAATTAGGCGAAGCGACTGTCCGTATGTGAAATAGTTTATTGCCCAATTATAGAACACTATTATCTTATTTCTAACCCCTAATATTGAGCGAAGGTGTACTATCAGCCACATTACCCAAGCCACGAAACCTGCCATTTTTATTTTCTTAAATTCGGCAACTGCACGATTACGCCCTACTGTTGCCATTGTGCCTAAATTCTTATATTTAAATGGCTTAAGGCTTTTCCCCTCCTCTTTTCTTTTGAGGTTTGCTGCTAATAAACTTCCTTGTTGTATTGCCACTTGTGCCAACTGAGGGTGTCCTCCTACCCAATTTTCGTCACCATCTGGCATAATGGATTGGTCACCAATACAAAATACATCGCTCATACCTTTTACCTGATTATAAGCATCTACCTCAATTCTATTCCCTCTTCCAACAGACTCCTTGGGCATATTATCTATTTTGACTCCTGCCACTCCACTTACCCAAATAAACGTACGGGTTGCTATTGTACTTCCATCTTTTAGATAAACCTTATTATCCTTAAACTCTGTTACCATCTTGTTGAGCAACACATTCACTCCCATTCTTCGTAAAAAGTTCTCGACACTGAGTGAACTCTCGTTACTCATTGATGATAATAATCTCTCGCCAGCCTCAATTAGATAAATATTCACAAGGCTTTTGGGTAAATCGGGATAATCTTTTGGGACTACAAAGTTTTTCATCTCCGATAAGGCTCCTGCAATCTCTACTCCTGTTGCTCCTCCTCCAACAATCACGATGTTGAGGAGTTCTTGTCGTTCAACCTCATTTGAACAGGTTAATGCTCTTTCAAAGTTTGACAATATGGCATTCTGTAAACCCATGGCTTCACTTACATTCTTCATGGGAATTGCATTCTCTTCGATAGATTTATTCCCGAAAAAGTTTGTTGTTGTTCCTGCTGCCAATACAAGATAATCGTACGATATTTTACCTATGGAGGTTTGTACTATTTTGTGCTCGGGAAATATTGAGCGTACCTCTGCCATTCTGAAATAGAAATCTTTTCTCCTTTGAAATATCTTTCTAAAAGGAAACGATATACTACTTGGTTCAATTCCCGATGAGGCTATTTGATATATAAGCGGAGGAAATTGATGATAATTATTTTTATCGACCAATACTACCTGAAAATTTGAATTGCGAAGTTTTTTTGCAAGACATAGTCCCCCAAATCCTCCTCCTACAATTACAACTCTCTTTTTACTGCTCTGTGGAATATTTACGCTCATACAACCTCTTTTATATAGAAAAACAAAAGATTTATTTTAAGTGTTGCAAATATAAAAATTTTAAAGTTAGCAAAGAAATAGTTTTACATTCATTCTTGTTTTTTTAATATAATTGGAATCTAATCCGAATATAACTATATTTGCATTTATAAACACCCAAAAGAATGAATACAAAACTTTTACTTTTATTAATTATATCATCTCTTTTCTTCTTGCCAACAAGGAGTGAAACATTAGATACCTCGATATACTTTAACAGAATTGCCAATGATGGAGAAAATCTTTGGATAGCAACAAGTAAAGGTATTATAAAATATAATAAAGAGGAAGATAAGGCATATAACGTTTGTGAAGAGTTGGGACTTGATACAGAAGATGTTATCCATTCCATTGCTATTGACAAAAGTAATAAGTTATGGTTTTCGGTAAAGAATAAAGGTGTTTACTATTATCAAGATGGTAAAACATATTATCGTAAAGGGGTTTATAAAGATGATTATGTGAGATATGCCTTTGCCTTTGATTGTAACGATTCAATATGGGTGTCGGCTGGTGGATATTATACCGGACCTCAATATAATGAATACCCTGCTGGATATAATACTCCTGATACATACTCTCCAACTATGCAACCCACCATAATGGATATGGAGTTTGACAGCAATAACAATCTATGGATTCTTATCTACGGAGAGTACAATACTCTTTTATGTCATAAAAACGGTAATACATATTGCGAAAGTGTTATAGAAGGCACAACTCTTGTTCCGTCAATAACTATTGATAAGAGCAACAATATATGGTATTCTGTTAGGGATGCGATATACTACTACGATACTTCAACACATAATCATACTCGCTATTGGCACGACACTGATAGTAATATTCCTGCCGCTCATTTTTTTGGCAGTGATATTGATGATGATGGTAATGTATGGTTTACATCATCGCACTACTTGTTACGATATGATGGCAAGGACTTTAAGTGGTGGAACTGCTATGGATACCACGAGGCTCGCTCAATCGTTTGCGACAACAACATTGTTTGGGTATTAATGAGTGATGATGCTCTATGCAAATTTGAGGATAACTCATTTACAAGAATTGTTCTAAAAGATGCTGTAACAGGCATTGAAGAGAGTAGCGCAGAGGAGAGCAATACCAAAGCATACGTTTCAAATGGGGTGCTATATATTGAGAACTCTGAAGGCGTCAACTCAGTTACAGTTTATGATGCAATGGGCAGAACGCTCCTCACCCCCAACCCCTCTCCTGTAGAGAGGGGAGAGATTGCTATCCCATTAAATTTGAATGTTAAAGGTTTGTTATTGGTTAAGGTTAACAATGAGGTTGTAAAGGTGATTTGTGAATAGTTAAATAGATATGACAATAGAGGGAGAACAAAAAATAGATATAGAACAAGGAGCAATATTCAATTTGGTAAAAGGAATAATTAAATAGATATTATAAACTTTAAATACGCAAAGATTATGAAACGATTAGATAAAATAATATCTAAATTGGTTTTGTTAGTTTTGTTTACAACCTCAAATATATCTGTATATGCACAGACAGAAGAAGATATAAAACTTCCCGATGTATTCCCTACTGAAGATGCCGTTTGGATAATATCTAAAAAGGCAGAATATTACCATGGTACTCCTTATGAATATTCATGGAAAGAATCATATTATTTATTGGGAGACACAATTATAGAAAATAAGAAATACTCTAAATTATATTCATTAGAAGGAACATTAGATTCTTTAAAGGTGAAATCTTGTGACTTCTATACCGAAAATCAGTTATATGTAGGAGCAATAAGAGTTGAGGGAGAACAAGTTTATTTACGACCTCATGAGGTGATATATCATGCAGATGGAAAAATATGTCCTCATATTTTAGGTATAGATTATAATGGTTATCCTTATTACAAAAATGAAGATATCGATTATAGTTTTTTTGAAAAGGATATTCTTATGTATGATTTTAGCGTAGAGGTATCAGAACGTTTATATATTGACAACTATCCATTATCTATTACCAACAATTCTACATGGTGTCTCCATTTTCTTGCTACAGGAATAGTAAAAGGAGTTGGAGAACCACATTCATGGATAAAGGGAATAGGATCAACTGGAGGGTTATGGTTTAATTTTGATGAACCTAATATGGAAACAGATGAATGGATTTCTCACAATCTTCATTCTTTCCACTACAAAGGCAAACAATTTTACCCTACTGAAGAATCAGGAATTAACGAAACTCCCAAAGAGGAGAGCAACACCAAAGTATACGTTTCTGCTGGGGTGCTATATATTGAGAATGCTGAGGGCATCAATTCAGTTAAGGTTTATGATGCAATGGGTAGAACGCTCCTCACTCCCAACCCCTCTCCAGTAGAGAGGGGAGTTGAAATAACTCTCCCTGACATCAAAGGAGTGTTGATTGTCAAGGTAAACAATGAGGTTGTGAAGGTAATGATTTAAATATCTATAAAAATAGTTTTATTTAGTCCCAGTTATAGAGGCAGAGCCATAGGCTTTTGTCTCTATTTTTTGTTTCAACTAAATAGATTGCTTAAATATTTTATATATTTTCTTATAATTTATTTGTTTTATAAAAATTTTCACTATCTTGCGAAAGAAATTATTTTATCTAATAAAAAAAGGAGGCTGTTATGAAAAAGATTTTTACTCTATTAGTAATGCTAATATCTCTATTTACAACATCAGAGATAATAGCGTCAAACAATCAAGTAGTTGCAAAATCAACAGGTTGTACATCAATTGACGGCAAAGGAGTTGCTACCTTTGTTGTAACATCACCACAAGCACAAGTTTGCGATTTATCTTTTTTGATGATGCCTGGAGAGTACGCTGATGGCTCATTTACTTCGGTAACTCTTAAAGTAAATGGCTTTACTCTTCCAAATCCCATTACTTTTAGCACTTATGGTTGGCAGTCAGTTAACACAATAGGAAATGCAGTATCCCTTAGCAAAGGAGATAATACTGTTCAATTTATCTCTGGAAGGGATGATGTGCCTGTTGTTAGAGATATTAAGGTTTGGAATGGCATAAAAACTATATTCCCTACCTCAAAATCATTTTATAATATGAGTAATATGCAAAATAGAGTATATATTGATGATGAAGGATATTACTTTTCTGATCCTCAACAACCATTATATCGTCCAGGAGTTAAAACAGATATGAAATATTATTACACAACAACTATTGATATATATTATGAACAAAAATATGATTCAGAAGGAGATCCTATCCCTATTATTGCTAATTTTTATGCTCCCACATCATGGGACCCTGTTTTTGGACAATATGAAAGTACAGTAGATTACAATGCATATCTGTTTTATAAATCAGACCCATCTGTTTACTCAAAAAGATTTTCAACAACAAATCATAGTCTTTATTGTCAAGATACCATACCTGTAGCAGGAGAGTATTGCTTAATCTTAGAACCAAAGACTATAAAAGAAGAAGGATGGGCATCTATTAGAATAAATAATAGTAATCTTTACAGAAACTGTTATATATCACAGGATACTATAATAGAGGTAAAAAGAAAAGATTTAGCCAACAATATAGTTGTATCTGCCCAAGATAGTATATATAATATGTTTACCGTAAGTAATTGTAGTATAGATTCAACTGCATCACATACCCCTGACCCTGTGCTATGGTTAAAACAAAGAGTTGTAAATGGACCTGACACAAGTGATATAATAGTGGCTTATAGTGATACAAATACTGTAAATAGTTATTTTGATTGGGGGAAAAATGCCAGAATAAGAACAAAATTAGATTCAACAAAACAATACTTCTTGACGTTATCATCAATGCTGCCATATATCCAAAGTACAAATCCCGATGTGTGTGATTTATATCATTCTTATTGGAATAATATTGATACTTTAGTTTATTCTAGTATTAGCGATAGATTTCCTTCCTTAAAATATGAAGATGCTATAGAGTCAGGGACTTGTAATATGTCATATAATTGTTATGCATGGAGTGCAGGAATTATGTATAATCATTTAGCAGGTTTGGAAATAGAAGATTTTGACTTATTATATAGCAATAGAGAATTTCATAATACTTATGGTAAAACAAGAAGACCTCCTCATTCACCTATTTATATAAGAGAAGGAGCTACTTATGAGAATGCTGTAGTAGATATTTGGGGTGAAATAACTGCAGATAATGATACTATTATTAGTCATGCTTCAGTCAAAAACCCGCATAGTGGTATCCCAAATGGGTATGATTGGGAAAGTAAAGATGCATACTTTTATAGGTTTTTTCATCCTCGTGAGGCATTGTGTGGAAAAACATATGGACAAATTATAGCCCATTATACATTGGCACCAGGACAAGATACTGTACAATATTCATATGAGGGAATAGTTTATTCCTCTATTGCAGAAGGAGAGATGATAATAGAAGACGTTCAACTTACAGAGGAAGAAAAATCTCTTATTTTACAAAGTATTCCAACAACATATAGTATTAATAAATTTGATCAATATTATAACCAATGGAAAGATCATATAAAGGGAAATCCATTTTATAGTAGTATTGAATCTTGCAAAGATTCAATCATATATCCTCGTTTAATAAATTATATATTATCAAATCCAGGAGAAGAGTATAAAGTATATAAAAAATTTGATGAGGGAGACTATTTTGCTGTAGTATTAATAAAAGATATATCATCTGTAGAAGGAACAAGAGCAAAAGTGGTATGGGATAGGATAATGAATTCTCCATTAGAAGGGAATGTAGTAAGAACTTCTTGGGGAAATGTTCGTTTATTTATCAAAACTATGTTACAAGATGAAGAAATTGACACACTCCCTCAAACAGGAAAAATACGAAGCAATGAAGATAATGTTGAAATAACTGCAAGCGTTGGAAAGGTGACAGTTACTATTGACTTAGACAAAACCAGTACATATTGTATAAAGGCAGTTAATGTACAATCAACTCAAGACATAATATTATTACCAGATTCTACCCATCAAGCAGGGGAAGAAATATATCAATATTCTCTTGCATCAGGGACATATATTATTGCTGTAATAGTTGACGGCAATATAAATGCCCAAAAAGTAATTGTAAAATAACTAAACGGATATAACAATGAGAACATTTAAATTAACATTTTTAATAGTATTATTTATATTATCAATAGAATTTGTCAAAGCAAATAACGAACAACCTCGAGGAATAGACCTAGGTGAGTATGCCTTTGGAATTCCTGCAAAGCAATTAAATTTTGATACATATTCAAAATTTACTCTATCGTTTTGGATAAATGTAAAAGAACTTAATCATACAAATTATGGAACATTGTTTGCGAGTATTCGTAATCCCGAGGAACAATATGTATTTGGAGATTATGGATGGATGTGGTCTTTTATAGAACCTCACGATTCAAAAAATACTCTTAATACAACCATTCGCTCATCAGGATCATCGGGTTTTGATGCGACAACGTTGTCTTCATTTAATTTTGAGGTAAATGAGTGGTTACATTTCTCATTTGTTTTTGATTATGATACAAATAGATCCCTTTTGTTATATATGAATGGTACTTCTATATATGAAGTTAAAGGAACCTACGAAACATACGAATGGGTACAGAATAATATTATTATGATAGGAGGAGTTTCCGCATTACGTTCACCATTAAATGCCTATGTTGATAAAGTTCAGTTTTATAATAAGGCTTTATCAGAAGCAGAAGTAAAAGAGAGTATGATTGCTCCATTAAATGATGCGTCATTGCTTGGTTATTGGGATTTTGAAAATGGTTGTACAACCGATGCAGAGGGGTATATGATGGCAGATAAAGGAACAATAAAAGCAACAATGTATAAAATCTTACAACAAAATGACATATCAATTGGTACAGAAATACAACCTTTTACATTTGCCGAAGGTGTAAATCCCGAATCAGTTTTGCAAGGAGTGGAAGAGAGTACCGCAGAGGAGAGCAACACCAGAGCATACGTTTCAAATGGGGTGCTATATATTGAGAACGCCGAATGTATCAACTCAGTTACAGTTTATGATGCTATGGGCAGGGTACTCCTCACCCCCAACCCCTCTCCAGCAGAGAGGGGAGAGATTGCTATCCCATTAAATTTGAATGTTAAAGGTTTGTTATTGGTTAAGGTAAACAATGAGGTTGTAAAGGTTATTTGTGAATAGTTATTGAATATACACTCAACCAAGAGAGTGTTTAAATGATAGAGAGCGAGAAGAGAAATCTTTTCGCTCTTCTCTTTTTATATTCTGCCTATATTTAGTTAAAAGTTTTAAGGCGATTTTGAAGGGAAAACGCAATTATTTTATATTTTTGCAAAAAATTTGGGTTAGTATGCCCTTTTTGTAAAATATTTATCTCAACTATAGTTAAAACATAATGGGAGAAAAGACAAATAGACATAAAATGTCGTTTTGGAATGCTAAAGTAACCTCTACTATAAGTATTTCACTTGTGTTGTTTCTTTTGGGTATTGTAGTATCGCTTTCGATAATTGGAACTCAACTCACAAAGCATATTAAAGAGAATATGGGCTTTACCATTGTTATAAAAGATTCTGCTTCGAAACGTGGCATTGAGGATGTAAAAAGAGAGTTAGACAAGGCTCCTTATGTTAAGGCTGTTCAATTTATTTCAAAGGATGATGCACTTAAAGAGTTGGAACTTGAACTTGGCGAGAACCCTGAAGATCTTTTAGGTTTTAACCCCTTGCAATCTTCGATAGAGGTTAAACTCTCGGCTGAATATGCTTCTACCGACTCTCTTGCTTGGATTGAGTCTGATATTAAACAATATAGCAATATTGTTTCGGAGGTTATCTGCCAAAAGGATGTTATTCAGGTTATAAACGATAATTTGCGTAAGGCTGAGATAATTCTTCTTTCTATATCGGCTCTTTTGATGGTTATTTCGTTTGCTCTTATCAGCAATACTATTCGTTTAATGATATACTCAAAACGTTTTCTTATTCGCACTATGAAACTTGTTGGTGCTACTCCCTCTTTTATAAGAAGACCTTTTATTATTAAGAATATTATTGAGGGTATTATTGCAGCGGTTATTGCTACAATTTTGCTCTCGGGTTGTGCATACTATATTGTAAGCGAGTTTGAAAATCTTGCCGTATTAATAAACTTTTTGACTTTAATCCAAGTTTTTGGTATTGTTTTACTGCTCGGTATTATGCTATCTTCAATCTCGGCATTCTTTGCTGTTAACAGATATATATCAATGGATGAGGATGAACTTCACGCTTCATAAATTTTAATTTTAATATGAGTATTCAAAATTTTTTGAAATCAACTTCTAATAAAAGTTCTAATAATTTGAACAATAACATGGAAAAAAATAGTTCAAAAGGGTTTGCTTTAGAGAAGATAAACTATATTCTTATTGCTATATCGTTTGCCCTTGTTATATTGGGGTTTGCCCTTATGGGCGGTGAGAGTTCTACTCCCGATAATTATAATGCCGATATTTTCAGTTGGCGTCGCATTGTTTTAGGACCAACAATCTCTTTTATTGGTTTTGTTGCTATCATATTTGGTATAATGTACAAAAAGAAAGGAGATAAGTAATGAGTTGGCTTGAAGCACTTGTTTTAGGATTAATTCAGGGATTTACCGAGTATCTCCCCATTAGTAGTAGCGGACACTTAACTATCGCCTCAAATTTTGTGGATATCACTGATGCTGAACAGATTCTTCCGTTCACAGTATTGCTACATGTTGCAACTGTTTTAAGTACTATTGTAATATTGTATAAAGAGATTGTTTGGCTTTTTAAAGGACTATTTAAAACACACACTGGGGATAGCGAACCTTTATCTAAATGGTGTGGTTTAACTCTTAACTCGCAACAACAATATATTATTGCCATTATAGCATCTATGATTCCTGTTGGTATTGTTGGTATTTTCTTCAAAGATGCGGTTGAGGCGGCTTTTGAGGGGTTGACAATTGTAGGTTGCTGTTTATTGGCTACTGCCGTTCTTTTGGCTTTCTCATACTATGCTAAACCTCGACAAAAAGATAAAATATCTATTAAGGATGCTTTTATAATTGGCTTGAGCCAAGCCGTTGCTGTGCTACCTGGTCTTTCTCGCTCGGGTACTACTATTGCTACTGGTTTGCTTTTAGGTAACAAAAAAGAGAATATGGCTCAGTTCTCATTCTTAATGGTTATTCCGCCTATATTGGGAGAGGCACTATTAGAGAGTGTTGAGATGGTTAAAGAGGGTATTGAGGTTGCTTTTGGAGGTATTTCACCTTTGGCTCTTATTATTGGATTCCTTGCAGCATTTATCTCAGGTTGTATTGCATGTAAATGGATGATTTCTGTGGTAAAAAAAGGCAAACTTATTTATTTTGCATACTACTGTCTTATTGCTGGTTTATTTACTTTAATATATTCTTTTATTTAATATAATAGTGACACAAGAGGTTGATAAAGAGTTTGACTTTATAGGTGGTGAGGTTTTACATTTTAACAAACCTCTACACTGGACTTCGTTTAGACTTGTTAAGAAGTTGAGAGGACATATTCACCAACATTATGGGATAAAGAAGTTTAAGGTTGGCCATGCAGGAACACTTGATCCTCTTGCTACTGGCGTGATGACCATTTGTACTGGTAAGGCTACTAAACTTATTGAGAGTTTGCAAGGCGAAGATAAAGAGTATATAGCAACTATTGCATTGGGAGCAACTACTCCTTCGTTTGATTTGGAGACAGAGGTAGATGCCACCTTCCCCACTGAGCATATCACTCGCGAAATGGTTGAAGAGGTATTAGCATCATTCGTTGGAAATATTGAGCAAGTACCACCAATTTTCTCGGCTGTAAAAATTGATGGCGAAAGGGCTTATAAACTTGCCCGTAAGGGGGATGATGTAGAACTTAAAGCAAAGGTTATACGTATTGATGCTATTGAACTTTTAGAGTTCTCGCAAAATGCTATTAGAATCAGGGTTGCCTGTGGTAAAGGCACCTACATTCGCTCCCTTGCCAGAGATATTGCAATTGCACTGGATAGCGGAGGACATCTTACTGAGTTGATTAGAACTCGTGTTGGGAAGGTTAGATTAGAGGATTGCTTCTCTGTTGAACAGATTCCTGATATTGTGACAAGAGGTATTGCTCCAAAAGATATGAACATTGTAAAGAAATAGGAAATAAATTTTAAACTACATATAGATATGAAACTTTCAAAATTTAAATTCAAATTACCCGAAGAGTTAATTGCTCAATATCCAACAAATCATCGCGATGAATCTCGCATGATGGTTCTTCACCGCAAAACAGGCGAGATTGAGCATCTTGTTTTTAAAGATATTATAAAATTCTTTGATGAGGGAGACCTATTTGTTTTTAATGATACTCAAGTTTTCCCTGCTCGCCTTTATGGCAACAAAGAGAAAACTGGTGCTCAAATAGAGGTATTTCTACTTCGTGAGTTGAACAGAACAAATCGCCTTTGGGACGTTTTGGTTGATCCCGCTCGTAAAATACGTATTGGTAATAAATTGTATTTTGGAGAGGATGATTCGGTAGTGGCTGAGGTTATTGACAACACCACTTCTCGAGGTAGAACGCTCCGTTTCTTATATGATGGTGAACATGATGAGTTTAAGAGTTCTCTCCTTGCTCTTGGTGAGACTCCACTGCCTGAGTATATTAAACGTAAACCAGAGCCTGAAGATGCTGATAGATACCAAACTATTTTTGCTAAAAATGAAGGAGCTGTTGTTGCTCCCGCTGCTGGTTTACACTTTAGCAGAGAGATGATGAAGAGATTAGAGATTAGAGGCATTGATACTGCATTTTTAACTCTTCACATAGGATTAGGAAGTTTTAAAGATATTGATGTTGAGGACTTGACAAAACATAAAATGGATTCAGAGCCAATGATTATTACTGACGAGTTTGCTAAAACAGTTAACGCTGTTAAGGATGCTGAACGTAAGGTTTGTGTTGTTGGTACTTCAACTATGCGCGCAATTGAAACTGCTGTTTGTACTGGAACTCACATTAACGAGTATGAGGGTTGGACAAATAAATTTATTTTCCCTCCTTACGACTTTTCTATTGCTAACGCTATGCTTACAAACTTTCATCTTCCTCTATCAACAATGCTTATGATGACCGCTTCGTTTGGTGGTTACGACAACACTATGGCTGCATACCAAGAGGCTGTTAAAGAGGAATATCGCTTTGGTGCATACGGTGATGCAATGTTGATTGTTGACTAACTTACTGGAGGGAGAAGGGCGTGAGTATTGTTTATCTGTCGTTAGGCTCAAATTTAGGAGATAGAAATCACTTTATAGATTGCGCTATCTGCGAGATAGATAAACGCATAGGAGAGGTAACAAAAGTCTCAAACAGATACGAGACAGAGCCATGGGGATTTATCTCTGAAAACAAATTTATTAATGTGGCTGTGGAGGTTAAAACTAAACTATCAGCCTCAGAGACTTCAGTTATTATTCACAAAATTGAAGATGAATTGGGAAGAAAAAGAGATATTAACTCAAATGGTTATGAGGATAGAGTTATAGATATTGATATTTTGATGTTTGATAATATTATTTCAAACAATGAATCATTAACTCTTCCTCACCCTAAAATGCACTTAAGAGAGTTTGTGATTGCTCCTTTACGAGAAATTGCTCCAGAAATTATTCACCCTGTATTGGGGATTGCAATTAAAGATATAAAGTTATAAGATGATATATGAAAGGGTTTAAACCATATCAAAGATTACTCTGCTTAATTAAAGAGAGATGCGGAGAAAAAATCTGGAAAAATTTAGGAAGTGAAAGAACAAATGGATTTATAGGTCTTATTCTCTTCTTCTTAATCTTTGGATTTGTCAGGATTATTTGGTGGGGAGGTAGCGACAATTTTGCCTTCTATACTGGCTGGGACGGAGAGTATGATCCTGAGCCTATTATGGAGTTTGTCGATTTCTCGGAATACAACCAATGGATATCTCTTAGAACTGCCGATGGAGTGGAGTTCTTTAACAGATATGTTTATATGCAAAACATTGAAAGAAATAGAGAGTCTGTTATTATCCGTAGCGACGAGGGCAAATATTTGGGTGGTGTGAAGATTTTTCCCACCTGTGCAGGTAACAGAGAGATGATGATTATTCTCTTGTTGATGCTTCTTATACCTGGTCCTACTAAACCTAAGATATGGTATATTCCCACTGCTCTTATCCTTTTCTTTATTATAAACTGCTTTAGATTGTCAATTGTTAACTTAACAACTATGTGCGAGAATAAAGAGATATTTGTTGCCGCTCACGACTACTCTGGTATGGCAATGAGTGTATTTGTATTCTTTATCTGGCTATTCTGGGAGAAGAGATATGCCGAAAAATATAGAATTGAGTGCTGGAAAAGGGTTGACAAACTTGAAAAGTAGGAATTAAATCCCTAATTAAAAGTGATGGTAATATACTTAACAGGATATATGTGTTCGGGGAAAACTACTCTTGGCTCTCTGCTTAAAGAGATGGCAGGAGTGAAGTTTACCGACCTTGACCAATATATTGAAGAGAAAGAGGGATTATCGGTAAACGAGATTTTTGCTCAAAAGGGTGAGACTGCGTTTAGAGAGATGGAACGCAACACCCTACGTGAAGTTACCGAAAATATTGGTGGTGTTATTGCTACTGGTGGCGGCACCCCTTGCTTTTTTGACAATATGGAGTATATGAAAACCAACGGCAAGGTTATATATTTGAATTGCAGCAGAGGGGAGTTATTAGAACGGTTGAAGATATACAAAGCAACCCGACCTCTATTAAAGGATAAAAACGATGATGAACTTAAAGAGTTTATAGAAAACTCTTTGCCAAAACGTGAACCTTTCTACAATAAAGCCAACATAATTATTGATGCCGATCCTCTATCAACCCCAGAAGGTGCTTTAGATACTGCCAAGAGGGTGCTTGAAATGATTTAATTCCTCACTCCTCAACCCTTAAAGGGGTAATAATGGATAAGGTAAACAATGAGGTTGTGAAGGTGGTAATTAAAAAAACATCTATAAAAGTAGTTTCATTCAGTTAGGTTATAGGGGCAGAGCCATTGGCTTTTGCCTCTATTTTTTGTTTTTTGGGGATAAATCTTGACTAAATTTATCATTTTTCATTTAGTTTTTTTTGTTTTTATAAAAAATATATTTATATTTGGGGAGATTAGTATTAACTATTAAAAACTATTAGGGTATGAAACGAATAGCAAAAATAATTAGTAAGTTAGTTTTATTAACACTGCTAATATTAACCTCAAATATATCTGTATATGCACAAACAGAAGAAGATATAAAACTTCCCGATGTATTCCCTACTGAAGATGCTGTTTGGGTAATAGAGATAAAAGCTGAAGTAGAGAGATCTTGGGCAAATCCAGAAACAGGATTATGGTATGATATATATTATACATACTACACATATTATTTAGAAGGGGATACTATTATGAATGATAAAAAATATTCTAAATTATATGTAAAAAACATACAAAAAAATATAGATTATGGGTATGTTGGAGGAATAAGAGTTGAGGGTGAGAAGGTATATATTGACCCTGTCGATTTCGATTACGAAACTTTAAATTATGTTACAGGAGGGAGGGCTCGCATATTTTTTGGGGTTGAAGAAGGCGAAGAAGGAGTGTTTGATGAGTTTTGTCTGTATGACTTTTCTTTGAATGAAGAAGATGAGTTTATTACAGCATGCATTGCAGAAGAAATAGGAACTCCATATTGTACACCTTTTGAATATAACATTGATTGGTGGCCCTATATTCGAGAAGAATGGATAAAAGGAATAGGTTCAAAATTAGGTTTATGGTATGATAGGATTAATTATATGACAGGAAGATATTCATCTAACTCTTTGTTTTCTCTTCATTCTTTTCACTACAAAGGCAAACAATTTTACCCTACTGAAGAATCAGGAATTAACGAAACTCCCAAAGAGGAGAGCAACACCAGAGCATACGTTTCTGCTGGGGTATTATATATTGAGAACGCCGAAGGTATCAACTCTGTTGCGGTTTATGATGCAATGGGTAGAAGCCTCACCCCCAACCCCTCTCCAGTAGAAAGGGGAGCAACTAATGCTCAAATAGAGTTGCCATCAACCCTTAAAGGGGGAATAATGGTTAAGGTTAACAATGAGGTTGTGAAAGTGATTTGTGAGTAGTTATTTATTTACTCATACATATAACAATTGTGAGCGAGAAGAGAAATCTTTTCGCTTTTTTATATCTTATTTTTTAAAAGAGTTGAACTTTTAACACAATCTAATATTTTAGAGTTGCTTTTTACTCTATTTTTTTATTACTTTGCATCCTTGATAAAAAGATTGGCATTATTAAGTGATAAGCAGGTTATACTTGTTGGCTTAATAATTATTTCTACTTGATTTTTAATAAAAACTGAATATTATGTCAGAAACAAGAGTAAAAAATGTAGAGAAGGTGGTTGTCCGTTTCTCAGGAGACTCGGGAGATGGTATGCAACTTGCAGGAAATATCCTCTCTAATATTTCTGCCGCAATTGGTAACGAAATATCAACATTCCCCGACTATCCTGCCGAAATTAGAGCACCTCAAGGAACTCTTGGTGGTGTATCGGGATTTCAAGTACACATTGGTAACGGAGTTCACACACCCGGTGATAAAGCAGATGTTTTAGTGGCTATGAATCCTGCTGCTCTTAAAACTAACTTTAAGTTCTTAAAGAGCGATGGTATTGTTATTTACGACACTGATTCTTTCGCTAAAAGCGATTTAGATAAGGCTGCTTTTACTACCGAAGATCCTTTCGCTGAGATTGGTGCAGCGGCAACTGTACAAATTGTTCCTGTTGCTCTATCTTCGATGGTTGCTGCCTCTCTTGCTGATAGTGGAATGGATAATAAATCGATTATGAGATGCAAAAATATGTTTGCTCTCGGTTTGATTTGCTGGTTATTTGACCGCCCTATTGAGCAAGCATCAAAACTTCTTACAAATAAATTTGGCAAGAAACCTACCATTCTTGAGGCTAACCTAAAGGTTTTAACCGCTGGTTATGATTATGGTAATAACATTCATGCATCGGTATCTACTTACCGCATTGAGAGCAAATCTCAAAAACCGGGTATATATACCGATATTAATGGTAATCGTGCTACTGCTCTTGGTTTAATAATGGCTTCGGAGAAATCGGGACTTCCCCTATTCTTGGGTAGTTACCCTATTACTCCTGCTACCGATATTTTGCACGAACTTGCTAAACGTAAAGATTTAGGTGTTAAGGTAGTTCAGGCTGAGGATGAGATTGCTGGTGTTTGTACAGCAATAGGTGCATCGTTTGCAGGTAATCTGGCTGCCACTTCTACTTCGGGACCCGGTTTGGCATTGAAGAGCGAGGCCATTGGATTGGCTGTTATGGCAGAAATTCCATTGGTGGTTATTGATGTTCAACGTGGAGGACCTTCAACAGGACTACCTACCAAAACAGAGCAAACAGACCTTCTACAAGCACTTTATGGTCGTAACGGAGAGTCTCCTGCGGTAGTTCTTGCAGCATCTACACCAACAGATTGCTTTGATATGGCATTCAACGCTGCTAAGATTGCAGTGGAGCATATGACTCCTGTTATTCTATTAACAGATGCCTTTATTGCAAATGGCTCGGCAGCATGGCGTATTCCTGAGGATAACGACTTCCCCGAAATTAAACCTAACTATGTTAAACCTGAAATGTTAGAGGAGGGCTGGAAACCTTATAAACGTGACGCAGAATCTTTTGTTCGCTACTGGGCTATACCCGGTATGGAGGGATTTATGCACCGATTAGGTGGTTTGGAGAAAGATACCAACACAAGTGCTATCTCAACTGACCCTGCAAATCACCAAAAGATGGTTGATATTCGCAAAAACAAGATAGACTATATTGCAAATTGTATTGAGCCTCTTAAAGTTGAAGGAGATGAGAGTGCCGATACTTTGGTTATTGGTTGGGGTGGTACTTACGGACACCTTGTTACCGCAGTTGAGGAGTTGAACGCTATGGGTAAAAAAACAGCTCTTGCTCACTTCCGCTACATTAACCCTCTTCCTGCAAACACAGAAGAGGTTATTAAGAGATACAAAAATGTGGTTGTTTGCGAGTTGAATAATGGTCAATTTGCTACTCACCTTGTTTCAAAAATAGAGGGATTACAAGTTAAGAAATTTAATAAAGTACAAGGTCAACCTTTTATGGTTGAGGAACTTGTTGATTTTCTTAAAAACTTATAGGAGGATATAACTATGGAATATACAGCAAAAGATTTTAAGAGCGACCAATATGTGCGTTGGTGTCCTGGTTGTGGCGACCACGCAGTGGTAAATACTCTACAAAAGGCAATGGCAGAGGTGGGCATCCCTCCTCACAAAATTGCAGTAATCTCGGGAATTGGTTGTTCTTCACGCCTTCCCTACTATATGGGCACTTATGGTTTTCACACTATACACGGACGTTCTGGTGCTATTGCAACAGGTGTTAAAACTGCAAATCCCGATTTGACAGTTTGGCAAATTACTGGCGATGGAGATTGTCTTGCTATTGGTGGTAACCACTTTATTCACGAGATACGCCGTAATGTTAACCTTAACATTATTCTTCTGAATAACAAGATATATGGTTTGACTAAAGGACAATACTCTCCCACAAGCGACAGAGGTGCGGTAACTAAATCTTCACCCTACGGAACCGTTGAAGATCCATTTATCCCTGCCGAACTTACTTTTGGTGCAAGAGGAAACTTCTTTGCCCGCACTATTGATGTTGACCTTGTTACTGCAAAAGAGGTTATGGTTGCAGCGGCAAAACATAAAGGTGCATCGGTTGTTGAAGTTCTACAAAACTGTGTGATTTTTAATGACCAGATACACAAACATGTTGCCGACAAAGAGTTTAGAGCAGAACGCACTATTCATCTTAAACATGGTGAGAAGATGTTGTTTGGTAAGAATATGGATAAAGGATTAGTTCTTGATGGTCTTAACTTGAAGGTTGTGAAGATTGGTGAGAATGGTGTTACTTTAGAAGACATTTTAGTTCACGATGAGACTACTCAAGATAACTTCTTGCATCTTCGCCTTGCAATGATGGATGGTCACGAACTTCCTCTTGCAGTAGGAGTTATCCGCTCGGCAGAGGCTCCCTGCTATGATGAAGAGGTTAAACGTCAAATGGAGGAGATTCGCAATAAGAGACCTGATAAAACACTACGCGACCTTCTTCTTAGCGAAGAGACTTGGGAGGTTAAATAGATACTATTTTACAGATATTTTAGAGAAGAGGTACTCAAGTACCTCTTCTCTTTTTTTATCCCCATTTTAGGGTAAAAACAAATACAAAAATATATTGCTTACTCCCTCTTTTATAAATGGTTAAAAATTATTATATTTGAAAATTGAAAATTTTATCTTTTTTCATTAATGGATGCGATAGGTGAAAACAATAAAGGGCAGAGTATCAGTGCGTTCTATATGAAGGATACTTCGTTTGCAAATCTTATGCAAAAACGAGTTTTCAATGTTTTGCTGATTGCAAGCAGATATGATGCCTTTATATTGGAAGAGGATGGACGTATTGAGGAGCATATATTTATGGAATATATGTCACTTAACTTGACTTCTCCTCCTCGCGTTACAGAGGCTTATACCTTTGAGCAGGCAGAAAAAGAGTTACAGGAAAAGAACTACGATCTTATTATTGTTATGCCTGCCATGCAGGATGCCAACGTATTCAAAAAAATTAAACGCTTAAAAAAGAGTTACCAGAATATCCCATTAGTCCTTTTAACTCCATTCTCTCACGAGGTTTCCCGTAGATTAGCAAAAGAGGATTTGAGTGCTGTTGATTACACTTTCAGTTGGCTTGGTAATGCCGACCTTCTTCTTGCTATAGTTAAGTTGATGGAGGACAATATGAATCTTGAAGAGGATGTCGCTTCGGTTGGAGTACAGGTTATTATTGTTGTTGAAGACTCTATTCGTTTCTACTCTTCAATTCTGCCTATCCTCTATAAAGTGGTTCTTAAACAGTCTCAGATATTCTCAACTGAGGCTCTTAACCGACACGAACAGATGCTACGTATGCGAGGCAGACCAAAGATTGTTTTGGCTCGTAACTACGAAGAGGCTGTTGAGATATACGACAAATACAGTAGCAATGTTCTGGGCGTTGTTACAGATGTTTCGTTTACCCGTAATGGAGAAAAGGATAGTAAAGCAGGTTTGAAGTTTTGCGAGTACCTGAGATGCCATAATGAAGATCTGCCTATTATTATTGACTCTTCAGATATTGAGAATAGCGAAGCAGCAGCAAAATATAATGCTGCGTTCCTATACAAAAACTCTAAAACCTTACCTGTTGACTTAAAATATGCCGTTCTAAGGAACTTTGGATATGGCGACTTTGAGTTTATTCGCCCCATTACTGGCGAGGTGGTTGCAACGGTTAAAGACCTTAAAGAGTTACAAGATAAGATTTTTGATATTCCTGATGATTCGGTGCTATATCACGCAAGTCGTAACCATATATCAAGTTGGTTATACTCTCGTGCTATGTTCCCTCTTGCCGAACTCTTGCGACAAAAGACTGTGCGTTCGTGCGACAACGCTGAAGAGATTAAGAATATAATCTTTGAGGCTATTGTTGAGTATCGTAAAATGAAAAATAGTGGTGTTGTTGCTATTTTTGAACGTACTCGCTTTGACAAATACTCAAACTTTGCCCGTATTGGACAGGGCTCTTTGGGTGGTAAAGGTAGAGGTTTGGCCTTTGTTGATGCTATTATAAAACGCCACCCCGAACTTGCTAATTGCGATGGCGTCAGAGTTGCTGTTCCAAAGACCGTTGTATTGAGTACCGACATTTTTGATGAATTTATGGAGGAGAACTACCTGTACTCGGTAGCATTAAGTGATATTCCTGATGAAGAGATTTTGGAGCATTTCTTAAAGGCTAAACTCCCCGAACACCTTGACAATGACTTTTTAGCACTGTTTGATGTTATTGAGAATCCAATTGCTGTTCGCTCTTCAAGTCTATTGGAGGACTCGCATTATCAACCCTTTGCCGGTATCTATTCAACATATATGATTCCATATAATGAGGATAAGATGGTAATGCTTAATATGCTAAAAGATGCTATAAAGGGTGTATATGCTTCGGTATATTACTCCGATAGCAAAGCATATATGGAGGCAACATCAAATATTATTGACCAAGAGAAGATGGCTATTATTCTTCAAGAGGTGGTGGGTAATATGTACGATAAGCGATTCTATCCTTCGTTCTCAGGAGTTGGCCGTTCGCTTAACTACTACCCAATAAATGACGAAAAGCCCGAAGATGGAGTAGTTGATGTTGCTGTTGGTTTGGGTAAATATATTGTTGATGGTGGCAGAAGTTTACGATTCTCTCCTAAACACCCTAACTCTATTTTACAAACCAGTACAATGGAGATGGCTTTGAGTGATACTCAAACTCGATTCTACGCTCTTGACATGGAGAACAAAGATAAGGTATTCTCTATTGATGACGGGTTTAATATTCAGAAACTATCAATTGCCGATGCCGATAGCGATAAGGCTCTATATGGTATGGTATCGACATACGATTATATGGACCAAGTTATTCGTGATGGATATTACGATGAGGGACGCAAGGTTGTTACCTTTGCCAACATTCTTAAACACGACATGTTCCCGCTCGCTAAAATCCTAAATATGATGCTTACCTATGGTAAAGATGAAATGGGGCGCCCTGTTGAAATTGAGTTTGCGGGTAATCTAAAAGGTGGAGAAAACAATAAAGGCGAGGTTTATTGGTTGCAAATACGCCCCATTGTTGACATGAAGGAGATGCGTGAAGATGAAATTGATAATGTCAATGATGAAGATATTTTAATAAAGAGTACCTCGGCATTAGGTCATGGCATTGATGAGGGGGTAAAACATATTGTTTACGTTAAAGACAACGTGTTTGGATATTTTGCTAACTCATATATTGCTCGTGAGATAGAAAAGATTAATAAACGATTCTTGGAAGAGAAGAAAAACTATGTTTTAATTGGCCCCGGCAGATGGGGTTCAAGTGATACTGCTCTTGGTATTCCTATAAAGTGGCCTCATATATCGGCGGCAAAAGCGATAGTTGAAACAGCCATTAAAGATTTCTGGATTGAGCCAAGTCAAGGAACACACTTCTTCCAGAACCTTACTTCGTTTGGCGTTGGATACTTTACAATAGACCCATCAAGTTACGAGTGTAAATATGACAAGAGTTACTTAGATTCTCTTCCTGCTCAACACGAGAGTGAATATATTAGAGTGGTTGAACTATCGGCACCTCTCGTTATTAAGATAAACGGAAAGAAAAATGTTGGTATTATTATAAAACCACAAACATAAGAGTAATATAAAACAATATATAATTTTTTATTATAATGAAACTAAACTTCAAGAAATCACTGCTTTCAATATTTTCATCGGATCAGGAGCCTCAAACTACAACAGAGAAACCTGCTCACAAGAATATTAAAGAGGTTACCCCTAATAACGATTTTGACAAAGCGATTAGCGAGGTGGATATTCCTGATGCTATTTTGGAGAAGATTACAGACATTGTAAACAAACCTCTTCCCGAAGTTATTCTCAAAACCATAGACCGAGAGGCTGAAAAGTTGGAGATTAAAGAGAGTTTGCGTCCTACCTTCTGCGAATATATTAAATACTTGCTCTTGAAGGCCGAAAAGAGTGATGGTACACCTCTGTTTATTGAGGGCGATGATAATGTTGAACTTGTTGCAGAACTTGAAGAGAAACTTAAACTTGCCTCACAACGCGAAGAGGACTACAAAAATAGATATTTAAGTGCAGAGCGTCAGAAACGTGCTTTAAACGATAAGGTTAGAGATCTTGAAGAGAAGTTTGCAAAGTTGGAGAAAGATTTTGCTAAATCGGAGAATGCTCGTATTGAATCAAATAATAATCTTCGCCAATTAACTAAAACAAAAACTCAACTTGAGGAGTGCATTGAACAACTAAAATTAGAAGTTGAGCATTACAAACAATTAGAGGTTAACAACAACCTAATGGGACAAAGCGAAGGCTTCTCAGAGAGTGAATTTATCAACTCCCTTAAAAATAAAATTATTGCTCTTGAAACCGAAAATGGAGAGATGGAGCAACGCCTTCTCTCAAGTGATGAGCATTTGAAAGAGGTTATAGAGTCGTTTGAGACCGCTCTACATGTAAAAGAGGAACTTGTTTTACAAGCAGTTGAACGAGAAAAAACACTACAAGCTCGAATTGAGGCTCTTCAAGAGTCGCTTAATAGCAAAGAGGATATTCCTGAAGGTGGAGATGAAGTTCTTACTCAAAGACTTATAGAGGTTACCAGAAAATATCAATCTCTCCAATCACAGTTAACCCAATATAAAGATAAAATTTATGAGGAGTCGGAGGGAGAACTGCATAAAAAAATTGAACAACTCAACGCCGACCTTGCCCTCACAAAATCTAAACTCGAAGAGGCAGAGAAGAATAATAATATGCCTTCGGACAGCGTGATTGCTCAAATGAGAGATTTAAGAGAGAAACTTGAGGTGGCTGATAATAAGGCTTCGGAACTACAAATAAAATTGAACGAAGCAAACCATGAGATTGAGGAACTTAAAAAAATCCCCGAAGGAAGCAATGATAAGTCAGAGGAACTTATTGCCGAGATAACTGAACTTAAAATTGAACTTCAAAACAAAGATAACATCATTGCTGAGGCTAACGAAAAGATTGAAAAGATACAAATCAAACGTGAACGTATTGCCGAAAACAAAAGAGCCGCTAAACAGATAGAGGAGTTAACAGAGAAACTAAAAGAAGAGGAGAAGAAAAGCGAGAAGGCGAAAAAAGATGCCGAGATTGCAAGATTGAATGTTATTGCTCTTACTAACGAGGTTGAAAGTTTACGAAATGCAATACCCAAAAAGGATGAAGGTCTGTTTGAATTTGTTGAGGACGACTGGATGGTTGTAATGGAACCTGAAACAGAGGAAGAGATTAGGGAGAGAACTAAACGTGAGCGTGAGAAAGAGCAAAAATCAGAAGAGGATAAAAGTTCTATAGATATTCCTTTTGAAGATCCCGCTCAAATGAAATTATGGGATTAGTAATAGAGTAAACTTCACTTTATTTATATTGTAACAACACCTAATATTTTATATCATGAAAGAGATTTCGGTTGATAACCTTAACGAAAATATAATAAACCTTATTGGTAAAGAGTGGACTTTAATCACCGCAGGAGATATTGACAGTTACAATACCATGACTGCCAGTTGGGGTAATATGGGATTTTTGTGGGGAAAACCTGTTGTTACAATTTTTATAAGACCTCAACGCTATACTTTTGAGTTTATTGAGCAGAGTGAGGTATTTACCCTCTCGTTCTTTAACGAGGAGTACCGAAAGGCTCTCACGTTATGCGGTACAAAATCAGGCAGAGAGATTGACAAAGCAAAAGAGGCTGGAATTACTCCATACGCCCCAGCAGATGGTTGCGTTGCTTTTGAGGAGGCCCGTTTGGTTTTTAAATGCCGTAAGTTGTATAAATCTCTACTAACAGAGGAGAGTTTTATTGATAAATCAATTCTCCCCAAATGGTATAAAGATGGCGACCTTCACTATATGTATATTGCCGAGATTGAGAATATTTGGGAGGAGTAGAAAAGAGAGTACCTCTAAGTTGATAAAGATATAGGCTATAACAATTCAGTTATGAAATACACAGGTTTTTTATGCGGAGCATTCTCTTCTAAAAGGAACTTTGTTGCGAAAGGCGAATGGAAGGAGATTACAACTTCAGATGATGATTGCAAACTTTTTTCTAACTTTTACTACCCTGAATTTGTTGATTTTAACTTTGGACAAAACGAGCAATCTATTCGCCGTTTTTCGCATGGAATTAATAAAACCATCCCTGTTAACGTCAAAGATAATAGCGTTAATGCAGAGTTTAAAGATATAACTATCTACTATACTCCTTTTAATTTATGCCTTTTCTCTATACGCATAGATATGGATGATGAGGTAAAAAATATTACTGACACTATATCAACTTTAAGAGATATTTTAAATATTAAAAAGAACAATCCTCAATATGCTGAGATGGTTCTTAATCATATTGTAGAGGTCTATAAAGAGATATCAGATAAAACTATACCTCAATCAGCAGAAGAATTTGACTATTGCCAATTAGTTGAGTTTGGGAATAAGTTTAAAGTATTCCAAATTGCAGAGGCCGAAACAGATATATGGAATAGTGAATGTAATATAAACGATCTATTATTCACGTTTGGAACAGTAGGACTTCTTTCCGCTTCAAAGAGTTATTTTGATGAGATTATAGAGAAGAATAAGATAGCGGTGTATAGTAATTGGTGCGCTCTATCTCTCTTTGACTCTTTTACAATGCTTGGACATAGTATATCAAAACAAAAACAAGATTGGATTGATGACTATTTTGGAATGATATACATAAGCGAACTATTTGTAAAATTCTTCCTAAGTAGGACTAATGATGACCTTCGTATAAAACATAAAAAGGTTAGGAAACTACTTGATGATTTTAACAAGTTTGAATATAATTGTTGGTTCTACAATGTTTCTTATAATTTTCTCCCCCGTATAATTCACCAGTCAATAAAGAAAGGATTAGATATTTCAGAGGAGAAGAGATGCTTGTATAGAATGATTGAGAAGCAAAAAGATGAAAGAGAAAGAAAGAGCGACAGAAAAATAAACAGTCTTCTTCTCACACTTACCATTATTACAATATTCTCTACAATTGCAGACTTGAGTGGTCTCATTAATGAAATAATACCTTACGAGACCTATTTCTGTTCTCGTTCTCTTGGCTTTGGAATAGTATCAGTTGGGATATTTCTTGCAGTACTTATAATTCTATTGCCTATATTTTTCAGAAGGGGTAAAAGATAGTTTACTCCTTAATTATTATATATTTTTCTTTGCCGAATATATGGCACAGGCTCCAAAGGTCATATAGGTATAACAGCAATTGGTCATACCAACTTTGCTCATAATATTGGTCATTGCTTTGCCTTGCGGAACTACCGCTATTGATTTTCGTAGATAATCGTATGCACTTCGCTCTCCTGTTATTATCTTACCTAATGTGGGTATAAAGAGTTTTGTATATATCTTATAGAAAAACTTGTAGAAACTGTTTTCAGGTACTGAGAGTTCTAATATAAGCAATGTTCCAGAGGGTTTTAAAACTCGGTTTATCTCCGATATTCCTCGTTCAATATCCTCTACATTGCGTATTCCAAAGGAGATTGTTACAGCATCAAAACTGTTATCTTCAAATGGGAGAGAGATACAATCTCCGAGTGAAAACTCTATCTCACTTGCTAAGCCTAAATCAAGAACCTTTTTTCGAGCAACCTCTAACATGCCCTCTGATATGTCGCATCCGGTTACCTTACATGGAGATAGCATTGAGTGCATCTTTATTGCCATATCGCCTGTTCCTGTTGCTATATCAAGGATTGTGGCTGGGGATTGGGGTTTAAGAATTGATATTGCTTTACGTCTCCAACGTTTGTCTTGTCCAAGAGATATTAGTCTGTTCATAATATCATATCGCGAAGCAATAGCATTAAACATCTTTGCTATCTGCTTCCCTTTCTTCTCACCACTATTATATGGTGTTAAATTCTCTACTCTCTTTTGCGACATAATCAACTCTTTGTTTGGCAATATAATTTAAAGAGTGAGAGGTTTCCCTCCCACTCTCTCTTTAATAATCATTTATTTACGGTCTTTTAGGAATGTTGAGATATTCTTCTCAATTCGAGCATTTATATCATCACTCTCTGTACGAGTGAACTTCTCACCTGTTATATGCTCATATAGTTCAATGTAACGCTCTGAAACGCTATTAACGTACTCCTCGGTCATCTCAGGTACTGTTTGCCCCTCTTTGCCCATAAATCCGTTCTCAATCAACCATTGACGAACGAACTCTTTTGATAGTTGTTTTTGAGGCTCTCCCTTTTCAAATCGCTCTTCATATCCTTCGGCATAGAAATAGCGTGATGAGTCGGGAGTGTGAATTTCATCTATCAGATAAACTTTTCCATCGCGTTTACCAAACTCATATTTGGTATCAACAAGTATTAATCCTTTCTCTTTTGCAATTTGTGTTCCTCTCTCAAATAGAGCGTAGGTGTATTTCTCCATCAACTCATAATCCTCTTTGCTCACAATTCCTTGCGCTATTATCTCCTCTTTTGAGATATTTTCATCGTGTCCTTCATCGGCTTTAGTTGTGGGAGTGATAATTGGAGTAGGGAACTTCTCGTTCTCTCTCATTCCCTCAGGAAGCTTTACGCCACAAATCTCACGACATCCTGCTGCATACTCTCTCCATGCACTTCCTGTTAAGTATCCGCGAATAATCATCTCTACTCTGAATCCCTCGCATTGTAGTCCAACAGTTACCATTGGATCTGGTGTTGCAAGTTTCCAGTTAGGAACAATATCAGATGTTGCATCCAAGAATTTTGCTGCTATCTTATTTAGAACTTCGCCTTTAAAGGGGATTCCTTTAGGAAGTATTACATCAAATGCTGATATACGGTCAGTTGCAACCATTATCAACAACTCATCGTTAATGTTATAAACATCACGTACTTTTCCATGATATACACTCTTTTGTCCTTCGAACTCAAAATCGGTTCTTACCAAAGCCTTTTCCATTGTCTTTATATGTTTTATTAATTATCTTTTTTATCCTTCTTTTCTCGTTTCTCTTTCTGCTTTTTATCGTATGCCTCGTATGCTTCTACAATTGCTTGTACCAACCTGTGTCGCACAATATCGCTCTTGTCAAAACGGACATACCCTATTCCCTTTATATCACGCAATATATCTATTGCCTGCACCAATCCTGATGTTTGACTTGAAGGGAGGTCAATCTGGCTCATATCTCCCGTTATTACCATCTTGGCGTTACTTCCCAAACGGGTCAGAAACATCTTTATTTGAGGTACTGTTGTGTTTTGTGCCTCATCCAATATTACCACTGCATCGTTTAGAGTTCTACCACGCATAAAGGCAAGTGGAGCAATTTGAATTGTGTTGTTCTCCATCATTTCGCGGAGTTTAACAGCGGGTATCATATCTTGTAGAGCATCATACAAGGGTTGAAGATATGGATCAATCTTCTCCTTCATATCTCCCGGCAAGAATCCGAGTTTCTCTCCTGCCTCAACCGCTGGGCGACTTAATATTATTTTTCTTACCTCCTTGTTTTTTAATGCACGAACAGCAAGTGCTATGGCAACATAGGTTTTTCCTGTTCCTGCAGGGCCAAGGGCAAAAACCAAATCGTTCTTCTCAAAACACTTTACCAACTTCTGTTGATTCTCTGTTCGCCCTACAATCTGCTTTCCGTTTATGCCATGTATTATAAGATGCTCCTGCTTTATTTCAAGAGGTGTTCCACCATTTACTATTGCCCCTATTATTGTTCCGTCTAAACGGTTATACTCTGAACAATACTTTATTATTAATGATATACTCTTTTCGAACTGAACAATATCTTTCTCCTCTCCTATTACTTTCATAACATTGCCTCGTGCAATGATATGTAATTTGGGATATAGAGTTTTTATGAAGTGTAAATTGTCATTATTTGTCCCGTAAAAGACAACTGGATCAACATCTTCGATTATTATGTTCTTCTCTATCATTATATAATATTGGGATTGATATTTTTTACGTAAACAAAGATAGATACTTTTATATAAAATCTCAATTTTTTGGAGATAAAAAAAAGAGATTGCGCACAATCTCTTTTTCCTGCATTATGTTTCTATTATTATCTCACCCTTATGACACTTCCAACTCGCAATATCTTATTTGATTTTATGCCATTTAAACGACACAATTGCGTAACTGTTGTGCGATATTTCCTTGCAATTGTTGATAACGACTCTCCCGATTTTATACGGTGTGTTGCGTAACTATTAACCGCACTGTTTTGTTGTTTCTTCTTATAGAACATATAAGTGTCGGTGTGTGCAACTTGATTTTTAAAGTCGAAGATCTCGGCAGGGTTTATTGTCATACCCATCAACTTGGTTTCAAAGTGCAGGTGAGGACCTGTTGAACGCCCTGTGTTTCCACCCAATGCAATAGGATCTCCTGCTTTAACTACTTGATTGGGTTTAACAAGTATTCTTGATAGGTGACCATATACGGTTTCTAATCCATTGATATGGCGTATTTTTACATAATAACCATATCCTCTTGCCTGATATGCAGTGGTGCTTATCTTTCCTGTAAAAGCCGCACGTACTGTGTCGCCTACATATAGTTTAAGGTCAATACCTTTGTGCATACGTCCCCATCTCCATCCGTATGCCGAAGTTACATGCCCTGGAACTGGGATACAATGTTCTTTTACATCTATTGCAAAGGTATCTTTTGGGTTTTTAGTTGAGTATGTCTCTAACCACTGTTCATCCCAACCATCTGCCATCATTGCATCTAAATCACTCTCCTTATTAAGTAGTTGATTTAACACAAGTGATGAATCCACAACATTCATTATTTGCGGAATTAGTTTATTATAAGCGATAAGATTTTGTTGCATTAAAGCATGATGCTCTTGTGCATTAAGGCGTGTTGGTTGTGCATAAGACAAGCCAACGTGCATTACCGCAACCATAAGAATAAGCATCACTATTTTTACGCTTTTTATCATCTTTAATCTTTGCTTATATTAGTTATTTTAGTAAATATTTTCCCAAAATCGCACCAAAGGTAAGCATTTTCTTTTGATTATTAGCAAGTTGCGATAAAAAAATTTGTCAAATAATTTTAAAAATTATTGCTATTGTTAAGATATATGTTTAAATATCAGATAATTATGCGAAAATATGTTTAATAACATAAAAAGATAAAGGAGACCAATTTTTATTTGATCTCCTTTAATAACTATATATTTTTACAATATTAGTATGAACGTGCAAACAGAACTCTACGTGCAGATGGTTTGCCTGTTACCATACATACTCCCGGTGTTGCTTCCATATCCTCAGGGATACAACGTATTGTTGCTTTTGTCTCCTCTTTGATAAGAGCCTCTGTCTCTGCTGTTCCGTCCCAATGAGCATATATAAATCCGCCCTTCTCAATCTCCTCTTTAAACTCTTCGTATGAGTTAACCTCACGAATACTTGCATCGCGGAATTTACGTGCTTTTTCAAAGATATTGTTTTGAATATCTTCAAGTAGTTGTTCAACGTACTCTACAATACCATCGCAAGTGCGAGTCTCTTTTTCAAGAGTATCTCTACGCATAACCTCTATGGTATTGTTTTCAAGATCCCTGCCTCCCATTACCAAACGAACAGGAACTCCCTTCAACTCATAATCGGCAAATTTAAATCCAGGACGTTTGTTGTCAGTGTTATCATATTTTACTGATATTCCTTTTGCTTTTAGAGCAGAAACTATACCTTCAACTTTTGCGTCAATTTGAGCAAGTTGCTCCTCGCCTCGATAGATAGGAACAATTACTACTTGAATTGGTGCCAATTTTGGAGGCAGTACAAGACCATTGTCGTCAGAGTGCGACATTATTAACGCTCCCATCAAACGTGTTGATACTCCCCATGATGTTGCCCATACGTAAGATAGAGAGTTGTCTTTATCTAAGAATTGAACATCAAATGCTTTTGCAAAGTTTTGTCCAAGGAAGTGTGATGTTCCCGATTGCAATGCTTTACCATCCTGCATCAATGCCTCAATAGTGTATGTATTAACCGCACCAGCAAATTTCTCGCTCTCCGATTTTACTCCTTTTATTACTGGCATAGCCATATACTTTTCAGCAAATGTAGAATATACATTCAACATTTTTACTGCCTCTGCCTCTGCCTCATCTTTTGTTGCGTGTGCAGTGTGTCCCTCTTGCCACAAGAACTCGGCTGTACGTAGGAACAAGCGTGTACGCATCTCCCAACGCATTACGTTTGCCCATTGGTTGCAAAGGATTGGAAGGTCGCGATATGATTGTATCCAGTTTTTATATGTATTCCAGATGATTGTCTCTGATGTGGGGCGGATAATCAACTCCTCCTCCAATTTTGCAGCAGGATCAACTGTTACGCCTTGTCCGTTATCAGAGTTTTTCAAGCGATAGTGAGTTACAACGGCACACTCTTTGGCAAATCCCTCAACGTGTTCTGCCTCTTTGCTCAAGAATGATTTTGGAATTAACAATGGGAAATATGCGTTTACGTGACCTGTCTCTTTGAACATATCATCCAATTGACGTTGCATCTTCTCCCATATTGCGTATCCGTAAGGTTTAATAACCATACAACCACGCACTGCAGATTGCTCTGCCAAGTCGGCTTTAACAACAAGTTCGTTGTACCATTGCGAATAGTTCTCGCCTCTTTTTGTAAGATTTTTAAGTTCTGCCATAATTATATAGTCTGTTTCTTTTTCGTGCTTTTATTACAAAGCACAAAATTACAACAATCTGCTCATATTACAAACAAGGAGCGGAAAGATAATTTTCTCTCCGCCCCCTATAGTTTTTATTTATTGCAATTTTTCTCATTTTAATCGCAAATAACCTTCACAACCTCATTGTTTACCTTAACCAATAACAAACCTTTAACATTCAAATTTAATGGGATAGCAATCTCTCCCCTCTCTACTGGAGAGGGGTTGGGAGTGAGGAGCGTTCTACCCATAGCATCATAAACTGTAACTGAGTTGATACCTTCGGCGTTCTCAATATATAACACTCCATTTGAGACGTATGCTTTGGTGTTGCTAACCTCTGCGATACTCTCTTCCACTCCTTGCAAAACTGATTCGGGATTTACACCTTCTCCCAATGTAAAAGGTTTTATTTCCGTACCATTCGAAAGGCCGTCTTCTGTTTGCAATATATTATACATTGTTGCTTTTATTGTTCCTTTATCTGCCATCATATACCCCTCTGTATCGGTTGTACAACCATTTTCAAAATCCCAGTACCCCAAAAGAGATTCATCATTTAGTAATGGCTCATACATACTTGCCTGCACCTCTGTTTGTGTTAATGCTCTGTTATAAAACTGAACTTTATCAACATAGGCATTTAATGGTGAACGTTTCCAGGCATAACCTCCTATCATAAACATAAATTCTTTTTTTGGCCAATACAGTGATTTAATATGAGAAGTTTGGCATTTCATAAAAACCTCACCATTCTTATATAAAAGAAATTTTCCTACATCTTCAGTATAAAATACTAAAGAAAAAAATGCCCATTCTTCTGTATTTAAATATAAATCTTTTACATTTTCAAATAGAGTTGCACCAGACTCTGGTGCTTCATAACATTGAAATTTTATAACATTCAGAGAATCACAGATACTTGATGACAGGTACCCCCAATCTTTTCTAGGCCAACCATCTAAAGGAGTACGAGCATTTAAAAAGTGAGTTCCTCCTTCATTATGGTTATATTCTTTTACATTTACCCAAAAAGAAAAAGTATATGGCGTTTGATTTGTAAAATTTAGTTGATTTGTAGGTATTCCAAAGGCATACTCTCCCAAGTCAATACCTTGTGGTTGATTTTCATTTGCTTGAACTGATGTTAATCCGAGAGATAGTAGCAGTGCTAATAGAGTAAAAATTTTTCCCATAACAACCTCCTTTTTTAATTGGATAAAATAATTTCTTTTGCAAGATAGGGAAAATTTTTCAGAAAGAACAAAACATTTACACATTTTTACAAAAAAGAGGTAAAGCAATAAAGCCTTACCTCAAATTAGTATAATACAATTGATTGGGATTGCTAAATAGAAACCTTCACAACTTCATTGTTTACCTTAACCATTATTACTCCTTTAAGGGTTGATGGTAATGAGATTTGAACTGAACTATTATTGTAAGTACCTGAAGAAATAACCCTACCCATAGCATCATAAACTGTAACTGAGTTGATACCTTCGGCGTTCTCAATATATAACACTCCATTTGAGACGTATGCTTTGGTTTTGGGTGTATCTGCAATACTTTCGTTAATTCCTGATTCTTCAGTAGGGTAAAATTGTTTGCCTTTGTAGTGGAAAGATTTTAAAGTAAAATTCACATCTGATCCCATTCCTGTAGTTGTAGTAACTCTATCGTACCATAAACCTCCTGTTGAACCTATTCCTTTTATCCAATTTATTTGGATATTGTTGTATCCCCCCCAGTCATCGCAGATTCTAAAAGGTGTACAATATGGAGATCCCATATCCTCGAAAAAAGTTACTGTAATAAACTCATCTTTTTCATTCAAAGAAAAGTCATACAGACAAAACTCATTAAAGACTCCTTCTTCTTCAAACATATGAGACATTCCACCAGTAATCACATCTAAAGTTTCGTAATCGAAATCAACAGGGTCAAAATATACTTTCTCACCTTCAACTCTTATTCCTCCAACATACCCATAATCTATATTATTTTGTATGTCTTTTACATATAATTTAGAGTATTTCTTATCATTCATAATAGTATCTCCTTCTAAATAATATGTGTAGTATGTATAATATATATCATACCATAATCCTGTTTCCGGATTTGCCCAAGATCTTTCAGTATATATTTCTTCTTCTATTACCCAAACCGCATCTTCATTAGGAAATACATCGGGAAGTTTTATATCTTCTTCTGTTTGTGCATATACAGATATATTTGAGGTTAATATTAGCAGTGTTAATAAAACTAACTTACTAATTATTTTTGCTATTCGTTTCATACCCTAATAGTTTTTAATAGTTAATACTAATCTCCCCAAATATAAATATATTTTTTATAAAAAAAAAGAATTAAAAACAAAAAATAGAGACAAAAGCCTATGGCTCTGCCTCTATAACTGGGACTAAATAAAACTATTTTTATAGATATTTAAATCATTACCTTCACAACCTCATTGTTAACCTTAACTATTATCACTCCTTTAAGGGTTGTGGGTAATGAAATTTGAGGTCTCTTTACACCCTTCTCTACAATAGAGAGGTTGGAAGTGAGGGAAATTATCTTAAAAAGATGGGGGCGGAAAGATAATTTTCTCTCCGCCCCTATTATTGATATGTTTTTGTATTTCTACTTTTTAATCAATACAAATTTTATCTCTTTTGCATTAACTATCTGCTCATGTGTTAGTTTTCTACCGCTTATCTTTTTGCCGTCAATCTTTATGCAACTGACTGTATTGGCATCAGGCGAACACTTTTCGGTTGTGATAACTACTTTATCGTTTTTGTAATACTTGGTATCCAATGTGAGTGTTATCTTATCGAATGTTGGTGCTACGGCAGTGTATTCTGCTTTTGCAGGACAATCGGGATAGAATCCCATCATATTGAATACTGCCCATGCCGACATTGTTCCTGTGTCATCGTTGCCCGGTATTCCGTCAGGGGTGTTGGTGAAGTGCTCGGCAAGGAGTCGTTTTACCTCTTTGTCTGTTCTCCACTCTTCGCCTTTGAATGCCGAGAAGATATAGGGGTATGCGATGTTTGGCTCGTTTGCCGGATCGTATAGTTTTTCATCAAATACCATCTGCAATTTGTTTACAAATTTCTTTTTACCACCCATCAATTTTGATAGTCCTGCTATATCATGAGGAACATAGAAGGTGTAGTTCCATGCTGTTCCCTCATGGAAGCCTGGTGATGGTGTAAAGTTCTCGCCCTGTTTTGGATTGAATGGAGAAAGGAATTTGCCATCTGCTGTTATGGGACGTAGTGTTCCAAACTCTTTGCAATAGTATTTTTTGTATCCTAATGAGCGGTTATAGTAGAACTCTGCATCCTCTTTTTTACCCAAATCTTTTGCAAGTTGCGATAGTGCGTAGTCGGCTACATAGTACTCTAATGAGCGTGATACTGAGTTGTCGCCCGAAAGGTCGGCTGCAAAAATTCCGAATGGGATATATCCTTTCTCGTTATAGGGATCACAGTCGGGACGCAATGGATTGTCTTTACCTGGTGTGGTTGCCGATTTTATCATTGCTTCGTATGCACTCTCTATATCAAAATCTTTTAATCCACGTAGCCATGTATCAACTATAACTGGTATAGCAGGGTCGCCCGACATTACGTATGTTTCGCGTCCGTACAACTCCCAACGTGGTAACCATCCACTCTCTTTATACATATCTACCATACTGCGTACCATATCTAATTGACGCTCGGGATAGAGCAACGATTGTAGTTGATGCACATTACGGAAGGTATCCCATAGTGAGAATACTGTATAACGGTTTGTTGTGGTTTTTAGGTTCTCACCACTCTCCATTGCCGGGTACTCTCCGTTTACATCTTGCAAGATGTTGGGGTGTATCAATGAGTGGTAAAGGGCTGTATAAAAGACTGTTTTTTGGTCTTCTGTTCCGCCCTCAACAGTGGCTGTTGACAGATAGTCGTTCCATGTGTTGTAAGCATCGGTACGCACTTTGTCAAAGTTGAAACCTTGTTGCTCGGCATCGAGGTTCTCTCGTGCATTCTCGCAACTTACAAACGAAATTCCTATTTGAACTTCAATTTGCTCTCCTTCTGTTGTGTTGAATATGTACCAGTTTCCTATATCATCGCCCGACATTACGCGAGAGTATTTGGGATATAGTTTATATTTTCCGTTATCTACGTCCCACTCTCCCTCAACGCCTGTTTTGTTACGTTGCATCTTCCAAAAACCGTAACTTTCTGGTGCTTTGCTGACACGCATTACAAAGTATATTGGAAAGACTGCTTGGGGTGTGTAACAGAATGTTCCCATTAGTTTGCTTCCCTCAATCTCTGTTGCACTTACTCGGCGAACTGTTGCTCCCGACTCGTTTGTTAAGCCCTCGCCTAAGTTCATAAGTATGTTACTTTGTCCCGCAGGGAAGGTGAAACGTGCTATACTTGTTCGGGGTGTTGCCGATACTTCGCATTTTATGCCATACTTGGTTAACTCGTTTGAGTAGTAACCGGGTGTGGCTTGTTCATTTTTGTAAGCACTACCATACTCTTTGTAATTGACTATAAGGTCGCCTGTTGTTGGCATTAGTAACAATGAGCCTAACTCAGGACATCCTACTCCGCTCAAATTTACATGCGAGAAGCCTGTAAAGAATGAGTTGTGATATTCGTATGGTGTTGACCACCAACGAGCATCTTTGTCATATTTATTATCTGCTGAGCCCATTACATTGAAAGGGACAACAGACATAAATCCTCCAGGCGAAACTGCTCCTGGGTTGGTTGTTCCAAAGTTGGTTGTTCCGATAAATGGATTTACATAATCGGCAGCAGTTTTAGCCTCTACGGCTGCCGATGCTAAAAGCATCATGGCAGCACACAGATAACTATATATTTTCATACCTTATTTATATATTATAGTATGTTTGTTTTTTTAACGAATTCTATTACCTCGCTGATTTTTCCGAATGCCATACCTGTTACTGTGTCGGCACATCCGTAATAAACTGCAACTTGGTCTTTCTCTTTGTCAAAGAGTGCAGCACATGGGAATACTACATTAGGCACATCACCTTGCATTTCGTATGGTGCCGCTGGAGCCAAGATGTAATCTCTTGTACGATACAACACTTTTGTTGGATCCTCTTTGTCAAGGATTGCTGCTCCCATTGAGTAACGGAATCCGTTACAAGTTGTGATTACTCCGTGATAGAACATTAACCAACCTTCGTCAGTTAAGAAAGGTACTGAGCCTGCTCCAATTTTTGTACATTGCCATGCACTCTCAGGGAATGGAGTTACTTTCATTACACAACGATGCTCGCCCCAATATTTCATATCGGGAGAGAAACTGATATATATATCTCCGAATGGTGTGTGTCCGTTATCACTTGGACGGCTTAACATTGCATATTTGCCATTAATTTTTTGTGGGAACAATACTCCGTTACGGTTGAATGGCAAGAATGCGTTTTCGCATTGATAGAACTCTTTGAAGTCGAATGTATATCCGATACCGATTGTTGGTCCGTGGTATCCGTTACACCATGTAATCCAATATCTATCCTCAATCCAAGTTACACGTGGATCGTATTTGTACTCCGACTCAATCATCTCAGTATTTCCTGCTTTGAATTTGATTGGCTCGTGGTTTATCTCCCAGTTGATTCCGTCTTTACTAAATCCTGCGAAGATGTTCATTTGAACTGCTTTGTTATCGCAACGGAATACTCCTGCAAATCCATCTCCGTAAGGTACAACTGCACTATTGAATATACTGTTTGATGAGGGTATGTGGTAACGATCAATTACTGGATTTTTTGAATATCTCCACATCACATCTTTACATCCTTCGGGACGATCTTCCCATGGCATTTCTACTTTTCCCATAATGATTTTTTATTTATAAGTTAATAATTTATTCTGTTACATTGTCTATTATTCTTCTACTTTCTCTATCTCCTTATCGGGGTGTGTGAATGGTACAAACCATGCTAACAAGAATGCTGGTATTGATACCAATAGTGCGATAAAGAAGAATTTCTCATATCCTACTTGCTCGTATATCCATCCACTTACCATTCCCGGTATCATAAATCCAAGATTCATAATTCCCGATGCAAAGGCATAGTGTGCCATTGTATGTTTTCCTGGAGCAACTTGTTGCATCATGAATAGCGTTAATCCTACAAATCCGAATCCATAACAGAAGTACTCTAGTACTAATCCGCTTCCTATTATATATATGTTCTCGGGTTGTAATAGTGCGAATATGTAATATATTACAAATGGAATGTTAAAGATACATACTAATGAGAAGAGTACCTTTCTTAGACCAAATGCTGCTATATAGTATCCTCCTGCTATTGAACCAATGATAAAGGCTATTGTTCCAAGTGTTCCGTAAATCAAACCTATTGATTCGTTGCTCATAGCCAAACCTCCATCTGCTATTGATGCTTTTAGGAACAATGGCACCATTTTAACTGCAAATCCTTCGGTTAAACGGTAACAGATTATAAATAGTATATATAGCCATACATATTTCTTTGTAAAGAAAGTTTTGAATACCTCTACAAATGACATTATTGCTCCATATGTTGAGGTGGGAGCATCGTGCGATTTTGCTCCTTTTGGCAATACAAAATAGTGGTATATTGACAGTCCACATAACAACAATGCAATCAATCCCATTATTATCATCCAAGCATACATTGGAGCTGTTTCGGGGTTGTTCTCTTTGAACATTGTCATCAATACTCCGGCAAGTGCTACCATTCCTCCATTGGCAAGTACTTTTGCTAAATTGTAGAACGCTCCTTGCCAGCCTATATAGCGTGCTTGGGTATCTTTGTCAAGAGCTGTTAGATAGATTCCGTCTGTTGCTATATCGTGTGTTGCTCCACTAAATGCTATCACCGCCATCATGGCTATTGTAAATGCAAAGAAGTTGGGGATTGGCAACATAAAGGCTATAAATCCAAAACACAATCCCGATAACATTTGAGTTGCTACAACTACTCCTTTTTTGGTTCCCCATATCTCAAGCAAAGGACTCCATATTGGCTTTAATGAATATGGTAATATTATTAATGATGTCCAGAATGTTATTGATGCTGCATCTATTCCAAGATCAGCAAACATAATTACCGCAACCAACGATAACGCTACAAACGGCATACCCATTGCAAAATATACCGATGGTACCCATGTTATGGGATTTTTTACTTTTCCTTCTTCCATTTTTCTATATAAATTAAAATTGGAGAAAACCCTAAAAAGGGTATTCTCCATATATAACTATTATTTTATCTTTATTTCATCAATGAACATGTATGCTCCCTCTTTGGGTAATTGGTGTGCTGTATAACGTATATAACGACATGCTTCATCTCCTGTGAATCCAAAGTTTTTGATTAACATTCCCTCTGTATCACGTGGTACATCATTATCAATATGTTTTACTTTACGCCATACTTCAGCATCTTCTGACATATATATATCAACATACTCGGGGAACCATATCCAAGGACCTGCCTGTTGCATAAAGTTTACCTCTATCTCTTTTATGGTAACTACTTCGCCCATATCAAGAACTACATCTACATCTTTGTTAAATCCTTGCCAACTGCCATCGCCATATGATGCCCCTCCGTTATATCCGTCTGTTAGAGTTGCTTCGCCTTTGGCTACATAGTGGCTACAATGAGGTATATTGTACGATACCTTTTTGCCAATTGCTTTGTGGTATAGAGGGGTAAATGTTTGTACCTCTGTTATACGCTCCCCGTTTTGGAATATTGCAACTTTTACAATTGCAGAATCTTTTACCGATATTGGCTTTTTGTATAGGGTTGATTCTATTGTTGGCACTGTTCCATCTTGGGTGTATCTGATTTCAACTGGCATCTTGTCGCAACGGAACGATAACTCTATGGTCTGTTTCTCCATATCTACTACCTCTGTGGCTATTACGCTGTTAGAGATTTGATGTGCGTTTATTCCTTTTGCTTTTAATATATCTAAGTGTCTGTTTGCAGCAGGCAAGAATCTATCCCAGTTTTTTGCTTCAGCCTTACACCAACACAACTCTGAGAGAGCGAGTAAACGTGGGTACATCATATACTCTGCATGATCCTCAGTTTGGATGTACTCTGTCCATAAGTTTGCCTGAACTCCTATTATGTGTGATTTCTCCTCTACTGTTAATGAATCGGGAACTGGCTCGTAACTATATACTCTACTTAATGGCAAATATCCGCCTATTGCTTCAGGCTCTGTTGCTGGGTTATCTTGGTAAGCATCAAAGTATAGCCAGTTTCCTGGTGTCATAATTGCATCGTGTCCCATTTGAGCGGCTTTGATACCTCCTGCCTCTCCTCGCCATGCCATTACTGTTGCGTTGGGCGATAGTCCTCCATCAATTATCTCATCCCAACCTATCATCTGTTTGCCTTTTGAATTTAAGAACTTCTCAATACGTTGCACTAAGTAACTTTGCAACTCATGCTCGTTTTCAAGTCCTTGTTTGCTGATTATGGTTTGGCACTTTTTACACTCTTTCCAGTTCTTATGGTCTGCCTCATCACCTCCTATATGGATATACTCCGATGGGAATAGTTCACAAACCTCCGAAAGTATGTTTGTTAGGAATGTATAGGTGTTTTCGTTTCCTATACACATTTCGCCACTTGTATAGGGCTTACCTTTACATGAGTACTCGGGATATGCTGCAAGAACTTCATCACTGTGTCCCGGTATCTCAATTTCTGGGATTATGGTAATGTTTAGTTTTTGTGCGTATGCTATTACATCTTTTACATCCTCTTGAGTGTAGTAGCCCCCTTTTGCTTTAGGATCGTTCTGGTCGCAATATAATCTCTCACCAAACCAAAACTCTTTCCAATTGTTGTATGGGCGCCATGCAGCAAATGATGTTAGGCGTGGATACTGTTTTATCTCAATTCTCCACCCTGCTCCATCGGTTAAGTGCCAATGCAGACGATTCATTTTGTAAAATGACATTACGTCTAATTGCTTCTTGATAAACTCTACACTGAAGAAATGACGAGATACATCTATGTGCATTCCTCGATATGCAAAACGTGGTGTGTCGGTTATTTGCATACATGGGATTCCCTCCTCTGCAAGATAGTGGAGTTGTGCTACTGTTTGAATGGCATATATAAGGCCTCCAAAATCAATAGCCTCAATATCTATTGATTTTCTTGCTATGTTCAACCTATAACTCTCAGGGGTTAGGGTTGAATCGCCGGTTTGACTGATTCTTATAACTCCACTCGCATCTTCTTCTGTTGCTTCAGTTGCCTCAGGATATATACCTTTTATCAACTCCAACAGATTATTTTTGTCAGTATCGGATACATTGGTAAAATATACAGAGGGAGTTTCGTAGTTGAAACTTCCTGATTTTACTTCTGTTTGTGCTGGTTGGGGTATCAGCAACTCCGCTACCTTTGTATTTTTGTTGCTGCAACTTAACATGAAAGTTGCAACAACAAAAAGAAGGAATATTTTTTTTATGCTTGTCATTCTTAAACTCTATTATTTTACCACAATCTCATCAACAAAGAGGAATAGAGGTAGATTTTTTCCGTCATGCCACTCTGGACCAACTTTAACGCTCTCTGCTTTTATTTTTATATATTGAGCTTTTACTGGTTCAAATTTAGCCTCAAGCATTTGACGCTCCTGCTTGTATCCTTCGTAACCTGTGGGTATTGCAAAAGTTTGGTCGCTTACTGTTGTAAAGTTCTCTCCATCGGCAGAAACCTCTACTTTGTAACTTGCTGCTGGGAAAATCCAGTTTGAAAGGTCGCAAAGTTGACCAACTGATACCTCTGAAATCTCTTCTACTTTTCCAAGATCAAGATTTGCCACAAGGTCTTTTGTCTCAAACGCTATCCAACGACCAGTGTTGAATGCGTGTGTTCCGGTTAATCCGTCAACAAGAGTTCTTGCACCATCATAAACATATTTGGCACAGATAGGCTCATCTAATGTTATTTTGCTGGCTGTTGCTTTGTTAAAATCAAAAGTACACTCATATACACTCTTCTCTAATCCCTCTCTGTCTGAGAAAGTTTTAAGTGTTGCAGTCTCACCCAACTTAATTACATCTTTATAAACAGGGCTCTCTGTTGTTGGCTCTGTTCCGTCTAATGTGTAATAGATTGGAGCATTTCCTTGTGTGCGAAGAGTTATGTCGATTGTGTTATCTTGCATATTTACATCATAAGACATTGCTACCTCTAAGATATGTTTCGCAAAGTTGTTTCCGTTTTGAACATATACCTGAACATTCTTATCAAGACGTTTTAAGAAACTTGCCCAATCCTTGTTTTCTAAATTTGTCCATGCAACCTCACTTAATGCATCTAATCGGGGAAGCAACATATATTGTAGATAGTCAAAATCTTTTATGTACTCTGTCCAGATGTTTGCTTGAACACCTTTTATTCGCGCTCCCTCTTCGGCTGTTAATGATGTATCAACTGGATTGTAATTATAAACCATCTCTACTGGGATATTTCCTCCAATTGCAAGAGGTTCACGCTCTGTGTCCAATGTTTGATAGTAGTCAAAATATAGGTGAGTGTTAGGTGTCATAATTACATCATGACCTTTGCGTGCAGCCTGTAAACCTCCTACTACTCCTCGCCACGACATTACTGTTGCACTTTGCGATAGTTCGCCCTCTAATATCTCATCCCATCCTATCATCTTGCGACCGTTGTCGTTTAAGAATTTTTCGATGCGTTTGTTAAAGTATGATTGTAGATAAACCTCTGCTGAGTGGATTGAATCTCCTACAATACCCTCTGCTTTAATTCTTGCTTGACAGCGTGGACATTTTTCCCATGCCTCTTTTGGACACTCATCTCCTCCAATGTGGATATATTCTGATGGAAATAGGTCCATTACCTCTGTTAGAATATCTTCAACAAACTCAAATGTACTCTCTTTTCCCATACACAAAACATCGCGACTTACGCCCCAAGTTTTCATAACCTCGCACTGTTTGTTGAAACAACCAAGATGAGGATATGATGCAACTGCAGCTACCATATGTCCTGGCATATCCACCTCAGGAATAATTGTTATTTGACGCTCTGCTGCATAGTTGATAATATCTTTAATCTCATCACGAGTGTAAAAACCTCCGTAGCGTATATTATCATACTCGTTTGTATCGGGACGTCCAATGATTGTTCCATTACGGTATGCTCCAACCTCTGTTAGGCGAGGATATGTTTTGCTCTCCATACGCCAGCCTTGATCATCGGTTATATGCCAGTGGAAGACATTCATTTTGTGCATTGCCATCAAATCTAAGAACTCTTTTACCTCCTCTACTGAGAACATATGACGTGCAACGTCTAAGTGGGTTCCGCGATAAGGCATACGAGGTGCATCTGTTATTGATACGCATTTTGCACTCCACTCTACTCCTTCGGCAAGTGTCTTGCCATATATTTGTGCTGGGAATAGTTGTTTTAGTGTTTGAATAGCATAGAACATTCCGTTTGATGCGCTTGCTTTTATCTCAACTTTGTTTTTTGATATGTCAAGGGTATAAGCCTCTTTCTCCAAAGTAGTATCCAAAGTAAAACTTATTGTAGCATCTGCTGCATCTTTTTCTGCTACTACACTATAACCTGTTACATTTGCAAGCATCGATGCAAAATTATCGACAACCTTTTCTGTTGCAGAATCTATCTCTCCATAATATCCAATTACAACATTGTTTGGTAACTCAAATGTTCCACACTTGGGTTCAAGGTTATTAGGCATTGGAATAATTGTATATTCCTCTACTGAAGGTTTGCACGATACCGCCGCAAACAACACTACTGAAATACATAGTGCAACTAATGTTGAGATTTTTTTCATAAGTTAAATGTGATTAGTTTATATATTATTTTTTTAATTACTCCGTTTTACCGCAACTTAATAAATAGTCAAATTTTTGGTAAAAATACAAAATAAAAATTTCATCTCCTAATATATAGATATTAAATTATATCAATAGGAAGAGTTTTTTACCTATATCAAATTTAGATAAATTTTATGGGTAAAAAAAGTGCTAATGATTTGGATATGAGTTTTATTATCAGTACTTTTGTAACTTTCATAGAGGTCTCCATCTTAATGGGAAAGGAAACCTCAAAATGATCGAATCATTGAGGGATAATTTAAAGTTTGGAATTATTAATTTGTTGATATATAATATATTATAGTGATGAGTAAAGAAATTTTGAAAAACTTCTTGTTTGTTGCTCTTATGCTGATGATCTCAATTTTTTCGGCTTCGGCAGAGAAACAAAACGATTGGGAAAATCAACACGTTTTTGCAATAAACAAAGAGGAGGGACATGCAACTTATATGCCATATCCCAACAGAGAGGCAATTTTTAAGGATGAAAAAAGGGTTAAATTTCCTTGGGCTACTACTAAATCGGAATACTTTAAATCACTTAACGGCAAGTGGGCATTCAGTTTGGTAGATGAGCCATCAAAGCGCCCCCTCGACTTTATGAAAGAGGGCTATGATTTCTCAAATTGGGATACTATACCTGTTCCATCAAACTGGGAAATGCATGGATATGATCAACCTATCTATTGTAATGTTGAGTACCCTCATGAGAGCAACTACCCTTATATCCAACGCAGAAAAGGTTATGATGGATATGGAGTTAACCCCGTAGGTTCATACCATAAGGTTGTTACCGTTCCTGAAGGCTGGAACGACAAACAAATTTTCCTTCATTTTGGAGGTATATATTCGGCTGCGTACATTTGGGTAAATGGTGAAGAGGTTGGTTATACTCAAGGCGCAAATAACGACCATGAATTTGATATAACTCCTTACGTTAAACCAGGAAAAGAGAATAGAATAGATGTTCAAGTGTTCCGCTGGTGCGATGGTAGTTATTTGGAGTGTCAGGATATGTTCAGAATGAGCGGTATATATCGCGATGTTTATATGTTTGCAACTCCAAAAACCTTTATTCGCGACTACTATATCACTTCTAAACTAAACCCCGAAGAGGGATATAAAGCAGGTGATGTTAAAATTGAGGGTTGGATAAACAACAGAGACAAAGAGTCTGCTACATCTACTATTAATGTAGTTATTGAGACTCTAAAAGGCGACACTATTGTTTGTTTTGAACCTAAAACTATAACAGTAAAGGCTGGAGGAGAAGAGAAAGTTACTCTAAACGGAAAGGTTAAAAATATTGATCTTTGGAGTGCTGAGCATCCAAACCTTTATAATACCATATTCTCTTTGAAAAATAGCGAAGGTATTGAAGAAGAAGCATTCTTGGTTAAATACGGATTTAGAGATATTAAAATTAAGGATGCACAACTCATACTTAATGGAACTCCTATAATTCTTAAAGGGGCAAACAGACACGACACTCACCCTGTATATGGTCGCGCTGTGAATACAGCATCAATGGTTAAAGACGTTTTAATGATGAAACGTGCAAATATGAACACTATTCGTACTGCCCACTACCCCAACCAAAGTAAAATGTACGATATGTTTGACTACTTTGGACTACTAACTGTTTGTGAGGCAGATGTTGAGTGCCATGCAAATCAGGCAATAAGTAATGACACAACATGGGAAGCGGCATTTGTTGACAGAGGATTGAGAATGGCTTTGCGCGATCGCAACCACCCTTCGGTAATTATGTGGTCGTTGGGTAACGAGTGTGGTGACGGTATAAACTTTGCCGCTGAGCGCGCAGCAATAGAGGCTGTTGATGATAGACCTATCCATTACGAAGGCGGATGGCAATATTCTGACTTTACAGGCAATATGTATAGAACAATTGAGGAGTTATGCAAAACCGATACAACATCTAATCCAAAAGCATTTTTTGCTGACGGAACATACAAACCTCACTTCGTTTGCGAATATGCTCACGCTATGGGTAATGCAATAGGTAATCTTAAAGAGTATGTTGATTACTTTGAAGAGAATAACCGCACTATTGGAGGTTGTATCTGGGACTGGGCTGACCAATCAATATATCATCCTCAACTTTTAAAGAAGGGCATACGTCAACTTGCTACTGGTTATGACTTCCCTGGACCTCATCAAGGAAATTTCTGTTGTAATGGTATAGTTACTGCCGAACGTGAAGAGACTCCTAAACTAAAAGAGGTTACTAAAGCATACCAACCTGTTGCTTTCTCGAACTTCAACCCTGCCACTCAAATGGTGACTCTAAGAAACAAATTCCACGATACAGATTTAAAAGATCTATATATGGTATGGACTCTTGCTTGTGACGGAAAAGAGATTAAAAGAACTACCCGAAGCAGTAAAGTAAATCTTCCTGCATGCGCTCCTGGAGATAGCATCAAAATTGAGATTCCTTACGGAATAAATATGATTACAAACCCCGATGCAGAATATACTGTAAAAGTTAATCTGTTCTCTAAACGTAAAACTCCTTGGGGTATAGAACACCCATTTGCAACAGAACAATTTATTGTTCGCGAAGGAAGTGATAAAACAGAGGTATTCAGAGAGTATATTGTTGATAAGATTTCGTATGTTGATACCGATTCAACTCTTCTAATTATGGGACATGATATGGAGGTTGAATTTAATAAAAACACAACCTTTATAACTTCTCTAAAATACCACAACGGAGAGTCGCACGAGGAGATGTTCCCAACAGGCGAAGGTCCAAAATTTGATAGTTACCGCTGGATTGAGAACGACGGCTGGAAAGAGGTTGATACTCTTGTTACAGAATCTTTCTCGTACAAAAGAGCAAAAGACAAAAAGAGCATGTTGGTTACTGCAACTGTAAACTCAGTAAATAAATGTAACTACACAATAGAGTATGAAATATTTGCTAATGGTCACATTATAATGGATATTACATACCGACCATTGACTGAAAATCTACGCCGTATGGGACTTTCGGCAGTAGTTGCTGGGAACAAACACAATGTTGAGTACTACGCAAGAGGACCTTGGGAAAACTACGTTGACCGCAAAACTGGAGCATATCTTGTAAATCACAAGACTACTGTTGAGGAGATGGAAGAGAGTTATATGAAACCTCAAACAATGGGTAACCGCGAGGATTTACGCTACCTCTCTTTAACTGATGATGAAAACCATGGTATTGAGATTAATGTTAAAGGTCAAGCATCGTTCTCGGCTCTTTACTTTACCGATATGGAGTTATCAAAACTTAAACACGTTTGGGAGTTACCCGAAGCGAGAAGAGATAATATAATCTTACATATTGATTATATGCAACGCGGTATTGGCAACGCAAGTTGCGGACCTCAAACTATTGAAAAATATCGCATACCCGGTACTGGCGAGTTTAAACACAGAGTATCAATTGACCCACACTGGCCAATGCCTACATTATAAGAAGAGGTTTTATATACTTAATGTAAATAAAGGGAAAAGGAGTATCAGTGTTGATACTCCTTTTTTTGTATTGTCATCTTTGAACTCTTGCTATGGTACGAGTGTGGGAGAAGTTATTGGAAATGATAAAATAATAACTTCCCATTTTTTTAGGTTACAAAAGGTGTTAATTTGAAATTAAAGTGCAAGGAAGCGTTCAAAATGAACGCTTACCTTTAAGATAGTAATCAACTACTACACTCCTATTGCCCTCGGTAAAGTGCTTTAGCATATTTATTGAGGGTTGATTTTTATAACGGTGTTTATCTCTTTCAAAGTGGCGATGCGCTAACCACACCGATTTTACCTCTCCAAAACTTAGTTTCACGAGGAACAACATTGCTGCCAATCCATCGAGGAGTTTTCTTTTAAAGATTAACTTCTTACCCTCTTTTAGTGGCAGGTTTTTGTATAACATAAAAAGGTTGTTGCGGAAATTTAGGTATGTTTTGCGTGGGTTACCTGCGGCTAATGTTCCTCCACCTAAATGATACACCTCGCTATCAGTTACAGCAACAACTCTTTTGCCCAATAGTTGCAACCTCCAACAGAGGTCAATCTCCTCCATATGAGCAAAAAAATCAGCATCTAATCCACCCACCGCTAAATAACTCTCACGCTCAACCATAAGGGCTGCTCCTGTTGCCCAAAATATATCTTTGGGCGTGCCATCATATTGACCGCAATCTTTTTCGGTGGTATCGAATATTCTGCCTCGGCAAAATGGATAGCCATATTTATCAAGGTATCCTCCTGCTGCACCAGCATATTCAAACATACTTTTATTGCTATATGATTTTAGTTTGGGCTGACATGCAGCAACATCGGGGTTAGCAATCATAAACTCTCTTAATGGTGCTACCCAATTTTGGGTTACCTCAACATCGGAGTTTAGTAGTACAATATATTTATACTCTGATAATTGCTCTATTGCTAAATTATACCCCCCCGCAAAACCATGATTTTTATCAAAGGCAAGAACTCTTACAGTTGGATAATTGGCGTTTAACCACTCAACCGAGCCATCGGTTGAGCCATTGTCAGCCACAACAACGTCTGCACCTTGCGACAAAGTTGCTACCGAAGGCAAGAACTCCTTCATAAGTCTTTTGCCATTCCAATTTAATATTACAACTGCTGTATCTTGTGCCATATAAATTTATCGTTTATTTGTTGGTTTGCATAAAAAAGAGGGAAGTGTACTATCAACTAAAGTTTCTACTTTTTCTAATTTATATACTTATATTGTTTCATAAATAAGAATTAATTATCTTGCTCATAATAGTATGAATAATCAATCCCTTTCATAAACATTTCACGGTCATTGATTTTATCGGTTAAAGCATTTGCTATTAATTCGCGTATTCTTGTGGGATTAACCACACTTAAACGCATTGCTTCCATATAAGCAGTCTTGTCAATTTTACTCCAATCTACACAACTTTTTAATGATCGTTTAAGCATTAAATCCAACCAGATTCTTGAACTGCGACCATTGCCTTCCATAAAGGGATGTGCTATATTCATTTCTACATATTTATCCACAATCTCATTGAGGGTGGTTTCGGGCATTCGCTCAATTTGAGATAGTGTTTGCCCAAGAAAATGAGATACTGCAAATTGAAACCCTCCTTTTGAGATATTCTTTTGACGTATTTGTCCTGCAAAATCATAAAGTCCGCCAAAGAGATAGGCATGAATTTGTTGCAAACCTCGAGCAGTGCCCACCTCAATAGTTTGCAATAACGAACTATCCCAAAGTTGATATGCTTTATCTCGGCTCTTGCTGTCTATTTGGTTTTCACCAGTAATTAGCCATTTTGCAAAAGCAATTGCATATTGGCTTGGCACAACTTCCACAAGGCTAATCATCTCATTTTGTGGTAAACAATCAGTTAAATATCGCTTGCCGTCAGAGGCAACAAGTTTCAGTTGGTTACATCGTGTAACCAACTCATTTCCACTTTTAACTAAGCGGTGTTTTATCACTTTCCAATAGTTACGAGGATTTTTACTTTCAGTAAGAACTGCTATAACATCAACTACCGAGAATAACCAACGATTGGCATCATAGTCCCATGCGGCTCTAACTTCTTTGTCATTAAAGAAGCGGATTGATACTTTTTGATGTAGATTATTCTTTTCCATAAATAAGAATTTAGTAGTTTAATTCATCAATTTTAAACTATCAGGCACAACGCTTATGCTATATAAATTTATCGTTTATGTTTCCATCGTTTATGAGTCCACAACCAAAACTCTGGTGCTCGTAAGATAGTTTTCTCCATTAAGCGGGTATATATCTCTGTAAGTTCAAACTCTTTATACTCTTTTGGAGTTTTTGTTATCTCTTCAAATACTATCTTGTAATGTCCGCGTTTTTGTTTTATTACATCGGCATATACAAGGGTGCAATCAAGTTTCTGTGCTATTCTTTCAATGCCTGTTAACATTGGGGTATCTTGATTTAAAAAGTTACTCCAATAGTGTATATTGGCTGGTGATGGAGTTTGGTCTGCCATAAAACCTATCACCGCAGGACGTTTATCACGGCGGAATTTTATAAACTCCCTTAGTACATCATTCTTAGGAATGTTTACAGTTTTGTATCGAGAGCGGAGTTTCAGGAAGAAGTTGTTAAACCAACGATTTTTAAGCGGTCGGTATAACTCTCCCATAACAGCATCTTGCGGATAATCTACCCACAGGGTAATTGAAGGTATATACTCCCAGTTACCGTAATGCCCCAACATCAGAATTACCTGCCTACGTTCGTCTATGGCTTGCTGTAACACATCAATATTCTCCATCACAAAACGGCGTTTTGTAGTGGCATCAGATATATGCAACAATTTAATAGTTTCTACTATATAGTCACAAAAATGGCGATAGAATGCCCTTTCCATTCTACGAATTTCCTTTTCACTTCTATCAGGGAAAGAGTTTCGCATATTGCCAAATACCACCTTTCTGCGATAACCTCCCACGTAATAGACTAATAAGAAGAGTATATCAGATAGGATGTATAACACCCAAAATGGCAACAACGAGTGCAACCAAATAAATAGGTATAGCGGGGAGTATAATATGTTCTCTAAATATCTGTTCATACTCTATTCGGTATATAATTTCTCTACTACAAGCGAACTCTTATCTTGTGTAAAATCGCCTAAAACTACACGCACTCCGCTTCGGTTTACCAAACTCTTATCGTATGGCATTTCAACTCTTATATAATTATCGGTAAAACCGTGCATTAATGCCCCAGGTGCTGGTTGCTCAAACAATACAGGACGACACTCTCCTATTTGCGATTTGTAGAACGCTAATCGTTTCTCCTCAGATAGGTTTAACATTCGAGTACATCGAGCGTGTTTCTCCTGAGGTGTTACCACATGCTCAATCTTCAACGCCCTTGTTCCCGGACGCTCAGAGTATGTAAATACATGAAGTTGAGATATATCTAACCCCTCAACTGTATTGTAACTCTCCTCAAAAAGTTCATCAGTCTCGCCTCGCATACCAACTATAAGGTCAACACCTATAAAGGCATCGGGCATAACATATTTTATCTTCTCAATCTTTGAACAGAATAGTTGCTTGTCGTAATGGCGGCGCATTATCTTCAACACCTCATCACTTCCCGATTGCAACGGTATATGAAAGTGCGGAGCAATACGTTTTGAAGTTGCAATAAATTCGATTGCTTCATCGGTTAGAAGGTCTGGCTCTATCGAAGAAATTCTATATCTCTCAATCCCCTCAACACAATCCAAAGCCTTTATTAAATCAAGGAAACTCTCACCTGTTGTTTTACCAAAATCACCAATGTTTACACCAGTAATAACAATCTCCTTACCACCCTCACTTGCAACTTGCTCGGCTTGTGAAACCATCGATTCAATAGAGCCGTTTCTACTGCGCCCGCGAGCAAAAGGAATGGTGCAGTATGAACAATAATAGTCACAACCATCCTGCACTTTTAAGAAGTAGCGAGTGCGATCTCCTCGAGAACATGAGGGAGCAAAATTCTTTATATCTGCAAGTGGTGTGGTGTCAATTTCCAACTCTTTATTTGAGAGTAGGAATGCCTCTAATTTATCGGGCAGATCCATCTTCTCGGCTGCTCCCAGCACCAAATCAACACCATCAATAGCACCAACCTCCTCGCTCTTGAGTTGTGCGTAACAACCTGTTACAACAATACATGCTTTGGGGTGCTGGCGAGATATACGCCTGATTGCCTGACGACATTTTTTATCGGCAAGTTCGGTAACAGAGCAACTGTTTATCACACATAAATCTGCCTCCTCGCCCGATTTTGCCTTTACAACACCTCTCTGAGTTAGCATCTTGCCAATGGTAGAGGTCTCGGCAAAATTGAGTTTACAACCCAATGTATAATAAACAACTTTCTTATCCTTTAGTATTGATTCTTCAGTCATAAATTGCTTTTGTTAAAACATTGCAGCAAATATATCTATTGCCTCTATAATAAGCATAACCATTACTGCAATGCCATATATTAGTTTTACTCCTGAGGTTAAAATAAAGGCCAAGAACGACATTAATGCCACATTAAAAGCCTTACCTTTTGATGAATTTGCAATAATCTCACCAATAAATGCTCCTAAAAACGGGCCAACTATTACCCCAACAGGACCAAAGAAGAGACCAACAATAGTACCAACAATAGCACCATTTGATGCACTCTTTGAGCCTCCTTTTAATTTTGTCATCCATGCAGGAGCAATATAATCCACTATGGTTATAACTGCCATTACTACTCCCATTATCACTAAAGTTGTAACCGACACCTCTGCTCCATTACAAAAATATAATAAAAGAAGAGCTACATAACTTAAAGGTGGACCAGGCAATACAGGAACAACAGATCCAAGTATTCCAATAAAAGCAAGAATAAAAGCTAATACTATATATAAAATATCCATCTAAATAATTTTTATGCGAAGATAGTATAAAGAATTGAGAAATTTTACCACAGAGATAAAAAAACACCTATACAACATATAGGTGTAACATTGGTGTTAAATAAAGACACAAAAAAAAGCGATACTTGGTATCGCTTTCATTTTTCTTTGCTTGCTTAATTAATTTAATTAATCAGCGATAACTACTGTGTCGATAGCAGTCTCTTCAGCGTTAGGAAGAAGAAGAGTATCTCCCTCGAATGCGTAGTTAGCATCGATTGTAGCCTCAGTGCTTACAGGAGCCTCAGTAGCCTCCTCAGCAGCAGGTTTAGAGGTACAAGCTGCAAAAGAAGCAGCGAAAGCAACAGCTGCGAATAAAACTAATTTTTTCATCTCTCTTAATTTTAAATATTTAAAATAATTAATTTAATTATTGCTTTGTTTTTCAAAAGCGTTACAAAGTTAATACTTATTTTCCAAATAAATATTCTTTTTTTCGCTTTTTTTTAAAATTTTGAAGTTTTAACTACTTTATTGGTGTAAAATTAGCATATAAATAACGTTTTATACTACGTTTTGGAGTTTTTTCGAACTCAGTAGGATAAATATATATTTTTGAGATTGTCTCATATGGAGCAACTTCGGTATTCAAAGTTTTGCGAATCTCCTCCATAATTGGATCAAGGTCTTGAAGTGTGATACCACATGTCTCAATTGCTTCATAATCGGGATATACCAATGCAACAAGTTTGCCATCTTTCTCCACTACAAGACTTTCCGAAACAAACTCTTTAATATTCAATTTTGCCTCAATCTCCTCAGGGTATATATTTTGACCACTTGCTCCAAGTATCATATTTTTGTAACGTCCCTTGATAAAGATGTTTTTATCCTTATCAATAATTCCCATATCGCCTGTATGTAACCATCCTTCCTCATCAATAACTTCGGCAGTGGCTGCTTCATTTTTATAATATCCCTTCATAACGTTCTCTCCCTTAACGCATATCTCTCCGGGTATTAGATATGGATCTTCTGACAAGATTTTAACATCCATAATACCTTCAAGAATTGCTCCTGCCGATGAAGGAATAAATTCGCTATAATGCTTGTAACTAATCAGTGGCGCACACTCAGTCATTCCATAACCTACTGTAAATGGGAATTTTATCTTATGAAAAAATTTCTCTACCTCAGGGTTAAGAGGTGCACCACCAATAATAACTTGTTCAAATCTTCCTCCTAAAGCGTCAATCAAACTCTTTCTGATTTTAGCATATATTTGAGTGTTTAATACAGGTAGATTTACTGCCCACTTCAATGGAGTGCTATTTAGTTTAGGAAGAACTTGTTTACGATAAATCTTTTCGAAAATAAGAGGAACAGTTATAATCAAGTTAGGTTTAACCTCAGCAAATGCTTTCAACAACACTTTGGGTGAAGGAAGTTTACCTAATAGAGTAACATGCGAACCTGTTGCAAGTGGAGTAAGAAGGTCAAATGCACAGCCGTAAGCGTGAGCAAGTGGCAAGAACGACAATGCCTTACTACCTTTATAGTGCAAACGTGTTTTTATTCCGTAGCATACGTTACCAGCAAGGTTGTTACCTGTTAGCATAACACCTTTACTATAACCTGTTGTTCCTGAGGTATAGTTTATCTCAACAATTTTATCATTCTCAAGTTCTGCGTAGCATAGATCCTCTTTTTTGAAACCTTTGGGATGCTCTTTCTTAAATAATAGATCCATATTTGCAAGTATTCCGCTTACGGTTTCGCCATCGCGTTGGTCAATGCAACTGAAATCGTTTAACGAAATAACTGCTCTCAAAGTTGGGATATGCTCAACCTCAACATTCTCCCAAATATGCTCACTTAAGAATAGCAATGAAGATTCAGAGTGGTTTACTATATATGATATATCGTTTCCGTTAAAGTCTTGAAGAATGGGAACAGCAATAGCACCATACATCATTGCACCCATATAGGTAATAACCCAATTAACATTGTTACGACCAACAATAGCAATTTTATCTCCTCTTCTGATTTTACATTGGCGGAATAGGATATGAAGACGCTCTATTTGTTCTGCAACCTCTCTATAAGTAAGGTTCTTTGTAGTGTTATAATCCGAAAGGGCCAATAAGTCCCAGTTCTCTTTAAAACTCTCTTCATAAAGTTTGATAAAATTCTTCTCTATCATATATATATGTTTTTTAGTTAAATCACACCTGACTATCTTAAAACTCCTATTTTATATAAAATTTGTTTTAAAATGAGATAATAACTTAAAATCCTAGCAAATATACAATAATTTATGTAATAATAAAATTTATTAAATAGGAATAGAGCAAAGCAAAGGGATAATATAGGATAATATTATATAATGTATTAAGCGATAACAATTCAAAATATTATCACTGACGTCTTTTGACTGAAAGTTTTTTTGTAACTTCGCAACAAGTTTCGAAACTGATTTAATATTATGGAATTCTCATACGATGTTATTGTGGTCGGTGCAGGGCACGCAGGTTGCGAGGCCGCCTCTGCTGCTGCTAACCTTGGATCTAAAACTTTACTTATTACAATGGACCTTAACAAGATTGCACAGATGAGTTGCAATCCTGCTATTGGTGGTATTGCTAAAGGGCAAATTGTGAGAGAGATTGATGCTCTTGGCGGATACACAGGTATTGTTACCGACCGCACCGCTATTCAGTTTCGTATGCTAAACCGCTCAAAGGGTGCTGCAATGTGGAGTCCCAGAGCACAAAGTGATAGAGCAAAATTTATTCAGGAGTGGCGTAGTATTATAGAAAACACACCAAACCTTTATTTGTGGCAAGACTCTGTAAATGAGTTAATTATCAAAGACAAAACGGTTACAGGAGTGAAAACCCAATTAGGCGTTGAGTTCTTTGCGAAGACAGTTGTTATTACATCGGGTACTTTCTTAAATGGATTAATGCACATTGGTAGAACTCAGTTTGTTGGGGGTAGAATTTCGGAACCTGCATCGTATGGCATTTCAGAACAATTGGCTGCCGAGGGTATTATTGTAGGCAGAATGAAGACTGGCACTCCTGTGAGAATTGATGCCAGAAGTATCGACTTTTCACAATGTATTGAACAAGGAGGCGAGGATGATTTCCATAAGTTCTCATACCTTGATTTTAAGCCTCGACAACTTAAACAAGTTAGTTGCTGGAGTGTATATACAAGCCCTCGTGTTCATGAAATTCTTCTTGAAGGTCTCCCCGACTCGCCTCTTTACAACGGACAAATTCAAAGTATCGGACCTCGTTACTGCCCAAGTATTGAGACTAAACTTCACACCTTCCCCGACAAAATGGAGCATCAACTCTTTCTTGAACCCGAAGGTGAGAATACCAACGAATATTATCTAAATGGTTTCTCTTCATCGTTGCCAATTGATATCCAGATTAGGGCTTTGCAAGAGATTCCTGCTCTACGCAATGTACACATATACCGCCCCGGTTATGCAATAGAGTATGACTACTTTGAGCCTACACAACTTAACCACACTCTCGAAAGTAAGGTTATCAAGAATCTTTATCTTGCTGGTCAAGTTAATGGAACTACGGGTTATGAAGAGGCTGCAGGACAAGGATTGGTTGCAGGAGTAAATGCACACATTCGTTGCCATGGCGGAGAGGATTTTGTGCTTCGCAGAGATGAGGCATATATTGGTGTTCTAATTGATGATCTTGTTACCAAAGGAGTAGATGAACCTTATCGCATGTTCACCTCTCGTGCGGAATACAGAATTTTATTGCGTCAAGATGATGCAGATATGCGTCTAACCGAAAAGGCATATAAGATAGGTTTGGCAACTAAAGAGCGTTACGATTTACTACAAAGCAAGAAAGAGGAGTTAAACAGAATTATTGATTTCTGTCGCAACTTCTCTGTTAAAACTGCATACGTAAACGAGGCATTAGAGAAGAAAGGCACTTCGCCTTTGAAACAGGGAGTGAAACTTGCCGACCTTATGCTTCGCCCTCAACTTAACATTTATGATGTTATTGAGATTGTAACACCATTCAAACGCGAGGTTGACAAGATAAAGAATCGCAAAGAGGAGATTCTTGAGGCAGCAGAGATACTTCTAAAATATGAGGGATATATTGAACGAGAGAAATTGATTGCCGATAAGATTACCCGACTTGAGAATATAAAGATTAAGGGTAAATTCAATTATAGCGAAATAACTCAGCTTACCATTGAGGCACGCCAGAAACTCACAAAGATAGATCCTGAAACAATTGCTCAAGCAGGGCGTATTCCCGGAATATCGCCAAACGATATAAATATACTGCTAATGCTTTTGGGCAGGTAGTTCTTAATTGTTGATTGGTTTATGTTACTTGTCGGCTAACGCCGTCCTATGGATAGTTGTTAGTTAATTTCTATTCACCCCCAGTAGGGAGTGAGTATTATTTCAAAATAACACTCCATAGTTTTTGCAGATATTACAGGGCATTTAGAGTTTAACAGTTCAACATACAAAACAATAGATATAAATATATCCGATAAATTAATTGTTCCACGTGAAACAATATTATATATATGAATACCGAAACCCTAAATAAAATAAAGAACATTATCTCTGTTATGCCCGAGAAACCTGGCGTTTATCAGTACTTTAACAAAGATGGCGTCATTATTTATGTAGGTAAAGCAAAAAATCTAAAAAGGAGGGTATCATCATATTTCAATAAAAATAATCAGGGTATAAAAACCTCAATGTTAGTGAAACATATTGAGGATTTAAAATATTTTATTGTAGAGACAGAAGAGGATGCCTTACATCTTGAGAACTCAATGATAAAGGAGTACCAACCCAAATATAACATACTCCTTAAAGATGACAAGACATATCCATGGATTGTTGTAAAGAAAGAGGCTTTCCCTCGCATCTTTTTAACTCGCACCGTTATCAAAGATGGTTCAAAGTATTACGGGCCGTATAGTAACGTAAATATGGCAAAGGTTGTTTTATCTTTAATCAAAAGACTATATCCGATAAGGACTTGTAACTATCTGTTAACTGACGATAAAATAAAGAGCGGTAAGTTCTCTAAATGTTTAGAATACCATATAAAAAACTGCAACGCACCATGCGTTGGACTTGAAAACAAAGATAAATATGATGAATATATAAAGCAGGCTCGACAAATCCTTAATGGCGAAACAACAGAGTTATCGAGGATTTTAATGGAAGAGATGCTACAACTATCATCTGAATTAAAGTTTGAGGAGGCTCAAAAGGTAAAAGAAAAGTATCAACTCCTCGAGAACTATCGCTCAAAATCTGTTATTGTAAATTCAAGTGTACATAATGTCGATGTATTCGGATACGAAGATTACGAAGGTACCGTATATATAAACTATATGAATATTCGAGAGGGAGCCATCATACAGAGCATGACAATATCATACAAAAAACGACTTGATGAAGACAAAGAGGATATATTGGCATTGGGTGTAACAGAATTACGCGAAAGGTTCGCAAGTGACGCTCGCGAAGTTATCGTACCATTTGAGTTTGGAATTGATACAAAAAAATATATAATAACAGTTCCACAACGTGGAGATAAACGCCACTTATTACAAATATCAACAAAAAATGCGATTCAATACAGAATTGACATAACAAAACAATCGGAAAAACTAAATCCAGAGCAACGAACAACAAGAATACTCACTCAGTTGGCAAAAGATTTTCATTTACCTGAACTTCCCCGCCATATGGAGTGTTTTGATAATTCAAATACTCAAGGAACAAATGCAGTATCAGCATGCGTAGTGTTCAAAAATGCGAAACCTGCGAAAAAGGAGTATCGCCACTTTAACGTAAAAACAGTTATTGGAGCCAATGACTATGCAACAATGCAAGAGGTTATACATCGCCGCTATAAAAGGTTATTGGATGAAGGAGCAGATCTTCCTCAATTAATTGTAGTGGATGGAGGTAAAGGACAATTAAGCGTTGCTGTTGAAACACTAAAAGAGTTAGGTTTATATGGTAAAATTTCAATAATTGGTATTGCTGAAAAGTTAGAAGAGATATACTTCCCTAACGACTCAATACCACTTTACATAGATAAAAACTCTGAATCATTAAAAGTTATACAACACATGCGCGATGAGGCCCACCGTTTTGGAATTACTCACCACCGCAAAAAAAGGAGCAAAGCACAGATTGTATCAGAACTTGACAATATAAAAGGTATCGGCACAAAGACTAAAGAGTTGTTAATCAAGACATTCAAGAGCGTCAAGAGAATTAAAGAGACTGATTATCAAGAAATTGCAAATCTAATAGGTAAATCAAAAGCAGATATTCTCAAAAAAGGGCTAAAAGATTAGATATTTATAAAGTGTATATAAAATGTGAGAAAATATAGTTAATTTCGCACAACAAAAACTAACAACTTCTAAGGTATGAGAATTGTAATACAGAGAGTAAATAGAGCATCAGTAACAATTAACAATAAAGTAAAATCAGCAATAGAAAAAGGATTGCTCATACTTCTTGGTATTGAAGAGGCTGACACCGAAGAGGATTTGAAATGGCTAACTGCAAAGGCTGTAAATCTACGCATATTTGATGATGAAAATGGAGTGATGAACCTATCGGTAAAAGATATTGACGGAGAGGTATTAGTTGTTAGTCAGTTCACACTATATGCAGCCACCAAGAAAGGGAACAGACCTTCATATATAAGAGCAGCAGGACACACAACCGCTATCCCAATGTACGAGAAATTCTGCAAAGAGATTGAAAATCTCATAGGCAAAGAGGTTAAACAGGGAGAATTTGGTGCAGATATGGGAGTATCGCTCGAGAATAGTGGACCTGTAACAATAGTAATAGACTCTAAAAACAGAGAATAAATGAGAATAGAAGAGGCTCAACAAATAGTAGATGAATGGATTAAAAAGTACGGCAAACGTTACTTTAACGAACTTACAAATATGGCTATCCTCACTGAGGAAGTTGGCGAAGTTGCCAGAATAATGGCAAGAAGATACGGAGAACAATCCTTTAAGGAGAGCGATAAAAGCGTTGACCTTTCAGATGAACTTGCCGATGTTTTATGGGTTTTAATATGTATCGCAAACCAAACAGGAGTAAATCTTACAGAAGCACTAAAGAAGAATATTGAGAAAAAAACAGAGAGAGATAAAACAAGACATATAAACAATCCTAAATTATAATCATAATGGATAGATACAACGAAGCAATCGAAAAATATGAGAAGAACCTAAACGATGAAGTCGTAAAAAATGAGGTTGAAAACATTCTAAAAAATCACTTGTCAGAGAACTGCAATAAGAGTGTATATAAAGAGATTTTTTCATGCTTGGATATTACCACTTTGAACGTAACTGATAATTATGAAACAGTTGTAAAGTTGGTTGATTTCGTAAACAAAATTGATGAAGATTACCAAGATATTGACAATGTTGCTGCAATATGTGTATATCCAAACTTTGTAACAGCGGTTAGAGGCACATTAGAGGTATCAAATGTAAATGTAGCATCAGTTAGTGGAGGATTCCCTTCTTCACAAACATACCCTGAAATTAAGGCAATAGAGGCTGGTCTTGCAATAAAAGATGGAGCAGATGAGTTAGATATTGTCATGAACGTAGGTAACTTTATATTAGGGAACTACGAAGATATGTGCGATGAGATTAACGAAATAAAAGAGATATGCGGAGATAGAACTCTAAAAGTAATTATTGAAACGGGAGCATTAGAGAGTTGCAATAACATTAGAAAAGCATCAATACTTTCGATATATGCAGGAGCCGATTTCATCAAAACTTCAACAGGTAAAATAACTGTTGGTGCAACTCCTGAGGCATTCTACGTAATGTGCAACGCCATTAAAGATTACTATGCTGAGACTGGAACTAAGATTGGTATTAAGGCAGCAGGAGGTATAAAAACACCTGTGGAGGCAGCAAAATACTATACAATAGTTAAAGAGGTATTAGGCGAAGAGTGGCTAAATAAAGAACTATTCCGCATAGGTGCCGCAGGATTAGCAAATAACCTTATATCAGCAATATACGAAGAAAATAAAACTTTAGTCAATTAATAGATAACATATGAACAGAAGGGGGTGAGAATCTCACCCCCTTCTGTTCATATATACTTATTTAAGTTTAATAATTACGAGCAATAATATAATCAAGCAACTCTATTAAAAGATCTTTAACCTTTGAATTTGGGAATATTGAAAGAGCATCTTCAGCCTCTGATTTAAGTTTAAGCATCATCTCTTCAGCATACTCAATACCACCTTTTTCCTTTGCGTATTCAATTAATATAGATATCTCCTCATCGGTAAGATTTCCTCTCATTAGCAGATTACGCATTTGGGTGTTTCTTTCATCGGTATTAGACTGTATTGCAAATAATAGCGGCAATGATACTTTACCCTCTTTAAGGTCTGAACCAGTTGGTTTACCAACAGAATCATCAGTGAAGTAATCGAAAATATCGTCTTTAATTTGGAAACACAATCCCAACTTATTACCATACTCCTCAATTGCATTTAACTGCTCAACAGTTGCTCCATTTGAATAACCACCCATTAACATACAAGAGGAGAAAAGAGAGGCAGTTTTTTGTTTTATAACATTAAAATATCTCTTTTCATCAAGAACATGTTCATCGGCAGTTTCAATTTGGTCAATCTCTCCGGTAGCAAGTTCCTTACCAAGCGATGCTATTAACGATATTGTGTTTAAATTATTGGATTGAAGGGCTGATTGAAGGGCAGTAGATACAAAAAAGTCTCCTACTAAAACAGCAACTCTGTTATCCCAAATATTATTGACAGTTTTTCTCCCTCTTCTAAGAGGAGAACTATCCACTACATCGTCATGAATAAGGGTTGCATTATGTAGTAATTCAATTGCAACAGCAGCACTGATGGTGGTATCATTAATCTCTCCGAATAAGCGAGAACTTAATATAACCAACATCGGTCTAATTTGCTTACCTTTTGCCTGAAGATAGTAGTCAATTACCCCCCTTAGCAAAGCGTTATCGGTTGACAAAGAGTTACGGAGAGCCACATTAAAGTTCTCCAAATCAACACCAATAACATCTTTGAGCGACTCTTTTATATCCATTGCTATAATATATGAGTACAAAAATAGTAATAAAAGAGTAGAAAATCGCATACTTTTGATTAAATTTACACAATAATTATCGGATAAGGATATGAAAAAATTATTTTTACTTGATGCCTACGCACTTATATACAGAGCATACTACGCATTTATCAAGAATCCTCGAATAAATTCTAAAGGACTAAATACATCAGCAATCTATGGATTTGTAACCACACTTGAGGAGGTACTAAACAAAGAGCAACCCACTCACATTGCAGTTGCATTTGATCCTCAAGGGCCAACATTCCGACACGAAATATTTGAGCAATACAAAGCCCAACGCGAAGAGACACCCGAAGCCATACGCTCGGCTGTACCCATTATAAAAGATATAATAAGGGCATATAATATTCCAATCTTGGAAGTTTACGGATACGAGGCTGATGATGTTATCGGAACAACCGCAAAACTAGCTGAGGAGAGGGGATTTGATACCTATATGATGACACCCGATAAAGACTTTGGGCAACTTGTAAGCGAACATATATTTCAATACAAACCTCGACATGGAGGCGGATTTGATATTTTTGGAGTAGAAGAGGTAAAAGAGAAATATGGCATATCATCACCACTGATGATTATAGATATGTTGGGACTGATGGGTGATAGTGCCGATAATATTCCCGGATGTCCCGGAGTTGGAGAAAAGACAGCAATTAAACTTATCAACGAGTTTGGTTCAATAGAAAATCTTATTACCTCAACAGAGAAACTCAAAGGAGCATTAAAAACAAAAGTAGAAGAAAATATTGAGCAGATAAAATTCTCTAAATTTTTAGCAACAATAAAAATTGATGTTCCAATTGAGTTCAACGAAGAGAGTCTGAAATATGAAAAACCCGATTGTGATAAATTAGAGAAAATTTTTTCAGAGTTAGAATTCCGAAATTTATCAGAGAAGATTTTAGGTAAAATTTCAACTCCTAAAACCGAAGAGAAAAAACAACCTCAAAAAACAGTTTCTCAACCCTCGCTCTTTGATTTATTTGCGACCGATGAGTCGGAAAATTTAGAATACGAAAACGTAGAGGCATCTAAAAACCGTCCACATACATACTATCTTGTTGATAGTGAGGAGAAAATAAGCAATTTGATTGATAAACTAAAAAGTGCTGAAAAAATTTCATTTGACACAGAGACAACCTCAATTGAACCAATAAATGCAAAATTGGTTGGAATGTCATTCTCTGTTAAAGAAGATGAAGCATTTTACGTTCCGGTTCCAGAAGATGAGCAAGAGGCTCAAAAAATTGTTGACAGGTTTAAGGAGGTACTCGAAAATGAGAAGTCACAAAAAATAGGACAAAATATAAAATACGACTACATTGTAATGAAGAACTACGGAGTGAACCTTAAAGGTGAGTTCTTTGACACAATGGTAGCACACTACCTATTGCAACCCGACGGGCATCACAATATGGATTATCTTGCCGAGATTTATTTAGGACATAAAACAATCAGCATTGAGACATTGATTGGTGCAAAGGGTAAAAATCAACGATCTATGAGAGATGTCCCTTTGCAAGATATTTGCGAGTATGCAGCAGAAGATGCCGATATTACACTGCGACTCAAAAACGTATTTGAAACAAAACTACGAGAAGAGAGATTAGAAAAACTTTTCTACGAAATTGAGATGCCACTTGTAAAGGTACTTGCCGAGATGGAGGCAGAAGGAGTAAGAGTTGATACTAACACTCTTTCAGATAGTTCTAAAATATTAACGCATAAAGCATGTGAGATAGAGAATAAAATCTTTGAATATGCAGGGGAGATCTTTAATGTAAACTCTCCACGACAAGTAGGAGATATACTATTTATAAAACTAAAAATAGACCCTAAGGCAAAGGCCTCAAAACAAGGAGGATATTCAACATCTGAGGAGGTTCTCACAAAACTTATAAATCGTCACCCAATAGTACCACTAATTCTTGAATACCGAGGATTAAAAAAACTATTAAGCACATACATAAATGCTCTGCCCGAACTAATTAATAAACGAACTGGCAAGATACACACATCATTTAACCAAACCGTCACAGTAACGGGCAGATTAAGTTCAAGTAATCCTAATCTGCAAAATATTCCAATACGTGATGAGAATGGCAAAGAGATACGCCGTGCATTCATTCCTGAGGAGGGAGAGATATTCTTCTCGGCAGACTACTCACAGATAGAGTTGCGTATTATGGCACACCTTAGCAAAGATGAAAATATGCTAAAAGCATTCATCTCAGGAGAGGATATTCATGCAGCAACAGCAGCAAAAATATACAATGTGCCACTAAAAGAGGTAACAAGCGACATGAGACGCAAAGCAAAAACAGCCAATTTTGGCATTATATACGGCATCTCAGCGTTTGGATTAGCCGAAAGGCTAAACATATCAAGAAGCGAAGCAAAATCGCTTATAGAGGGATATTTTGCCTCATTCCCATCGGTAAAACAATATATGGACAAGAGCATAGAGATTGCACGCGAGAAAGGGTATGTTGAGACCATTACTGGACGCAGAAGAGTATTACCTGACATCAACTCTAATAATAGTATTGTACGTGGTTATGCCGAGCGAAATGCCATTAATGCCCCCATACAAGGTAGTGCAGCCGATATAATTAAGATTGCTATGATTCGTATTGCTAACCGAATAGAGAGAGAGCATCTAAACGCAAAGATGATTATTCAAGTTCATGATGAGTTAAATTTCAGTGTCCCCGAGAGCCAGTTGGAACAACTCAAAACATTGGTAACAGAAGAGATGTCATCTGCATATCAAATGAGCGTACCACTAATTGCCGACACAGGTAGCGGAAAGAACTGGTTAGAGGCACATTAAAAAGTTGTTAGTTGTTAGTTTTTAGTTGTTAGTACTAACAACTGACCACTGATAACTGATGGCTGATTACCTGAACATTCTAACCATAAAATAACTATCCTCTTTAATAGGATAAGCATCAAATAGTTCAGAAACGTTTAAAGGGTTGTTGCACTCGCTGTCAGCAACCTTTTTTACATACCCCTCCTCCACTCTATATGTAGCATTGTTAGGCAGTAAAACTTCATCCCTTACAGTAACAGAAAAAGAGGCTTCGGGATACAGTTTTGCATATTCAGCAAGATACTCCTCAACATTTATAACCCTATACTGGGGAGTATTCAAGTCCCCCTCTTCACGACCAAAATCGTAGTCATAATCATTAATAAGAGATATAGGCTGTTCTGAGACTTTTGAAAATCCTTGACTTATATACCAATTCGCCACTCTATCACTACCAGGGATTAACATACACCTATTTGCTCCATTGCGATACAGACACTCAAAAATATCCTTCATTAAAGCCTTACCATAACCTTTACCTCTATAATCACTTTTTGTTGCAACTCCATATATGTATGAACACTTACCATAACTACCAACAAAATTAAACATATCGGCAGTAGCAACAATAGCATCTCTATCTCGCAAAATATAACTCTTACCTAATGGTCTGATTTTAGATATATAATAATCAATTACCTCCTCATCATCTCCAAATGCCTCATGCCAAAGCATAGCAATTTCAACCCCTTCAGTGGAGCGTTTAATCTCCTCAATCTTATCCTCATTTCCAATTATCTCAATAAGGTTAAATTTAGGATATAGCATAATAGGTTGGTACGACAATTTAGCATCCCTAAGCCCCTGAATACCTAAATCCTCCTCTCTATTTATATAACAATACTGCGAAGGCAATGAGTTAGCAAAAAGATAATTAATCATAGCAAAACTTCGCTCATAACGGCTACTACCCTTCTCTATATGAATACAAAAAGTATTATTGTTTATTGCCGACCCGTATGTGAAAGCCGCCAAATCACCATCCACATAAAGAGCCAAACCCCGTAAACCAAGAGCCTCAAAATTATCCATACCCCTAATTATCGTCTTCCTTTCGCTCTCGTATGCCTCTAAATCGGCGTTCTCTTTGCCCTCTCGCCACTCTTCAAGCAATTTAAGTACATCATCCTTATGAGATGCAGAAAGAGGCTCAGTGGTAAAATTATAGAGTTTTTTAAAGGTGTTTATATGGTTACGTTTTGGCTGTAACTTCTTACCCGACAAAGTTCTTAAGTAATCGGCATTATAGATATAGTCAAACTGACTACGTTTGGGATATAGGTAATATCCGCAAAAAGGGATTGAAGAGCGTATCTTCTCTGCAAAATTTGCCGACATTCCTGCCATCTTAAAAGGTTCGTTAAGCGAACTAACATACTCTGATAGCATCTTAAAGGCAGTAATATTATCACCTGCCCCAATAGGCTCCATATAGGTGTGCGATTTACCATTTACACCACCAAATCTAATAAATATAAAATCTCCCCACTTCGCTATTTCAGGGTTATGCAGATGAGCCCAACAAAAAATATTGGCAAATGCCATATCGCAACTCCCCTCACCTAACGCATATGAGTGTCTTTCAAATATCTCTCTATCTTCAATTTTAATAGGTGCAAATTGTAACATAAGTAATTAAATTTTACAATGTAAAGTTACAAAAATAGAAGCACATTTTTTACTATTTCGGAATATTTTTACCAACTGTAATATATGCCTCTGAGAGATAGTGATATCCCGATGCATTTTGGAATATACGCAATTCAAACATCCTTGAAACAGAATATATATACTCCGTAATTTCACTACGAACAGCCTCATATCCTTTCCACTCTGTAATAACAGTAAAACAATAAACCTGTAACGGAACACCATTCTCCGTAGGATCCAATATACGCACCATCGATAACATACTCTTATTGAGTAACTGGTGCTGATTAATATATAGTTGAATATATGCTCTAAACAAACCTAAATTAGTATCAATTGTACCATAAATATCTTGCGGTTTTCTAACCCTCTCCCCTCTCCTCTCCTGCTCTTTTAAGTTTATAAAATCTCTTAGAATATCAAATCTTTTCCAACTACTTAACTGTTGTAATGAAAGACCTTTAATACTCTCCTCTTCAATTGTAACAGTTATCATAATTCGCCTACCAGCACTATCCTGCATAGCCCGCCAGTTTTGCACAGTTGATGATATTAAAGCATAAGGAGGGACAGTAACGATAGTATTATCAAAGTTGCGAACTTTCACCGTATTTAAAGTAATATCTTCAATAATACCATTAACATTCCTATCAGCAGTTGTAATCCAGTCCCCTTTGCGAACAACATCATTTTGCATAAGTTGTACCCCTGCAACTAATCCCAAAATTGTATCCTTAAAAACCAACATTAATACAGCAGCAAAAGCACCTAATCCGGTAATGAGAGTCAAAGGAGACTTACCAATAATAATAGATAAAACAATAATAAAACCCAGCACAAGAACAATCCCTTTAATAAGTTGTACTAGTCCATGCAGAGGAATATTTTTAGACTTCTCCCCTTCATTCAATATATGCCAAATAACACCCAACAGATAGTTAAGATATATAGTAAAAGATATTATTAAATATATCCAGCAGATACGTTCAAAGAGTGATATAAACTTAGTATAGTCATTGTATGCCAATGGCAAGAATGGGAGTATAAAGATAGGAGGAAAAACATAAACAAGTTTTGAAAAAGTGTCGCGCTTAAACAATAGTTTCACAACCCTACCCTTAGCCCTTTTAAAAATACGAGAAAAAACAAAAATAAGTAAAATACGTAATAACCAAGAGAGAAAAATAGAGACTATAATCAAAAAGAGTATAAAAATCCAACATTCAAACTCCTCTGCCATCATGGGAGAGATGCCCAGACTCTCAAAAATTATTTTGACAACCGAATTAAAAGAATTAAAAAATGAAGAATCTTCTCTCATTATATCTTGCTTATAGAGTCAATAATCCCAAGATTTAACGATGAAGAAGAGAGAAAAGTTTAACAATGTATAATTTATTTAGAGTGCTGAATATACTATTACCAGAACTTATTATTCTCAGCACTATATTCAAAACCAACTGACGCAAGTTTATCAATAAGCCAAGAGCGATCAATATCCATACTTGCACACAACTCATCAAGCGATGGATACTCATCACGTAACTTCATATTAACAAAACTAAAGAGCATCATTGGATCAGAAGGAATTGTTTGCATATAATCAAAATCTTTAAAGTTTAAACAAAAAGAAGGCTGTCTAATTAAATCAGACAGCCAATAATCTCTTTTAGACTACGATTATCCCTCGATAATAGCACCTGTAGGACAAGCATCAGCGCAAGTACCACAGCTTAAACATTTATCAGGATCAATTACGTAGATATCGCCCTCAGAGATAGCCTCAACTGGGCACTCACCTGCACATGTTCCACATGCTACGCAGTCTTCTGTAATAACGTAAGCCATTTTCGTTTTGTTTATAAATTAGTACTAATGTTGGTACAAAGTTACTGTTTTCTTGCAAATAAGCAAAAAATAGAGTGTTAAAATATTACTGCACTTGTTTTGTAATTATTTCAACTTATTACTTAATGCCGCCATTTTAATTGCAGTAACAGCAGCCTCATCACCTTTATTTCCAAGCACTCCACCCGCTCTATCAAGAGCCTGTTGCATATCATCGGTAGTTAAAACACCAAATATAACAGGTATTGAGCCTTCCTCATTTAAAGAAGTAATTCCTTGAGTAACCCCCTCACACACATACTCAAAGTGAGGAGTTCCTCCGCGTACAACGCACCCTAAAACTATTACTGCATCTGGGCGATAGAATTGCATTGCTCTACGCGCTCCAAAAGTTAATTCAAAAGTTCCAGGAACATACTCAACAAATATATTATCTTGTTTAACGCCATTCTCCTCCAAAGTATCAAATGCACCTTTTAAAAGAGCGTCTGTAACTTGTTCGTTCCATTCAGAACATATAATTGCAAACTTCATTTTTGAAGCATCTGGCATTGAATTTTTATCATATGCCGATAAATTTGTTGTTGCCATATAATTGTATAATAAAAAAGGGTGCCAACATATAAAAATATGCGATACCCTTTATAATGTTATTATCAGTTTCAAACTATTTTACTTGAGCCTCAGTTCTCTCAATATATTTATCAATATCTTGTCCTATAACAGAGTTCTCATATTTATCTTTAATCTCTTGATAGAACTCCAATGCTTGTGCATTGTCTCCTAATTTCTCAGCAACTGTTGCAGCCTTAACAAGGAATAGGGGAGAGATTACTGAATTTGAAGCCTCATCTGCAGCTTTAACAAAGTTGCTAATTGCTTTGTCGTAATCACCCATATTGGCATAACAGTTTCCAATCATTGCAATAATGTTAGGATATAAAAGAGCCTCACCACCATCGTAAGCCTCAAAATACTCAAGAGCCTCCTCATTATTTCCAAGATTGTAAGCACAAATTCCAGCATAAGCATTGGCCAAGTTACCAGCCTTAGTACCTGAATACTCATCTGCAATTGCTTTAAAACCTATAAAGTCAGCCTCATTTCCATTTAAAGCAACCTCAAAATTATCTTGCTCAAAATATATCTCTCCTTTATACATTGCATTTTGAGCCTCTTCTTCCATAGGAGCAAAATAGAATTGTTTTAGCATTAAGAAACCTGCAACAACCAAAATTGCTATAATAACAATAGTTGTAAGTTTTTTTCCATTTTTCTCAATCCATTGTTCTCCAGTAGAAAGGACGTTATTCATTTTATCCAATTCGTCCATTTGTTGTTCTTTAGCCATTTGTATCTAATGTTTTTAATTAATATTCAAATCTTTACACAAAAAAAGGAGATATTCTAACATAAAATAAGAGTCTTTTTTTGCAAAATCAAATGCAAAAATAAAATATTTATCGATATAAATAAAATTTCGCCCATAATTTTTACATTTTTAATAACATATAAACTAAAATAATCGGTATTTAATTACTATCTTCGCAGTAGAAAACAATAAAGAAGATTAATTAAAGATGATACTCGAAACAATATCGTTACTGAATTTTAAAAACATAACCGAAGCCGATATATCACTATCGGATAATATAAATTGTTTCTTGGGTAACAACGGAATGGGTAAAACCAATCTATTAGACGCAATATATTACCTATCGTTTTGTAAAAGTTTCTACAACATATCCGACACTCAAAACATTAAACATGGAGAGGAGTTCTTTATGATACGAGGGAACTATCGAGATAGCAGAAGTAACGAAACTTCAGAGATAAATTGTGGAGTAAAACTCAAACAAAAAAAGACTTTTAAACGAGACAAAAAGGAGTATAACAGATTATCGGAACACATTGGATACATACCCTTAGTAATAGTCTCGCCAGAAGATAGCGAGTTAGTAAAAGAGGGTAGTGAGATACGCCGAAAATTCATAGACCAAACCCTATCACAATTCAATAGAGAGTATCTCTCTGCCGTAATGGCATACAACAAAGCACTCTCAACACGCAATTCAATGCTGCGACAAGAGAATACCGAGAAGACCTTATTTGAAGTTGTTGAGGCACAAATGGAGTATGCCGCTAATTGTGTATTCAAATATAGAAAAGAGTTTATTGAAGATTTTGTATCTGTATTCAATAAATTTTACCAAGAGATATGTGGTGGAGGGGAGAGTGTGTCACTATCATACACCTCACACCTATACAACGAGAATTTATCTGTTCAACTTGCCGAGAGCAGGACAAAAGACGCAATATTAGGTTATACCACACGCGGGATACACCGCGATGATCTTGAGATGAAACTTGGCGACTATAATATAAAACGAGTAGGATCTCAAGGACAAACAAAAAGTTTTGCCATTGCCTTACGTTTTGCTCAATACGAGTACCTTAAAAAGATGGGAGGGAAGAGTCCAATATTACTACTTGATGATATATTTGATAAATTAGATTCTAACAGAGTTGAACGCATTATGAATATGGTCTCTACTCCTGAGTTTGGACAAATATTCGTAACAGATACAAACCGAGAGTATTTAGATGCAATCATACGTAAAAGTGGAAAAGACTTCAAACTATTTGAGGTAGAAAACGGAGAGATAAGAGAGTTATAGATGGAGAGACGCAAGACCATACATATAAGCGAAATTATTCAGGAAATCCTGAATAAAAGCAACTTAAAGGGAAGACTTGACGAAACTACCATTTCCCAAAAATGGGAAGAGGTAGTTGGAAGGCCTATGGCACAATACACAAAAAATGTATATGTAAGCAAAGGTATTCTATACGTTAATGTTACTTCATCAGTTGTACGAAACGAACTAATGATGAGTCGCACAACACTCATTGAACAACTTAATGCAATAACAGGGAACAAAACAATAACAGACATTATATTCAGATAATGGAAAACCTATACAAACACACCATAGAGATACAACCCCGCTTCAACGACTTTGATGTAATGGGGCACGTAAACAATACTGTTTTCATGAACTACTTTGATATTGGCAAAGTAGCATATTTCAAAGCAATATGGGATACTGACCTTGTTGATTGGCAAGAGTTTGGGTTAGTAATAGCACGAATAGAAACCGACTTCATAGCACCAATATTAATGGGCGATAGGGTAGTGGTTCGCACCACAATACTACGCATAGGCAACAAAAGTTTAGAACTCTCTCAACAAATCATAAACCCCGACACAAACCAACTAAAAGCAGCAGCCCGAACAATCATGGTTGGTTTTGATGTAAGCACCAATAGCGCAGAGCCAATAACCGAAAAGTGTGTTGAAGCAATAACCCGCTATGAAGGACGACCTTTCAAGAGAGAGATAAACAAATAGTAATAATTAAATAATTTAATATAAAAGAGAGTGACACGTGTCACTCTCTTTAGGTTTGAAAGAATTTATAATTAAAAATATTCTTAAATCAATGAAAATTACCTGTCACTCTTAACCGACATATAATAAGGCAAACCATATATAGCATTGTTAATGTAGTCTGCCGATATATACGTGTATTGAGGATTTATTTTATACACCCCTTCTTCATTTATAAAGCCATAATAGTCACCTATCTTAACAAGGGCTAAATTATCAACAAAAGGATAAGCCTCATCAAATTGTCGTTTAATAACAATTTCGCCATACTTATCAACGTATGCCCATTTCCCATCAAGCATAACAGGAGCAATATCAGCACCATTAAAAGGAAGAACCTTCTCAAATGCTGGTTCAATAACCCAGTTTCCGTTAATATCAGTCCAGCCCCATCTCTCTTCACTTAAAGTGATATAAAGTTCTCCGTCATGAGTCATATCATCAAAGCGAGGTTCAAGAACAAACTCACCCATTTTATCAATAATGCCCCACTTATCATTAAGTGCCACAACAGCATATTGATTAACAAAAGTCTTTGCTCCATCAAACTTAGCAGGGATAATTACCGAGCCTGATTTATCAATATATCCCCACTTATTATCCAACCCTTTAACCGCTGCTAAACCTTCGCTAAAATGTGTTGCATCATAATATAGAGGAGCAATAACTTTTTCACCTGTTAAAGAGGCAAATCCATAACGTTTCTGGCGTTTCTCAATAGAGTAGTATCTTGCCATATCCTCTATATAAATCTCAACCCAATCAACCTCACGTAAAGTAAATTTAAGTTCGCCCTTACGATTAATTATACTTGGCAAATCACCCTTACGAACAACCCAAGCCATATTATTATTAAAGACAGTTGCATATTTGTAAACGTCAGGAATAATAACCTCTCCGTCATCATCAACATAACCAAATCTGTCATCCTTTCCAATCAAAGCAACATCATTTCTGATTAAAGAAATTTGGTTACACCCAACCGAAAACTGAAAATTATCTTTTTTTGAGATAAAAAAGATAGAATCCCCTGCCCCGACAGCAATATCCTTAACATCACCAATCTTCCAACCTTCGTTAGAACATGATACAAATAGTATTGCCACAAACAATACAACCAATACTTTTATGTGTAATAAAGGCTTCATAGGTTAATCTTACAAAACATCATCTTCTGAGTAACTCTCAATATGTCTTGCTCTCTTCTCAGGATATATATCTTCAACTGTAATCAACATTCCAGTCTCCTCAACATCACCAAACTCATCGTTAATGGCAGTGCCAAAAGTCTTCATTGATGGAGACAATGCCATGTATGCGCTCACTAATGGAGGAATATTAGCACCCAAATTTCTTATCTCACTATTTAGAGTAAGATAATCCTTCTTATAATCATCCTTACAGAAAAGAGACTCAAAATCTGCATCATTCACAGTTGTATCCAACGGATAATGAGGTTTAATAAGATTGTCTCTGTCAGGGAAATATATTCTTAAAAAGTTCATTATCATATTTCGGCCAACAACTGGGAACTCTGTGTACATAGTAAACTTTCCAAGCAGGTATTTTGTTTGCGGATATATACGAACAAGAGCCCCTAAACCATCCCAAAGATTATCAAGCGCAAACAATCCTTTTGCCCCAGCCTTTGAAGATTGATACTCTAAAGCAACAAACGAGCGACCTAATTCAATAGTATAAGGAAGATAATTTTCAATATAATCTTGAGAGAACTCAAAGAGGTGCGACATTGCAATACGAGGCAACCCATTCTCATTGAATTTTATATCTTTACCCAAGATAAAACGATAACCTCCCAATATCTCCTCTTTCTCAGGGTCCCATACAAACAACTGACGACATGGAGGAGTCATTAAATCAAACTCATCAATATCAACCGATTTACCAGTACCGCCACCACCACTACGGAATGCAATTTCGCGTAAACGCCCTATCTCATTCATAATATTTGGAGATTGGTGAGCCTCAATCACATATATCTCATTATTACACTTGCGAGTGTGTCTTATAAAAGTCGCTTGTTTTAACTCTTCCTTAATAAGGACTCTGTCTATTTTCTCTATTATCTCTTCCATGATAATGGATTACTTCTTAATATCGTAAACTAAATCTTTTACATATTGAGCCCACTGCATTGGCGTTTTCTCTGAATTAAAAGTCTGCCATGGGATAGGCTTGCCAAAATATATTTCAAATCTCTTACCCTTTGACTTAAATAACTCATCGGGCAAATATATAAGTTCAATATTAAATTTTATCCCTAACTTTTGGCGAATTGAGGCAAAATTATAAAAGAAGTTTGAATTTTTACCTTTGAAAAAAATAGGGACAACATCTCTCTCCTGCGACACCGCATTGGTCACAAACCACTTTTTCCAAGTCAAATCCAAAATCTTACCCTTTTGGCGACGCGAACACATACCAGCAGGGAAAACCAATAACTGATTGTCGCTATCCAAAATATTATCCAAATCCTTCGCTAAACTCTTTGACTGCTTTCCGTAACAATTTATAGGAATAAAACAAGGAGCCAAAGGTTTCATATTCATTAGCAAATCATTAACCTGAGCCTTAATTTTTCCATCAAAATATTTTCCTAACTCAGAAATCAATAGAATTCCATCCATTCCTCCAAGAGGATGGTTGCTAACAAAAATAAATTTCTTGTCTTTAGGAATATTTTCCAAACCATAAACATCACATTCAACCTCAAAGAAACGCTTTACATCAGTTGCAAAATCAACTCCCTGCAAATGCGAACTCTCCCTTAAATAAGAGTTTATTTCCTCTTGATGTATTATTCGTTTAAGGTAATTCATAACAAATTTAGGCAAACCTTTACCTTTGCGAAACTTGCTTTTAACAACCTTATCCAAATCTATTTGTAATGGTTCATTCATCATTCAAAACAATAAAGTCGCATAATATTCTAATAAACAAACATTTATATCTCATATCTGTTTATTTTACTACACATTAAGCACAAATTACGAAACAAAAGTACAATTTTTATCTCTTTATTAATAAAAATAAACACTTTTTTTATATAAAAAGATTTCTTATTTATGCTTTAGGGAGAAAAATTGACCACTCAAAAGAGGGTAAATTATTGCTATTTTAAATCTACTCTATTCAGCAGTAAAAACGGAAAACATACCCCCATTTTTTAAGAAAAAAATTTTTTATAAAAATCCTATTTTTTATACAATGTATATAAAATATTTTAACTATCTTTATCGGCTAATTTAGGATAATTGCCTTTTATCAAATACTACCTTATGCAAGAGCCTGTATATCACATACCTGCGTTACTAAATGAGTGTATTGACGGATTAAATATTTCTCCAAATGGGACATACATTGATGTTACATTTGGAGGAGGAGGACACTCTCGCGGAATAATTGAGAGATTGGGAACTAATGGAAAGTTATTCTCATTTGACCAAGATAGTGATGCAGAAAAAAATATAATTGATGATAAACGTTTCACATTTGTAAAAAGCAATTTCAGATTTTTAAAGAATTTTATGAAATACCACAACATTGAACAAGTTGATGGTATCATTGCCGATCTTGGTGTATCATTTCACCATTTTGATGAAGCAGAGAGAGGTTTCTCATTTCGTTTCGATGGCAAACTTGATATGCGAATGAACCGAAGAGGAGGAAATTCGGCAGCAGAGGTTATAAACAAATACCCAGAGAGCAAGATTGCCGATATACTATACTACTATGGAGAGATGCGTAATGCAAGAAAAATTGCCGCAGAAATAGTAAAAAAGAGAGAGAGTAAAGTGATAGAAACAACATCTGATTTACTCTCTATAATTAAAGGGATGATTAATCCAAAACAAGAGAAGAAAGAGTTAGCTCAAATATTTCAGGCATTACGTATTGAAGTCAACGATGAGATGACGAGTTTAAAAAGTATGTTGCAACAAAGCGTAGAGATGCTAAAACCTGGAGGAAGAATTGTTGTTCTAACATACCACTCTCTTGAAGATAGAATTGTAAAAGATTTCTTTAGATACGGAAATTTTGATGGTAAAGCAGAGCAAGATTTTTTTGGGAGATTAATAGCGCCACTAAAACAGATAAACAATAAAGTTATAACTCCGTCTGAAGAGGAGATAGAACGTAATCCAAGATCACGCTCAGCAAAATTAAGAATAGCAGAAAAAATATAATTATGGTAGAGGAAAACAACAGAGAAGAGATTGAAAAGATTGAGAAATCAACCCCAGATGAGATAAATATTTCAACCCAAGAAGAGGGAACCGAAATAGAAAAAAATAATATCTCAGAAGGCGAAGAACCCAATAGTGAGAAAAAGAGAATAGGATTTTTTAAAGGGATATGGTCAATTATCCGAATATTTTTTAATGGCAAGATTCTGTCCATTGATTTTATCATTAAACACTGTATAACATTCTCAACAATTATAATTGTGGTTCTATTCTATATCTCAAACAGATATATTAACCAAATAAATGCAGCTGAAATTAAAAAAACAGAGAAAAAAATTACAGAGACAAGATATAGGGCACTTGAAATGTCATCACGTTTAAAAAAGGTTCAATGTACCGATTCAATAATTAAATACATTGACAAATATGATTTAGATTTAGAATTTCCTACACAACCCCCTTACATAATTGAAGAAGATGGAAAGAAGTAAACAAAGTAAAATATCATTCAGATATTTTCTTATATCGATATTGGTAGTAGTAATGTGCCTCTACGTTATAGGAAAAGTTATCAAAATAATATTTATTGAGGGAGAGGGTTGGAATAAGAAGTCTGAAGCTGCCATAATGAAAGATGTAAAAATTCCCGCCCATCGAGGAAACATATTATCTGCAGATGATGAAATAGTAGCAAGTACAATAAAGGAGTATAAACTCTTCTTCGACTTTAGAGATATTAAAGATAACGGAAAGTATGTAAGAGTTCCTCACCCCGACACTTTGAATAAATATATCGATGCTTTCTGTCTGGCAATTTCTAAAAAATTGGGAGATAAGAGTGCATCGGAATACAAGAAAAAATTATTAAAAGGATATAAGAATAAATCAGGAAGAGTAAACTTAAGTCCCAAAGTTGTCTCATACCTTGATTTACTTGAAATAAAGAAGTTTCCTTTGGTAAATAAAGGAGGTGGTGCTACTGGATTCTTTGTAGAATCACAGGAGAAGAGAGAGATGCCATTCGGTAAAGTTGCATCACGAACCATAGGAAGGCTTAAAAATGGTAAAGCCGAATATGGTATTGAGTTGGCTTACGACTCAATTCTAAGGGGGAAAGACGGGAAAGCCGATTTCAGAATCATTAGGAAACAACTCGTTGAAATAAGAGGTACCGAAATTCCTAAAGAGAACGGATGCGATATACGTACCACAATTGACTTAAGAATACAATACCATGCCGAAGAGGCCCTTTTAAGAAAATTAAAAGAGGTTGATGCTGATAATGGTAGTGTAATAGTAATGGAGGTAGAGACAGGAGCAATAAAAGCAATTGCCAACTACTCAAGAATAAAAGAGGGAAAATTTGGAGAGTCACGAAATTTTGCCATAAGTGGACTATATCAACCAGGCTCAACTTTTAAGACCGTTGCAATAACTGCGGCATTAGATGATGGCGTAACAACACCTACTGAGATATTTGACACAGAGGATGGAACATACACACACCGCCATCCCAATGGTAAAAATTCAAAACAGATACGAGACTGGAATGCCCATAGAGGAGGCTTTGGTCCAATATCTGTAACCAGAATTATGGAAGAGTCATCAAATATCGGAACTGCAAAAGTTGTTCTAAAAGGATATGAAAATAACCCCCAAAAGTTTCTTGACAAACTCGACCAGATGGGAATAAACGAAAAAGTAGATTTGAAATTAATTGGACAAGCATATCCACAAATTCCCAAATTATCAAGCAAACTTTGGAGTTATACCACACTTCCATGGATGAGTTTCGGATATAATATCCAAGTTCCTCCAATATACTCTTTAATGTTTTATAATGCCATAGCGAATGGAGGCAAAATGATTTCACCAATATTTGTTACTGACATTCTAAAAGAGGGAAAAGTAATAGAGCATATAGATAGCAAAGTTGTTAGGGAACAGATATGTAAACCTAAAACAATAACTCAAGTAAGAGAAATTCTAACAAGTGTTGTTCAAAACGGAACTGCACAAAATCTCAAATCACCAAATGTCTCAATAGCAGGAAAAACAGGAACCGTAATAATATATTCTGGAGAGTTCGGATACGATCCAAACGCAAGAACACATAGAGTATCGTTCTGTGGGTACTTCCCCGATGATGAGAAACCCAAATACTCATGTATAGTTGTGGTTACACGTCCAAGAGGAGTATATCCATCGGCAGGACCAATTGCAGGAGGAGTTCTCAAAGAGATAGCTGAGAATATGTACGCATTAGGGTACTTAAACGAAGCTCCACAATTACAAGTAGGAGATGAGACAAAAAGAAAACCTAAAATATCAAAAGGGATAGATAACATAACAGAAGCATTGTGCGACTCTTTGAATATTGAATACATAGCAGAACATGCCGAAGAGATTACAGCAGATACATGCAATGTTGAAAATAACGATATAATAACATTACCATCAGTTATAGGTATGGGTATAAGAGATGCCATATATACATTGGAGGATTTAGGCGTAAAAGTAACAGCACAGGGGAGAGGATATGTAAAACAACAAATTCCCTCACCCGGTACCCCATATAACAAAGGCGATGAAGTAATAATAATATTAGAAAACTAAATATTATGAAAAAAATAGCAACACTTTTAGAGAAGATAAAAGTAAAAAGCATAATTGGTGATATTGAGCAAGAAGTGCAAGGAATAGATTCCGACTCTCGCAATATAAAATCGGGATATATGTTCATTGCTGTAAAAGGAACAGTTGTTGATGGTCACAAATTTATTGATAAAGCAATAGAACAAGGAGTAATAGCAATTGTATGCGAAGATATCCCTGAAATTCAAAAGCAAGGAGTAACATACATAGTTACCCCCGACACACAACTTGCACTCGGACAACTCGCATCTGCATGGTTCAATTATCCATCAGAAAAGTTACGTCTTGTAGGAGTAACAGGAACAAATGGAAAAACTACCATAGCAACACTCTTATACAAGATGTTCAAGATGTTTGGAGAGAAAGTAGGACTACTATCTACCGTATGCAACTATATAGATGACAAACCAGTACCATCAACCCATACAACACCCGATCCACTATCGCTAAACAAACTTTTAAGCGAAATGGTAGAGCAAGGATGCACATACGCATTTATGGAGGTGAGTTCACACTCAGCCGACCAAAAAAGAATTGGTGGATTAGATTTTGACGGAGGAATATTCACAAACCTTACCCGCGACCACATGGATTACCACAAAACAGTGGACGCATACTTAAAAGCGAAAAAAAGTTTCTTCGACTCATTAAGTAAAAAAGCATTTGCTCTAACAAATGCCGATGATAAAAATGGTGCAGTTATGTTACAAAATTGCAAAGCAAAACAGAGTGCATACTCACTTCAGTCAATGGCAGAATTTAAAGGAAAAATAATAGAGAGTCGTATTGATGGAACAACACTACTGATAAACAACCGAGAGGTAGAGACACTATTTGTAGGAAAATTCAATGCTTACAACCTATTGGCAGTTTACGGAGCAGCATGCTTATTAGGAAAAGAACCAGAAGAGGTATTAACAATAATATCAGCATTAATACCTGTATCAGGACGCTTTCAAACTCTATCAAAGAATAGGATAACCGCAATAGTTGATTACGCACACACTCCCGATGCCATAACCAATGTATTGCAATCAATAACAGAAGTAATACGAGGCAAAGGAGATATAATCTCTGTAATAGGGGCAGGAGGCAACAGAGATAAAGGCAAACGCCCCATAATGGCACAAGAGGCAGCAAAATTATCAAACCAATTAATCCTTACCTCTGACAATCCTCGCGATGAAGAGCCTGAACAAATAATTGCAGAGATGAAAGAGGGATTATCGGCAACACAACTAAAAAAATGTTTAGCAATAACCGACCGTCGTGAAGCAATCAGACTCGCAATCAGACTTGCAAAACCCGGAGATGTAGTTTTAGTTGCAGGTAAAGGACACGAAGACTACCAAGAGATTAAAGGAGTAAAATACCATTTTGATGATAGAGAAGAGATAGAAAAAGCATTTGAGGAAATATTATAATAAAAAAAAGGAAGAAAATGTTGTACGATTTATTTAGTTACTTAAACACAATAGATATTCCAGGAGCAGGGATGTTCCAATATATATCATTCCGTAGTACCTTGGCATTTGTTATATCGCTATTTATCGCAATGATAATAGGACGAAAAATTATAAATAAACTGCAAAAACTTCAGATAGGAGAGACAATCCGCGACCTCTCATTGGAGGGACAACTATCAAAAAAGGGAACTCCTACAATGGGCGGAATAATAATCATAATAGCGATACTCATACCATGTTTGTTAGTTGGGAGGCTTAATAACATATATATGATTCTTATGCTTGTAACCACTGCATGGTTAGGAGTCTTAGGATTTGCCGATGATTACATAAAAGTAATCAAGAAAAACAAAGAGGGAATGAAAGGCAAATTCAAAATAATTGGACAAGTTGGATTAGGATTGATAGTTGGATTAACCCTATACCTATCGCCCGATGTAGTTATTCGTGAAAAAACTGAAATACAAAAAACAACTGAGACAACTATTACCACTGAGGTAGTACAAAACGAAAATACAAAATCAACAAAAACAACCATTCCTTTTGTAAAAAATCACAACCTTGACTATGCAGATATTCTACCTTTTGAAGGAGAGACAGCACAAACCGTTGGATGGATAATATTTGTTGTAATGAGTATCCTTGTTGTTACAGCCGTTTCAAACGGAGCAAACTTAACAGATGGACTTGATGGATTAGCAGCAGGTACAACCGCAATAATAGGCGTGACGTTAGGAATATTTGCATATCTATCGGGACATGTTATGTACTCATCATATCTTGATATAATGTATATACCTGGCTCAGAGGAGTTGGTGGTATTCATCAGTGCATTTGTAGGAGCATTAATAGGATTCTTGTGGTATAACGTATATCCTGCACAAGTATTTATGGGAGATACTGGAAGTTTAACAATTGGAGGAATAATAGCCGTATTAGCAATAATCTTACGCAAAGAACTGCTACTACCCCTATTATGCGGAATATTCTTTGTTGAAAGTTTAAGTGTAATAATGCAAACAGCATATTTCAAATACACAAAGAAAAGATATGGTGAGGGACGCAGAATATTTAAGATGACACCACTTCATCACCACTTTCAAAAAGATGGAGACGGATCAATAAAAGCAATTTTACAAGCACCGGTAAATAAAATGCCAGAATCACGAATAACACTTCGTTTCTGGATTATTACAATACTTTTAGCAGCACTTACAATAGTTACATTAAAAATAAGATAATGACAAAAAGAGTAGTAGTATTAGGAGCAGGAGAGAGCGGAGCAGGAGCAGCCGTTTTAGCAAAACTTAAAGGTTTTGACGTTTTCGTGTCAGATAGTTCACCCATTAAAGAGAACTATCTATCGCTACTTAAAGAGTACGATATTGAGAACGAAAGTGGCACTCACACTATAGATAAGATTTTAAATGCCGATGAAGTAATAAAAAGTCCTGGCATACCCGATACCGTTCCCGTAATGAGAGCCATACTCGAAAAGGGCATTCCCGTAATCTCAGAGATAGAGTTTGCCGGACGTTATACTAATGCAAAGATGATATGTATAACAGGAAGTAACGGAAAAACTACTACAACTCTTTTAACCTATCACATACTAAAAAGTGCAGGACTAAACGTTGGATTAGCAGGAAATGTGGGAAAAAGTTTAGCCCTACAAGTAGCCACACAAAACTTTGACTACTATGTAATAGAGTTAAGCAGTTTTCAGTTGGACAATATGTATGATTTTAAAGCCAACATTGCAGTGTTGTTAAATATCACACCTGACCATCTTGACCGATACGGATATGAGATGCAAAACTATGTTGACGCTAAATTTCGTATTACACAAAACCAAACAGAAAACGATGCATTCATCTTCTGGAACGATGACCCCATTATAACAGAAGAGTTATCAAAATACAATCTAAAATCAAGACTCTATCCATTTGCAGAGACAAACAGCGAAGGAGTTGCTGCATATAAAGAGGGGCAGAATATAATAATTAACGATAAAGATGGTACTATCTCAATTGAAGAGGAGGCTCTTTCACTTGAAGGCAGACATAACCTATTCAACTCGTTAGCAGCATCAATATCGGCAAAAGTCCTTGAAATACGAAAAGAGGAGATCAGAGCAGCATTAAGTGGATTCAAAGGAGTAGAACACCGTCTGGAGAAAGCAGGAAGAGTTCGTGGAGTTGAGTTTATAAACGACTCAAAAGCAACCAACGTAAACTCATGCTGGTATGCCTTAGAAAGTATGAAAACCCCTGTTGTACTAATACTCGGAGGAAAAGACAAAGGAAACGACTACACCGAAATTGAACAACTTGTAAAAGATAAAGTAAAAGCAATAGTATGCCTTGGCGTTGACAATAGCAAACTACATAAATTCTTTGATGGAATGGGTAAAAACATGGCTGACGCCTCATCAATGAAGGAGGCAGTAGAAAAAGCCTTTGCAATGGCAAACCCAGGAGATACAGTACTACTATCACCATGCTGTGCAAGTTTTGATTTGTTCAAAAGTTACGAAGATAGAGGGGAACAATTTAAAAAATGTGTAAAAGAGATATAGTTATGGAAAACAAAAGATTTTTTTTAAGAGGAGATAATTATATATGGGGAGCATTAGTTGGTCTCTGCATAGCATCAATCATAATAATGTTTAGTGCAATAGAGACCGAAACATACTCATCAGATAATCTATATGACCCCATATTATCACATTGCAGCCATATAGTAATAAGTTTAGTAGTTGCTATTACACTTTCATATGTACCATACAAGATTTATAGACTATTGGCTATACCAATATTTATAACCGCTTGTGGTCTGCTAATATACACACTGCTATTTGCAGGAAAAGTAAATGATGCTGCACGATGGATTAATGTTGGAATTAGCATACAACCTTCTGAAATTGCTAAATTAGGAGTTATAATAACTACTGCATATTACTTGGCAAAAGGGCAAACCGAGAAAGGAGTATCAAACAATGCTCTAAAGAAAGTTATTTTAGTTGTAGTAATACCATGCCTATTAATATTCACAGAGAACCTATCAACTGCTGGATTGATAGTTTTAATAGCGTTATGCATGATGAATATAGCAGGCGTAAGCATAAAGAAACTTGGTATTATGATATTAATTGCCGCATTGTTTATAAGTTCAATACTTTTTACGGCTCATGTACTTGATAAAAATTATCCTGATAAAGAGAATGTATTTATGAAGGTTGTTCATAGGGCAAATCTATGGAACTCAAGAATAGCAGGATTCTTTTCAGGAAATGATATTCCAGAATATGAAAAGGACACTGAAGATAAAAAATACTATCAATCACATCACTCATATATGGCAATTGCCAATGGAAAAGGAATAGGGTTAGGTCCGGGTAATAGTATTGAACGGAATACCCTTCCTCACGCAGATTCTGATTTCATCTTTGCCATAGTATTAGAAGAGTATGGTATATTAGGAGGATTAGTTGTTATGGGACTATACCTGTCACTACTATTTAGGACATACTATATAACGCGTAAATGCACTCACGCATTCCCTGCATTCTTAATGATGGGACTTGCATTAGGACTTGTATTCCAAGCATTACTAAATATGATGGTAGCAACAGGCGTAGGACCAGTAACAGGACAACCATTACCGCTAATCAGTAATGGAGGATCATCGGCGGTATTCACAGGCGTATATTTTGGAATAATGCTAAACATTAGTCACACAGCATTAGGACTAAATAATACCAATGATAAAAAAACAGAAAATAATATAGAGGAGACAAACCCAAATCTTGAAGAAAACTATGAAAAAGAATCTTAAAATAATAGTTAGCGGAGGAGGAACAGGAGGACACATTTTCCCTGCAATATCAATAGCCGACGCCATAAAGAACAAACTTCCAGATGCAGAAATTCTATTCGTAGGAGCAGAAGGAAGAATGGAGATGGAGAAAGTACCCTCAGCAGGATATAAAATTATAGGAATACCCATCAGCGGATTAAGTAGAACAAATCTTTTCAAGAACTTCAAAGTAATAGCACAACTATTTAAAAGTTTGAAACTCGCTAAAAAGATAATAAAAGAGTTCTCTCCCGATGTAGCAGTAGGAGTGGGAGGTTACGCAAGTGGCCCAACACTATGGAGTGCAGCAAGTATGGGAATACCAACTGTAATACAGGAACAAAACTCTTATGCAGGAGTTACAAATAAATTGTTGGCAAAAAAGGCCAAGGCAATATGCGTAGCATACGAAGGAATGGAGAGATTCTTCCCTGAAGAGAATATTATAATAACCGGAAATCCCGTCCGAAAGAATCTAACACAAAATGTATCGCGTGACGAGGCAATAGAATATTTCGGACTCGACAAAAATAAAAAAACCATACTTGCCATAGGCGGAAGTTTAGGAGCAAGAACTATTAATCAAAGTATTGCAGATTCACTTAAAGATATACCTGAAGGGGTGCAAATAATATGGCAATCGGGCAAATTCTACGACAATGAGGCAAGCGAAGCCATAAAGAGAGTTGGCAAAGTCCCAGTAAAACAGAGTGCCTTTATCACCCGTATGGATTTAGCATACGCCGTTGCAGACTTGGTAATATCAAGAGCCGGAGCATCATCTATATCGGAACTATGTCTTTTAGGGAAACCAGCAATATTGGTACCATCACCAAACGTGGCAGAAGACCATCAAACAAAAAATGCAATGGCACTTGCAGAGAAAGATGCAGCAATATTGATACCCGATTCAGAAGCCATAAACTCTCTAATGAATCAAGCATTCAAGTTAGTAGAAGATGACATACGATTAAAGAACATGTCAAACAATATAAAAACACTTGCAGAAGAAGACTCTGCAAACAGAATAGCAGATATAGTAATAAATATTGCAAATAATAAAAAATAATGGAGGATAAAAAATCTATATACTTTTTGGGAATAGGCGGAATAGGAATGAGTGCCTTGGCAAGATACTTTATATCAAAAGGGTATAAAGTAGCAGGTTATGACCGAACTCAAACACACATAACCAATGCTTTAAGCAATGAAGGAGCCGAAATTGTGTACAACGAAGATATAGAATTAATCCCCTCATATTGCAGAGATCCCAAAGATACTCTTGTGGTATATACCCCAGCAATTCCCTCAAACCACAAAGGATTTGAATATTTCAAAGCAAATAACTATGAAATTGCCAAACGAGCAAAAATATTGGGGATGATAACCCGCAATAGCAAAGGGTTGTGTATTGCAGGGACACACGGAAAAACTACTACAAGTTCAATGTTAGCACACATTTTGGCATCATCAAAGATAGAGTGCAACGCATTCTTGGGAGGAATACTTAAAAACTACAATAGCAACCTTATACTCTCAAACAAGAGCGAATTAACGGTAATTGAGGCAGATGAATATGACCGTTCATTTCATCAACTATCTCCCTATATGGCGGTAGTAACAGCATCTGATCCAGACCATCTTGATATATACGGAACAGAAGAAGCATATCTTGAGAGTTTTGCAACATTTACCGAGTTGATATGCCCCGAAGGAGTACTTCTAATAAAAAAAGGCATAACACTTAAACCCCGAATTAAAGAGGGAGTAAAACTATTTACCTTTGGACGCGAAGAGGGCGACTACCATGCCAAAAACATACGTATAGGAGGAGGAGAAATAATATTTGATTTTGTAACCCCCGAAAAGGTAATAGAGGATATAAAATTAGGAGTACCCGTAAAAATAAACATTGACAATGCAATTGCAGCAATGGCAATTGCTATGATGAACGGAGTAACAGATACCGAAATAAAAGAGGCAATAGCAACATACAAGGGACCTGAACGCCGTTTTGATTTTTGGTTAAAAACACCCGATAAAATTCTACTTGATGATTATGCACACCACCCCGATGAGGTAGAAGCATCAATATCATCAGTAAGGGAGTTATACCCCGACAAGCACTTGACAGTTATCTTTTACCCACACCTATACAGCAGAACACGCGATTTTGCTTCACAATTTGCAAAGTCACTATCTCTTGCCGACCGAGTAATACTATTACCCATATACCCGGCACGCGAAGAACCAATAGAGGGGGTAAGTTCTGAGATAATACTCAATCAACTAACATGCAAAGAAAAAGAGATAACTTTAAAAGAAAATTTGATAGAGAGAATAAAAGTTGGTAAATTTGAAGTCCTCATGACAATGGGAGCAGGAAACGTTGACACCTATCTGCCTGAAATTAAAGAAATAATGGAAAAACTATGATTTGGAGAGTTATAAAATTTATATTACTTTTGCTTATCCCCACATATTTTATTGTCACAAGTATATATGCACAATATAAATATGCCGAAGAGGTATGCAATAACATCAAAGTAGTATTACTTAATCCAAAACAAGAGCAATACCTTTCTGAAGAAGACATTCTCAAAATTGTTTCAGACAATAAATTAGCATATATAGGAGAAAAATTAAAAGATATAAACTTAGCAAGTTTAGAAAATACCATTCAAGAAAATCCTATAATAAAGAACAACGAATGTTATATAACATCACAAGGGGAGATAATAATAGAGGTAACACAACGCATACCAAAATTTAGAGTAATCACACCCTCAACATCATACTACATTGATAGAGATGGCAAAAAACTCCCATTATCAGACAAAATTGTAGTACACGTACCAATAGCTACTGGCGAGATAAAAGAAGAGATTGCTCAAAACCAATTATTCAATTTTGTTGAATATATTGAGAACAGCAAATGGTATAACCAGATAGAACAAATTATAGTTACCGAAAAAGATGAAATAGAATTAATACCAAGAGTTGGAAATCAATTGATTCTTTTTGGAAAAATAAGTAACTTTGAAGAAAAATTTAAATCATTAGACTTGCTCTACACTAAAGTATTTAATACAGTAGGGTGGGACTATTACAATAAGATAAACTTACGATACAACGGAAAAATAATCTGCACAAAAAATAAATAATATGGATATCTCAAATCTAATTGTAACAATTGATTTAGGCTCATCTAACATTGTTGGATTAGCAGGAATCAAAGAGGGAAATAAAATAAAAGTTGTTGCTACCGAAAAGGTAGCATCGGAGGGAGCCATACGTCGAGGATCAATAGTAAACATAGATGTATGTGTCTCTAAAGTTCGCGATTTGATAACAAAATTAGAGGATAAACTTTCAACCAAAATTGAGGGTGTATATGTGGGAATTGGAGGACAATCAGTACGCACCGTAAAAAATAACATATCGCGTCACCTACCTGACGGAACAAAAATAACCAGTTCATTACTTGATGAACTTAATAAAGAGGGACGTTATCTTCCAATCTCGGCAAGCGAAATTATAGATGCAATATCAAACGAAACATATATCAACGACACAATAGTTGAGAATCCCCTTGGGATGGAAGCAAAAAAAATACAGTTGAATATGCAATTGGTTGTAGCACGTCAAACAATCTCAAAAAACATTTCAACAGTATTTGAGAAAGCAGGAATGCCAATCATCGATTTAATACTATCATCTAAAGCAGATGCTGAGGCAATATTAACAAAAGAAGATAAAATAAAAGGCTGTGCATTGGTAAACTTTGGAGGAGGGATTACTGAAGTTTCGATATACACCAATGGTTATTTACGACAAATATCAACACTACCATTAGGAGGTAAAAACATAACAATGGATATAATGTCGTTAGGACTTATAAGCGAAACAGCAGAACAATATAAAATAACCATAGGAGGAGCCATACTAAACAATAGCAACAATTATAGCAATATAACTCTTGATGCACAAAGTAATGGTCCAATAAAACCCATCGACCTAATAAGAGTATCAGTTGCCCGAATTGAAGAGATTGTATCAAATATAGTATATCAAATACAAGAATCAGGGTACAAATCAGCAATAAAGGGAGGAATAATAATAACAGGAGGAGCATCTCAACTAAAAGATCTACCCGAACTACTTCGTAAAGAGACAGGATTAGATGTTCATTGCGGTTCAATATCAGGAAGAATTGTTTTAGGACAAAACGTGGATATTCAAATCCCTATGTTCTCTCAAGCAATGGGAATGTTATTGATAGCAGGAGATTCAATAGATAACACTTCAGAGAAGAAAGAAAAAACAAGTTGGTGGGGCAGATTAAAGAAAGAGAAAACAGACAAACCCCAAAAAGAGGAGACTCCTAAAGTAAAAAAAGATGTAGAAAAAGAGAAACCCTCAAAACCCCAAAAAGAAGAAAAACAGGGAAAAACAAGTCTGTTTGATAAAATAAGAACTACAGTTGAAAACATAATGGATGAAGATAAAAACGAATCCATCAAATAATAAAAGAGAGAGATTATGGAAGAAAACAAAATATTCTCAGAAACAGAAATAGCAAATATTGATCCATTTTCTGATCCATCAAAAGTAAATGCTCCCATAATAAAAGTTATAGGAGTTGGAGGTGGTGGAGGAAATGCCGTAAAACATATGTACAAAACAGGAATTAAAAATGTAGATTTTGTACTTTGTAACACTGACCGTCAAGCAATGGAAGACTCCGATATACCCACCAAAGTTCAGATAGGAAAAGGACTTGGAGCAGGAGGAGATCCTGAAGAGGGAAGACGCATAGCAGAAGAGAGTCTTGAACAAATTGCAACAATCTTCGATAGCAATACCGAGATGGTATTCATCACCGCAGGAATGGGTGGAGGAACAGGAACTGGAGCAGCACCTGTTGTAGCACGTGTAGCACGAGAAAAAGGAATCCTCACAATAGGAATTGTAACAATACCATTCCTATTTGAGTTACGCAAGAAGATTGTTCAAGCATGGGAAGGAGTAAAAGAGATGCGTAAAAATGTTGATGCTCTATTAATTATCAACAATGAACGCCTAACAGAGATATACCCTGACCTAAACTTCATAAATGCATTTGAAAAGGCTGATGACACCCTAACAAATGCGGCAAAAAGTGTTGCTGAAATAATCACTATCACAGGAACCGTAAATGTGGACTTTAAAGATGTTCGCAATACCCTTAAAGATGGTGGAGTGGCAATAATGAGTACTGGTATAGGAGAGGGAGAAAATCGTATAACAAACGCATTTGAGGATGCTCTAAGATCTCCTTTGCTAAAAGAGGGTGATGTAAATAATGCTAAGAAAGTATTGTTTAACCTATACCTATCATCACAAGTATCAATGTCTGAGTCAAGAGAGATAAGGACATTTATGGAGCGTTTTAAAAACGAAAACGTAGGTGTGATATGGGGATTCACAGTTGATGAATCACTTGGAGATAAGGTTAAAGTAACTCTATTAGCAACAGGTTTCGACATTGATACGACAGTACCCTCTTTGCCTGATTCAAAACAACCTACAAAACAACCAACAAGTATAACAACCAACGATGACCTAATAATAGATGTATATGGTATATCGGCGGAGGACAAAATATTCTGGGAGAACATAAGAAGCACATACGTACAATTTACAATTGATGAGATGGACGATGATGCATTTATTGAAAAAATAATGAATACTCCTGCATACTCACGTCCTAAAAATTTTAAACAACAAATAAGAGAAGAGGAGACTGCAACAGAGTCTAAACAACAAAAAAATAGTACTGAAAAACCAATAATCTTTTAAGAAGATGAATATGTTCGATAAAATAAGCGAAGGCATAAAAGAGGCAATGAAGGCAAAAGACCAAGTACGCCTCGACACTTTGCGTGCAATAAAAAAAGAGTTTATTGAAGCAAAAACCGCAAAAGGAGCAGACGGAGAGTTAAGTGACGACACTGCTATGAAGATTCTTGTAAAATTGGTAAAACAACGCAAAGAGGTAGCTGAAATCTTTGCATCAAACAACCGTCAAGACTTAGCAGATTTAAATCTTGCCGAAGCAAAAATCATAGAAGAGTATCTACCCAAACAATTAACTCCCGAAGAACTTGAAGAAGCTCTAAAAGCTATCATTGAACGAGTAGGAGCAACCACTCCACAACAAATGGGAATGGTAATGGGAGTAGCCACAAAAGAGTTGGCAGGAAAAGTTGAAGGCAAAGCAATATCAGCAAAAGTAAAAGAATTATTATCAAAATAAAAAAGAATAATATGTTAACACTTGCAGCAATAAAAGAGAATCCCGACGATATAGTACGCCGATTGGCTCGCAAGCATTTTGATGCTAAAGAGTTAATAGAAAAAGTAATAGAAAAAGACAAAGTTCGCAGAACAACACAAGCCGAGTTAGACTCTGCATTATCACAAATCAAAACCCTATCTTCTCAGATAGGTATGTTGATGAAAAACGGAGAGAAAGATAAAGCAGAAGAGGTAAAACAAGAGGTAGCATCACTAAAAGAGAAGACCTCAAAGTTAGATGAGGCAATGACAAATGCCGAAAAAGAGATTACCGAAATTCTTCTCACAATCCCTAATACCCCATGCGATCTTGTTCCCGATGGAAAAACAGCAGAGGACAACCTTGTTGTAAAAGAGGGAGGAGAGATGCCCAATCTATCAGAAGATGCACTACCACACTGGGAGTTAGCAAAAATATATGACCTAATAGATTTTGAGTTAGGAGTAAAAATCTCAGGAGCAGGTTTCCCCGTATATAAAGGCAATGGAGCAAGACTGCAAAGAGCATTGATAAACTTCTTCCTTGACAACGCACGCGAAGCAGGATACCTTGAAGTTCAACCTCCATACGTAGTAAATGCAGCATCAGGATACGGAACAGGACAACTACCCGATAAAGAGGGACAAATGTACCACTGTAACGAAGATGACCTTTACCTAATCCCAACAGCCGAAGTACCTGTAACAAATATCTATCGCGATGTAATACTTGATGAGAAAGACCTACCATGCAAAAACACAGCATACTCAGCATGTTTCCGCCGCGAAGCAGGTTCATACGGAAAAGACGTTAGAGGATTAAACCGCCTACATCAATTTGACAAGGTTGAGATTGTTCGCATTGAGAAACCCGAAAACTCATACGCAGCACTTGACGAGATGGTATCATACGTTCAAACTCTTGTTGACAAATTGGAGTTACCATGGCACATACTACGTCTATGCGGAGGAGATATGAGTTTCACATCGGCATTAACATACGACTTTGAAGTATATTCAGCAGCACAAAAACGCTGGTTAGAGGTATCATCAGTATCAAACTTTGAAAGTTACCAATCAAACCGCCTAAAATGTCGTTATCGCTCAGCCGAAAAAAAGACACAACTTGTACACACCCTTAATGGAAGTGCCTTAGCCCTACCACGTATAGTAGCAGCATTGTTAGAAAATAACCAAACCCCCGAAGGAATACGCATACCAAAAGCATTAGTACCATATATGGGCGGAATGGAGATGATAACAAAACCATAAGGATGTACTTAAATTCATTTAAAATAAGTATCTTTGCAAAACCATTGCGGAGATACTTATTTTATATTACACTAGCAAAAGCAAAACAAGATTAATAAACACACAATAACAAAAGATAGATATGGCATTACAATGCGGAATAGTTGGACTACCCAACGTAGGAAAATCAACCCTTTTCAACTGCTTATCAAATGCAAAAGCACAAGCAGCAAATTTCCCTTTCTGTACAATAGAACCCAACGTAGGAGTAATAACAGTACCCGATGAAAGACTAAACAAATTAGCCGAAATAGTAAAACCCCAACGCATAGTTCCAACAACTGTTGAGATAGTAGATATTGCAGGATTGGTAAAAGGAGCAAGTAAAGGAGAAGGATTAGGAAACAAATTCCTTGCAAACATACGCGAAACCGATGCCATATTACACGTGTTACGCTGCTTTGATGATGAAAACATCACACACGTTGACGGAACAATAGACCCAGTTCGTGACAAAGAGATAATAGACTACGAACTACAAATACGCGACTTGGAGACCGTAGAGACACGCCTTTCGAAAGTACAAAAACAAGCACAAACAGGAGGCGACAAAAACGCAAAACTTGCGTGTGATGTACTCATGGCATACAAAGCAGCCTTAGAGCAAGGCAAACCTGCCCGAAGCGTTACATTTGAAACAAAAGATGAACAAAAAGTAGCACGAGAACTATTCCTCCTCACCTCAAAACCCGTACTCTATGTATGTAACGTAGATGAAGCATCAGCAGCAAACGGAAACAAATATGTAGAGGCTGTAAAAGAGGCAATAAAAGAGGAGAATGCCGAACTCCTAATAGTATCAGCAAAGATAGAGTCAGAAATTGCAGAGTTTGACACATACGAAGAGCGACAAATGTTCCTTGAGGAGATAGGACTAAAAGAGTCGGGAATGGCACGACTAATACAATCAGCATATCGTCTGTTAGACCTTGAAACATACATAACAGCAGGAGAACCAGAAGTAAGAGCATGGACCTATCGCAAAGGAAGCAAAGCACCACAATGTGCAGGAGTGATACACACCGACTTTGAAAAAGGATTCATTCGTGCCGAAGTTATAAAATACGAAGACTATATAAAATACGGCTCTGAAGCAGCATGTCGTGAGGCAGGAAAGATAAGCATTGAGGGCAAAGAGTATATAGTGCAAGACGGCGACATAATGCACTTCCGCTTTAACGTATAAAAGAAGAGGAGAAGAATATGGCACCCCCAAAGACAGTATGCGTATATTGTGCATCAAGTTCAAAAGCCGACAAAAAATATCTCGATGCAGCATATACTCTTGGTAAAATATTAGCCGAAAGCAAAATACGTTGCGTATTTGGAGCAGGGAAAACTGGACTAATGGGAGCCTTAGCACAAGGGGTGATTGATAGCAAAGGAGAGATAGTTGGGGTAATACCCGAGTTTATGATAGCAGAAGGGTGGGGGAATGAAGATTTAACCCACCTTGAAATAACCTCCACCATGCACTCACGCAAAGAGACTATGGCTCAACTATCCGATGCCGTAATAGCAATGCCTGGCGGTTGTGGCACATTTGAGGAACTTATGGAGATAATAACATGGAAACAATTAGGACTATTTTCTGGGGCAATTATAATCCTAAACATAAACAACTACTACAATCCGTTAATAGAGATGCTAAATCGTGCCGTAGAAGAGAATTTCATGCGAGAGGAGCATAAAACAATATGGCAAGTAGCAACAACACCTGAAGAGGCAATAGTTGCAATAAAAGAGGCAACAGGGTGGAGAGAAGATGCTCGTAAAATAGCAGCAATATAAAATAGAGATGGTTATAGAAGATAATCCACAAACAGCAAAAGCAATTATCCAAGACACAACGGGGAGTAATAATATAAACCTCGTAAGTGCCAACGATACCATAACCATAACAGAAGAAGAAGGATTTGAAGGCATCCCACTACAACACAATAGCAGTTACAACAACTCACTACTAATACTCCTAATATTCTCACTTTTCATAATTTTTGTAGCAATAAGCAGGAGAAAAATATCACTAAGAACACTTATAAGCAACAAAGAGGAGAGCAAAGATGAGGTAAGACATACAATAATAGATTTAACCATCAGATTAACACTATGCACAATAAGTGTGATATTATATGCTATAATGGTATTATACCTATCATCTGAAACAATAAGACCCGAATTATTAGCAAAACCACTGGCAAAAGTAGTAGGAGCAATAGCACTATACATAATAGCACAAGAAGCACTAATATGGATAATAGGAAAAATATTTTTTACACCCACTGAAACAAAACAATTCTTAAAAGACAATATAACCTATTACACCCTACCGTCTATAATTTTTACACCAATAATTATACTATACATACTAACATCGTGGCATACCAACTCTCTCATTTTCATAGCATTAGTAATTGTCTGGATAATTAGATTAATATTTATTGTTAGAAATATTAAAATTTTTAAACACAACATTGCTACAAGTTTTAATATTATTTTGTACCTTTGCACCGTCGAAATTATGCCTATTGCAATAATATACAAATGGGCATTAAATCTCTGATGTTTAACCGCATACAGTAAGCGACAAACAATAAAAACCTTTTACTAATACTATAAAAAAAGCGTACCGTGTCAAAAATTAAGAAAATTCTTGTATCACAACCACGTCCTGACAACGAAAAATCACCATATTTTGCAATAGCAGAGAAGTATGGAGTTGATATAGTTTTTCGTCCCTTCATTAAAGTAGAAGGAGTATCAGCAAAAGAATTTCGCCAACAAAAAGTATATATCGAGGAGTACACTGCGATAATATTTACAGCACGTACTGCAATCGATCACTTCTTCAGACTATGCTCTGAGTTGCGAGTTACCATACCTGATACTATGAAATACTTTTGTACATCAGAGCAAATAGCAAACTATCTACAAAAGTATATCCAATATCGTAAACGTAAAGTAAATTTCAGCGAGACAGGAAAACTTGACGGATTACAAGCACACCTAACACGTCACAAAACAGAAAATTTCCTATTGCCAATCTCTGATGTAAGCAATGGAGAATTCCCTCTATTAGATAAGATAGGTATCAAATACAAAAAAACAATAATGTATCGTACCGTAAGTAACGACTTCACACCAGAGGAGGAGTTTAACTACGATATGTTGGTCTTCTTCAGTCCTGCGGGAATAAACTCACTATTAAAGAACTTCCCAAACTTTGAACAAGGCGACATAAAGATTGGAACACTTGGAATGACAACAGCAAAAGCAGTAACTGATGCAGGACTACGTTTAGATGTATCTGCTCCAACACCTCAATTTCCATCAATAACAGCGGCAATTGAGAACTTCTTAAAAGAGCAGACAAAAGCATCTAAAAAGAAATAACAGTTTATTATTTCAGTAAATACCCACAATAACAAACGCACAAGTTTGTGCGTTTGTTATTTTTTTGAAGCAAACATCAAAAATACTCTCGCTCGCTGTAAAATATTAAAGTAAACTTTATATTTTGCTCGCTTATTCGTATCTTTGCAACAATGAAAACTGAAAAAAGATATTCATTACCACAATCCGAAAGGTTACGAGGCAAAACAAGAATAGATAACCTTTTTGCTAATGCCAAAGGAGTATTATCATACCCCTATCGAGCACTCTTTACCCCAAACGGAGAGGATAAAAGTGTGATAATAGTATCAATTCCAAAAAGAAAATTCAAACACGCAGTAGACAGAAATCTGCTCCGCCGTCGCACTCGCGAAGCATACCGCCTAAACAAAGCACTATTAGCCAACCAGACAGAAAACAAAGGATTTGATATTGCGTTCCTGTATATAGGAGATAAAAAAGAGGAGTTCCCATATCTTCAAAAAAAGATGTGCGACCTTTTAAACAAGATTGCAACAAAAGCAAAAGAGATGGAGGAGCAAGAGTAATAACATATTTACTTTAAGCATTATCCAATCAAAAGATAACTATGCGAATAATAAGTTTCATACTATTACTACCCATATACTTTTACAGAGCCTGCATATCGCCACTATTTCCCCCATCGTGCCGATACACACCAACATGTTCACAATACGCCATAGAGGCAATAAAAAAGCATGGGCCATTCAAAGGATTATGGTTGGCCATAAAACGAATATGCCGATGTCATCCATGGGGAGGAAGCGGACACGACCCAGTACCATAAAACAAAAAAGTATAGATGTATATAAACATACATACACACGCCAACAAAGAGTCAAACGAAAACCATTTGAGGATATACAATATGCAGTTGTCAGATACAACAGCATTAGAAAATAATTGTATAGCCTCAATAGGCATACACCCCTGGCATATACCTCAAAACTATGAACAAGCAATAGAGAAGTTAAAAACAATAGCACAAAAAGAGAATATATTGGCAATAGGGGAGTGCGGAATAGATAAACTATGTGAAACACCCATAGAGTTACAAATCAAACTATTTAAAGCACAAATAGAGATTTCCGAAGTAGAAAAAAAACCACTGATAATACACTGCGTAAAGAGTTACAACGAGATAGTAGAACTCAAAAACAAGATACGCCCAACACAAACATGGATAATACACGGTTTCAGAGGCAAACCCCAAACCGCAACAATGCTCACAGGAGCAGGAATAATATTATCAATAGGCGAGAAGTACAATCCTGAAACAATAAAAAACATACCAATAAATAAAATATTAATAGAGAGTGACGAAAGCACCCTTTCAATAGAAGAGATATATCAAAACATAGCCCAAACACGAGGCATAGAGGTAGCAGAGTTAGAAAATGAGGTAGAAAAAACATACAAAAGCATATTTAAACAAAACATAACAACAATAATTTAGGCAACACCTTTATAGTTAGGAGAAAAATATGTAACTTCGCAAACTCAAATAAAGATTAACAATAAAAACAATATAGAAAATGAACTTTAACTTTGTAGAAGAACTTCGCTGGAGAGGCATGATACACGATATGATGCCCGGAACTGAAGAGCAATTGCAAAAAGAGATGACTGTTGCATACGTAGGAATTGACCCAACAGCCGACTCATTACATATAGGACACCTTGTAGGAGTAATGATGCTTCGTCACTTTCAAAGAGCAGGACACAAACCCCTTGCTTTAATTGGAGGAGCAACAGGAATGATAGGCGACCCCTCAATGAAGTCGCAGGAGCGCAACCTGTTAGATGAAGCAACACTACGCCACAACCAAGAAGCAATAAAAAAACAGTTATCAAAATTCTTGGATTTTGACTCAGACGCACCAAACAGCGCCGAGTTGGTAAACAACTACGACTGGATGAAAGAGTTCTCATTCCTTGACTTCATTCGTGAGGTAGGAAAACACATAACAGTAAACTATATGATGGCAAAAGACTCCGTTAAACGCCGTTTAGCAGGAGAAGGCACATCAGGACTATCGTTTACCGAGTTCTCATACCAATTGGTACAAGGATATGACTTTACCTTCCTAAACAAAACCAAAGGATGCAAACTACAAATGGGAGGCTCTGACCAATGGGGAAACATCACCACAGGAACAGAGTTGATACGCCGTATGAATGGCGATGAAGCATTTGCCTTAACATGCCCTCTGATAACAAAAGCAGACGGAGGTAAATTCGGAAAAACCGAATCAGGTAACGTATGGTTAGACCCACGTTACACATCACCCTACAAATTCTACCAATTCTGGTTAAACGTAGGCGATGCTGATGCCGAGAAATATATAAAGATATTCACTTCGCTAACAAAAGAGGAGATTGAAAAATTGGTTGAGGAGCAAAATGCAGCACCACACCTACGCCCCCTACAAAAGAAATTAGCCGAAGAGGTAACCGTAATGGTACACTCTCGCGAGGCATACGAAGCAGCCGTAGAGGCATCACAAATACTCTTTGGAGGAGCAACATCAGAGACACTACGCAAAATTGATGAAGAAACACTACTAAGCGTATTTGAAGGAGTACCTCAATTTGAGATAAGCAAAGAGGAATTAAAAGAGGGAATAAAAGCAGTTGACCTATTAGCCGAGAAAACAAGCATATTCCCATCAAAAGGAGAGATGCGAAAAACTGTACAAGGCGGAGGAGTAATGATAAACAAAGAGAAACTAACCGCATTTGATGCAGTAATAGGCGAAGAGTCGCTATTAAATGACAAATATATATTAGCACAAAGAGGTAAAAAGAACTACTTTTTAATAATCGCAAAATAATTTTTTTGAAAAAACATTTGCACTATTAAAAAAAAGTAGTATCTTTGCAGCCGTTACGCAAGGTTAAAGTCCTGCGAACAAATAAGGATTGTCTTATGGTGTAATGGTAGCACTGCAGTTTTTGGTTCTGCCTGTCTAGGTTCGAATCCTGGTAAGACAACAAAGGGATGCAAAAAGCATCCCTTTTTTTTTGTTAAATTATCTCATATAATAATCACTATCTATCTTCCCTATTTGAAAATAATCATAAAAATAATATCTTTGTAAAAACCTTAAATACCAATATTTTGACAGAGATACTCATCATCATTATGCTAATACTTCTGAATGGAGTATTATCAATGTCGGAGATAGCAATAATATCTTCGCGACGCACCTTTCTTCAAAAAGAAGCAGATAAAGGAAACGGTAAAGCAAAAACAGCACTAAAACTATTTGATGACCCTGATAGATTTCTATCAACCATACAGATAGGGATAACAGCCATAAGCATACTAACAGGTATATTCTCAGGAGCCACACTATCTGACGATCTTGCTCTATTGCTATCAAAAGTAGGACTACCATTACAATATTCTCTACCCATATCTCAAACTCTTATAGTAATAATAGTAACATACTTTACCCTTATATTAGGCGAGTTAGTACCCAAAAGGATAGGAATGAATGAACCAGAGAAAGTGGCAACAGCAATAGCAAAACCCATGAATATAATCTCAAGGATGGCTTCTCCATTTGTAAAACTACTATCTAAAAGTACAACACTTATAGTATCCATGATTGGAATAAAAGAGAACAATAGTAAAGTTACAGAAGAGGAGATAATGTCTATGGTGAAAGAGGGACGACTTGACGGAGAGGTACAAGAGGTAGAAGAGGATATAATGGAGCGAGTATTTATGTTGGGCGACCTTAAAGTGGAATCAATAATGACTCACCGAAGCGAGATAGTTTCTATAAGTAACACTTTGAGCCACGATGAGATAATAGCACTTATAAAAGAGAACGATTTTGACACATACCCCATATACTCCGAAGAGGAAGACTCAATAATAGGAGTAGTAACATTCAAGGAGTTAGCACTTGAATTAATACAAAAAGATTTTAAGTTGGAGAATATAATATCAAAGCCAATATATATTCCTGAGAATTTAAGTGTTTACAAAGCACTTGAAACAATGAAAGAGAAGTGCGTAACAGAACTTATGGTATGCGATGAATTTGGAGCATTGGCAGGAGTTATAACACTGAGAGACATAATGAAGGGATTAGTTGGAAATATAGATGAAGATCCCAACGAACAATCAATAGTAAAACGCTCTGAGAAAGAAGAGTGGTTAATTGACGGACAGATACCATTCTACGACTTTCTATCACACTTTGAAAAAGAGGAACTATATGATGAAGCCCCATACAACACCCTTGCAGGACTGATACTCAATAAACTTGAGCATATACCCACAGCAGGAGAGAAACTCGAATGGAATATTTTTAAACTCGAAATAGTTGATATGGACGGAGCAAGAATAGACAAAGTTTCTGTATCACTATTACCAGAAATATAAGTATATATAAAACTAATCTCAAGTTAAGCATTACAAAAACTCTATGATATAAAAAGAATAAACATATAACAAAACTTACCCGCATAAAAACAAAAAAGAGGCACTTTCACAAGTGTCTCTTTTTTGCTCTTCAGGTTGGACTTGAACCAACGACCCTCTGATTAACAGTCAGATGCTCTAACCGACTGAGCTACTGAAGAATAAATATATTAGGTAGTTATGAAAACGCTCTTCAGGTTGGACTTGAACCAACGACCCTCTGATTAACAGTCAGATGCTCTAACCGACTGAGCTACTGAAGAAGACTTTATGCACTCCTCACTTGGAAATGCGGTGCAAAAGTAAGTCCATTTTTTGGATTATGCAACAAATAAGGCATTTTTTTTAATATTGAGTGGCAAAAAAAGATAAAATAGAAGATATTTGTAACATTCTTAATTGTTTTTAAGTTGCAGATACCATAAAAGATAATTAACTTCGCATCTATAAACATCATATATTATGAAACAGATATTTAAACACCTAACCATAATTGCAATAATACTAATATTCTCATGTAGTGCATACTCTCAAAAGCAAAATTTTGAGTTAATAAAAAACACAAACATCTTTAACTCAATATTAAAGGAGTTATCACTATTTTATGTTGATACTATTGATGCCGAGAAGATAATAACAAACGGAATAAACAGTATGCTCTATTCACTCGACCCATATACAACATATATCCCAAAGAAGGAGGAAGACGATCTTAAATTTATGACTACGGGCGAATATGCAGGAGTTGGTGCATTAATATCAAAACGCGACTCTCTAATACAGATAACAAGCATATACGAAGGCAACCCTGCACATAAAGACGGCATGAAAGTTGGCGACCGTATTCTCGAAATCAACGGAGAGTCAATGGTTGGAAAAAGCAACGACTTTGTTAGCGACCACCTGCGAGGTAAAGCAAATTCACTTGCAATAATAAAGGTAAAACGCCCAACAGTAGATAGTGTTGTAACCCTAAACGTAACCCGTAAGAAGATATATATCCCGGCAGTATCATACTACGGAGTAACCCAAAACGATATAGGCTACATCTACATATCATCGTTTAACACAAACACCGCATCAGAGGTTAAAGACGCACTACTTGATTTAAAGAAAAATCATAATATAACATCACTCGTATTAGACTTGCGAGGCAATCCTGGAGGACTTCTCAACGAGGCAATAGGAGTGATAAATCTTTTTGTTCCAAAAGGGAAAACCATATTAGAAACTCGCGGAAGGCTTAAAGAACTTGAGAACACATACAAAACATCACAAAAGCCAATAGACACCGAAATACCCATTGCAGTATTAATTAACGAAGAGAGTGCATCGGCCTCGGAAATTGTGGCAGGGGCAATGCAAGACCTCGATAGAGCAGTTATTGTAGGTAATCGTTCATATGGTAAAGGATTGGTGCAAAGCACACGTTCACTCCCTTATGAAGGAACATTAAAGATAACCACTGCAAAATACTACATACCAAGTGGCAGATTAATACAGGCAATAGACTACTCAAACAGAAATGAAGATGGTACAACAACACGTATCCCCGATTCGCTTACAACCGAGTTTAAAACCGCAGCAGGACGTATTGTTCGCGATGGAGGAGGAATAACTCCCGATGTTACATACGAATATCCCAAACAGAGCAATATCCTGTATTATCTCTCAATAGATTACCATATATTCGATTTTGCTACTCGCTATGTTGCTGAACATCCAACAATTGCATCAGCAACAGAGTTTAAATTAACAGATGATGAGTATAATCAATTTAAAGAGGAGTTAAAATCCAAAAACTTCACTTACGACCGAGAGAGCCTAAAACTATTGAACAAACTAAAAGAGTTGGCAAAATTTGAGGGATACCTTGATGATGCCGAAGAGACAATCAATACCCTTGAAAAACTCCTTGAGCATAATATCGACAAAGATTTAGAGAACTTCAAAGAGGAGATCAAATCGGAATTGGAGATGGAGATAATAGAGCGATATTACTACAAAAAGGGATTAATGAGTAGAGGAGTAGAGGAGGATAAATGTATAGGCAAAGCAATTGAAATTCTTAAAAATCCAACCCAATACAAACAAATTCTGTCACCCAAAGAGAGATAGATATGGCACACCCATTAGAGAAATTTCAATACTGTCCAGCATGTGGCTCAAACCACTTTGCCGAAAACGGAGCGTACTCAAAAAAATGTGAAGATTGCGGATTTACCTATTACGACAACCCCAAGGCGGCAACAGTTGCAATAATAGTAAACAGCAATAATGAGATATTGGTATGTCGCAGAGCCAAAGATCCAGCAAAGGGAACACTCGACCTGCCAGGAGGATTTACCGATATTGGTGAGAGTGCCGAAGAGGGAGTAATTCGAGAAGTAAAAGAGGAGACAGGATTAGATGTTTGCGAAGTTAAATTTCTCTTTTCCAAACCAAATATATACCCATTCTCGGGGATGATAGTAAACACAATGGATCTCTTCTTCCTCTGCAAGGTTGAGACAACAGAGGGATTAATAGCCAATGACGATGTAGCAGAGACACGTTTCGTCCCAATCAAAGACCTTTCGCCCGAAGATTTTGGACTACGTTCAATAAGAGAAGCAATAACAGATATTAAGTTGTTAGTTGTCGGCTAACACTGCCCCTGCGGAGTGAGGACTAACTATTAACTAATCTTTTAGTTGTAAAATAAACAAAGGAATATTACCAAGTTGCGATGCCACTTTGGAGTATGAACTATAAAAACTACCATATATTTTTGTAGTGCGAGATAAAATCCACATCTCTCTGACAGCATCCTTCATTCCCTGCAAACTATTACGATTACAATCAGTATCAATAGATAAAATTCTATCTCCAAAAATCTGCTTCAACTCACTCTTTGTTGCCGCATCATCAGTAGCAACATAAAATTTTGTATCGCTACACTCATCAATCTCTTTACGCATAGCATCACAAAATAGAGATAGAGGAGAGTTCTTTATCGACAACACATTATCTGTTCTGCGAATATGAACACCAATAGTATTCTCAGTAAAATTCCTCTCTACAAAATCATCCACCAAAGAAAGAATATCACATTTGGGTATAAAATTCTTGCTCATAGCGTTTGAATAATTGCCAAATTCATCGCAACTCTCAATCAATACCCTGCCACCATCTAAGATACTATCTTCAATAGAACCTTTACAACGTTGTGCAAGAAAATCGGAATAATAGATTGTAGTATCAAACATAAGTGGAGCAGTTATGTAAGGCAACCAAAGAGTATGACGGCGAGGAGAACGATAAAGAAACCTATCAATAAAACCAGCCTCCTTAACAGAAATCATATCATAACATGGTGTTTCAAACAACTCTGAAAAGGGAGCATTAAGTTCAAAATTGCTAAACCACACACTTTTCACAGGTATAGCATATGGACGAGCAAACTCAATTACAGCATTTAATGCCCTCATTCGGTTTGCCAGTCCTCCGTACGGAGTAATAGTAATTTCTCTCCTTTTCACTTTTTATAAGTATTAAATTTCACCACAAAAGTATATCAAAAAATCTGTTTGTAAAAGAGGCATATTTTTATTAATTTCGCAACAAGCAAACAAGAGATATAATGGCAGGAAAAATAGCAGAAACACCACTAATGAAACAGTATATTGAGATGAAGGGCAAACACCCCGATGCTATACTGCTTTTTAGAGTGGGCGACTTTTATGAAACATTCTCAAACGATGCAATAGAGGCATCCGAGATATTAGGAATAACACTAACCCGACGAGCAAACGGAGCAGCACAATTTGTTGAGTTAGCAGGATTTCCACACCACGCATTAGACGTATATCTGCCAAAACTTGTAAGAGCAGGAAAACGAGTTGCCATCTGCGAACAACTCGAAGATCCCAAACTAACAAAAAAATTGGTAAAACGAGGTATTACCGAGTTAGTAACACCAGGAGTATCAATTAACGACAATGTACTAAACCACAAAGAGAACAACTTTGTGGCAGCACTATATTTTGAACGTCACTCATGCGGAGTATCACTACTCGACATATCAACAGGAGAGTTTCTTACGGCAGAGGGAAGTTTTGACCATATAGACAAACTTCTAAACAGTTTTGCACCAAAAGAGATATTAATTGAACGAGGCAAACGCGATATGTTCACATCAAAATTCGGATATAAATTTTTAATCTTTGAATTAGATGACTGGATATTTACAACCGATGCCGCAAGAGAACGACTACTAAAACATTTTGAAACAAAGAATCTAAAAGGATTTGGAGTTGAGCATCTAAAATTAGGAGTAATATCCGCTGGAGCAATTCTTCACTATTTAGATATAACACAACACACACAAATATCGCATATAACCACCATCTCAAGAGTTGAAGAAGAACGCTACGTAAGACTTGATAAGTTTACACTTCGTAGTCTTGAACTTCTCTCACCAATGAACGAAGGAGGTAAATCGTTGTTAGATATAATAGACAAGACGCTAACCCCAATGGGCAGTCGCATGATGCGCCGTTGGGTAACATTTCCATTGAAGGATATAAATGCAATCAATCAACGATTAGATGTAGTAGATCATCTTTTCCGTTCACCAGAGGACAAAGAGGCACTTGAAGAGAAGATGTCGCTAATAGGTGATATGGAACGCCTAACCTCAAAAGTAGCAGTAGGAAGAGTAACCCCAAGAGAGATGATACAATTGCGAGTTGCACTTGCAGCAATAGAGCCAATAAAGGCAATATGTTCAAACAGCCAGAACCCAGTATTGGCACACTTTGCAAAAGAGTTGGAACTATGCGAAGAGATACGCAACCGCATTGAAAGAGAGATAATGCAGGATGCCCCATCGTTAATAAACAAAGGCGGCATCATACGCGAAGGAGTAAATCAAGAGTTGGATGACCTCCGCAAGATGTCAAGCTCAGGCAAAGAGTATCTTCTACACATACAACAACGCGAAAGCGAAGCAACGGGTATTCCATCACTAAAAATCAGTTATAACAACGTATTCGGATACTACATAGAGGTACGTAACACCCATAAAGATAAAGTACCCGAAGGGTGGATACGCAAACAAACATTAACAAATGCCGAGCGTTACATAACCCAAGAGTTAAAAGAGTACGAAGAGAAGATATTGGGAGCAGAGGAGAAGATATTAGCAATAGAGAGCCAACTATTCAATGAGTTGGTACAAGCAACCACGCTACACATAAGTGCCATGCAACGCAACGCCACAATGTTAGCACAATTAGACTGCCTAATATCATTTGCCACAACAGCAAAAGAGAACAAATATATACGACCAGTTCTTGATGACTCACTAACACTATACATTGAAGAGGGACGCCACCCGGTAATAGAGAAACAACTACCACCGGGAGAAGAGTATATAACAAACACTCTTAAACTCGACAATGAGAATGAGCAAATAATGATAATTACTGGTCCCAATATGGCAGGAAAATCGGCACTTCTCCGCCAAACAGCCCTAATAACCATAATGGCACAGATAGGATGCTTTGTTCCTGCACAATCGGCTCGTATTGGAATAGTAGATAAAGTGTTTACCAGAGTTGGAGCATCAGATAATATCTCACTTGGAGAATCAACCTTTATGGTTGAGATGAACGAAGCAGCATATATCCTTAACAATATCTCCGAAAGAAGTCTTGTACTATTTGATGAGTTAGGAAGAGGAACAAGCACCTACGATGGAATATCAATAGCATGGGCAATAGTTGAACATATACACGAAAACGAAAAGGCAAAAGCAAAAACCCTCTTTGCAACACACTACCACGAGTTAAACGAAATGGAGAAGGAGTTTTCTCGAATAGTCAATTACAATGTATCGGTAAAAGAGGTTGACAACAAAGTGGTGTTCCTTCGCAAACTGTTACGCGGCGGAAGCGAACACAGTTTTGGTATTCACGTTGCAAAGATGGCAGGAATGCCACGCAATATAGTTGGTCGCGCCGATGAGATATTAAAAGAGTTAGAGAAGGGTAGCGAGAACAGAAACATAACAAAACCCATACCTGCGGCGGCAAAAGCAGGAGGAATGCAACTATCGCTATACCAATTAGACGACCCAGTACTATCAGATATACGCAAAGAGATACTGGGATTAGATATTAATAATCTTACACCCGTTGAGGCACTCAACAAACTAAATGATATAAAAAAAATACTATTAGGACGATAATACAATGTTACAACGCAAAGATTTTGAAATAATGGCTCCCGTAGGCTCATACGAGTCGCTAACAGCAGCAATACAAGGAGGAGCAGATTCAGTCTATTTTGGAGTAGAGGGATTGAACATGCGCTCACGTTCATCAAACAACTTCACCCTTGATGACCTACGCAACATAGCAGAAATATGCAACCAAAACGGAATAAAAACTTACCTAACCGTAAACACCGTAATATACGATGGAGACCTTGAGTTGATGCGAAAAATCATTGACACAGTAAAAGAGTCAGGAGTAAGTGCAATAATAGCCTCAGACGTAGCTGCAATGAGTTATGCCAACTCAATAGGCGTAGAGGTGCACCTATCAACACAACTCAACATATCAAATGCTGAGGCACTAAAATTCTATGCCCAATTTGCCGATGTAGTGGTATTGGCTCGAGAGTTAAACCTCGACCAAGTATCGGGAATCTACCGCAGAATACAAGATGAGAACATAGTTGGACCCAAAGGAGAGCAGGTACGAATAGAGATGTTTGCACACGGAGCCCTATGTATGGCAGTATCAGGCAAATGCTACTTAAGTCTGCACGAAATGAATCACTCGGCAAACAGAGGCTCATGCCTACAAATATGTCGCCGTGGTTACACTGTAAAAGACAAAGAGAGCAACATTGAATTGGATATAGAAAATCAATATATAATGTCGCCCAAAGACCTTAAAACAATCCACTTCATGAACAAAATGATTGATTCTGGAGTAAGAGTATTTAAAATTGAGGGACGTGCCAGAAGTGCCGAATATGTGCGTACAGTTGTAGAGTGCTATCGCGAAGCAGTTGAGAGTTACATTGACGGAACATTCAGCGAAGAGAAGATTGCAGGTTGGGACTCCCGTTTAGCAACCGTATTCAACAGAGGATTCTGGAACGGATACTACCTTGGACAACGCTTAGGCGAGTGGTCATCAAGTTACGGAAGCGAAGCAACCGAGCGAAAAGAGTATATAGGAAAAGGAACAAAATACTTCTCAAATATAGGAGTAGCCGAGTTCTTAATGGAGAGTGGCGAAATTAACGAAGGAGACAAACTATTGATAACAGGTCCCACAACAGGAGCCATAACAATAGAGGCAAAAGATATGCGAGTAAACTTTAAACCTGCCACAAAAATTGTAAAAGGCGACCTCTTCTCAATAGCAGTAGACACTAAAATACGCCCATCAGACAAACTATTTAAGATAGTACAAGTAGATAAGAAGTAGGTATTAAACTTCAAATAAAAATTAAAAGGCTACCCAACAATAATAGTTGCGATAGCCTTTTTTTCTGTGATATTATATACTAACCTTAACACCCACTGTAATACTACGAGGCAGAGCAGGGCCATAGATATAACCCGAATCTCGGTCAGGACCTTGATCAAAATCTTTTTGGTAAGAGTTAAAGATGTTCATTATAGCAGCATTTAACTGCAAAGAGGCACTACGCCATATCTTAAAATCGTATGCAACTTTAAAGTTTGCATCAAAGAAGGGAGATGTACGCTCTGCCCTATCAATATCTGTTCCTGAGCCCTCGCAATGTTGCACCATCATCGCACCTGTTGCAGTACCGCTTAACGATAACGTAAGAGCAGGTATAGGATTATACACTCCCATTATATAACCATAGGCATTTGGCGAACGAAACATCTTTCGCACAGGCGGAACATCAGGATTCTCACTCCAATACTCCAACTGCTTATAACCACTATACTGAATAGTTGCCGAACCTTGAATCTGAAATATAGGAAGAATACCTATTTTACCCTCTATTGTTCCACCAGCAACTCTTGCACCAGAGCCATTATAACGCACCATAACGGTATTACCTTTAGCATCCTGCTCCTCAGTTTTACGAAGAGCAAAAGCATCTTTTAAATCGGTGTAAAACAACTCTACCATCAAATTTGTACGCACCCTGCCAAAATTTTTATACATATCGGCAGAGAATGACAGACTATTTGAGCGTTCCTCCTTTAGATTAGGGTCCAAAACCGTTACAACCCTATCACCACCAACAACCGCCACATGGAAATCCTCATCAAAAGCCTGAGGGGCTCTAAAGCCAGAAGAGTAGGTCAAACGCAAATTAACGTTACTAATAGGGTTGTATCGTAAATTAACACGAGGCGAAAATATAGGTTTATCAACCAAGTTGTGCTTATCCATACGAACACCCACAAGAAAGCCCCACTTATCATCTCTCCACTCGTTCTGAAGAAACACACTACCTATATTTACCTTCTGTTTCACGTAGTGGTCGTAGCCTGTAAAATTATCAATAAGTTTATTATAACTATACTCTCCACCAACCATAAGTTCTGATGGGAGAAACCACAGTTTATCAAATTTGTAACTATATTGAGCACCCGTTACAGAAACAACATCGCTGGTCTTACCATAAGCATTAGGATCTTGTTTTGCACCATAATAACTATCTCTTTTAGTTGTTTGAAATGAGGTATAAACACTCAATTTATGTCTGTTCTCTTTAAAAAAGAGGTCGTAACTTAACTCACCACCATTAATAGTGTGATCGGTCTGTTCAGCAATCATAGCCTCATGGGGCGGTAGATCAAAAGCATCACCACCACGGCGAAACTCATTTATACTATGGTATTGAAGATTTACCCTTCCAAAATCACCAGTTCGTATATAAGAACTTAAACCAATAGTTTTTCCGTTAATCTCTGGGATTTCACAAAATCCATCACCATCATAATCATAGTAGTCACGCTTACGACTCTGACCATAAATAGTTAAACCCATCTTATAATTATCATTTACAAGAGAAGCATTAAAAGTGGTATTATTATCAAGAGCATTAGATATGCCAATAGATGTAAGCGAATGAGAAACTTCGGCACTACTCTCAGTAGGCTCTTTTGTAATTATATTTATTGTACCACCTATGGCAGAAGAGCCAAACAGAGCAGAACCTCCTCCACGAATTACCTCAACACGCTCAATCATATTTGCAGGAATCTGTTCAAGGCCATAAACACCAGTAAGAGCAGAAAAAATAGGGCGAGAGTTCATAAGTATCTGCGAATAGTGACCATCAAGACCATTAATTCTGACCTGCATAAATCCACAATTCTGACAATTATCCTCAACTCTAATACCGGGCTGATAGTTTAGTCCACACGATAGGGTGGGAGCAGAAACCAAATCAAGAGTTTTGCTTGTAAGAATATTTACCATCGAAGAGGCATTTTGCCGTTTAAGTTCACCTCTGTTTGCCGAAACAACAACCTGCTCAAGTTCCTCATACATATCCTCAAGCGAAAAGTTAATCTCCTGAGTTTTGTTAGCAACAATCTCAACATTTCGACTCTCGCTCTTATAACCCATTCCACTAACCTCAATCACATAACTACCCACTGGGAGATTTCTAAAAAAATAGTGTCCTGTTCTATCGGTTTTAGTGTAAAAACTTGTACCCTTTACCTCCACTATAATATAAGGCAGATGTTCCTTTGTTGACAAACTCAAAACGTGGCCCGATATATTAGCATCAGTTGGAGTCTCCGTTGCGTAACTTATAACCTCCTCGGCAAAAACAGCAAAGGGTGTGAACAAGAGAAATAAAATCAAATAGTAAAATCTTTTCATATCAATATCTAAAAATGTTTATCACGTTAAGTTAATTTTCCGATGCAAAATTAACCTGCGTGAGAGAGTGATGAAATACTCAAAATTTGGTAAAATGTTGTAAGAGAAATCAACTTGGATACTCAAAAAATGTTAGAAATATGAAAAATATCTACACAATAATAAACCTTTTGCTAAAAAAGTACTCACAATGGAATAAAAGATGTTATATAGAGGCAAAAGCGATTCTATATGTCAAATAATCCTTATATTTGCTACAAACAACTAAAATATAGTAGATATGCTGTAAATTATTAAAGCAAGTTTTAGATTTTGCTTGTTTGTATGTATTTTTGCAATATAAACTAAAAGAACAAAATGAGACACCTTAAAATAAACCTCGCAGTACTATTTTCAATTCTTATAACACTCCCTTTAGTTGTTAATGCTCAGGAGAGAAAAACACCCTTTACCGTATCGCACTCGCTTCTTAATATGTATAAGAGCGAAAACTATTTGGGAGTAAACCACAAACTAAGTAGTGCATTTAACGAAACAACAACTGACACATATCCAACAACAGTGGCAGAGAATGAGTTTCTTAAGATAGAGAGTGCATACCGCTCAGGAGATAAAGATATTATAAGCAAAATATTTGAATTCAAAAACCGTAATACCGACCCTCTATACACTCAAAAACTTGATTTGATGTTAGCAATCTCATACGTTGCAGAGGGTAACTTTGAAGAGGCTGAAAAATACTTCAACAGAGTTGATTGTAATAGACTATCAACAACATACAAAGAGGAATATATCATAAATAGAAGTATATTGCTATTTAATAAAGGAGAGTACGAAAAAGCCGAAGAGGAGTTATTTCAAATAGTAACAAAGAGGTCTTCAAACAACATCCCTGCAATATTCTATTTAGCATGTTCAAACTATGCACAAGAGGAGTATATAACTGCCGAAGTAGGATTCTTAGAGTGCATAAACGATAAGACTTACGGAAGTAATGCAAAATATTATCTAACAAACATATATTATGCTACGGAACGCTACCCAGAAGCATTAAAATTGGGCATTAAACTTTTAGATAGCAATAATTGTTCAGAGGATTATATTATGCCATTAAATAAGATTTGTGGAGAAAGTGCCTTTTTAACTGGCAACAATAATATTGCTATAAAATATCTTCAAGAATATACACAAAGCAATAGTGATGACTACAACTCTTTGTATCACTTAGGAGTGGCATATTACAACACAAAACAATATAACAATGCAATTAAAACATTAATTGAGGTAACAGGTACTAAGAACATCTTCTCTCAAAGTGCATACCTATATTTAGGACATTCATATTTGCAACTGAACGATAAAAACGGAGCAATGTTCGCATACGAAAACGCAATGACATTGAACGACAACATTGAAGCAAAGGAGAGTGCAATGTATAACTATTGCATAATAATTGAAGAGAACAATATACTACCATTCAATAAAAAAGTTGAGGTTTATGAAAACTATATAAACCAATTCCCAAATAGTAATAACTCAACAGCAATAAACCAGATATTGGCTGTAAGTTATCTGACAACAAAAAATTATAAAGCAGCACTATCATCGGTTAATAAAGTAAAGAGTCCGGGAAAAGAGTTACTCGCTGCAAAACAGATAATACTCTACAACTTGGGAACACAAGAGTATGAGAAAAAAGAGTACTCAAAAGCAAAAAATTACTTTAATCAAAGTATTAAAGTTGGTAACTATAAAACCGACATAATTGCAAAAGCATATCTTTGGAGAGGTGAGATAAACTATCTGTTCAAAGATTACTCTCAAGCAGCAAACGACTTTAAAAAACATATCTCTCTATTAAAACAACCCGACATAAATTCATACTATTCACTCGGATATGCACTATTCATGCAAAAAAAATATAGCGAGGCAGAGAAACAATTCAGCAATCACATTGCAAAAAACAACAAAAACAAAACAACCAAAGCAGACGCATATAACCGTAAAGGCGACTGCCTGTATATGATGCGAAATTATGCTAATGCTCGTAAAGCATATAATGAGGCTGAGAAAACAGATAACCAACTGGCCGACTACTCAATATATATGCAGGGAATAATATATGGAGTAGAGAAACAACACTCTCAAAAAGTAGAGGCTATGAACAGAGTTATCACCCAATACCCACAATCGGTATATGCACCAAAAGCATTAGTTGAGAAAGGAAATGCACAAATAGTCCTCACTCAAAACGATAACGCCCTTGCATCGTTTGCAAACGTTTACGACAAATATCCCAAGAGCGGAGAGGCTCGTCAAGCACTGCTACAATCGGCTCTGATATATATGAACACAGGCGATAACGATAAAGCAATATCAGCATATAAAACACTAATAGAGGAGTATTCTGGCAGCAACGAGGCAAAAGTTGCTATGGAAGATTTAAAGAACTACCATATACAACAAGGCGATATAGAGCCATACGCTGAATATATAAAGAGAATAAAAGGAGAAGAGGTATATAGCAACATACAAATGGACTCTCTCACTTACTATGCTGCCGAGAATGCCTTTTTGCAATCACCCTCTGAAAAGAGTATAAATCAGTTAAAGAATTACATAAGCAAATACCCAGCAGGAACATTCAAGGCAAACGCATCGTTCTATGTAGGACAATACGGATATAACAACAATAACTTTGCTGAAGCACGACTATACTTTGAAAACGTATTGGTAAGCAAAAATGTAATGCTACTCGAAGAGACACTACACACCCTTGCAACAATAGAGGAGTTAGACAGAAACTACGATAAAGCATATCAATATTATACACACCTCATAAACGAATATCCAACAACACAACTCGGAAAAGAGGCACAATCCTCAATTGTAAGGGTGTTAAGTTTAGGAGGTAAAAACAACGATGTTATAACAACTGCTACCAACATATTATCAAACAATTCTGATATACCAAATATCGAAGAAGTAAGATATTACAGAGCAAAAGCCTACACTGCAACAGCAGAAAGCGAAAAGGCAATAGATGATTGGACTATACTATCAACAACACACTCTCCATACTCATCAGAGGCAAAATATATGATAGCAGAGACACAGTTCAATGAGAACAACACAACTCAAGCCGAAGAGAGTATAAATTCACTCCTTGCAAGTAGCGGAGAGGATAGATATTGGATTGCTCGCAGCATAATACTACTATCAGACATATCGGCTAAACAAGGCGATAACTTTAAGGCAAAACAGTATCTAAATAGTCTAAAAAGCAACTATACTGAAAATGACGATATACAACAAATGATAAAAACAAGATTGACAAAATATGAAAAATAATATCCTTATACTCTTCGCAACAATGCTTCTAAGTGTAGTAATCACTGAAGCAGAAGCACAAAACATCGATCGTGAAGTAACAATAGAGAAAGAATATACTCCTGAGGTTGATGCCGCAGTTAAAAAGACAGGTATCCCCCAAGCAGAGAACCCACTTGTAGAGAAACCTGTAAACGAATACTCCACTTGGGCAGTACCACTATCAGGCAATCCCACATCACAACCACTATTAGTCAGCGAACTAAAGAGCGAAGAAAGTTTTATCAACCAGCGCGGATATGCAAATTTTGGGATGGGAAACAATCTCAATATAAACGCTGATGCAGGTATAAGAATTATAAATACAAAACGCAACCAACTTGGCGTATGGTATAATCACACATCAACAGGAGGACATCTAAAATATAAAGACAACGTACCAGTATATGGAGGCGAAAAAGTTTACCAACATTTAAACAGCAATGTTGTAAATGCAACATATAAACACGCCTTTGATAAGTTGGAGTGGACAACAAGTTTTGCATATAAACATAACAAATTCAACTACTACGGAGCAAAACTTACACCCAACATACCAACCATTAGCGATACCGACTATCAAAAAGTAAATCAGTATGCCGGAGGAACATCGTTCCGCTCCACAAAAAACAAAGATGTAACAATAAACGCATCAGTTGGATTTACTGGTTACTATAACAATATAGGTTATATGATTGGAGAAGAGGGAGGAAGAGAGAATCACCTAACAGCAAACCTTGAACTTGCAGCACGATTAGGAAGCAACAACAATCGTTTAGGATTTGAGTTTGATATGAACAACCTTTTCTATAACGATGCGGCAGATGCAGACAACTATACAATGGTATCGCTAACACCATTCTACAAATTCACAAACGAAAAAATTAGATTAAAGGTTGGTGCAAGAATGGATATATCGGTAAACGATGGAACTGTATTACGTTTTGCCCCCGACTTTGAATTTAATGCCGATATGGGTAAATATTTTCACTTCTACACAGTTGTTGACGGAGGAAAAGAGATCAACTCATGGAGTAAAATGTCGGCACGAAACATATATATAAATCCCACAAAACAACTTAACAATACATACACAGCAGCAAATGCCGTAATGGGATTATTGTTCGATTACATACCGGGGGTACAATTAAGAGTATATGGAGGAATAAAAACATCAACCAATGCACTCTTTGATATGCGATACACAGAGAGTATTACCGATGGTATGATAGCATCATACGAAGTAATAGACTACACCCCAATAGATGCCTATCGTTGGTTAGGAGGAGCAAACATAAACTTTAAACTCAAAAAAATATTAGAGGGAGAGGTAAAATGGACACTCAATAACTGGCGAAGCAGAAACGGAGAGGGAACAATACTATCGGCACTACCCAAAAACGAGTGGAACATAAAAGTAGGAGTAAACCCAATTAAAAACCTATCAATAAATGCAAATTTCTATATGGGAATAGGAAGAGGTTATCGCTACCAAAACTCATTAGGAATGGATGTGTTTGAGAAGATGGGCGATATATATGACCTAAGTCTATCGGCAAACTACTCACTCACAAAATTGATTAGTTTCAACCTACAATGGAATAACATTCTATCACAAAACTACGACATATACTACGGAATGCCTGCACAACGAATGAACTTCCTACTTGGAGCAGCAGTTAAATTTTAACAATTCCAAGAGTATAAAAATCAATAGATAGGGCAATAAGTAACCATTTTATACGTTTTAAGAGAAGAAATATGAAACGTATATTATACATATTACTACTCCTACTTGTTGCCACTTCGGCAAATGCACAGACACGCAAACTGGAACGACGTCCGTACGCCGACCAGAAGCGTGTGCATTTTGGATTCTCATTAGGACTTAATATGCAAAACCTACGTTTGGTGCCAACCGGAGAACCTGATGAAAACGGAGAGATATGGTTAGCAGACGTACCCACATTCTCACCCGGATTTAATGTAGGACTACTATGCGACCTATACCTATGCCCTTACCTTAATTTACGCTTCACACCAGCATTTCTTTTCGGTAATAAGACTGTAACATTCCGAGGCGAGTTCTCGGGAGAGGAGCGAAAAACAGACGTAAAATCGAACTATATACAAGCACCCATAGAGTTAAAATACAGTGCAAAGAGATTAAACAACTACCGTCCATATATAATGGTGGGAGTTGCCCCAACATTTGATGTATCAAAAAAACGAGGCGACCTTCTTCGCCTTAAAACCTACGACACCTATTTAGAGATAGGATTGGGATGTGACGTATATTTCCAATATTTCAAATTCATTCCCGAACTTAAATTTGCATTCGGACTTCAAGATATACTAAACCGTAAGAGAGACGACCTTCTCGATCCCGCAGAGTATAAATACACAGCAGCAATTGATCGCGTAAGTTCAAAAATGGTTATTCTCACCTTCTATTTTGAGTAAAAGATAATACTTTCACTATTTAATAGTTGAGGTTAAAGTTATCAACTATCGGCAAGGTTTTAATATATAATTTACCTACAAATATAGGTATTTTTGCCGATATCGGAAAAATTAAATATAATACTTACTCTGTAATTGTAATACGAATTGATATGTAAGTCAATCCTATTTGCTAAAGCAAATGCCTTGTATGCCCCATTTAAAGGCACGAATTGACATTTAGTCAATTCTAATTACTTCGTAATTGCCTTTGCCCTCCGTCGCACAGAGCACTGTGCTCCCCTCGTTGTGGCACAAATTGACATTTAGTCAATTTTATTTGCTAAAGCAAATGCCTTACCCTCCGTCGTGCAGAGCACTGTATTCCCTCCGTCGCATATAGGGATATGCTCCCCATACTGCGGTCGGATTAACATTCAGTTAATCCTATTTGCTAAAGCAAATACCTTGTATGCCCCATTTAAAGACACGAATTGACATTTAGTCAATTCTAATTACTTCGTAATTGCCTTTAAATGCCCCAATTGGATCTGTCAAGATTGCGGTAAGTGATAGCCTCTTGAATATGGTAACTCTTAACCTCTTCGCTACCTTCAAGGTCGGCAATAGTACGGGCAACTTTCAAGATACGGTCGTATGCACGTGCCGACAGGTTAAATCTCTCCATTGCAACTTTGAGCATTGCAATACTATCTTTATCGGGTAAAGCCCATTTATTTAGATGCCTGCTACTCATCTGAGCATTGCAATATACTCCAGAAGTGTCGGCAAATCGGCGAGTCTGTATCTCCCTTGCACGCATTACTCGTTCACGTATAACTGCACTGCTTTCGCCTTTAGCGGTTGATGAGAGTTTTTCAAACTCTACGGGTATAACTTCTATCTGAATATCTATTCTATCCAACAGCGGGCCTGAAATGCGGTTTAAATAGCGTGTAACTGCTCCCTCTGAACATATACACTCTTTAGTTGGGTGATTATAGTATCCGCAAGGGCAAGGATTCATACTTGCAACAAGCATAATACCTGCTGGATACTCTACGGTGTTTTTGGCACGAGAGATAGTTATTTTGCGGTCCTCGAGTGGTTGACGCATTACCTCTAATACTGAACGTGAGAACTCTGGTAATTCATCTAAGAACAGCACTCCGTTGTGAGCAAGTGAAATCTCTCCGGGTTGAGGATATGTTCCACCACCTACCAAAGCAACACCCGATATTGTGTGGTGTGGCGAACGAAATGGACGGCGAGTTATTAAAGCACCTGTATCTCCAGTACGTCCTGCTACTGAATGAATTTTAGTTGTCTCTAATGCTTCATCAAGAGTAAGAGGTGGCAATATAGTTGGAATACGTTTTGCTAACATTGATTTACCTGATCCCGGAGGACCTACCATTATCAGGTTGTGTCCACCTGCTGCTGCAACTTCAAAGGCACGTTTAACATTCTCCTGACCTTTTACATCTTCAAAGTCAATATCAAAAATCTGTTGCTTGTCGTAGAACTCTGTTTGAGCATCAATAACTGTCTGTTGTAACTCGCACTCCTCTTTAAAGTACGAAACAACCTCTATAATATTTTCAACACCATAAACCTCTAATCCATCAACAACGGCAGCCTCTGGTGCATTTTGTTTTGGAAGAATAAAACCCTTATAACCCTCTTGCTTTGCCATAATAGCAATAGGTAAGGCTCCTTTTATGGGAAGTATTGAACCATCAAGCGACAACTCACCCATTATAAGATAATCCTTAAATTTATCGCTCTTTAGTTCCTCGTTTGCTGCTAACAATCCTATTGCAATAGGAAGATCGTATGCTGACCCCTCCTTTTTTATATCGGCAGGAGCAAGATTTACCACCACTTTACGGCGTGGAAATTTTAGTCCATTATGCGATAGTGCCGATATTATACGCTGATGACTCTCTTTTACAGCAGCATCGGGCAATCCCACCATAAAAAATTGTATTCCCTGAGTACAATTAACCTCAATAGTTACAATTTGAGCATCAATACCCTGAAGGGCAGCAGCGTAAACTTTAGTTAGCATTATTAATAGTTTATTACTGTAGTTAAATTATTTATTAAAGACCTGTTTTTAATACACTCCTCTCCTAAGTCAATATGCCAGTTTGCCTCATCTTTAAGATACTTAGATGTTGAAGATTGTGAATTTACATTCCAAGTTAAAAGTAATACTCTACTCTTTAAAGTTTTAAGTTTACGAACTAACATTTCATGGTCAGCATCACCTGTAATAAGTACTACTACTTCAAATTTGCGTAAAAAAGTAAGTTCATAAGTCTCTAAAGCAAACCATGTATCTATACCTTTTTCAATAACTGTTATCTCGTCACCTTTTTTAACTTCACGCAAGTGTTTATAATGGAAAACAACATCGTTATCAATCATTGAATCTTCAAATTTACGCTCAACATATAATAGATGTTTATTACTTGCATCATTTACTCTATATCTGCCTCTGAAATAATGATTTTCTGTTATTTGACAATCAGACAACTCTACATTCATTCTTTCAGAAATAGTAGTTCTAACATAATTTAAAATAGCAGTAAGATTTAAAGCTAATGAAGACTCTTTTTTAAGACCCTCCTCAATTTTAGCATAATATCCACCATCTATAAAGACACCAACTGAAACAACTTTATCTTCCATTTTTTCTTCTGTTTTTGCGTACTATATCCAAACTATCATTATTAATAATAGTTTTTTCAATCAAATAGTTAAGTGAATCCAACTCTAACTCTCTACCTATTATAATACCATTCCTGTTCAAAAGAAAAGTAGATGGAACAACTCTTAAATTTATAGTTGCAATATCTTTGTTTGTCCATCCATCAGGTAAGTAAGTTTGAAAAGATTTTAGATTCTCTTTCTCTATTGTATTTTTCCAATTTGTTTTATTAATATCCAAAGATACTAAATGCGAAGATACCTTCTCTTTTTGAGTTAAGGTATCATAAAACAACTCAATATCTCTAACTTTTTGTACCGATAGAGAATCGGAAGAATCCCAAAAAGTAACTATAGTTATTTTACTTTTATACGTATAACTATAAACTAAACTGTCATTTACGGTTTTTAATTGCGAATATGGTAAAGTTTTACCCTTATCTAATTTTTGTAATGCAGCAAAGTGTTCAACTCGAGCCGATATAACATCAGTCTTTGCTGATGGTAGAAGTTTTTCAGATAATTCACGAGTTAATTTTTTATACTTAGGAGAGGCAATATAGTTATAAATAATAAAAGTTGAAGATGAGTTTTCAATGTTTGACTCAACAAACTCAACCGCTTTTCTTACTATTGAATCATTTACCTTATTTAATTCACTTAAATATAAAGAGTCTTTATAATTGTCAATATATATATTTTTTAAAGAGTCATATTTTATTAAAATATCGGCGTTATTGTTTAAAAATTCACCTATTAATATATTTGTTGAATCACCTTCTATTAATGTTTTATAAGGTTTTGATGATCCCGACAAAACAACACTCTCATCCTCTTTTAAAAATAGAGTAGTTATATTATTTGAATTTTTATCTATTAAATATATTGGAGTCTTACTACTATTGAGTTTTAAGTTACACTTAAAATTACCACTCTCAATTAATATTGTATCAGTAATAATACCCGAACTGAAATTTTCATAAACTGCATAAATTATATCATCCTCATAATCTGTAAAATTACCTTTTATTTCGGCAGATGAAAATATATCTATTTTACTGCACGAAACTAATAAAAATATAGAGGTAAGTATATATATAATTTTTCTCATTATTTATTTTTGTATTAAGGATTATACAAATCAGTATTACGGAACTCCAAAATATCCATCATCATTTTGTGAGCCTCTTTAGCAGGAGAAGATGGATTAATTTCAACTGCAGTTAAATAACATCTTATGGCTTGAGCATTATTACCTATCTTACGATAAGCATTACCCAATCTGAAAAAAGCATTATCATCACTTTTATTTTGTTGGGTATATAGTTCAAGTTCCTCAATCAAGTTATCTAAATTATCACTCATTATTAATAAGTTTTGCTATTGTACTGATAAATAATTTATGTTCAATTTTAAGTAGTTTCTTTTTTAATAACTCAATATCATTACCCTCGTATGGTAAAGTTTTTTGAGCAATAATATTACCACTATCCAAATCACTATTTACATAGTGAATAGTAATACCATAAACCTTTACACCATAAGCCATAGCCTGTTCAATAGCATCTTTACCTTTAAAAGCAGGTAAAATAGATGGGTGTGTATTTATAATTTTACCTTCGTATTTATTTAATAACTCTTCGCCAACTATTCTCATATAACCTGCCAAACAAATTAAATCAACTCTATAAGAGGCAAGTTTTAGAGTTATAGTTTTTTCATAATCATATTTCGAAGCAAAATCTTTAGGAGAAATAACAAAACACTCAATACCTAAACGTTTTGCTCTTTTAATAGCGTTTGCATCTTTTTTATCACACACTAAAAGAACAACATTAGCATCAATTATTTTCTTATTACACGCCTTTACAATTGCTTCAAAATTAGATCCACTGCCCGAAGCAAAAACAACTATATTTTTCAAATTATAAATAGACTTTTATAGTTTAAGTTTCTCTGAAATATCTAACATACGTTGTATTGATATAACAGCCTTTTTTCTTATCTCTTCATCAACAAAAACCTCATGTTCTTCATTTAAAAGAGAATTATATAGTTTTTCAAGAGTGTTATATTTCATATAAGCACACTCGTTACAAGCACATGTAGAGTCTTCTGGAGGAGCAGGAATAAACTCTTTATCGGGACATGATAAACGCATCTTATGTAATATACCCGACTCTGTTGCTACTATAAATTTTTTGCAATCACTTTTAATAGCATAATTCAATAGAGCAGCAGTTGATCCAACTTTATCGGCAACTATAAGAATATGTTTTTTACACTCTGGGTGAGCCAATATCTCAGCATCAGGATTTTGTTCCTTAAGTTCTTTTATTTTTTGAAGTGAAAATTGTTCATGAACATCACAAGCACCATTCCAAACAACCATCTCTCGACCTGTAACAGAATTAATATAACTTCCTAAGTTTCTATCAGGACCAAAAATAATCTTCTCATCTTTTGGAAACGATTCAACAATCTCTTTTGCGTTACTACTTGTAACAACAACATCAGTTAAAGCCTTAACCTCAGCAGTAGTATTTACATACGATATAACTTTATATCCAGGATACTGTTTAATAAACTCAGCCAAATCCTCAGCCTTACAACTATCAGCCAAAGAGCAACCTGCACTGTTATCAGGTATTAGTACTTTTTTATCAGGACACAATATTTTAGCAGTTTCGCCCATAAAGTTAACACCACAAACTACAAGAATATCGGCATCAGTTTTAGCAGCCCATTGTGCAAGAGCAAGACTATCGCCTACAAAATCTGCTACATCTTGAATTTCGTTTCGTTGGTAGTAGTGTGCTAAGATAACAGCATTTTTCTCCTCTTTTAATTTTTTTATTTTATCTACTATATTCATAAATTTTGAATTTAGTTATACTCCAATCCTTTTTCAACAAACAAAATATTATATATTCTTTTTTAAAAAGTAAAAAAATAATGATGATAATATATTGTTAATACGTTTGATATCTTTTTTACTATATATTTTGAAATTTGGTTATTAATATTCAATTAACAAAATAAACATATTAATCAACAACATTAAATATTGATTATAAATAGAATATATACTTTATTAACACACTGTTGATAAAGTACAAAGTTAATTAAATTTTTTATTTTTAATATTGATAACCCATAAATATAATGTGAATAAATAAAAAGAAAAGAAATTAAATAATAACAGCAGATATTTAAATATTTGATTATACAAATCTACTATTTAAAAATGCAACAATATTTTTTAAAAAGTTATTCTCAACTATTAACAACTTATCAACATGTTTATTAATAATTAAAAAAATAGAGTATAAATAATTATTTCTTACCTTTGTATAAATTATTATTATTATATGAAAAAGTTATCGGTTATTGAGTTGGATAGAGTATCAAAGGAGGAGTTTAAAACTATTGATAAAACTCCTTTGGTTGTGGTACTTGATAATATAAGAAGTTTAAATAATGTAGGTTCGGTTTTCCGTAGTTCTGATGCTTTTAAACTTGAGAAGATATATTTATGTGGTGTAACTGCTACACCTCCTAATGCCGAAATTCATAAAACCGCTTTAGGTGCTGAGGATAGTATGGAGTGGGAGTATGAGGAGGATACCAAATCAGTTGTTGCAAAACTTAAACAAGAGGGATATAAGATATTTGCTGTTGAGCAGGTTCAAAATAGTATAATGCTCGATAGGGTGGAACTTGATAAAACCAATAAATATGTTCTTATATTGGGCAACGAGGTTAAGGGCGTTCAGCAAGAGGTTGTTGATATGTGCGATTTTGCTGTTGAAATTCCTCAATTTGGCACTAAACACTCTCTCAATGTATCGGTTGCCGCAGGTATAGTTATTTGGGAATTCTTTAAGAAGTTGCAGTAAAAATAAAATAGACCAATTGGACTAAATTAGCCTAATTGGTCTAATATTTAAAAATAAGTACATTGCTAAAGCAAATGCCTTATGTGTGCTTAATAGCAAAATTCCTAATTCAAAAAATTCTATTCGTTTATTAGAAATTTAATAGGGAGTCTTTTTATAGCATACCCTTCGGCAAGTAACCACTCTATCACTCTTGGTAGAGCCTCTTTAAGGTTACGTTGTGCTTTTATTGAGTCGTGGAAAACAATAATAGAGCCGTTACGGGTATATTTCTTTACAATCTCCACAACCTCATCGGGAGTTAAGTTCTTACTATAATCTCTACTAACAACGTCCCACATTATTATATGATAGCCTGCCTTTTGGAGAGCAACCTTTTGTCTAAATCGCATATGTCCGTGCGGAGGGCGAAATAGTGGACTGTTTATTAGTGTATTGGCAGCCTCAACATTTTTAAGATAGTTTCTTGTTCTGAACTTCATACCCTGTATATGGTTTTGGGTATGGTTGCCAGTCAAATGACCTCTGTTCAGCACCTCTTGATACAACTCTTTATGTCGGGCAACATTGTCTCCAACACAAAAGAAGGTTGCTTTAATGTTATAGTGGTCTAAAATATTCAGTACCCAAGGTGTAACCTCAGGTACTGGACCATCATCAAAAGTCAGATATACTGTTTTGTTTTTTCGTGGTATTCGCCATATAGTTTCAGGATACAACATCCTGTACATATATGGTGGTTGCTCTATTAACATATCTCTTCTATTATGACTCTTTAAACAAGTTGTAACCTAAATCACTGAGAGCGTAAAGATACTTTTCGGCACTCTCTTCATCGCCTTGTTGTATAAAGAATTGAATAATTGTTTTTAATGTGTATTCCTGTCTTAAATACTCTTGAGATATTGATCTGAGTTTATTGTATTCCAATGTTCTGAACCAACTCATATACTCCATTGAGTTATCGGCAATTTCAGTTAGCAGGGCTTTTCCCTTTTCAGTTTCGCCCAAACTATAATATGCCATTGCAGGTTGAATTGATAGGTAATCGTGTTTTGTTGCCGATGCTGGTATCTTCTCCATCATCTTATCAAGAACATTCAAAGCCATATCGTACTTATCTTCCATTATCAATGCCTCAGCAAGGTCAATAAACAACATACGCATAGTATATGTCATTTTGCGAACGGTTTCATCTAAATATACATTAGGATTATCAACACCGCCCCACTCAAATTTGTTCATCATATTATCGTACATTGTCTCGGTATCAACCAATCCGTCACTCTCTGTATCGTTGTTTAAAACAGGAAGTATTCTGTATGCCAAACCAACCTTAACAAAGTGTTTGTCTAAATTCAGATACATATCAGGGCCAACAGTTACTGCATAGTAGATAGGTCTCTCCCAGTTATCCTTTGCAATAGAGTTAAGCATACTCAATACCGATAATTGATTTAGCATCAAGGCATCGTTATTTGCCAACTCTATATCAATTCTGTCGGTAGCATACCCTTTTAAGTCGGCAGGAATTTTATCTGCTACTGCTGCTGAATCAACATCAATATAGAGGTTACTGTTAGGTATATGGTCAATAGATATACCATATTCAGGTATATATTTATTATCCTTATCCTCTGATATAAGGTAATTCATTGCTTTGTCAAGTTCCATGTCGTAACCATAGCCTCTGTCAAGAACGTATGCGTATGAGAGTTTACCATTACCATATCTGCTTCTATCCATCTCAATAGGTAGAGGAGTAGATTCGTATGCCTGGCTCTTCATTTGGTCAATATACCAATCAGTTTGAAGATAACTCAAGTTACAAACCCTCACATCTGTTCTGTAACCCTCAGTCTCTTGAACATACCACAATGGGAATGTGTCGTTATCGCCATTTGTGAATATAATACCGTTCTCCTCAACACAACTCAAATAGTTTTTACCAAAATCACGTGCTGCATAGCGTCCCGAGCGGTCGTGGTCATCCCAGTTTTGTGCTGCCATCTGAACAGGAACAAACAAGCATAGTATAGCAGTTGCAAGAGCAACAATAGAGTTATCTCTATCTTTAAGAAGGTATTTTTTAATAATACTATATATACCTAAAACTCCCATACCAATCCATATAGCAAAGGCGTAGAAAGAGCCTGCGTAGGCATAATCCCTCTCTCTTGGTTGGTAAGGTGTTTGGTTAAGATAGATAACAATAGCCAAACCTGTCATAAAGAACAGGAAGAAGGTTACCCAGAAACTCTCAATACCCTTTTGTCCCGAGAATGCTTGATAGAACAGACCAATCAATCCAAGTAGAAGAGGTAACATATAATATACGTTTCTGCCTTTGTTGTTCATCAAGTCCGAAGGCAAGTTCTCGCCCTCAATATGTTTGTCAATAAAACTGAAACCAGTAATCCAATTACCTTTGTGTAACTCACCGTGACCTTGAATATCGTTTTGGCGTCCTGCAAAGTTCCACATAAAGTAGCGCCAATACATATAGTTTACCTGATAACTCAAAAAGAATCTTATATTTTCGGCAAATGTAGGTTTCTCTACATATCTGATACCACTATTAGTTTTAACCCTAACCTTATTTGTTTTATTGCCATCTTTACTCCACTCTTTGTATGCCTCAACGTGATGCGATTGGTTACTATACATACGAGGGAATAACATATTCAACTCGGGTTGATATGTGTAATCCTTTTTATGGTCTGTCACAACATATTTATCAGGCTCGTTCTCATTCTTTTTAATAGTGCGTTTCCATATTGCTTTGCCCTCTTTTACTTCGGGATTACCATTTGCATCTCTAACAATATCCGATGTGTATGTATATCCGTACAACAGAGGTCTTTCGCCATACTGCTCGCGGTTAAGATAACTCGATAGAGCAAATACATCTTCAGGAGAGTTTTGGTCCATTGGAGTATTTGCAGTAGAGCGTAACAAGATAATAGCATACGATGAGTATCCTATAAATATCACCATTATACAAGTTAAAACTGTATTGAGCAATCTTATGTTTACCTTCTTGCTTGCAAAGGTTACAACAATTAGTGCTGCAACAATTAGCAATGATAATAATATACTTTCGCTAACAAAAGGAAGTCCTACCATTATCAAACTCACAATGAACGACAATTTAAGTCTGTTCAAGTTCTTTTGGGTAAAGGTCTCATACAATCCCCAGCAGATTGATGCAATAACCAAGAAGAAGTATGCAATAACGCCAGTATTGTAAGGAGCCCCAAAAACATTAACAAAAAGGAGTTCTGCCCAACCAGCAACCTTTATAAATCCGGGAACCAATCCGTAAAGAATAAAGAATATTAGGGCAAACGAAACCAATAAAGCAATTATAGAACCTTTTGCCGATGGCTCTTTCCACTTCTTATAGTAATAGATAAGAACAATAGCGGGGATACACAATAAGTTCAACAAGTGAACAGCAATTGAGATACCTATAATGTATGCAATTAAAATAATATATCTGTTAGCGTGGGGTTCATCGGCGTGGTTTTCCCATTTAAGGATAAGCCACACAACCAGTGCTGTACAGAACGAAGAGTATGCATATACCTCTCCCTCAACAGCCGAAAACCAGAATGTGTCGCTGAAAGTGTATGCTAAAGCACCAACAGCACCAGCACCCATTATGGCAATAGTGTTTGTTAAAGAGTAGTTATCACCCTTGATAACAATTTTACGGGCAAGAGCAGTAATTGTCCAGAATAGCAACAAAATAGTTGCAGCACTAAACATTGCCGACATAAAGTTTATGCACCATGCCACTTGTGATGGGTCAGATGCAAAGTTGGCAAAAAACCTACCAGTAAGCATAAAAATAGGGTTACCGGGTGGGTGTCCAACCTCTAATTTGTATGCCGATGATATAAACTCTCCGCAATCCCAGAAACTTGCGGTTGGCTCTAAAGTAAGGGTATAGACAATACCAGCAATTAAGAACATTGCCCATCCCATTATGTTATTCAATTTTTTATACAATTCCATATTTTGAATATGCTAAATCTAACAACTAAAAACTAAAACTCAATCAACTGTTCTACCCAAGAGTGTTGCCGAAGAAGAGTCGTAAATCTCCACCATCACTCTATCACCAATGTGGTAATTACCTTTGTCAAACACAACAGTTTTATTTTGAGGTGTTCTTCCACAAAGTTGTTCGCGAGAGCGTTTTGAGAATCCCTCTACCAGTACCTCAAAACGTTTTCCAATATCACGGCGGTTACTCTCTGCCGATAATTCGTTTTGCAACTCAATCATACGTTGAAGCCTTGCAATCTTAACCTCTTCGCTAATGTTGTCGGGCAATTTCTTTGATGCAAAAGTTCCGGGACGTTCAGAGTATTTAAACATAAATGAAGAGTCAAAGCCAACCTCACGCATAAGCGACAAAGTCTCCTCAAACTCCTCCTCAGTCTCAGAGTGGAAACCACTGAACATATCGGTTGATATACCGCAGTCAGGAATATATCTTCTTATTGCAGCAATTCTCTCTAAATACCATTCGCGAGTATATTTGCGATTCATCAGAGCCAGAATTCTGTTAGAACCCGATTGAACAGGCAGATGAATATGGTTACAAATATTATCGCACTCAGCAATGGTTTTTAAAATCTCATCGCTCATATCTTTGGGGTGAGAAGTTGTAAAACGCACTCTTATACCATCTCCTGCCTCAGTTGAGACCATACGAAGAAGTGCAGGGAAATCGGTTTTATTACCATTCTCATCTTCAAACATATAAGAGTTAACGTTTTGACCTAAAAGAGTAATCTCCTTAATACCATTGTTTTTAAGTTCGTTCAACTCATTAAGAATACTTTGAGGTGGACGGCTTCTCTCTCTTCCGCGAGTATATGGAACAATACAATAAGAGCAGAAGTTATTGCAACCACGCATAATAGATATAAATCCTGAGATTGATTTACCAATCTTACGAGGTAGAATATCTTTGTATGTCTCAACAGTTGAGAGTTCAATATTAATAGCCTTCTCGCCACACTCCACAGCACCCACAAGGTTGGGAAGGTCGTTATAAGCATCGGGACCAGCAACAAGGTCAACACCGTAGTTATTTATAAGGTCATCCTTAACCCTCTCAGCCATACATCCAATAACACCCACAATAAGTTTACCCTTCTTATGGCGTAAACTATTCATAAATTGCAAGCGTCCCAAAACCTTTTGTTCGGCATTATCTCTAATAGAGCAGGTGTTAAGGAATACAGCATCGGCATCGTTAATGTCATCACAAAGCATATATCCGCAAGTAGCCATAATAGAGGCAACTACTTCGCTATCTGCCACGTTCATCTGACACCCGTATGTTTCAATAAATAGTTTTTTATCCTCCGACATATTTTATTTATCAGAATAATTTGTAAATTTGACACAAAAATAATGATTAGAGAGCAAAATAATATCAAGTTTACTTGAATATTTTACAGAGAGCGAGAGTATTTTTGCTAAAAAGGCAGATAAAAATATAAAAACAATACAGATTATGGCATTTAAAGTAATAACAGCCCAAGAGGCAGCATCGTATATAGAGAACGGTGCGAAAATAGGATTTGGTGGATTTACTGCATCAGGAACACCAAAAGTAGTTTCAGCCGCATTGGCAGAGAAAGCAGAGGCTGAGCATGAGGCAGGTAGAGAGTTTAAAGTATCGTTATACACAGGAGCATCATCGGGCGATATGCTTGACGGAGCATTGGCTCGTGCAAAAGCAATAGATGCACGCACACCATACCAATCAAACAAATCCTCACGCGAAGGCATCAATAAAAACGAGATACAATACTTTGATATGCACCTTTCGCATTTGGCACAAAACCTACGTTACGGATTCTATGGTAAGTTAGATTTTGCCATTGTTGAGGCATGTAAAGTATATGATGATGGTCGTATAATACCATGTATGGGAGTAGGTATTGCACCAACAGTATGCGATTTGGCAGAGAAGGTTATCATTGAGTTGAATCATCACACCCCTGAGGCAATAGAGGGATTTCACGATATTTATCAACCAGCCGATCCTCCATATCGTAAAGAGATACCCATTTATACCCCATCCGATAGAGTAGGAGTACCATATATACAAATTGAGCCCTCAAAAATCATAGGTATAGTAGAGAGTAACCTACCCGATGGTGTAGCACCATTTACACCAGCCGATGAAACAACCAATAAGATTGGCGAGAATGTATGTAACTTCTTGGTATCAGAGTTGAAAGCAGGACGTATACCTTCATCATTCCTACCCATACAATCAGGAGTAGGAAACATAGCAAATGCAGTCTTAGGCTCACTTGGTACAAACCCAGATATTCCACCATTTGAGATGTACACAGAGGTTGTGCAAGATTCTGTTGTTGGATTGATGAAGAGCGGAAAATGTAAATTTGCAAGTGGATGCTCTCTAACTGTCAGCGATGCAGTAATGGAAGAGATAATATCAGATGTTGATTTCTTCCGCGATAAGATAGTTTTACGTCCACAGGAGTTATCAAACAACCCAGAGGTAGTTCGCCGTATGGGACTTATTACCATAAACACTGCACTTGAGGCAGATATATTTGGTAACATAAACTCAACCCACGTAACAGGAACAAAAATGATGAATGGAATAGGAGGTTCGGGCGACTTTACTCGTAACGCTTACCTATCAATATTCACATGTCCATCAATAGCAAAAGGTGGTAAAATTAGTGCCATAGTACCTATGGTATCGCATCTTGACCACAGTGAACACTCTGTATCAATACTTATCACAGAGCAAGGAGTTGCCGACCTTCGTGGTAAATCACCTCGCCAAAGAGCAGAGGCAATAATTGAGAACTGCGCCCACCCAATGTATCGTCCACTACTTCGCAAGTACCTTGAGATGGGAGCAGGACACACTCCTCACACTCTGTCAGCAGCCTTTGCAATGCACACAGCATTTAATGAAACAGGCGATATGAGTACAGCAGAGTTTTAAAACAGTTTACATACAATACAAATAATATAAACAAATAAAGGGTTGCCACAGCAACCCTTTATTTGTCATATATGTATATAGTAATATCTACTCCTTTGCTATTGCAGGCATTACTCTTATCTTATTGTTCTTCCCCGAGATTTTTAGTTCTCCTTTACAGTATGCAGCACCTTTACCCCAACTACGAACAGAGATGTCTTTATTCACATGGCAACCAACGTCTCCCTTTCCAAGAATTTTACAAGTAACCTCTTCTGCCACTAAATTATCGGCATCAATCTCGCCGCTACCAATGATTGAGTATGTTGCCTTTCTTGTTTTGCCCGATAGAAGAATATCCCCTCTACCTAAACCGCGTTTTACAACCACTTCATCGTAAACAATATTTTTACAACGAATTAAACTCTTGTTCAATACTTTTAGTTTCAGTTTGTTGCCCGATACAATACCTTCAGCAGTAAAGTTTGCACCAACTGAGCAATCAACTTGAGTAAGTTCTTTTGAATATACATAAACCATTATAACACCAAAGTTTCTGTTATAGCCTCTACCATATCTGATGCTAAGTAATCCGTTTTTAGATGTTATAGATACAACATCATCTCCTTCTGGGGCGTATATTCTTACTTTGCCAGCCTTACTCTCACTTTGAGCATATACCACGTTAATACCATTAAGAATACTTATTTTATTAAAATCGGCAATAGTTGTGTCGCTATACACATAGTTGTATTTCTTAACAGTAACCTCTTTGGCATTTACCGTAACTGTTGCAATAAAAATTGTTATTACTGCAACAAATAGCAATTTAATTCTCTTCATCTCCTATTTTGTTATTTAAATATTTCTCCTGTATTGTATCAAAAATTGCGTTCAGTTCATCCTCTTTCTCAGCTCTCAACATAGCAATTTTTATATCTCTAAAGTTAGGAATACCTTTAAAAAGAGTAGTTGCAGCAAGATGTCGGCGAATGTGTAAAATACCTCTTCTTTCATCCAACCGAGCAATACTTTCACGCATCTGACGTCTAAAAACATTCATCTTCTCTTCTACAGATAGGGGTTTATATGTGTCAGGATTTAACATATAACCCTTTATATCGCGAAAAATCCAGGGAGCACCAATAGCACCTCTACCAATCATTATGGCATCGGTCTTATACTCCTCAAACCTCTCTTTAGCAATTTCGGCAGATGTTACATCTCCGTTACCAATAATAGGTATTTTTATTTTTGGGTTTGCCTTAACTCTTCCAATATAATCCCAATCGGCAGAACCTGTGTACATTTGACTACGAGTTCGACCATGTATTGAGAGTGCTGCAATTCCACAATCTTGTAGTTCTTCGGCAAGAGTCTCAATTATACGAGAATCGTGATCCCATCCTAATCGGGTTTTTACCGTAACAGGAATATCAACCGCCTCAACAACCGCTTTTGTAATTTTTAGCATTTGAGGAATGTTGCGTAACATTCCAGCCCCAGCACCTTTTCCTGCAACACGTTTAACAGGGCATCCAAAGTTAATGTCTAATATATCGGGGTTTGCATCTCGGCATATCTTTGCCGCCTCAACCATAGGCTCAATCTCCCTACCATATATTTGAATAACCACAGGACGCTCCTCATCACTAATAGAGAGTTTAGCCTCAGTTTTATTAACGTGCCTTATTAAGGCATCGGCCGATACAAATTCGGTGTAGACCATATCGGCACCAAACTCTTTGCACATAAGACGGAACGAAGCATCTGTTACTCCCTCCATAGGAGCAAGGAATAAGGGGAAATCTCCGAAATCAAGTTTGCCAATTTTCATACTTTTATTACGTCTTAATTATTTCAATCATAAAAAAAGTTCAACACCTTTTGCTATACAAATATAACGTAAAAATTTACCTGCTAACATAGATATATTTGTAATCCATTGGTTAGCCCTCATATATCCCAATGCAACTATAATAATTTCGCCACAAAAGGGTAAAAATGAGAGAAAAGCAATTATTGCTCCGGGACCTTTTTGTACGTACGAAATACCTTTGTGTAACTTCTCGGGTTTTATTCTAAGATATTTCTCAATCCACTCTAACTTACCCAACCTTCCAATATAGTAACAAGTTACACCACCCAAAAAATTACCGATAGTTGCAACAATCAACGAGGCAGTCATATTAAACCCTGAGGCAAGCAATAGAGTTAAAACAGCCTCAGAACTCAAAGGGAATACCGTTCCAGATATAAAGGCAGATAGGAATAATCCAATATAGCCCCATTCCGATAGTTGTGCTACAAAATCCATACAATATAGGTGGTAAAGTATATCAATATTATCAAATATAATAATCTCAACTTGCCTTTACTCTTAATAGAGTTAAAATAGTGAGCCGCTAAAAGGGCGGCACTACTATTAAAAATGGGCATGTAAGAGTTTATATTTAATGGATTAAAAGCAATAAGCAAAAGAGTAGTCAAGAGAACAGAGTTTAAAAACTGAACATATCTTTTTATTGAAATCTTTTCATGAGAGTCGGCATAGAGATTCGTAAAATTGTAAATACCAACAACAATTAAGATAGGTATCAGGTATAAAATATCATATAGTGATTTTCTGTTTATTGAATTATAATCCTCCAATAGAATAACCGATTTAATACTCTCCCATGAACTATTAAAATCAAAATATTCCCATCCTAAATATGATGAAGCCCAAAATATAAATACGGCTGTTGCTATTGCAAGTAACGAAGCACTTGCACTCTTTAGCGATAGAATATTTATTTGTGCCATACCAATCCAGAATAGAGGAATAAAAAATATAATCTTATCCCAAAGAATTGTGGAAGCACATAAAATAAAAGTAGTGCTAAATACCATGCCTTCCACATCTCTTCTGCCATAATTCTCAAAAAGGTAGTAAGTGGTAACAAGAACCGATGTAGCACCTATAAGCCCAATATTAAACGACTGTAAAATAGATGGGTTACAACATTGAAGCATTATAAAAAATAGCGAAGGGAATAGAGATAGCAGGGTGGTGAGAGAGTATTTATTTGCTATTGAAGAGATAACAAAAGTAAGTAGTATCATAATTACAATATTGATTGTAATTGCCATATTTGATACTAACCACTCCTCAGGAATTTGTAAATGAACAATTCCTCTAAAATGTTCAATTTCAGGAGTAAAATATATTGAGGCGATGACTACCATAGCCACCGCCGCAATTATACATATTATATGAGATACCAACGATGTAGGTACCTTTATTGCTCCATACTCTCTGCCCGATTCCACCGTTTAAGTTCTATTTTAAATCAAAGCCAATATCTCTGCGATAATATTTTTTGTCGAACTCAATTTTTTGAGCATTCTCAAACGATTTAGCCAAAGCCTCATCTTTACTATTTCCGTATGAACTAACAGCAATTACTCTACCGCCTGATGTTACAACCTTACCATCTTTAAGCGCAGTACCAGCGTGGAACAATATACTATCAGTAACTCTCTCAAGACCAGTAATCTCTTTACCCTTTTCGTAATCACCGGGGTATCCTCCCGATACCAACATAACGGTAACAGCGTAACGCGAGTCAATTTCAAGAGTTTTCTCATTAAGTTTACCCTCAGCCACACCCTCAAACATATCAACAAGGTCCGACTTGATGCGTAGCATAACAGCCTCTGTTTCAGGGTCGCCCATTCTTACGTTATACTCAATAACCATAGGCTCATTTTCAACATTGATAAGACCTAAGAATATAAAACCTTTATACTCAATGCCCTCTTTCTTAAGACCCTCTACTGTTGGAATAACTATCCTCTCCTCAACCTTTTTCATAAACACCTCATCGGCAAATGAAACAGGCGAAACAGCACCCATACCACCAGTGTTTAAACCAGTATCACCCTCGCCAATACGTTTATAGTCTTTTGCAACGGGTAATATTTTATAGTTTTCACCATCAGTTAAAACAAAAACCGAACACTCTATTCCCGATAAGAACTCTTCAATAACAACAGTGCTACTTGCCTCACCAAACATACCGTCAAGCATGGCTTTCAACTCCTCTTCAGCCTCTTTAAGGTTGTCAATAATTAGCACACCCTTACCAGCAGCCAAACCATCAGCCTTTAGAACGTATGGTGCTTTTAAGGTTTTCAAGAACTCAACAGCCTCTTCATACTCTTTAGCAGTAAACTCTTTGTATGCTGCAGTAGGAATGTTTTGACGCATCATAAACGCCTTAGCAAAAGCCTTGCTGCCCTCAAGTCTTGCACCCTCTTTTGAAGGGCCAATAACTGGAATGTTTTTCAATTCGGCACTATTTTTAAAATAGTCATAAACACCTTTTACTAATGGATCTTCAGGCCCTACAACAACCATTTTAATATCATTGGCAAGAACAAACTCTTTAATGGCATCAAAATCATCGGCTTTGATAGCAACGTTTGTTCCAACGTTTGCAGTACCTGCATTACCTGGAGCGATAAACAACTTATCGCATTTTTCACTCTGAGTTATTTTCCACGCAAGGGCATTCTCTCTTCCGCCCGAACCTAATAAAAGGATATTCATATCTTACTATTTAATGATTATACAATTTTTAGCATAGGAGATATGCCGTATATCTCCTATTTTGCAAAGTTAATTTAATTGAGTCAAATGACAAAAAAAAGATATGTTTAAAACAAAATTAAACGAATCCCTATTAGGAACCCGTTTAATTTACGATATTAAATATATTTATCCCTCCTATCTATAATCTTTGAGGATGTTTTGCAATCTTTGTCGAGCAAAAAATATTCTACTCTTTACCGTACCTAAAGGTAATTTCATATAAGCAGCAATTTCGTGATATTTATATCCAGTAATATGCATTGAGAAAGGAATTCGGTATTCAGGAGCGAACGAAGCAATAGCCCTATTAATCTCTTTAATTGTATAACTGCCATCAGGAGTATCAAATCCCGATTCTTGAGGCAGATTTAAATGGAACAAATCTTCTGTTTGATCAACCATAGTTTGGTTACGAACAACTCTGCGATAGTTATTAATAAATATGTTTCTCATAATAGTAAACAACCATCCTTTAAAGTTTATGTTGTCAATATATTTATCCCTATTATCCAGAGCCTTCAAGGTTGTATCTTGTAATAGATCTTTAGCCTCCTCTTTATCAGAGGTAAGCATATAAGCAAAATTGTAGAGGTTATCTTGTATCTCTAATAATCTCTCTTTAAACAGATCAAACTCTTTGTCCATTGTTTAGTTGTTTTAATAATTATATTGTAAGAACATATAATTAATAATATAGTTCAAGAGATAAAATAAAAAAGAGCGAACCTCAATGGCTCGCTCTTAAATAAAGAAGATAATAAAATTTAATTTTTACCCGATATAAAAACTATTTTGGTAACAACTCCCTCTTTGCCATCGCTTGAAGAAGCCCAAACATAATATACCCCGCTCTTTACTCTCTGCCCATTAGTTGCGTTACCGTCCCATACTACCTGACCACCTTTAGAGTATGCCTGATATATTAAATTTCCAGTAGTATCGGTAATCTTAACAAGCGAGTTAAACGTTAATCCAGTTATAGTAATTTCGCCTGTAAACTCAGGACGAACAGGATTTGGGAATGCGTATATATTATCGTAATTCTCTTCTTCCTCAGCAGCCTCTGCTCTAAACGATGCCAACCCTTTGTCGGTAGCAAAATATACCTCTCCACTCTCTTGGTTAATAGCAATATCATATATACAATTTGAGGGTAATAACGAGTTTTCAGTGGTAAAATGGTGTATTGTTTCAAGACCATCGGGCGAAACTAAAAAAGCACCATTGCTGTAAGTTCCTATCCATTTGCAGTTTGCTCCATCAACTTTTATTGCTCTAATGGCTTCATCATCAAGCAAGAGGTCTGCATTGTTTGTCCCGTCGTTACGAGCAATTTTTACCCTCTGGCAAGTAAAATTAGAGTTCATAAAATTATCGGGGCGAGATATTATTATAGGACCTCTATCAGTACCTATCCACAATTTACCTTCTCTATCCTCGCTGATACAATAAAAAGCAGTAGCATCAATGGTTTTACCATCTTGGTCGGTAAAGGTAGAGAACCTGCGATATTTATCATCAGAGGTCTTTTCAAGAGTATTGTTTATGTTTAAAGCCAAAACAAAGTTTTCTCCGTTATTTGATACAAACCATTTAGTCTTTGATTGTTCCGGGTGTATCATATTGCACATATATTTTTGATCTATCAAATCATTAATATGCTCATATACTATCCATTTGCCATCAGGTTTTAAAATAAGAACACCTTGCTCGGGACTAAAACTTGTCATCCATAAGTTTTTATCTTTATCAAAGGCTAAACTACTTACTTGATTTGCGTAGTTGTCGGCTGCTCCAACAATAGGGCTATTCATATAGTTCCAATTCTCTTTATATTTACCTTTTTCAAACTTATAGAGTCCATCAAACCAAGTGCCAACGTATGCAACCTCATCATTATCGGGGTGAATTGCCAATTTTGACGGTAACATAAACTTAGTTATGTAAGAAGGTTTGTCTTTGGGACTTGGAACATTATCGCCATAAATATTATGCCATCTGTAATCTTTTAAATATGATATGTTGTTATAAGCCAATTGTTGGTTTTCATTATCTAAACATATACCAACAGGAACACAGTAGAGCGTACTACCCGATATGGCAAGAGAGTAGGGTGCAGATACTGCCAATTTATCAACCATTGGTATTGTATCACTTCGGGTAATGTTGATCTCTTCTGTTTTATACGAAGCAATACCATTTTCATTTAAGAACCAATATAGCGAATTTTTATTATTACATGATATATTTATTGGGGTATAACCAATTTGAGGTAATATCTCTATTCTGTTTTTCTTAGAGAAGTCGCTAAAAAATACATCTATATAACTATTTGTTTTTGAATAGGCATATATCTCGTTTAACGCATTTTGCTCCAACGAAGAGTATTTACCGTATGCAATATTTTTAATTCCTATATTTTTATTATAACCCAAAATCTTGTCTGATGTTTGAATCCATAAAGTATCAGATAAATTTAATAAAGTTTGAGGTTTGGTTGAAAATTTATAAATGCTCTCCCAATTATTTATATCATATGGAATATTCTCTTCAGAACAGCAATTTAAATAAGCCTCATCATCAATTATATAGTACTTATCCTCAAAGTATGTTGCATCCAAGACTTTAATACCTAATTCAAAACTATTTTTTATCTCAATTTTTTTACTGTTTAAGATAACAATACCAAAATCGGTAGAGAGATATATCTCATCTTTTTCTGGTAAAAAGTTAATATTATTAATAGTTTTGGAGGTTGTCATAATAGCCTCCTTTATATATGGAATGTTGTATGTTTTGTTTTTATATAAAATATCAATGTTGCCATTGGCGTATGCAACAACCAGCATATCTTTAACATTGTCATATTTAATCAGAGAAATTTCTGTATCAGACAATTTGTTATCTCTATTAATTTCTGCAACCTCAGCATACTCTTTATCGTATGAATATAAATATCCGTCCGTTAAAATATATACATACTCTTTACCCTCTATAACTTGTTTAGGGTTATCAAAAGCAGAGTAGATTTGCCACTCAAACATCTCCGATTGCGAAAATGCAGTTGCAATACAAAAAACAGAAGACAGTATAGTAAATAAAACTCTTTTCATATAAAGTTAATCAATAAGATTATTTAAGAACTGAGCCAGTTTATCCATTGCTTTTGCACGATGACTAATTTTGTTTTTAACATCATCGCCAAGTTCGGCAAAAGTCTTATCGTGGCCAAAAGGTTTAAAAATAGGATCATATCCAAACCCAGCATTTCCGCGAGCCTCTTTTGTGATTACACCAGCAATCTCGCCCATAAAAATATGTTCGCTACCTCTTAATGTTAAAGCAACACAAGTAACAAAAGCAGCACCTCTTTGCTCAATACCATCTAATTCGTTAAGTAGTTTCTCCATATTTTTTTGTGGGTTACACTCCTTGCCAGCATAACGGGCAGAATATACCCCGGGTGCCCCATCAAGAGCATCAACCAATAAACCAGTATCATCGGCAAAGCAATCATAACCGTAATGCTCTTTTATATATCGAGCCTTTATCAAGGCATTGCCCTCTAATGTAGTAGCAGTCTCGGGAATATCATCGTTACAGCCAATCTCGGCAAGAGATAGAATCTCAACCATTCCTGCCAAAATTTTACGAGCCTCCTCTAATTTATGTTTATTGTTAGTGGCAAAAACCAATTTTCTCATAATATTTACAACTTTTTAAACTATATATAATTAACGTGCAATCAGGTTACTCTATTGCATAAGCAAAATTAAAAAATATTTTAAGAAAAATGTTTGAGGTAGAGGAAATAGCAAAAAATATATTTCAAATATCGGGTTATAACTTTTTTTATATCTCAACTAATTGATAATTCTCAAATTTATTTTTTACTTTGTAAAAGAAAATTTAAACTATAAAGGTTATGGCAAAAAGTAAAAAGGGAAAAGGCTCAGGAAACCAAAGAATGACAAGAGAAGAGATGATTAAACGCATTGAAAAATTCTTTAAGGAGCGCCCCTCGCAAATATATAACTATAAGCAAGTTGCACGAGGTATTGGAGTAAAGAGTGAACCTGCAAGAATTGATGTTGCACACCTTCTTAACCAAATGAAAAACGATATGTTCTTGGTTGAGACTGACCCAGGACGTTTTCGCCGAAATCCCAAAAGAGACCTTCGCGAAGGAGTATTCCAACGCAAACAGAGCGGACACGTTATTATCCCTGACGGAGGAGGAGAACCAATTGCCGTTAAGGAGGAGGATTCGCTACATGCACTATCGGGCGATAGAGTAAAATACTCTCTATTAACCAAGCGCCGCCGTCACAATTTAGAGGCAAGAGTTCAAGAGATTATCGAACGTGCCGATAATACCTATGTAGGAATATTAGAGGTGAAGAAACATTATGCTTTCTTGTCTCCCAATAGTCGTACACTTGATTACGATATATATATATCCTTAGATAAACTTGGCAAAGGAAAGGATGGCGATAAGGCAATAGTAAAGATTGTATCGTGGGATCCCTTGGCGTCTAATCCCGAAGGAGAGGTAGTAGATATACTAGGAGTACCCGGCGAGAACAATACTGAGATGCACGCCATTCTTGCAGAGTTTGGATTGCCATACAAATATCCTGAAAATGTAGAGGCAGCAGCCGATATAATACCCGAAGAGATACCACACGAGGAGATAGAGCGTAGAGAGGATTTCAGAGGAGTAAATACCTTTACAATAGACCCCAAAGATGCAAAAGACTTTGACGATGCACTCTCAATAAGAACATTGCCCAATGGTAATTACGAGGTTGGAGTGCATATTGCCGATGTAACCTACTATGTATTACCCGGTTCGGTAATAGATAAGGAGGCATTTAAACGAGCAACTTCGGTATATTTGGTTGATAGAACCATACCTATGTTACCCGAAAGGTTGTGTAATAACCTATGCTCTTTGCGACCAAACGAGGATAAACTTGCATTCTCAGCAATATTTGAATTAAACGAAGCGGCAGAAATCAAATCATCTCGTATAGTTCGCACAGTTATTCGTTCAGTACGTCGCTATGCTTACGAGGAGGCACAAATGATAATAGACACTGGTGAAGGAGAGTACAAAGAGGAGATTTTGAAACTTAACGAACTTGCACAAAAACTTCGTGACAAACGATTTAAAGATGGTTCAATTGACTTTGACCGTTGTGAGGTACGTTTTGATATTGATGATAAAGGCAAACCCATTGGGGTATATTTCAAACAGAGCAAAGAGGCAAATAAACTTATTGAGGAGTTTATGTTACTTGCCAACCGCACTGTTGCCGAAAAGATAGGAAAAGTGGAGCGAGGCAAATCGGCAAAATCGTTTGTATATCGTGTACACGACTTGCCCGATAGTGTTAAGATGGCAGATGTTGCCAAATTTGTACGCCGATTAGGTTATACCCTCAAGGCAGATGGCACACGTGGTCAACTTACTTCCTCAATAAAAGGGATGCTTGCCGAAGCAAAATCTCGCCCCGAAGCAAATCTCATTGAGACCATTACCATAAGAGCAATGGCAAAAGCCATATATACCACAAAAAATATAGGACACTATGGTTTGGCATTTAACTATTACACACACTTTACATCCCCCATACGCCGTTATCCCGATATGATGGTACACCGTCTTTTGGAACGCTACTTGGATGGAGGTCGTAGTGTAAGCGAGGGGCGTTTAGAGGAGGCATGTAAACACTCTTCTGATATGGAACTGACAGCAGCAAATGCCGAAAGAGCATCAATAAAATACAAACAAGCCGAGTATCTTGGCGATAGAATAGGCGAAGTTTATGACGGAACCATCTCGGGAATAAACAAATTTGGAATATACGTAGAGATTGATGAGAATAAATGCGAGGGAATGGTTCCTTTCAGAGACTTTGAAGATGACTACTATGAGTTTGATGAAAAGAATTATTGTGCAAGAGGTCGCTCATTCCATAAAGTTTACCGATTAGGAGATAAGATGAAAATCACTGTTGCTCGAGTGAATATGGAGCGTAGGCAAGTAGATTTTAACATTGTAGAGGAGTAACCCTTATATGAATCTCACCAACTATCACTCCCACTCGCCATATTGCGATGGACGTTGTAATATTGAGGAGTTTATCGTAACCGCAATTTTTTGGGGATTTACCTCATACGGAGTATCGCCACACTCTCCAATACCATATACCTCATCGTGCAATATGTTGCACGAAAGGGTAGAGGAGTATATCTCTGAGATGAATCTCTTAAAACAAAAATATGAGGGGAAGATAGAGTTATATACAGGAATGGAGATTGACTTCTTTGACGAGGAGTGGAACACTACAATAGAGTATTTCAGGAATATGCCACTTGACTATCGAATAGCATCAGTGCATTTCATTCCAAACCAGCAGGGAGAGTACTTTGATATTGACGGCAATTCTCAAAAGTTTATAAAATTAGTTGACACCCATTTTGGGGGAGATATAAGATATGTGGTAGAGACCTATTTTGAAAATATGATAAAGATGATTGAAATAGGAGGCTACGATTTTATAGGTCATCCCGATAAAATATCAATGAATGCTTCGGCATATTCTCCTCATATTACCGATAGCAGTTGGTATAAAGATATAGTTCACGATTACTTCAAATTTATAGCAAATAAAGGGGTTATGTTAGAGGTAAATACAAAAGCATATACCCCACATTCATATCTCTTTCCTAACGTTCAGCACCTCAAATATTTAAAGAAATTAAATATCCCTCTGGTAGTAAATAGTGATGCACACATACCCTCGTTAATGAAGAGTGGATATAAAGAGGCATACACCCTATTAAAAGAGGCAGGATATAAAAATACCATGCAACTCTCTTCGGGTAAATGGGTAGAAAATCCTTTTTGAGTAACTAAAACGCTCTAAAATTGCTCTACAATTTTTATAACTGAATTTATTTTGCTTTTTTTGCATAATAATTGCTAAAATGCGGTAATATGATTTTGTCATATCCCATATTACCTATTAACAAAATAGATGATGCGAAAACAAAAACATGCACAATCAATAAGAGAGGCGGTAGAGAAACTCTCTAATCAAGAGTCGGTACGTATCTTGTGCAATCGACAACAAGAGGGAGAACCAATGCCTTCGGCAAAGGAACTTTGCGAGATAATAGATTTATGCCGTTCATTGATATTTCCGGGATATTTCGGACATTCACGCATAGATATAGATACACTTCCCTATCATATAGGAGTAAATACCGAGAAACTTTTCAAACTTCTCATAAGCCAGATACTTGCAGGAATGTGTAGCGGTAATCCGCAACAGGGAGAGAGTATTGAAGTACGCCGTGAAAAGGCAAAAGACCTTGCTGCCGAGTTTATATCATCACTACCTGAACTGCGCAGAATATTGGCAACCGATGTTATTGCCGCTTATAACGGAGACCCTGCCGCAGAGAGTTATTCAGAGGTAATATTCTGTTACCCTGCCATAAGAGCCATAAGTAACTATCGTATTGCTCACCGCCTTATGCAGTTGGGAGTACCCCTGATTCCCAGAATAATATCAGAGATGGCACACTCTGAGACAGGAATAGATATACACCCGGCGGCAACAATCGGAGAGTATTTTACCATCGATCACGGAACAGGAGTAGTAATTGGAGCAACTGCCATATTAGGAAACAACGTAAAACTATATCAGGGAGTAACACTCGGAGCAAAAAGTTTCCCATTAGATGAAAACGGCAACCCGATAAAAGGCATTGCTCGACACCCAATCATTGGCGACAACGTAATAATATATTCAAATGCAACAATATTGGGCAGAATAACCATTGGCGAGGGGGCAGTAATTGGAGGTAACATCTGGATAACCGATAGTGTAGCACCGGGCGAAGTGGTAACACAATCAAAGGCAAAACAAAAGAAAGGAGAGTAAAAGTGGAAAACGCTAAATTTAAATTAGTAGCAAAAACTTTTCAAGGAGTTGAGGAGGAACTTGCAACAGAAATATCGCAACTTGGAGGAGAGGATATAATCATAGGCAAACGAATGGTGTCGTTTGTAGGAGACAAAGAGTTAATGTACCGAGCAAACTTTTTTTGTCGCACCGCACTACGAATATTAAAACCTATATACACCTTTGAGGCAAACAGTACCGATGAGTTATACGACAAAATAAAAGGGTATAATTGGGAACAAATACTATCACCAAAGAGTACCTTTACAATAGATTCAGTTGTAAACTCAGATGAATTTAGAAATTCCCGTTTTGTAACATACAGGGCAAAAGATGCCATAGTTGACTATTTTACCGACAGAGGCAAGGATCGCCCATCGGTACGATTAACAAACCCCGACATATATATAAACATACATATCTCACACAACGAGTGTACCATTTCGTTAGACTCATCGGGAGAGAGTCTGCACAAACGCGGTTATCGTGTAGCACAAACCGAGGCACCTATAAACGAGGTACTTGCGGCTGCAATGTTGATGAAAGCAGGATGGAATGGAAATTCCGATTTTGTTGATCCCATGTGTGGTTCTGGAACAATATTGATTGAGGCTGCAATGATTGCAACCAACACACCTCCAGGTATATATCGTCAAGAGTATGCCTTTGAAAAGTGGCCTGATTTTGATGCAGACCTGTTACACGAGATATACAATGATGACTCTGCCGAGCGAGAGTTTAATAATAAAATCTATGGAGCAGACATAAATCCTCAAGTAATTGAGGTAGCAACCAAAAATGTAAAAAGTGCGGGAATGGAGCGATACATATCGCTTGAAGCACGCTCAATACAACGATGGGAGGAGGCACCTCAAAACTGTATAGTAGTAACAAACCCACCATACGGAGAGCGTCTGAAACCAAGAGATTTAGAAGACATATATGCAGCACTTGGCGAAAAATTAAAACACATCTTTTTAGGATGCTCGGCTTGGATAATAAGTTCATCACGAGAAGGATTTGACAAAATAGGATTAAAACCTTCGCAAAAAATAAAGATGATGAATGGTGCGTTGGAGTGCGAGTTAAGAGAGTATCAAATTTTTGGAGGAACATATAGCCAGCATAAAAAAGATATAGCCGAAGGCAAGAAAGAGGATAGGCGAGAAAAGAGAACTCCCAAGAAGGAGAGTTTCAAAAGAGAGTTTGATAAGAAGGGAAAAGAGAAAAAGAGTTATCGTTTTGATGATAGAACTGCACCAAAGAAAGAGAAACCCTCAAAACCAAAACGAGAAAAAGTTTTCTCAAAGAGAGAGAACAAACCAAAACCGACACCCGTGCCAACCGAAAATTTAGAACGTGGCAAACGAGAACTACATGGCGATGAATTTGTATCAAAATTCGTAACCTTCCGTAAACCCACAATGATTGATGAGTCGGCAACAGAAAACAAACAATTCCGTAAACGTAAAAACAAGGAGTAATGCGTAATCAAAGAAGAGTACTGCTACTTGTGGTAGCACTAACAATATCGTTATTTACAATGGCACAAAACAGTAAAGAGTTAACATTGCAACACCTTATGCCAGGAGGCAGGAACTATTCATCAATAGTGGCTAAAAACATAAAGCAGTTGCAGTTTGCAGGAGATAACTATATTTATGTATCGGGGAATAAAATTATATATGCTTCACTCCCTGACGGAAAAGAGAGTACTCTTATTACAAAACAAGATATTGACCTTGTTTTGTCTGAAGCAAAGGCAGACACACTAAAAACTATACCTCAAATATTTGCATCTGAGGAGGGGGGAGCAATAACCATACGATTTAATCACAAGGGTAAAGCATACAAGATTGATTGTCAGGGGAAAAAGATATTATCTGAATACACCTTTGTCAGAGGAGATAAACACGCAGAATATTCTGCTGAGGCAGATGCCTATGTAACAACCGTAGGAAATACACTTCATTTACATTCAGCAGATGGTAAGCGTGTAAAAATGGTAAAAGATGAAGGTGAAGATATATCACTTGGCTCAAACTATGTACACCGAAACGAGTTTGGCATTGAGAAAGGAATATTTTGGTCGCCACAAGGAGAATCAGTAGCATTCTACCGTATGGATGAGAGTCGAGTAAAAGATTACCCATTAGTAAACATCTCGGCACGTCAAGCCCAACTCCAAAGCATAAAATACCCTATGGCGGGAATGAACAGCCATACCGTAAAAGTTGGAGTATATAACATAAAAAAGAAAAAAGCAGTTTACCTGAAAAGCGGTAAAACAGATGAACGTTACTTTACCAATATAAGTTGGTCACCCAAAGGAGATAAACTTTATATCTTAGAGGTAAATCGAGGACAAGACACTTGTAACTTAGTATGTTATAATGCAAAAAACGGAGCAAAGGAGAGTGTCCTGTTTACCGAAACAAGCAATAAATACACAGAGCCAGAAAATCCATTGTTGTTTATATCAGACACAGAGTTTATCTATCTGTCACGCAAAGATGGCTTCCGCCATGCCTATCTCTACAATACTAATGGCGAGGAGTTAAAACAACTAACCTCTGGCGAGTGGGAGATAATAGAGGCACAACTCTCTGCTGATGGAAAATATCTCTATATGCTCACAACAGAGGAGTCGCCATTACAACGCACACTATATAAATTAGATATAGCATCGGGCGAAAAAACACGAATAACACCAGAGGAGGGAGTACATAAAGTACAACTCTCCGTATCAGGAAAATACTACATAGATAATTATAGTAGCCACAATGTACCAAGAGTAGTAAAGGTAGGAAGTTTAGAGTCTGGAGCAGAAGTAAAAGAGTTGCTACGAGCAAAAAATCCATTCGATAAATTCGATATGCCGGTGGTAATAGAGAGTGGAACAATAACCGCAGCAGATGGCGTAACACCACTATATTACAGAATGACACGCCCTTTGGATGTAGATTCAACACAAAAACTACCAGCAATAGTATATGTTTACGGAGGACCACACGCACAACAAGTAACCGATGCCTTTATGTGGAACTATCGTGGGTGGGATATATATATGGCACAAAGAGGATATGTAGTCTTTACCCTTGACAATAGAGGCTCAGCCAACAGAGGATTAGAGTTTGAGAGTGTAACACACCGTCAACTTGGAGTCTCGGAACTTGCTGACCAGTTGAAAGGAGTAGAGTATCTGAAATCGTTACCCTACGTTGACGGAGAGCGTTTAGGCGTTCATGGCTGGAGTTTTGGAGGATTTATGACACTGAATATGATGCTCAATAATCCCGGAATGTTTAAAGCAGGAGTAGCAGGAGGAGCAGTAACCGATTGGAAATACTACGAAATAATGTATGGCGAACGCTATATGGGAACACCCCAAAACAATCCGGAAGGATATAAAAAGGCAGATATGAACTCATTATCGGGCAATTTGCAAGACCGTTTACTATTGATACATTGCGATACCGATCCAGTTGTAGTATGGCAACACACCTTACGTTTCTTGGAGAGCAGTATTGATAACGGAGTATATCCCGATTACTTTGTATATCCAGGACATGGACACAACGTAGTAGGTCCTGAGCGAGTACACCTATATGAGAAGATAACCCGATACTTTGATGATTTCTTGAAATAATTGTTATAAAAATCCTTCCATTACAAATGGTAAACAATGAAGTTGTGAAGGTGGTGATTTAAAAACATCTATAAAAGTAGTTTCATTCATTTAGGTTATAGGGGCAGAGCCATTGGCTTTTGCCTCTATTTTTGTTTTTTGGGGGATAAATCTTGACTAAATTTATCATTTTTCATTTAGTTTTTTTTGTTTTTATAAAAAATATATTTATTTTTCGTGCAAATTAGTATTAACCAATAAAGCGGAGGTTATTATGAAAAAGATTTTTACTCTATTAGCACTGCTACTATAATACAATCCGAATTGTAATAAAATAGAAGAAACATCTACTTATAGTATAGAAGTAGTTGATTTAAGTAATAACTATGTTCAAATAGTTGTTCCTGAAATAAGAGTACAAGCAGGAGAGTATGAACATACAATAAATGTTCCCAATGGCAATTATGTTGTGGCATATTATTTAAATGAAAATATTAACAGTAAAAAAATTAGAGTAAAATGAAACGTATAAAGTATTTTCTATTGAATTCTCTATTATTTGTATTTTGTTTGCCATTATTTGCCCAAAGCGAATATATTAATGGAGAACTATGGTTTTGTGAATATTACTCAAATCGTATTTCAGATGATGGAGATAATTTGTGGTTGGCAACAAGTAAAGGTCTTATAAAATATAATAAGAGCACAGGCTATGCAAACAATGCTGCAAATGAGGTGGGTGCAGCATCAGAATCAACATTTACAGTGGTAGAAGTTAATACCAAAGGGGTAGTTTGTTACAATGAAGATATTACATACGAACACCCAAAAGTATGGAATGGTACAGAGTTGGTAACGTATGGAGGTCTCGGATATTGGGGAAGTGCTTACTCATTTGCATTCAACTCAAAAGGAGATGTTTGGGGCTCTGTTTTAGGACGCTACTTCCCACCACTTGATTCAGCAAATCATTACGTAGGTTATGGTACAGCAAATATGTCATCTTCAAGAATACAAACATCCATAATGGATATGGCATTTGATAGTAATGATAGACTTTGGATTGCTATGTATGGCGACTATCATTATTTAGGATACCATAACCAAAATTCAACCACAACATATGTAGGAACTAATGGCGATACCCCCAAAAAAATCACATCAATAGCCATAGATACTAACGATAACATTTGGTTTGCGAGTGAAGACGGAATTAACTATTATAACCAAATAACAGGAAATGAGGTGTGTATGAATAAAGAGCAATATCCTGAAATGCTTGTAAATAGGTATTATGGCAATGATATTGACGATAGCGGTAATATTTGGTTTACCTCTGAGAACAATCTACTTAAATGGAACGGCTCAGAATTTACCACATATACTTGTCCTGAATACAAAGAGGCACGAGCAATGCTTTGTGATGGGGATATTGTTTGGGTATTATTGAAGAGCGATAAGTTACTGAAATTCCAAAATAACGAATTTGAGACAATTGATTTATCTCATACTGTAAATAATGAAGAAAATGCTACAAACCCTCGTGGAATTGATTTAGATGGTAATGCCTTTGCAATACCCGTTAATCAGTTAGGATTTAATTCGTTATCTGAATTTACTCTATCTTTTTGGATTAATGCAAAACTATTTAATCACTCTATTGCTGTTGATAATGGAGGAACAAACTTCGTAACTATTAGAGAAGTAAAAGAAGATAGTGATTATGGATATATGTGGTCGCAAGTAGGGAATACATCAAAATCGTGGACCAAAAATAATATAGAAATTAAAGGAAAAGATATGACTACCTCAGGTTCAATTTCAACAGAACTCGTCTCATTTGATTTTCCTGTATCGGAGTGGAAATACTTCACATTTGTCTTTGATACAGACAATAGTAGGAAGAAAGTATTAATGTATATTGATGGAGAGGCAATTAACCAAACACTCTTCTCTCCAACTACATGGTCTGATGATTTCATAATTATGATTGGTGGTGCAAGATATAAATTGGCATCATTAGAGGCATACATAGATAAAGTTCAACTATATAATAAAGTTCTATCACAATCAGAGGTAGTAGAGAGTATGAAAGCACCTCTGCAAGATGACACTTCATTACTCGCAAGTTGGGATTTTGAGAGAGGAAGTACTATTGATAGTGAGGGATTTATGTTCGCCGATAATAGCACAATAAAGGCATCAATGTATAAGGTATTATCACTTGGAGGAGTATCAAAAGGAGTAGAGATAATCCCATTTACCTTTGCAAAAGGTATAGAACAATCAAATCAACCATCCGAACCTCAGGGTATTGAAGAGAGCATCACTGAGGAGAGTAACACCAAAGCATACGTTTCAAATGGGGTGTTGTATATTGAGAATGCTGAAGGTATTAACTCAGTAGAGATATATGATACAGCAGGTAAAATAATAACCTCAGGAACATACAATAACGCTTCAGTTCAAGTTTCATTACCCACAACCATTAAAGGAGTGATAATGGTTAAGGTTAACAATGAAGTTGTGAAGGTAATGATTTAAACATAAATAAAAATAGTTTTATTTATTCCCAGTTATAGAGGCAGAACCATAGGCTTTTGCCTCTATTTTTGTTTTTTTGGGGATAAATCTTGACTAAATTTGGTATTGCTCGACTACGTCGCATATAGGGATATGCTCCCCATACTGCGGTCGTATTAACATTCAGTTAATACTATTTGCTTGCCACTCGGCAGAGTTTAAGTAAACTTTACTCTGTTCTCGCTTACTTGCAAAATTCCTCATTACTAATTAAAACCTTACCCCCCCATTTCGTTAATAACCTGTTTGCGGAAGGTACTGGGGGATATACCCTCGCAACGCTTAAAGAATCTACCCATATACGATTGGTCGGGGAATGCCATTTGGTTAGCAATATCTTGCATTGATAGTTGAGTGTTGTGCAACAGCACCTTTATCTCAAGAATAGATAAACTATCAATAATCTTTTTTGCCGATACACCTACCACATTATGGCAAATATCTGTAAGGTATTTGTTTGAAATACATAGTTTATCGGCATAAAAACTAACTTCGCGTTGAGTAGAGCAGTTGTGATGAACTAAATCAATAAACCTGTCAAAAATTTTATTTCTGGCAGTTTCGTTAATCTTTTCATCGGGGCAATAGAATCGTTGATAGCGGTCGTATGTAAAAAGCAGAAAAGCATTCAATGCACTTCTAATAATCTGTTGTCTGTAAAGGTTGTCAATATCATTATATAGCCCTTTGGCAAGAGTCATAAATAGGTCAATAGCCTTTATCCCCTCAGGCGATAATTTAATACAAGGAGTAGTTCTCAACATTCTAAAAAACGAAGGATTTATATGCACACTGACATCGCGGAAAAGAGAATCATTTATCTCTAAAACAAACAAAGAGATATCTTTCGAAACCTTTTTAATTCGGGTAATAGTATTAGGCATAATAATAAATTGGGAATTGCTGTCAATAGTGATAAGATTAAGATTGATGAGCATATCAATCTTACCCCTTTGACAAAAACCAATAATCCCATTCTGGTTCTTGTTGAAAAGTTCATCTTCAAACGAATGGTTTATCTCAACCACTCTAAAAGGCTCAACATTGTTGTTTCTTTGGTTGTTACTCATATTCTCCAATATTCTATTCAAAAGGTAAAGATATGTAAAATTTAGCAATTTTTATCAGTTTTTATTCCAAAAATGAACAATATATAGTAAAATTTGAAATCTGATAGTATAAATTTTAGAACTATCTTTGCACTTTGAAAATAGAGTGTAGTTTAGATAGACCTAAAAAGAGAATATAAATACAGATTAAAATTAATATCATGATGAAAAAGATGTTTTATTTAATGCAACTATCATTAGTTATTAGTTGCTTATTATTGGTAGGATGTAACCAAGCACCCACCCAAATGCCTGCGGCAACTTATGCGTGTTTGGCAGTTTCAAACTCAGACAAAACAATTACAAGTGAGTATAGTGCCACTATTAAAGGAAGGCAAGATATTGCAATAATGCCACAAGTAGGAGGTACATTAACAAAACTATGTGTTGAAGAGGGACAAAAAGTAAAAAAAGGACAAGTAATGTTCATAATTGATCAAGTTCCTTACAAAGCACAATACGAAACTGCAAAAGCAAATGTTGAGGCAGCAACAGCAGCATACGAGACTGCAAACTTAAATTACGAGAGCCGTCAAGAACTATACAAAGAGAATGTAGTTTCGGAGTTCGATTTAAAGACAGCAAAAAACTCAATGCTTGCAGCAAAAGCACAACTATCACAAGCAAAAGCACAGCTAACAAATGCAGAGAACAGTCTATCATATACTGAGGTTAAGAGCCCTGCCGACGGAGTTGTAGGAACACTACCTTATCGAGTAGGAGCATTAGTAGGTCCATCAATGATGCAACCCCTTACAACAGTATCAGACAACTCTGATATGTATGTATATTTCTCAATGACAGAGAATCAACTTCTTGCAATGGTAAGAGAGTATGGTTCAAAAGAGGCAGCACTTAAAAATATGCCTGAGATAGAGTTGCGTCTAAACGACAAATCATATTACAATCAAAAAGGAAAAATAGAGACAATAAGTGGAGTTATTGATCCAACAACAGGAACAGTAAGCCTACGAGCAATCTTCCCAAATAAAGAGGGATTACTTCATTCAGGAGGAGCAGGAAGTGTAATGGTTCCTGTAACATACAAAGATGCAGTAGTAATTCCACAAAGTGCAACATTTGATCTTCAACACATGAACTTTGCATATAAAGTAGTTGAAGGAAAAACAGTAGCAACACCCATACAAGTTCTTCGCGTTAACGGCGGAAAAGAGTATATAGTTGAAATGGGACTATATCCAGGCGATACAATTGTAGCAGAAGGAGTAGCACTTCTTCGTGAGGGAATGCCAATAATCCCAAAACAAGCACCAGCACCACAACAAGCACAACCTACTAAATAATAAATAGAGGAGGAAAAATAATGAATTTAAAGAGATTTATAGAGAGACCTGTACTTTCAGCAGTAATCTCAATCATAATAGTAATTATGGGATTGATAGGTTTGTCAAACCTACCCATAGAGCAATATCCCGATATTGCACCTCCAACAGTAATGGTACATGCCACATACTATGGAGCCAATGCAGAGACCATTCAAAAAGCGGTAATTGCACCACTTGAGGAGGCAATCAACGGAGTTGAGGATATGACCTATATGACCTCAACAGCCTCAAACTCAGGTTCTGCATCAATAACAATATACTTTAAGCAGGGAACAGACCCCGATATGGCGGCAGTCAATGTTCAAAACCGCGTATCACGAGCAAACGGACGTTTGCCACAAGAGGTAAAACAAGTTGGTGTAACAACTATGAAACGCCAAACAAGTATGTTGCAGGTATTCTCATTACACAGTCCCAGTGGAATGTACGATGAAAACTTCCTTGCAAACTACATCAGCATAAACATAAAACCACAAATTCTTCGTATCACAGGAGTAGGAGATATGATGGTTATGGGAGGCGAGTACAGTATGCGTATATGGTTGAAACCCGATGTAATGGCAACATACAAGTTGATGCCTTCAGATGTAACAATGGCACTGGCCGAGCAAAATATTGAGGCAGCAACTGGACAATTTGGAGAAAACTCGGGCGAAACCTTCCAATATACAATGAAGTATAAAGGACGTTTAATGACTCCAGAGGAGTTTGGAAATATAATAATACGTTCAACACCCGATGGAGAGATACTACGAGTTAAAGATGTAGCAGATGTAGAGTTGGGTAAAGAGAGTTATTCATATCGAGGAGAGATGAACGGACACCCAGGAGTGATGGCAATGGTATTCCAAACTGCTGGATCAAACGCAACTGCAGTAAACGAGGAGATTGATGCACTATTAGAAGAAGTTCGTAAAGATTTGCCAAATGGAATAGAACTTGATCAGGTAAATAGTTCAAACGACTTCTTGTATGCGTCAATAAGCAATGTAATTAGAACACTTATCGAGGCTATCATCCTTGTAATATTGGTAGTATATATATTCTTGCAAGACTTCCGCTCAACCCTAATACCATTGGTAGGAATTATAGTATCGTTGGTTGGTACATTTGCATTTATGATGGTAGCAGGATTCAGTCTGAACCTTATCACACTATTTGCATTGGTACTTGTAATTGGTACGGTGGTGGATGATGCCATTATTGTAGTAGAGGCAGTACAAGCAAAATTTGATGCAGGATACCGCTCTTCTAAAAAGGCAAGTGTTGATGCAATGAAAGGAATCAGTAATGCCGTTATCACCTCATCACTTGTGTTTATGGTGGTGTTTATCCCCGTATCGTTTATGGGAGGAACATCAGGAGTATTCTATACACAATTCGGATTAACAATGGCAGTAGCGGTAGGTATATCTGCAATCAATGCCTTAACATTAAGTCCCGCACTTTGTGCCTTGATCTTAAAACCATATTTGAATGAGGACGGTTCGCAAAAGAATAACTTTGCAGCACGATTCCGTAAAGCATTTAATGCCGCATTCGGAACAATGGCAGAGAAGTATCGCAAGATTGTAATGTTATTTGTAAAACGCAAATGGCTTGCATGGGTATTGGTAGTAGTATCAGTAGGATTGTTAGGATACTTTATGAAAACAACAAAAACAAGTCTTGTGCCTAACGAAGACTTAGGATTTGTTATTGTAAACGTAAGTGCAGCACCAGGAAGTTCATTAAATCAAACAGATGAGATAATGGAGAAAGTACAACAACGCATTCAAATGATACCACAAGTAGAATATCTACAAAAGGTAACAGGATACGGAGTACTTTCAGGACAAGGAAATTCATTTGGATTGTTCATGGTACGTTTAAAAGACTGGAGTGAGCGTACAAACGAAGGAGACGATGTTGATTCTGTAATAAAGATGATATATGGCTATACAATGGATATTAAGGACGCACAGATCTTTGCAGTATCTCCGGGTATGATTCCGGGATACGGAATGGGTAATGCACTTGAAGTACACATGCAAGATCAAGTAGGAGGAGATGTAACCACATTCTTTACAGAGACTCAAAAATATTTAGGAGCGTTAATGCAACGTCCCGAAATATCAATGGCATACTCAACATTCGATATACGTTATCCACAATGGAGTGTAAGTGTAGATGCAGCAAAATGTAAACGAGCAGGCATAACACCAACTTTAGTGCTAAACACATTGTCGGCATACTACGGAGGACAATATGTATCAGACTTTAACCGTTTCTCAAAAGTGTATCGAGTAATGATGCAAGCAGATCCAAAATATCGATTGGATGAAAAATCACTCGACAACACATTCGTTATAACAGGAACAGGCGAGATGGCACCATTAAGTCAGTTTATATCACTTGAAAGAGTATATGGAGCGGAGACACTATCACGCTTTAATATGTTCAACTCAATACAGGTGAGTGCAATGCCTAACTCAGGATATAGTACAGGAGAAGCACTTGCAGCCGTAAAAGAGACAGCAGAACAAGTGTTACCACGTGGATATGGATACGATTTTGGAGGAATAACACGCGAAGAGAACTCACAATCAAATAATACAATAGTAATATTTGGAATATGTATCCTGATGATGTACCTAATCCTTTCAGCACTGTATGAAAGTTTCATAATCCCATTCTCAGTAATTCTAACAATCCCAGCAGGATTGATGGGAAGTTTCGCCTTTGCCAAGATGATGGGACTTGAAAACAACATCTATCTACAAACAGGATTGATAATGCTTATAGGATTGATAGCAAAAACAGCAATCTTGTTAACAGAGTATGCAGTAGAGCGCAGAAGAGCAGGAATGGGAATAACCGAGGCAGCGTTGAGTGCCGCAAAAGCACGTTTACGCCCAATCTTAATGACAGCCCTTACAATGATTGTGGGAATGTTACCATTGATGGCAGCACACGGAGTAGGAGCAAACGGAAACCGTTCTCTTGGATCAGGAGTTGTAGGAGGTATGTTAATAGGAACAATCGCACTATTGTTTATAGTTCCTTCTCTATATATAACATTCCAATGGTTAGATGAGAAGATTAAACCCTTGAAAAAGCACAAAACACAAGACCTTAACATCAAACACGACATAGAAGAGGTTATAAAAGAGAAGAAAGCAGAAAAAGGAGAAGCATAAATCAAATGAAAATTATGATGAAAAAATTAATAATACTTACCGTAGTAACTGCTCTTATGAGCAGCTGCGGCTTGTATGGAAAATACAAACCACAACAGGAAGTTCCTGAAAATCTATATGGCGAAGAGGTGGTGGCAACAGATAGTAGCAGTTTGGCAGACCTCTCATGGAGAGAGATGTTTACCGATCCTCAATTGCAAGCACTAATAGATACAGCCTTAGTACGCAATGTAGATTTAAAAACCATACAATTAAATGTAGAGCAAGCAGAGGCAGCAATGATACCAGCAAAACTGGCATATCTACCATCAATAGCAGTAGCACCCCAAGGAGGATATAACTACGTAGCAATGAATGGCGGTATGACAACAAAAACATATACTGCCCCAGCATCAGCATCTTGGGAGATTGACATCTTTGGAAAACTAACCAGTGCAAAACGCAAATCACAAGCAACGTTAGAGCAAACCCGCGACTATGAGCAAGTAGTAAAAACACAACTCATAGCAGGAGTAGCAACAACATATTACAGTTTGTTAATGCTCGACAGACAGTTGGAGATAGCCGAGCAAACCGAAAAGAACTGGGAACAAACTGTAAAAACCGCACAAGCAATGAAAAAAGCGGGAATGATGAACGAAGCAGGTTTGGCACAAACAGAGGCAACATACTACAACATTTGTACAACAGTATTATCACTCAAAGAGGCGATAAACGAGGCACAAAACACACTATGCTTGTTGTTGGCACAAACACCACAAAAGATAGAGCGAGGCTCGTTAGATGCAGCAGTATTGCCCGAGAATATCTCACTTGGAGTCCCCGTAAGCGTACTATCACGCCGTCCTGACGTAAGAGCCGCAGAACACGAACTTGAGGGAGCATTCTATGACACAAACAAAGCAAGAGCATCGTTCTACCCTCAAATATCGTTGAGTGGAACAGCAGGCTGGACAAACAGTGTAGGATCAGCAATCCTAAATCCAGGAAAGTTCATAGGCTCAGCATTGCTATCAATCCTACAACCAATCTTCAACAAAGGAGCATTAGTAGCCAACCTAAAAATAATGAAGGCAAATCAAGAGATTGCACTACTTAACTTCCAACAATCAATCCTAAAAGCAGGAAGCGAAGTAAACTTGGCGTTAGACAAATATCAAACAGCCAAAGCAAAATCAGACTACTATGCAAAACAAGTAAGCACATTGGAAGTAGCAGAAAAGAGTACAAAACTATTGATGAAACATGGTAATACCACCTACTTAGAGGTATTAACAGCACAAGCCACACTATTGAATGCCCAACTAAATCAAGTATCAAACAAATTTGTAGAGATACAATCAATGATTGAGTTGTACCGAGCATTAGGAGGAGGTCAAGACTAATAGTGGAAATACATTTATAAAAGAGATAACGGGTTGCCAAAAGCAGCCCGTTATTTTGTTATAAAAGAAAATTTAAATCATAGCGATTTTTATATGCTATATAAATAATTTAGATATAAAATAACTGATTTTAAAAAGTTTTTATATCTTTGTGGCGTGTTAGGAATTCTAACACTACATATTTTAATGGCATTTAGGCTGTTGTTCTGTTAAGAAAAACGACCAATTTTTATTACAGACGAACAATAAGCACTCTCTAAATGTCCACGCTATATAGCGTGGATGTGCTTATGTCTGTATAGGTGCTTGGTCGTACCTTCTTAACAGTAAGCATCATCCACGTTTCTTTTTTGAGATTCTGGTTGCCATTAAGGTTTATAGGCAATATTGCAATAATATATAAATTACAAACCTTATGAAAACCAAAATTTTATCTTTAATGCTCATAGTTTCGAGCATATTTCTTTTCTCTTGTAAAGAGGATGATAATTTCACAGATGGGAAGTTAAAGAAAACTAATCTGACCCTAAACGTAGGAGAGAGTTCTCAATTAGAGTACACAGGGATGGACTGTACATTTCAGTCTGGAAATCCATTAATAGCAAGTGTTACTGATGATGGAACAGTAACAGGTGTGCATGTTGGAAAAACAAATATTAGAGCAAACTGGTCTTCTTGCGAAGTGGAAGTTAAGTCAAAGAGTAATTTTTATGTTGATCCAATAATTAATGGTTTAGATTTATATACAAATAATTTAACCTCATATTTTAGTACTCAGGTATCATATTCAAAAAATGGTAAATTATCGTATATATTAAATGCAGATCCCTTTGAGTTAAATAAAACATTAAAGGATAAATTTAATATTTATGATGCAAATGTCAATGATCCATCTGACGCTTCAAAAACTATAAACGTAAACTTCTATACTGAATTATCTCCCGAAAAAGATAAAGAGGTAAAGGATGCTTCTATAAAATCTGTATTGAGATATGTATATATGTATAATAAAAATTCAAAAAAGATAGAGGCGATAGGTTTAGTAACTGACTACTCAAATGCGGATTTCCTTTATGACTATTTATGTGACAGATATATGATAGTCTCTGATAGTGAAACTGATAAAAAAGAATTTAAAAGTATAGATGATAATCTTTTTATTCAAACTGATTTTATTGATGAACGAGGAAGAGATGAAAACTACAATTATACCACTTTTGTTGAGAAAGCATTTGCCATAGCAATGATTGTTCCTAACGGAGCAGACAAAGAGACATTAATAACAGAATTGAAAAATGGCATTATTGAGTCTTATCTTCGTAAGTCATATACCGTCACTTTATTAACATCTGAAAATGGAATAGCCTCTGCAAAGAACATTAAAGGAAAAGAGTTGACAGAGGGAAAGATGATACAATATGGAAAAGTTATATTATCGGCAACAGCAAACCCAGATTATAAATTTGCAGGATGGGGAGTAGAAAAAGACGGCAAAGTATCTGTAACCTCATATCAAAGAATTGATACAGTAACCATTGTAGATAACATTAAATATATCCCATTATTTGAGAAACCATTTAATATTAAGGTATCTGCAACAGAAGGAGGAACTGCCAATATCTCTTCTGCAACAGAGTCAAACAAAGAAACTTTAAATGTAACTAAGTATGATGAAATTATATTTAAAGCCGAACCTGTAGAAGGGTACCAATTTAAAAATTGGACAGATGCCGATGGAAATGAGATAAGCAAATTAGCAACATATAAAGCAACCTTTACAGAGGAAGTAGAATACATTGCAAACTTTGAGGTTGCAAAATATAATATTACAGTAAAACTTGAAGGAGAGGGAATAATAGCAGGAGAAATAACCGAAGGAGATACTAAGACTCCCATGGAATTTGCAGAGTCAACACTTAAAGGAGTAGTCAAATACGGTCAAGAGGTAAAAGTTACTGCAACAGAGAATGAGACATCAGATTATATCTTTGCAGGTTGGCAATGTGGTAAAAAAATTGTTTCTACTGAAAAAAATTATTCATTTACAGCGACACAAGATTCTGTATTTACAGCACTCTTCCAAAAGAAACAATTTAAGGTAACTGTAGAAGCAGGAGAAGGAGGAACAGTAACACCTACAACTAAGAATGTTGAAGTTGGATCGCTTCTAAAAATAGAAGCGAAACCTAAAAAAGGATATAAATTTGATAAGTGGGTTTCAAAAGAAGGAGAACTTATCTCAACAGAGAACCCTTATGAACCTACAATTACTGAAGAGTCGTACTTTAAAGTCCTATTCTCAAAAATGAATTACGATGTTACAGTATCAGTTAAAGGCGAGGGAGAGATAAGTGCATTTGTAGTTGAAGATGATATAGAATCAGCAATGCAAATAGGAGAAACTACACCTATAACTTACGGTAAAACAATAAAATTAAAGGTAACCAATATTAATGAGTCATCATTGTTCGTAGGTTGGCAGTTAGGAGACAAAATTATATCAGAGGATATGGAATTTGTAACTACAGTATCTGATAACTCTGTATATACAGCACTATTTGAAAAGAAAGCATATTATATCAAAATATCAGCAAGTGAAGGAGGCGAAATAGTAGGAAATGATCACCCAAGAGTTGAATATGGCAACACCCTAACTCTAACAGCCAATGCAAAAGTTGGATATGTACTTGTAAATTGGACAGCAAACGGAAATGTGATAACCGATGCTGACAATAATATAATAACATCAACAACATTTACAACTGAGCCAATATATCAGAATATTAATTATCAAGCAAACTTTGAAAAGATAAAATATGAAGTAAAAGTTGAGGCAGGAGAAGGAGGAACAGTAACACCCGCTACCAATGAAGATAACAAATTAATGATAACAGCAGGAGAGCAAACAACAATACAAGCAACTCCTAATGAGGGATACAAATTTGTAAATTGGACAGTCGGTGGAGTAGAGGTAAGTACAAGTAACCCATATACTACTGCACCAATTGATAAGGAAAAAACATATCAAGCAAACTTTGAAAAGATTTAAAGATAAGATTTGTAAAATATAAACTGATAATGAGAGAGGGAGCACCTCCCTCATTATCTATAATATAAATATATAAATGCTAAGAAAATATTTACATCAAATTATATATATTATTACACTTATTGTTCTCTTTTCGTGTGAGGGAAATATATATGATAATGGAGTAGATAAAGAAGTAGTTCCATGTCAAATTAAGGTAAAAACTAATGGATATGGAAGAGTAACCCCTGATAAATTTATTGTTCCTGCGGGAGAAACTTTTACTATTAAGGCACAAGCAAATAGAGGATATATATTTAAATATTGGGCTTCTGGTGATAGAATTGTCAGTATAAACAATATTTATAAAACAGAAGTTTATAAAGATACAGAGTTTGAAGCATATTTTCAGAACGAAGAGGTAGATATAAAAGCCGTAGATTTAGGGCTAAGTGTAAAATGGGCAGATTGTAATATTGGAGCCTCTTTGCCTCATGAGTATGGCGATTTTTTTGCATGGGGAGAGACCTCTCCTAAAAGTTCAATAGATTATTTTTGGGAAACATATATTTTAAGTGAAGGAACTTATAGTTCATTGACTAAATATAATTCAATTGCAGAGTTTGGAAGAATTGACAATAGAAACATAATAACCAAAAAAGATGATGCAGCATATTCTATTATGGGAGAGAATTGGCGTTTGCCCTCAAAAAACGAATTTATAGAACTATATGAAAAATGCAAGTGGGAGTGGACTGAGCAAAAAGGAACTTATGGTTATAAAATAAAAGGTCCAAACGGAAATACAATATTTCTTCCGTTAACAGGATATTTTGTTGCTACACATCATAACCTTATAGGCTCAGGATATTATTGGAGTAATATAAATAGTGAAATAAGTCCAAATGATGCCTATGCTTTAACATTCACTCAAGATAATATAGAAATAAAGACTGTATCACGAAAAAACGGATTACCCATACGAGCAGTGTGGAGAGAATAAGGTTGTAATATAAGGCAAAGGTATAGATTCCGCTTAAGTTTTTTCATTTCTTTTCTCAAAGCTTATGTTAATCAGTCCTTTGCCTTTTTTATTTATATATTTAATATTCACCCTATTTTACTTGTTTGTGATTTTAAATATAAAAGCGGACAAGACTAATAGCGGAAATACAATTATAAAAGAGATAACGGGTTGCCAAAAGCAGCCCGTTATTTTGTTATATTGAATAAATATCCAAAATACTCACGTTCGCAGTAAAATATTAAAACAAGTTTTATATTTTGCTCACTTAATCGTATATTTAAATAAATCTTTGAATATACTCACGTTCGCGGTAAAATATTAAAACAAGTTTTATATTTTGCTCACTTAATCGTATATTTAGAATAAAATTCTGAATATACTTGCGTTCGCTTAGAAATATTCAAGTAAACTTGATATTATTTCGCTCACTTAATCGTATATTTGCGGAGAAGAACTACCATCACTATGTAGTCTTAAAAAGGGAACAAAATAATGGCAATAAACTACTATAACGAGGGAATAGAGATGCCCTCAATAAACAAAACACAAATAACAAAATGGGTAAAAGAGGTAGCCGCAACATACCAAAAACGCTGTGGCGAAATATCATATATCTTTTGCGATGATGAAAAAATACTTGAGGTAAACAGACAATACCTTCAGCACGACTACTATACCGATATAATAACCTTTGACTATTCATCACCCACCACCATCTCGGGCGACCTCTTCATAAGCCTCGACACCGTTCGCACCAATGCCCAACAATTTGGCGAAGAGTATGAACGAGAACTGCACCGAGTAATAATACATGGCATCCTTCACCTATGTGGCATAAACGACAAAGGCGAAGGCGAACGCGAGATAATGGAAGCAGCCGAAAACAAAGCCCTCTCCCTAATCTTTGAGTAATACTTCGTAGGAAAACGCACCTTTTTAGGGGCTGAAATTTACGGAAAACGCACCTTTTTGATATGCTTTTTTATAGGAAAACGCACCTAAATTTCCCCTCCTACCTCCTCCTCGCTTTAAGCATAGGCATAGCAACTGCAACTAAATATATCATAAGCAGGGCGGTGCGAAGAGCATATTTAACTATTGTATTTTCGATAGGGGTGTACATTCCCGTCACATAAAGTATGGCAGCAAGGAGAGTGTATGCACCTATCTCTTTTAGTGGGTATTTTATTGGGTAGTAGTGTTGCCCAATAATGTATGATGCAACCATCATAGCAAAGTAGCAGGCAAACGATGCCCATGCACAGGCTACATAACCATATTGGGGAACAAATAGAATGTTTACTGTTGCAAGTATTACAAAACCAAATATTGACAGGTATGCACCCCATTGAGTGCGGTCGGTCAGTTTATACCACAATGACAGGTTAAAGATTACGCCAAAGAACACCTCTGCTGCCATTATCACAGGCACAATATGTATGCCTTTGAAGTAGGCTGGGGGCATTAAAAACGATACTATATCAATGTAATACATCACGCCCAAGAATATGAGTAACGATGTTATGATAAAGTATTTCATCGTTAGGGCGTATGTAGTTTTAGCATCGCCTTGCTCGTTCTTGTTTTTTGCAAAAATGAATGGCTCGTAAGCAAAGCGGAATGCTTGTGTGAACATAACCATTACTATGGCAATTTTAAATACTGCTCCGTATATTCCTAACTCCTCCATATATGCGGGGCGATTGGCTGCAAGGATAGGGTAGAACATCTTGTCAAAGGTCTGATTCATTATCCCTGCTATCCCCAGTACAAGTATTGGCAAGGAGTAGCGGAGCATAGTACGCCATAGTTTCTTGTCAAAGGTGTATTTAAATCCTCTGAGTTGAGGTAGTAGCATCAGCAGTGTTGCGACTGAACTTATAAGGTTTGATACAAATATGTAATAAACCAACTTGTCGTAACTGAAAAACCACGATACCGCTTCGGGGTTACGCTCATATATGTATGGGCATAGCAAAAAGAAGAATAGGTTCAGAGCAATGTTAAGTGCTATGTTTATTAGTTTTAGCGAAGCAAATCTAATTGCTCTCTTTTGGTATCGCAGATAGGCAAATGGTATAGATATAAAGGCATCAATTGCTATTATTATAGCCAACATCATCACGCACTCCTGCCCATTGGGATAGCCCATTATGGTTGATATGGGGTTAAGGAAGAGTGCAACTATTGCAATAAACAGAGCCGATGTTGTGGCAATGGATATTAGCGTTGTGCTATATACCCTCATAGGATTGTTGTTCTCCTTGTCATTGGCAAAGCGGAAGAAGCCTGTCTCCATTCCGTAGGTAAGCATTATCAGTAACAGTGCCATATAGGCGTATAGGTTTGTTACTATTCCGTAGTCCGAAGTGGAGCGTAATACGTTTATATACAGAAACACAAAGCACCAATTCAGGAATTTACCTAATATGCTGCTTAGTCCGTATATTGCGGTATCTTTTGCCAATGATTTTAATCCTGCCATCTTATAAATCAAATAGAGTGCCTTGAGGAGTTGCTGGTGTGCGTCCCAAGTGTTTGTATGCAAGTTCAGTTACCTCTCTTCCGCGAGGTGTGCGTTTTATAAATCCCTCTTTGATAAGGAATGGCTCATATACCTCTTCAAGAGTTCCTGAGTCCTCGCCCAACGCAGTTGCTATGGTATTTACACCCACAGGGCCACCCTTAAATTTATCAATTATTATAGATAGTATCTTGTTGTCTATCTCATCTAATCCAAATTTATCAATGTTTAGAGCCTCTAACGAGAAACGTGCAATGTCGAGAGTAATCTTGCCACTACCCTTTATCTGAGCAAAGTCCCTGACTCGGCGAAGCAGAGCGTTGGCAATACGTGGAGTACCACGGCTTCGTAACGAAATCTCTGTTGCAGCCTCTTCGGTACAAGGCACTTTTAGTATGGTTGCCGAACGTTTAATAATGTTGGCAAGAGTCTTGTGGTCGTAATACTCCAAGTGGCTGTTAATACCAAATCTGGCTCTTAGGGGGCTTGTGAGTAGTCCGCTTCGGGTTGTAGCACCCACAAGCGTAAAGGGGTTTAACGATAGTTGTATTGAGCGGGCACTTGGACCTTTATCTATCATTATATCTATCCTGAAATCCTCCATTGCCGAGTATAGATACTCCTCCACTATGGGGCTTAGGCGATGTATCTCATCAATGAACAACACATCGTTTGGTTCAAGCGAAGTGAGTAATCCTGCAAGGTCGCCGGGTTTGTCTAATACAGGACCCGAAGTTACCTTAAATCCCACTCCAAGTTCGTTTGCCACAATGTTGGCAAGTGTAGTTTTACCAAGTCCTGGAGGGCCGTGCAATAGCAAGTGGTCAAGCGACTCACCGCGTAGTTTTGCTGCCGCTACGAATACCTTTAAGTTCTCAATGATTTTCTCCTGTCCGCTAAAATCATCAAAGTTCAAAGGTCGCAACACTTTGTCGGTATCGCGTTCATCGTAACTGTTTATGTTTCTTATATCAAAATCTTCCATCTTTTGAGGTATGGTTATTTTTTACGTCTTTCATTACGACGTCGTTTATATTCGTTTCTCTTATCAGTTTTTTCCCAAAACAGGTTGCTATACTCTATTGCTTCTTTAATAGCCTCTTCTTCATTCCAATCACAAAGGCGAGCATACTCTCCAACAAGTATTGCAAGCGACTCTTTACATCGGAACATTCTCCTGAAGTTGTATAGTCGTTCTTTGCGAGTTAGTTCTTTACCGAACCTCATCCTGTTGAGGTCAAGAAGTGAAAACCTTGCCACTCCATCCTCTCCCTTCTCATATATAATGTTTCCGGGAGAGTAGTCAATGTGGAGAATTTTTTTGTCATGCACCATTTTTGTAAATGCAGCAAACTGTTTTAGAACATCTTCTCCACCATTTACCCTATCAACAAACTCACGCATTATATTTTTTGTAGGGTTATTTATGCACCCAAAATAACCTTGATGAAATAGCCCATATTTTTTAATTGTTATGTAAAACAGAGGCTTTGGAGTTGGTATCCCCAGCGATAATAGTTTTTCGGCATTCTCGTATGCTCTGCGAGCCTTACATTTTCTAAAGAACTGGTAAGCAATTTTGTTTATAAAAATGGGAATTGCATATTTCTTTACCACCACCTCTTCACCATTTGGCAGTTGCATCTTTTTTAGAGTATTACGTGCCTGATAAACTATCTCTCCAATATTATCAAAGGTCTGAGGAAGTTTTTCAACCCACTCTTTTATGTTGCTGTATTGATTGTTTATGATAATCTTCATCTGCTCTATTCCCCCTCTGAAATCTCTTTTATTTTCTCAATAACCTTTTCGGTGGCTATATCCATACATCTATAATCACCATACTTGCAAGGTCTGTTTCCAAAAACCGAACATGGACGGCACTCAAGGTCGTTACGTTCAATAACACTCTCTTTGGTCAGTCCCCAACCCAAGAACCCTGTATATCGGTGAGTTGCTCCCCAAATAGATATAACAGGAGTTCCCACAAGACGTGCAATGTGCATATTGGCAGAGTCCATTGAAACAACAGCAGATAGATGCTTCATAAGAGCCATTTCGTTTCTGAACCCCAATTTATGGTTACATAACGAAATTATACACCCCTCTTTATCTTGCCAACTGTCAAGCAATTTACCATCCGAGGGAGAGCCAAAAATAAATATCTTATACTGTTTGGTTTGAGCAAGCCTCTCCACAACCTCTCTCATTCTCTCCAATGGGTAGTTCTTCCCTTTGTGAAGAGAGATAGGAGCAACACCAATCCATTTTGTTTTATCAGTAGTATTGCGTTGTAACCATTCGGGTATAGGAGTTGAAACATTGAGCGGTTTAAAATCTTGCGATGCCTCTAATCCTAATTTCCTAAAAACATCAGCATAGCGTTCAAACGAAGTTTTAAGTTGTTTCAATGAGTCTCTCTTCTCAGAAGTTATATTACGTTTTTCATTACGTCCTTTGTTGATAGTTGCAACCTTCACACCGCTTATCTTAAAGAGTAACGATAAAATCTTTGAGCGTAGCACATCATGCAGGTCAGCAACAGCATCAAATCGTTCTCTCTTTAACTCTCCAAATAGTTTAAATATGCCCTTTAAGCCCTTATAATCATTTTTAGTATCAACACTCTTTACAATAAGGTTTTCAGGCGTGTCAACGTATAGTTGGGCAGCCACTGGTGAGGTTAAAAGAGTAAACTCCTTTTGCGGATATTCCCGACAAATAGGATATAGCACAGGAATAACCATAGCCACATCACCTAACGCCGATAGTCTTATTACAAGAATTTTATCGCAAGTTTTGCTCATATCCCTTTCTACTTTTTACCGTAGAGGATTGGGTTTGTATCAGGGTCGTTGTACATCTTCATCTGGCGATATACCTTCATATATTTGCGTCCAGCCTCTATATCGTTTAGCAGAGTCTCTATTGCAGTTGACAGGTCGATACGTTGTTCCAACAAAATATCCAATTTTGCTTGACACTTTTGAATATGCTCTTCTGTTGCATCGGTACGTTCAACCTCTTGTTGCATGTGATATATTTTTAGTGCCAAAATTGACAAACGGTCAATAGCCCATGCAGGACTTTCGGTGTTTATAGTAGCATTTTGAGCAACCTTAACATCTTTATACTTATCTCTGAAATAACTATCAATCATCTCAACCAAATCGGTGCGGTCTTGATTTGATTTATCAATTCTTCTTTTAATATATAGTGCTGTTATAGGTTCTATTTCAGGATTGCGAATAATATCTTCTAAGTGCCATTGCACAGCATCAATCCAACATTTCTTATACAATGAATATTCAATAGTTGAAGTTTCGTATGGGTTTTGCATGCAAGCATCAACATCATCATGTTTGTGATAATCCAAACAAACATTCCAAAATATTCGGTTGCTCTTTTCAGTAAAAGTCATAACTATTGGTAAAATTATCTATTATATTTTGCAAAGTAAGCAAATGTTTTACAAAGTTGCAATTTTAAATAGGTTATTCGCATAATTATCTAACTCTTTTTCCCTTTTATAAGAGTATTATTTTACAAATTTACTTAACTATAAATGGTGTTATATAATTATTGATTACTTTTGCTAACGAATAGAAAACATAAAAAAGAGATGAAAATAGTAGTTGATGGCCATATCCCCTATTTGCGTGGAGTACTTGATGCGTATGCCAATGTAGAGTATGTACCTGCTGAGAATATAGATAACAGAGCAATTAAGGAAGCAGAAGTTTTGATAATCCGCACCCCTACAAAATGTACCCCTGCTTTACTGAGTGGTAGCAAATGTAAATTTATTATGACCGCAAGTATAGGTATCGACCACATAGATACCAATTACTGTCTGCAGCATGGCATAATGTGGCGTAACTCACCAGGATGTAATGCCTATTCAGTTGCTCAATACGTATTGGCATCGTTACTTCTCTATTGCGATAAAAAAAATCTTACCCCCACTGAATTAACCGTTGGCGTGGTAGGAGTAGGAAATGTAGGTAAAGCAGTTTGCGATTACCTCTCAAAAGTTGGCTTCAAACTCATGCTAAATGATCCTCCACGAGCAGAAAGAGAGGGTAGCGAAGGATTTGTCACACTACACGAGATAGCAGAGCAATGCGATGTAATAACAATGCATACCCCATTAATAAAAGAGGGAGAACATCCTACCAGACATTTGGCAGACAGCAACTTCTTTAATTCACTTGCCCGAAAACCACTTTTTATCAACAGTGCAAGAGGAGGAGTTGTAGATGATAAAGCACTATATCAAGCAAAACAAGACGGGAAAATCTCAGACTTTGTAGTTGATACATGGGAGAATGAACCCAATGGAATATATACCCCATTAATAGATGAAGCATTTATTGCCACTTCGCACATAGCAGGATATTCAGATGATGGCAAATTTAATGGTTCTCGCACTTCAGTTGAAGAGGTTGCAAAGTATTTAGGAGTTGACATAGAGTTTACCCCTAATAGAGCAACCCCAAAAAACGATATAATAGATTTAAGCAAATCAAAAAATGTAATACTCGATGCTGTTCTTGCAACCTATAATCCACTTGAGGATTTTGAGCGTTTAAAACAAAACCCCGCAAATTTTGAGAAACTAAGAGTAGAATATCCCTTCCGCCGCGAGTTTGGAGCATATAGAGTAACAGGTGCAGAGGAACACTATTTACCTATACTTAAAAGTTTAGGATTCAATGAATAAAACTATAAATTAACATTCATTAACTATATAATTAAAACCCTTATAAATTGCACGTTAGATATTTAAATGTGCAATTTTTTTAATTTTAATGCCCAAATATTTTTTTAGGAACTATAAAAAGAGTTATCTTTGCACCCGATTAGATATTTTATTTTATTAACTTAAATCTTAAAATTATGTCTGAGATTTCTGAAAAAGTAAAAGCAATTATTGTAGACAAACTTAGTGTTGATGAGTCAGAGGTAACTCCAGAGGCAAGCTTCACAAACGACCTTGGTGCTGATTCTCTTGATACAGTAGAGTTGATCATGGAGTTCGAGAAAGTATTTGATATTACTATTCCCGAGGATCAATCAGAGTCAATCTCAACTGTAGGTGACGCAATCAAATTTATCGAGTCTAAACTACAGTAATCAGATTACTTTTATAATCTTATGGAATTAAAAAGAATTGTAGTAACAGGTTTGGGAGCGGTTACTCCGTTAGGGAACGATGTAGAAACTACATGGAATGCTCTTATTAACGGAGTAAGCGGTGCTGGACCTATTACTCTTTTCGATGCCTCATTATTTAAGACACAATTTGCATGCGAAGTTAAAAACTTCGATCCAACACAATATATCGAGCGCCGTGATGCTCGAAGACTTGACCGTTATACTCATTTGGCAATAGCGTCGGCAGTACAAGCGGTAGAGGATGCAAACCTCGATATGGAGAAGGTGAATAAGGATCGTGTAGGAGTTGTCTATTCAGCAGGTATCGGAGGTTTGAAATCATTTGAGGATGAGGTAGGAGAATATTTCCTTCATCCTGAAAAAGGTCCAAGATTTAGCCCTTTCTTCATCCCTAAAATTATTCCTGATATAGCAGCAGGACATATATCAATGCGTTATGGCTTCAGAGGTCCTAACTACGCAACAGTATCAGCATGTGCTTCATCAACAAATGCACTTATTGACGCATTCAACCTAATACGTTTAGGGAAAGCAGATATAATTGTATCAGGAGGAGCAGAAGCAGGTGTTAACATAACAGGAATCGGCGGATTTAATGCAATGCACGCATTATCAACCCGTAACGATTCACCCCAAACAGCAAGTCGACCATTAAGTGCAAGTAGAGATGGATTTGTTCTTGGCGAGGGAGCAGCATGTTTAGTATTAGAAGAGATGGAACATGCGTTAGCACGTGGAGCAAAGATATATGCTGAGGTTATCGGAGGAGGTCTTTCGGCAGATGCTCATCACTTAACAGCATCTCACCCCGAAGGTTTAGGAGCAAAATTAGTAATCAAAAATGCTCTTGCCGATGCAGAGATTACCCCTGAAGATGTAGATTATATCAACATTCACGGAACATCAACACCTGTAGGAGACATATCGGAGGTGAAGGCCATAAAAGAGGTTTTTGGAGAACATGCCAAGAAATTAAACATCAGTTCAACAAAATCTATGACTGGACACCTTTTAGGAGCAGCAGGAGCAATGGAGGCACTTGTTTGTGTTAAAACAGTACAAGAGGATATAGTTCCTCCAACAATCAATCACGAAGAGGGTGATGAAGATCCTGAAATAGATTATTCTCTTAACTATACATTTAACAAAGCCCAAAAGAGAGTTGTAAATGTAGCGTTATCAAATACCTTTGGTTTTGGAGGTCACAATGCAAGTTTAATAGTTAAAAAATTTGTAAAATAACGGTGTTAAGTGAACTATATTTTAAGATAAGACTTTTTACCCTTTGGGGTAAGAAGTCTTATTTTTTACTCTATAAATTATTGGGATTTATCCCTAATAATTTAGAAATTTATAGAGAAGCCCTTTCACATGCCTCAATTAAGGCAACACGTAAGGATGGAGAGAGGTTAAATAATGAACGCTTAGAGTTCTTGGGCGATACTATCTTAGACACTATAGTCAGTGACATACTATATCACAAATACCCAAATGAGCGAGAGGGGTTCTTAACCAATATGAGGTCTAGCATTGTTCAGCGAAAAAGTTTGGACAAGATAGCGCAACAGATGAACATCAGTGATATTTTATCTGTTTCATACGATATTACACTATTTAATAATCATATAGGCGGAAATGCCTTAGAGGCGCTCATTGGAGCAATATATTTAGACAAAGGATATGATGTATGTCGTAAATTTGTCAAAGATAAAATAGTAACACCATATATTGATATGGACAAGTTGGCACAAACCGAAGAGAATTATAAATCAAGATTAATGGAGTGGTGCCAAAAAAACAGAGTAGATATAGATTATATCTTACTTGATAATCACACTGAAAACGGCAACTGTCAAATATTCAAGTTTGAGGTATTTATTGAGGGCATTGCCTGTGGACGAGGTAAAGGACGTTCAAAAAAAGCAGCACAACAAGAGGCTGCACGTAAGGCCTACAAGTTGATTTTAAATGACAAAGAGGTCAAAAAGCGAATTTTTGATGCACAAAACTATTCAAAGTTAGCAGAAAATAGAGTAACTTCGCAAAAAATTTCAGAACTGGCACCTGAACATACAGAAAACGAAAGTAATAATAACAACAAAATAATTAAAACTATGAGTAAAAAAGCCCTTTTAATGATTTTGGATGGTTGGGGAATTGGCAACCACGACAAAGCAGACGTTATCTATAACACACCTACCCCATATTGGGATTATTTGGTAAGTACATATCCAAACTCGCAACTACAAGCAAGTGGCGAGAATGTAGGTTTACCTGATGGACAAATGGGTAACTCTGAGGTTGGACACCTTAACATTGGAGCAGGACGCATTGTTTACCAAGACCTTGTAAAAATTAATAAGGCATGTAAAGAGAATACAATTCTTCAAAATCCCGAAATAGTATCGGCTTTCTCATATGCAAAAGAGAATGGCAAAAACATTCACTTTATGGGATTAACATCAGACGGAGGAGTACATAGTTCATTAGAGCATCTATACAAACTTTGCGATATAGCAAAAGAGTATGCTATTGACAACTGTTACATTCACTGTTTTATGGATGGACGTGATACCGATCCCAAAAGCGGAAAAGGATTTATTGAGGCATTAACCGAGCATTGTTCAAAAAGTGCAGGACGAATAGCATCAATCATAGGACGTTACTACGCAATGGACCGCGATAAACGTTGGGAGCGTGTTAAAGAGGCATACGACCTATTGGTTAAAGGAGTAGGCAAAAAAGCCGAAGATATGGTTGTTGCAATGCAAGAGTCGTATGATGAAGGTATTACAGATGAGTTTATCAAACCAATTGTAAATAGCAGTTTTGATGGAACAATAAAAGAGGGCGATGTAGTAATATTCTTCAACTATCGTAACGACCGTGCAAAAGAGTTGACAATAGTTCTTACACAGCAAGATATGCCAGAGGAGGGAATGATGACAATTCCCGGATTGCAATATTACTGTATGACACCATACGATGCTTCGTTCAAGGGAGTACACATACTATTTGACAAAGAGAATGTAGTAAACACACTTGGAGAGTATCTTGCAAGTAAAGGTAAAACACAACTTCATATTGCAGAAACAGAAAAGTATGCACACGTAACATTCTTCTTTAACGGAGGACGTGAAACACCATACGACAATGAGGAGCGTATTCTTGTACCATCACCCAAAGTGGCAACATACGACCTAAAACCCGAAATGAGTGCATACGAGGTTAAAGATAAATTAGTAGAGGCTATAAAATCAGACAAATTTGATTTCATAGTAGTAAACTTTGCTAATGGCGATATGGTAGGTCACACAGGAATATACGAAGCAATAGAGAAAGCAGTAGTTGCGGTAGATGCTTGTGTAAAAGATGTTATTGAGGCAGCAAAGGCAACAGGATATGAGGCAATAATCATAGCCGATCACGGAAATGCCGATAATGCAGTAAATAGCGATAATACACCAAACACAGCACACTCATTGAATCCTGTACCATGTGTATATGTAACTGAGAACAAATCAGCACAAATAGAAAACGGAATATTGGCCGATGTTGCACCCACTATCTTAAACATAATGGGAATGGAGCAACCAACCGAAATGAGTGGTAAAAACCTTATAAAATAGGCTGAAAGGTGATAAAGATAGGGGATACTCTGGTAAGTCTCGATGTAATTGAATGTTACTTCTGTTGTAATCTTGACGATTGCAAAGGGGCTTGCTGTATAGAGGGAGATGCAGGAGCGCCCATAACAAAAGAGGAAGAAGAGGCATTAAACCAGGCACTCCCTGCCGTAATAGGGCAGTTACCCAAAGAGGCCCGAGAGGTTATAAAAAAACAAGGAGTATCGTACGTTGATGAAGAGGGCGATTTAGTTACTTCAATAATAGGAAACAAAGATTGTGTCTTCTGTACATACGATAAAAAAGGAGTATGTCTTTGTGCGTTGGAGATAGGATATAACAGAGGTGAATGTAAGTTTAAAAAACCAGTATCGTGTCACCTCTATCCCATACGTTTAACAGAATACCCAACCTTCACAGCCGTAAATTATGATGAGAGGAAAATCTGCAAAGGAGCGGTAAAACTCGGAAAAGAAAAGGGAATAAGAGTTTACGAGTTTCTTGAAGGACCTCTTGTAAGACACTTTGGCGAGGAGTGGTACCAAGAGTTAAAGCAAGTTGCCGAAGAGTATCTACGCCAACAAGGCGAGAGTGTTTAAAGCAAAAAGGAAGAGTATGCAGTCAAATTTAGTTATAGTTGAGTCTCCCGCCAAAGCAAAGACAATAGAGAAGTTCTTGGGGAAAGAGTATAAGGTCTTATCGAGTTACGGACATATAAGAGACTTGAAGAAAAAGGATTTCAGTATAGATGTAAAAAAAGGATTCTTACCCATATACGAAATACCTTCAGACAAAAAACAAGTTGTAGATGCCTTAAAGAAAGCAGCAAAAGAGGCAGATATTGTATGGTTAGCATCCGATGAAGACCGTGAAGGAGAAGCAATAGCATGGCATCTGTACGAAGTATTGGGATTAACTCCAGAAAAAACAAGACGTATAGTATTTCATGAAATAACTAAAAATGCAATTCTTTCAGCAATAGAGAATCCACGAGAGATAGATATAAACCTTGTGAATGCACAACAGGCACGTAGGGTTTTAGATAGAATAGTAGGATTTGAACTCTCTCCAATACTTTGGAGAAAGATAAAACCCGCTCTGTCGGCAGGGCGAGTACAATCAGTAGCAGTACGCCTGATTGTAGAAAGAGAGCGTGAAATTGAGAATTTCACACCCGAAGCATCATTTAAAATAACAGCAATATTTAAAGATGCAGAAGGTAACAAACTAAAAGGCGAGTTGCAATTCCGCCCAGCAAACGAAAGAGATGCAGAGGCACTATTGCAAAAACTCTCAACCGAGGAGTTTGAGGTAAACGATATAACCGTTAAGCCATTAAAAAAATATCCTGCACCACCCTTTACAACATCAACCCTACAACAAGAGGCAGCACGTAAATTAGGCTTTACAGTGTCGCAAACAATGCGTGTGGCACAACACCTATACGAAGCAGGACTTATAACATACATGCGTACCGACTCGGTTAACTTGTCATCCTTAGCAATAAACACAGCAAAAGAGACAATCGTTGAGAAGTTTGGAAAAGAGTACTCATTCCCTCATAATTTCCATACAAGTTCAAAAGGGGCGCAAGAGGCACACGAGGCAATTCGCCCAACCTACATTGCAAATAGTGAGATTGAGGGTAACTCACAAGAGAAACGCCTATACGACCTGATATGGAAACGTACAGTAGCATCACAAATGACCCCTGCACAAACTGAAAAAACCACAATAAGTGTTCAGGCAGTTAATAGCGAAGAGAAATTTGTGATAACAGGGGAGGTTGTTAAGTTTGACGGATTCTTGCGTCTGTACGTTGAGACAAACGATGAAGATAGTGAGAATGAGAGTGAAATATCTGCACTGCCACCTATTCAAAAAGGAGACAAATTAACTCTTTATTCAGGAGAGGCAGTAGAACGTTTCACTATGGCACCACTTCGTTACTCTGAGGCAAGTCTGGTACACAAACTCGAGGAGTTGGGAATAGGCCGTCCATCAACATACGCACCCACAATATCAACAATACAACAACGCGAATATGTTGAGCGAGGAACAAAGAGTGGAGTTAAAAGAGAGTATAAGATAATAACACTAAAAAAAGGTAAGACAACATCAACCGTTAAAACCGAGAATGTAGGTAGCGAAAAAGGAAAATTAATACCCACAGATATAGGCATAGTGGTAAATGATTATCTAACTGAGAACTTCCCCGACATATTGAACTACAACTTTACAGCAAAAGTAGAGGAGGAGTTTGATAGTATAGCAGACGGAGAGAATACATGGAACGGAGCAATCGCAACATTCTATGAAACATTCCACCCAGAGGTAGAGTCTGCCTCATCGCAACACTCAGGCAATAAGGTAGGAGAGCGAGTATTGGGAACCGATCCTGCAACAGGACGAAGAGTATCAGTAAAGATAGGACGTTTTGGACCAGTAGTACAGATAGGAACTGCCGAAGAGGAGGAGAAACCAATATTTGCCTCATTAATGGAAGGACAAACACTAAGCAACATAACCTTAGAACAAGCCCTAAAACTATTTGCGTTACCCAGAACATTAGGAACATTTGAAGATAAAGAGATAGTTATAGGAGTAGGAAAATTTGGTCCCTATATCCGCCACGATGGTAAATTTACATCATTACCAAAAGAGTATAAACCATTAGAGGTAACACTCGAAGAGGCAATTCAACTAATAGAAGCAAAGCGCAGTGAAGAGCAAAGCCGAATATTAAAAACCTTTGCAGAGGAACCAGAGTTGCAAATAATAAACGGTCGTTACGGAGCCTATATAGCATATAAGAAAAGTAACTATAAACTTCCCAAAGGAGCAGTTGCCGAGGACTTAACAATAGAAGATTGCAAAAATATTATTGCAGAGCAAGGCGATAAACCTGCAAAAAAGACAACAAAAAAGTCCAAAGCAAAAAAAAGTTGAAAGTTATAATAAAAGTTATAATAAAAGAGAAGGAGGTTCACTTTCATATGAGCCCCCTTCTCTTGTTTTAAAACAATATTTATAACTTATAAATTCTTCTTAACCTCATCCCTAAAAATCTTATAACCAATCTTGCACCTAATGCAGTTACGAGGATTGCAGTAGTTGTTATTAAGAGCGATGAAAGCCTGAGAAGCCAAAGCCGATTTACACTCAATACCACCATTAACATATTTACGAACAATACCATTATTCTCAGCCTTACACCCTTCCAGAAAAGATATTGCTCTATCGGCAAACTTTTCGTTTCGTATATACTCCGAGTATGCATACAAAAGAGGAGCAACAGAGTTTATAATAATAAGGTCAATTGCAGCCTTCCCAAAGCATTTCCTGAGAGGAGGCGTTTCAGAAGTAAAGTTATAGTGAGTATCCCAAAAATCACTCGGATAAATATTAAAAATCTTTCGTAAATCATCATCACTCTCAGCATCAACAAACTTAGCAAACAGTGGCATTGATGAGTGAATTAAGGCTGCAAATAAAGCAATTCTCTGATGAGGAAAATTAGAAGGTCTAACACTTGAGAACTTCCATAACTTAATATCATTTACAGGCAAAGCAAATTTATTTTGTAAGAAGGCAAACTCATTTGCTAACCTTTTGTAATAAGGAATCCCACTCAAACTATTGTCGTTGAGTAGTCCTGCAACCCCAAACAACATAGCCTCAAGTTGAAAAAGAGAGTCAGAGTGCTTTTGAAGAAATCTTAAAGGCAAAGCCTTAGCCAATGCCTCAAAAGCATTACCATTAACACCAAAGCCCAACGAGCGAGCAACAGAGATATAGCAAACCTCCTCCCAATCTCCATTGTAAGAGTTATACCACTCTTTAATTCTATCGCTTTTATCTTGCAATCTCTCAATTGCTAACGAGGAGATAAGATCAGTAACAAAAATTGAGGGCATATCCTTAATATATTCATTACAAGGAAGTTCCTCAAATTTAGATATTAATTTCTTTCTCAGAATCTCTACCTCATCTAAAAAGTTCAAGATAAGCATAGGAGTTCCCTCAAAAGAAGATTCTTCTCTATCGGTAACATAAATATCACAGCCTTTATGTGAGGCAGGAGAAACCGCTACACGAAGTTTTTGAGTGTTATCATCTATTCGCAAAAGAGCATCCGAAAAGATTAAATCTCCGTTGCAATCCATACCCGAAGATATAATCTCCGCCTTTTCTCCATTTGAGAGAGTAAACTTACCACCCTTCAACAAATTATATCTCCATACAAAAGAGAGTATATTTTCCATAAAAATTTGTATCTTCGCAAATTGTTACAAATATAGTTACAAACGAGCGAGAAATATCAAGTTTACTTGAATATTTATCAAAGCGAGTGCCGACTATATTTGATGTATTCAACAAATATAAAGAAAAAATATGAAGATTGCTCTAATAGGATATGGCAAAATGGGTAAGACCATTGAGCAGATTGCCATAGCAAGAGGTCACGAAATAGTGGCTCGTATAGATATAGATAATCAAGATGATTTTAACTCACCTGAGTTTAAAAGTGCCGATGTAGCAATAGAATTTTCGCAACCACAGTCGGCAATGAACAACTATCGCAGAGCGTTTGCGGCAGGAGTAAAAGTAGTATCAGGGACAACAGGATGGTTAGATAATATGCCCGAAGTAAAAGAGGCATGTGAAAACGGAAGTACATTCTTCCACTCATCAAACTTTAGTCTTGGAGTAAATATATTCTTTGCCATGAACCAATATTTGGCAAAAATAATGAACGGATTTACCAACTATGAAGTATCAATGGAGGAGACACACCACATACATAAGTTGGATGCCCCAAGTGGAACAGCAATAACCCTTGCCGAAGGAATAATAGATAATATCACACGTAAAGATGCTTGGGTAGAGGGAGTAGAACCAAAATCAACAGAGATAGGAATAACCTCAATTCGCCGAGATGAAGTACCTGGTATTCACACTATAAAATACGAGTCAGAAGTTGATACCATAACAATAACACACGATGCAAAGAGCCGAGCAGGATTTGCACTTGGAGCAGTAGTGGCAGCAGAGTTTATAAAAGACAAAACTGGCTTTATCACAATGCAAGATATGTTGAAATTTTAAAAACATATATTGAGAATAGATAGTAACAAAAACAAATTATAAAATAGATGTCGGAACAAGAAAAAAAGAGTAGATTCACAGGCATAAAAAAATCGCGTTGGATACGCTTTACCTTAGCCTCATTACTACTAATAGGGTTTACAATATGGTCGGGCAATTACCTCTTGTTGATATTGCTGATACTATTTGTAGATATATACTTAACCGAATATATACCATGGAGAGCATGGCGAAAAATCAAAAACCCGGCACTTCGCAAAGTGTTTGAGTGGATTGATGCCATACTATATGCTTTGGTAGCAGTATATTTGATAAACTCTTTTATATTTCAAAACTACAAAATACCATCATCATCACTTGAAAAATCGTTGTTGGTAGGAGACTATTTGCTCGTAAGCAAATTAAGTTATGGTCCACGAGTACCCATGACACCCTTATCGTTTCCATTAGCACAACACACCTTGCCAATATTAAATTGTAAATCATACATTGATAAACCACAATTAGACTATAAGCGATTAAAAGGAACAGGCAAGATAAAACGAGGCGATATAGTAGTATTTAACTTTCCAGCAGGAGATACAGTATTAAGTAGAGTATCAAACCCTGATTACTATACCCTCTCTCACATATATGGCAAGGAGAATATCAAAAACAACCAACGAACATATGGCGAAGTAATCTATCGTCCAGTAGATAGAAGAGAAAATTACGTAAAGCGTTGCGTAGGAATGCCGGGCGACACCTTTGAGATACGTAATAATCAGATATATATAAACTCTGTTGCCGCCAAAAATCCCAGATATTTACAATATAACTATTATGTAATGTTATCTGCCCCTGACAAACGATTATCAAAAAAACATTTCGAAGATTTAGGAGTCTCTGAAGATGATCGTATTCTGATACAAAACTCATATCAGTATGGCGATTTACTTGCATTTTTAGGATTTAAAACAAACGAGCAAGGAACATATAATCCTGTATATCGAATGCCATTAACACAAGAGGCAAAGGCTAAATTAGAGACAATGCCAATAGTAACGCAAATAGTGCAAGAGCCAGGCGAAATGATGGGAGGAGACGTATATCCATTAGGATATTACGGATGGACAAGAGAGAATTACGGACCATTATGGATACCGCAACGAGGCAAAACATTAGAACTAACCCTTGAGAACTGGCCTATATACGAAAGAGTAATACGCAACTATGAGGGAAATGATACAGAAGTAAAAGATGGCAAGATATATGTAAATGGCGAGGAGACAACACACTACACCTTCAAAATGGACTACTACTATATGTTAGGCGACAACAGAGACAACTCTGCCGATAGCCGATATTGGGGATTTGTACCCGAAGATCACATAGTAGGAAAACCACTATTTGTATGGTTATCACTTGACCCAGACAAATCGCTGTTTAATGGAGGAATCCGTTTTAACAGGCTCTTCCGTTCCGTAGAGACCTTATCAGAATAGAGATGGTAATATTAACACCCTCATATTTAGCCCCCATATCATATTACAGGCAGTTAAACAATTCGCCTGTAATAGTTGAGGCGTGTTGCAATTATCAAAAGCAGAGTTATCGTAACAGATGCAAAATAGCAACAGAGGCAGGAGTTATGACCTTGTCAATACCCATTGATAAACCATCGGGAAAAGTATTGACACGCGATGTTCGTATATCCTCTCACGACAATTGGCAACACTTGCATTGGACAGCAATCTTCTCGGCATACCAATCATCACCATACTTTGAGTACTACTCTGATGAGTTACGCCCATTCTATGAGCCAAACCGATACAAATATCTATATGACTTCAATATTGAGTTACAAAACACCATCTGCTCACTATTGAATATAACTCCTAAAATAGAGTATAGCACAGAGTATATACAACCACAAGCAGGAGATACAGATTTACGAGAAAAGATACATCCCAAACAACCTATCTTTGAGCAAGAGAAGTTATTACCATATTACCAAGTATTTTCAAAGCGACACGGATTTATCCCTGACCTTTCAATATTAGACCTTCTGTTCAACATGGGTCCCGAGAGCATATTCCTATTGCTCCCTACCCCCAAAGAGATATAGAGCGATGGAAAAAGAGAGGCTTTTCAACAGAAATTTTTTATTAGTATTGGCAGGAAACTTTTTGTTGTTTTTTGCCTTTTTTACAATACTCCCAGTGTTGCCACTCTATATGCAGCAAGAGTACAATGCAACCCATACACAGATAGGAGTAGTGTTGTCGCTCTACACAATAACAGCATTAATAATACGACCCTTTGCAGGATTCATGTTAGACACGCTACCACGCCGACCAATGCAGTTAATATTTTATGGAGCATTTGCCCTACTGTTCTGTACCTATATAATACCCGGGAATATAATAACATTTGCGGTAATAAGGGCAATACATGGATTAATATTTGGATTTATAACTGTTGCAAACAGTACCGTAGCAATAGACGTATTGCACACATCTCGGCGTAACGAGGGAATAGGATATTACGGAATAAGCAATAATCTTGGAATGGCATTAGGACCAACAATCTCATTTGCCACCTATAACTTCTTTGGGAGTTATGAGGCACTCTTCTTGTGTGCCTTTATAGCCTGTGCCGTAGGATTTGTTATGATATTGATGGTGCAAATGCCAAAGAAGACAATCCCCCCAAAAGCCATAAGCACCTCACCCATATCACTCGATAGATTCTTTCTGATAAAAGGAACACACGAGAGCATAACCTTTATGCTTCTCTCGTTCAGTTATGGAATACTATCAACCTATTTAGCCGTTTATGCACGAGATGAAGTAGGAATAGAAAATAGCACAGGGCCATTCTTTATGCTTATGGCATTAGGATTAATAAGTGCGCGTATAAGCAACGGGCCGCATTTGCGAAAAGGCAGAGTAATAGAACTAATCACAGCAGGAATGTTAGGACTATTCATAGGATATGCAATGTTTATATTCCTCACAGCCCCAATAGCCTTTTACGCTTCGGCATTTGTGTTAGGATTTTCGTATGGAATGATATGTCCGCCAGTACAAACAATGTTTGTAAACCTTGCACCTCATGAACGCCGAAGCACAGCAAACTCAACCTATCTAACCTCTTGGGATGTAGGAGTAGGGATAGGAGTAGTAGTAGGCGGAGCAATAGCCGATTTGCATAGTTACCGAGCAGCATATATGCTAGGAGTAGTATTAGTAGCCATTGCCCTTGTGCAGTTCCGCAAAGTAGCAGCACCATATTTTACAAATAACAGATTAAGATAAATGCTTGATAATGATAAACTTACCCCCCCCCTATCTCAAAATCTTTACAGCGGCTGCTGTGGATTGATTATATGAAGGCAATAGGAATGTATCTTATTGTTTTAGGCCATTTCTTCTCTATTGGACATAAATTAATATATGTTTTTAGTGTACCTCTTTTCTTTATTATATCAGGATTTTTAAGCAAACGAGTGAGTAATCAAAAAGAGTTCTGGAAAAAACTATGGTACAACCTTGCTTTGCCCATGATAATAATAACACTATTGGCATATAGTGTCAGAACATTAGGAGATATAGTTTTAGGACGTTACAATATAGGTGAATTAATAAAACTCCCAATAAATCTTGTATTGGGAATGTGGAATATATTCAAAGAGTGTTGGTTTATATATACTCTTATCTTAATTAAGATAGTTTTTCAGTACACTCGAGGATATATAATTGATTTAGTTTTAACACTCCTTTTCCTATTAATATCGTGGATTATATATATAGAAGAATTTGTTATTTTAGGATATAACATACAACATAATCCCTCATCATTAATCAATCTGTTTTGTTGTTATCCGTTCTTTATGATAGGCTTTTATATGTCAAAATTCAAGATATATTTGAATTCTTATAAAGTCACACCAAAAACTATAATATATTTTTTATCAAGTTTAGTGTGTGTATATATTTGTTACTTATATAATGGTGATGTTAAAATGTACACAGCAGATTTTGGAGATAATATATTCTTATATCTTTTAGGAGGAGTAAGTGGAACAGCAATGATATTCTTTATATGTAAATACCTTGAAAGATACAATTTAGGATGGTTGAGAACGATTTCTGTAGGATCAATCCTAATATTAGGTTTTCATATATTTCTGGTACAAATCTTACGCAAAATATTCAATGAGCCATCGTTTCTCGATTATGTATGGTCGCTATTAATACTATTTATATTTATTCCAATAATAACCTTTACTCAAAAATATTTGCCGCTGCTTATTGGAAAATATAGAACAAAATAAGATATCTAAGATTGTTAAAGAAGTTGTCTCAAATAACAAATAACAATTATTTTTAAAAATAGTTCAAAAAAATAGTTAATAACCAATAAAATAAATACCTTTGCAATTGAGGAATGTAATAATGGATACTTGTTGCACCACTTTACTTGTATAAATAGTTAAAACACAATAACTAACATAAATATTATGCTTAAGCAAATTATTAATGCTAAAATTCTAACACCCCAAGGATGGTTAAAAGATGGTTCAGTTATCATACGTGATAACAAAATTCTTGAGGTAACAAACTGCGACCTTGCTGTAATAGGAGCAGAAGTAATAGACGCAAAAGGTATGTATGTAGTACCAGGTGGTGTAGAGATTCACATTCATGGAGGTGGCGGTTGCGACTTTATGGAAGGGACAGAGGAGGCTTTCCGCGGAGCAATTCAGGCACATATGAAACACGGAACAACAAGTATATTCCCCACTTTGTCATCATCAACAGTTCCAATGATTGAGGCTGCTGCTGAGACATGTACCAAACTTATGGCAGAGCCCAACAGTCCAGTGCTTGGACTTCACCTTGAAGGACACTACCTAAATATGGCAATGGCAGGAGGACAATTACCTGAGAATATCAAAAACCCTGATCCAAATGAGTACATTCCTCTTGTAGAAAAATGGCACTGTATCAAACGTTGGGACGCAGCACCAGAGTTACCAGGAGCAATGCAATTTGGTAAATATATCACATCAAAAGGTATACTTGCATCAGTAGCCCACACACAAGCGGAGTATGACGATATACATGCAGCACGCAAGAACGGATATACACACGCAACGCACTTCTATAATGCAATGCCCGGATTTCACAAGCGCCGTGAGTATAAATACGAGGGAACAGTAGAGAGTATATACCTTCACGAAGATATGACAGTAGAGGTTGTTGCCGATGGTATTCACGTACCCCCAACAATATTACGACTAATACACCATATCAAAGGAGTGGAGCGAGCATGTGTAATCACCGATGCCCTTGCATGTGCAGCAAGTGATAGCAAAACAGCATTTGATCCACGTGTAATCATTGAAGATGGCGTATGTAAACTTGCCGACCGTACAGCCCTTGCAGGATCAGTAGCAACAATGGACCGACTTATCCGCACATTAGTTCAAAAAGCAGAGATACCATTAGATGATGCAATACGTATGGCATCAGAGACACCTGCAAAGATTATGAACGTATATGATCGCAAAGGCTCATTGCAAAAAGATAAAGATGCAGACATCATGATTCTTGACGATGATTTGAATATACGCGCAGTATGGGCAATGGGTAACCTTGTAGAAGGAACATATAACCTATAATAGTGTTGAGGTAAGAACCACAACAAATTGTTAGTTGTCGGCTTCGCCGCCCCTTCGGGGGTAGATATTAGTTTTTCAGAAAAAAAGAGTGTGCATTAATAAACCTAATATTGCAACTTACAATATATAAATTTGTCACCTTTGATACACAAATTATAATCCCTTTTGAAACTACTTCAAAAGGGATTATTTATTTCTAACCACTAAAAACTACCCGTAGGGCAGTTGAGGTTACAAAACCGACAACAAACAACACTTTAAAGCATTCCGCTCTCAACCAGAATACAGACGCGTTCAATAATGCGGTCTTTCTCTTTCTTATTAGGCTCGTAGTCATCTTTAAGGTTCAGACCAAACATGCGGCCAAATGTTTGCCAGAATCCAGCCCTGAAACCACCAAGAAAAGCCTTTAAAATATGGTGGGAGTTTTGATTGCACTCTCTGTCAATCAACAATATAAGCATCTTAGCCTGAGAGTAAGTAAACTCTTTTAGAACAGGTTTATATTCATTGAAAATATCTTTCTCCATCTGTTTAAAGTGAGCAGCACGTTCCTCCTCAGGAATAGTCTGCACATACTCGTATGTCTCAATAAGAGCCGCCCTGACCATCTTGGCATATGGTAAAGTCTTCTTCACATCCCTTACCGTTTTCCAATAGAACTTTTCATCCTTTTTGTTCTTGAACTTATATTCAGGCATACAAAAAACAGGTCTTATGTTAATCATAATCACCGTGTCGCCTGTTTCAATAACAGCAAGATAGGGATCGCTAAAAATAGGGTACCTGTCGAGATAAGGGTTAGTGCTTCCATCGGCTTTTACATTAGTCGATAGAAGAAAAAAACCAATAATACCAATTATGTATGCAACGTACTTTCTCATTTGCGGTGTAAAGGTAATAGATATTTAGATATAAAAAGATACAAAATCCCAAATATTAGTTAATTTTGCAACAAAATAACCATATAAGAATGTCAACAAAACTATTTGAAGATATAATATTTGGCCCTGTTCGCAGTCGCCGCTTGGGAATATCGTTGGGAGTAAACCTTTTGCCCACATATGGGAAAGTATGCTCATTTGATTGCATATATTGTGAGTGTGGATATAACAGCGAACGCAGAGGAGACAAAGCCCTTCACACACGCCCCCAAGTTCGTGAAGCACTACAACAACGCCTTTCGGCAATGAAAGAGGCAGGAGAGGAGTTAAACGTAATAACCTTTGCAGGAAACGGAGAGCCAACCCTCAACCCTGAGTTCGAGGAGATAATATCTGACACAATAGAGTTACGCAACCAATACTACCCTGAAGTAAAAATATCGGTACTCTCAAACGGAACACGTGTTACTGATGATTCAGTATTTAGAGCATTGAACAGGGTAGATAACAATATCCTCAAACTTGATTCGGCAATAGAGAAAACATTTAAAATCATAAATGCCCCAAATAATAGTACCCTTTCGGTACGCCAGCACATTGAGGGATTGAAACGATTTAACGGAGACTTCATCTTGCAAACAATGTTCCTACGAGGCACTCACAACGGAGAGGAGATTGACAATACAACACCTGAGGAGTTATCGGCATGGATTGAAGCAGTAAAAGAGGTAAACCCAAAAATGATAATGATATACACAATTGACCGCGACACTCCTGAAAAGAATCTACAAAAAATCTCTCCAGAAGAGATGAATAAAATAGCCAATAGATTAGAATCACTCGGCTATAAAGTATCAGTCTCTTGCTAAGGTAAATGTTATTAGGAATATATTAACAAGTTACAAAATGTTGCTTAGAGAAGGGCAGGAATTAGAACTTATTAAAATCCTTCGTTTCCCGTTGATTGTAATGGTAGTAATGATTCATGCCGAATTTTCTACTATTTCAATGGGAGGAGAAAACTTTCAGTTTAATTTAGAAACATTCCCAATATACAGCAATTTATCATTTTTGATATCGCAACTTATATCCCATATAGCGGTACCAATTTTCTATATATTTTCGGGTTATCTCTTCTTTTATAATCTACAAGCATTTACAACAAAAGAGTATATAAGAAAAATAAGGAGCCGTGCTCAAACACTACTAATCCCTTATGTTTTCTGGAATTTGGCAGTAATACTACTATTCTTCATGTTGCAAACATTTATACCTTCAATGGCATCGGGGGAAAACAAATTAATTGTAGATTACACCATAACCGACTGGATAAAGGCTTTTTGGAGTTATAAACTTGGAATGCCTATATGTTATCAACTTTGGTTTATAAGAGATTTGATGGTTGTTATATTGCTCTCTCCAATCATATATTACGCAATAAAAAAAACTAATATATATTGTGTTTTAGCATTAGGTATTTTATGGGCATTCAATATAAACATAGGAGTGCCAGGTTTCAAAACTGTTGCTTTCTTTTTCTTTGCTTTAGGGGCTATATTCTCAATAAAACCATATAGCCTTAATGTTATTAAGAAAATCAAAAATTTAAGTTATCTATTGAGCATATTACTATTGACATTTGAATTAATTATGCACAATATTGATGATGCCCGCAATCTGCCCAATGGAATAGTAGATGTAATATATAATACATGTATATTTAGTATGATAATATCACTTTTTAATATCACCCTTAGTATATTACAAAAAAGACAAATAGAGCCTAACAGGTTGTTATACAACTCAAATTTCTTTATATATGCCTACCACGCAATGCCTTTAACACTATTTACAAAGGTGCTTATAAAATGTATAGAGCCTACAACAGAGATACAAACTATATTTATATATGTTGCTGCACCAATGTTAACAATAGCAGTAGGCGTATTAATTTTTAATATTCTAAAAAAGATTCTTCCCCAATTTACCTCATTAATAACTGGAGGTAGGCTATAAGTCAAATCTTGATAAACTACCCTAACGATTTACGAGGATTGAATAAAAAACGGAGAAAGTTTTTCAACTCTCTCCGTAGTACCCAGAGCCGGGGTCGAACCGGCATGGAAGTGAATCCACTGGTGTTTGAGACCAGCGCGTCTACCGATTCCGCCATCTGGGCTTGGTAAACCGATGCAAAGGTAATACTTTTTTATAAAACTGCAAATAGTAACTTAAAAAAATAACCTATTTTTGTTTTTAACCGAAAAAAATAGTTACTTTAGCAAATAATATATATTAGTTGCATATTATGGAAAACAGACGCATCCCCGAGTCGGAATTTATTATAAATGCCGATGGTACAGTATTTCATCTTCATCTTCTCCCAGAGCAGTTAGCAGATAAAATAATTATGATGGGCGATCCTGCTCGAGTAGATATGGTAGCAGAGTTTTTTGATACAATTGAGTGTAATATCTCAAGCAGAGAGTTTCATACCATAACAGGCAGTTATAAGGGAAAGAGAATAACTGCAATGTCGCATGGTATAGGCGGAGACAATATAGATATTGTAATGAGTGAGTTGGATGCTTTGGTAAATGTTGATTTTGCTACACGTACTGTAAAGGAGGAGAAGAAGAGTCTTACCATTGTTCGTATAGGTACGTCAGGCGGATTACAACCCGATATTGAGTTAGGAACAAACCTAATCTCTGTCCGCTCTATGGGATTTGATGGAGTATTAAACTTTTATGCTGGTAGGGATAGTGTGTGCGACCTCGATTTTGAAGAAAAATTCTGTAAGGCTGTGGGGTGGAATCCTCAACACGCCACACCCTATATTGTTAGTGCCAACTCTGAACTTGTCTCTCGTCTAAACCAAGGCGATATGCAGGAGGGAGTAACCATATCGGCAAATGGATTTTATGGTCCACAAGGCAGATATTTGCGTTTACCTCTTGCCGATGCTGAGTTAAACGCAAAGATTCAGAGTTTCCGTTATGGCAATGAACGAATTACCAATTACGAAATGGAGGGTGCAGCACTTGCAGGATTAGCACTTTTGATGGGGCATAAAGCCGCAACAGTATGCAATATCATAGCAGGGCGAGCAACACACTCGGCAAACACCAACTACAAAAGCGGTATGCCTTCGCTAATTGAAAAGGTATTGGATAGAATCTAATACTCCCTGATACAGCACTACAAAGTATAAGCGAACAATAAATGCCATAAATACTCTCCCCCTTGTCAGGGGAGAGATACTCAAGAGTGTTATTATGTCGATAACTTAAATAATTGGCAAAAATAGAGTTTCTATATTTTAACTCTCATCATCATCAACCAAAATTCTAACAGTCGATTTCTCTCCAATTGTTACACCTTTACCCGTTGCATTTGAGAGTTGTATAAAGAAATCTTTGTCGCCTTCATTATTTTGGTTGTTTATAATGTTTACTTTAAACTCCTGTTCGGTAACTCCTACTGGAAATATAAGAGTTGCAGTGCGGTCTTCATAAACCTTTCCCTGAACACCTGAACCTGGTAGCGTTGCAACATAAACCGAGCACTCTTGCTCCCCACCATTCAAAAGTTTAACTTTAACAGAAACTTCTCCATCGGTCTCTTTCACTGATATAAAGTCAGGTTCAATAATAAACTTGCCACTGCCATTATCTACCAATGAACTCTCCTCTCTTAAATCTTCGTGCGAAAGGAATACTCCAAACTCGTTTATTAGCGGAACAGCAAGAGAAGAGGTGATATTTAATCTTACAGCCTCTGCCTCAACCACACTACCCTGAACAATTCGCTTATAACCTATGGTAGAGCCTTTGGCATACTCTTGCCAACCATCATTGGTTTTAACATCCACGCTCCACTCGGCAACACGTTGACCTAAAGGAATATACTCCTGAAACTGCACAATATCAAATTTTACATACTCCCCAAAATCGAGAGTAATACTACCAGTGGTAGAACTGTCGTTCATTGTCCAATAGGTATCGTAATCATTATCAATACTCTTATTGGCTGCGTAGGTATTGCAGTTACCTCTCACTTCGGTAGCACTTGCGGTTGTATTTGAAGGAATAATATTATTATCAAAAGTGGTGTCGATATACTCCTTATATTTTTTCAGAATAGCAATGTACTCGTCAGTAATCCTTCCGTTTTTGTCTGGCGGAATATTTAATATAAGCGGAGTACCACGTCCAATAGATTTCATATAACGCTCCTTAAATAGGTCGGTAGCCGATTTCACACCTCCACCATCGCCATAAAACCACCCATTACGAATAGATACATCTGCCTCGAGCAGGAAGAAGAACTCCCCATTGGGGCGATTTTTACAATCATCAGTAGTAACACCACAAGTATCCATCTTGTGCCAGCAGGGGTCAGGAGCCTGTCCTTTTTCGTTCATAGCCCATGCTCCATCAACCTTACAGGTGTCGCCCATTGCACAACTTTTAAAGGCACGCAAGGCATCAATCCAAATATAGGCAGTAGGCTGATACTTTCGCATAACATCAACAAACCTGTTAAAATCATAAACAGGAGGATTATTAGAGCCAGTTGCTCCATCTAACCAAATTTCAACAATCTCCCTGCGTCCAAGTTTCTCATTATATCTGCCATATTTACTTAAAACCTCGTTGAGTTGAGTAACATAAAAATCGTTGTATAACTCTGAAGTGTAGTTCCCACCCACGTGTTCTTCGTAGGCATCCCAAGGCGAAAGATAAACACCCATATCAATACCATATTTTGTACACGATTCAGATAGTTGCTCAAACAAATCCCCATTGCCATTAAGGTATGGCGATTGAGCAATAGTGTGCGGATTAACTTTGTTTGCTTTCGATGGCCATAAACAGAAACCATCGTGATGCTTACCCGTAAAAACAATACGGTCAAAACCACACTCCTTTAATACTCTTGCCCATTGGTCGGTATCAACAGTATCTGAAGGGTTAAACGATGTAACCTTCTCATGTCCATCGCCCCACTCCTTGTTAGTATAAGTATTCATACCATAGTGGATAAATGCCGCATGGGGGTTGTGCATATATGATAACTGTCTTTCGTTTGGGACAGGGTATAAGGGAGCAGGAGGTTGCACAGAACTTTTACACGATGACACTATAATTGCAGATACAATTGCTAAAAATGATATAAAAGATTTCATAATCTTGTTTTTTAATATAACTCACAATATTGCGAAGATAAATAATTTTTTTTGAATAATAACGATGATGTAATTATCTTTGCATATTTTCAGAGGTAAAGCAATAATGATTAAACGCATAAAGGAGAACATAAAAAAACTATTTTCAAGAGTAGTTGCCTACTTAAAAAGATTATCACCCAAAACAGGAATGATAATCTTATCATTGTGCATACCTTTCTACATAATTTCGTTTGCTCAAATGGCACTTCCCATAAGTGCTGCTACCAAAGGAGTGCTATGGTTTATCTTCTTTGGATTGGCAAAAACAACACAATATACAGGACTTACCATTCTTGGGGTATCAGGCATAAAAAATCTGAAGAATTATATCAGAGAACGAAAGAATTGTAAAAAATAGAAAAATAAATTCTAAATAATTAACAAAATTAAAATCTATGTAAAGAATAAAATGTAGCATTTTCGCTTATTTTTTATAAATTTGCGACTCTAAAACATAACAGTTTTATATTATGAACGATCAATTAATACAAATAACCACAAGGTTAAAAGGTTTACGCGATGCCTTGGATATTACTCCAGCAGAAATGGCACAGATGAGTGGTATTGAAGAGAGTGAATATATTAACTACGAATCGGGTAGAGTAGATATTCCCGTAAGTGTATTACATAAAATCAGTCAAAGTTGTGGAGTTGATTTATCAGTTCTTATGTTTGGTGATGAGCCTCACATGAGCAGTTATTTTTTAACACGCAAAGGACAGGGAGCAGCAGTAGAGCGTACAAAAGCATATAAATATCAATCGTTGGGAGCAGGTTTCCGTAATCGTAAAGCCGATCCCTTTATTGTAACCGTTGAACCCAAAAGTGATGATACACCTATACATGAGAACACTCACTCAGGTCAAGAGTTCAATATGGTAATTGAAGGTCGTTTAATGCTAAAGATAGCAGGTAAAGAGATAATTCTAAACGAGGGAGATAGCATATATTTTGATGCACAACGTCCACACGGAATGAAAGCATTGGACGGCAAACCTGTAAAATTTCTTGCAATAATAATGTAAAAAAGGGAGCATCCCACTTGAAATATGTTAGAAAGATTTTTAAAACAGACATCGTTCTCTTCACAAGAGGACTTTATGAAAAATTACAAAGTTAATGTCCCTGAGAACTTTAACTTTGGATACGATATAGTAGATGCGTGGGCAGAGAAAGAGCCTGACAAAATAGCAATGACATGGGTAAGCAGCGAAGGCGAACATATTGATTTTACCTTTGCAGATATGAAACGTGAGAGCGACAAAACAGCATCATATTTCAGTTCCTTAGGCATAGGTCATGGAGATATGGTAATGCTTATCTTAAAACGTAGATATGAGTTTTGGTTCTCAATAGTAGCACTTCACAAACTTGGAGCAGTAGTAATACCTGCAACACACCTATTAACCGAAAAAGATATAATATATCGTTGTAATGCTGCCGATATAAAAGCAATAGTAGCAGTGGGCGATGATATAGTAATCAACCATATAAACAACTCTATCGAGAAATCTCCATCGTTAGAGAAATGTATCTCAATAGGGCCAAAAATCCCCGAAGGCTGGGAAGATTTCCACAAAGGAATTGAGGAGGCTGCACCATTTGTAAAACCTCAAAACCCCAATAAAAACGATGATATATCATTAATGTACTTTACCTCTGGAACAACAGGTAACCCAAAAATGGTTATCCACGACTTCACCTATCCATTGGCACACATAATAACAGGCTCATATTGGCACAACCTTAAAGAGGATAGCCTACACCTGACACTTGCCGATACAGGCTGGGGAAAAGCCGTGTGGGGAAAACTATACGGACAATGGATTGCAGGAGCAACCGTATTTACATACGACTTTGAGAAGTTCGAAGGAGATGATGTGCTTAAGATGATAAGCAAATACAAAATCACCTCGTTCTGTGCCCCACCAACAGTATTCCGTTTCTTCATCAAAGAGGATCTTACAAAATATGATATTTCATCATTGAAATATTGCACAATAGCAGGAGAGGCATTAAATCCCAAAGTTTATGATGAGTTTTACCGTTTAACAGGTATAAAACTTATGGAGGGATTTGGACAAACCGAAACAACCCTAACCGTTGCAACTTACCCTTGGATAACTCCAAAACCGGGTTCAATGGGAGTACGCAACCCACAATACGACATTGACCTATTAACTTCTGACGGACGCTGGGCAGAGGACGGAGAGCAAGGACAACTTGTAATTCGTACCGACAAAGGCAAACCCCTTGGATTGTTTATGGGCTACTATCGTAACCCCGAACTAACTGAAGAGGCTCACCACGATGGAATATACTATACAGGTGACGTTGCATGGCGTGATGAAGACGGATACTTCTGGTTTGTAGGACGTGCCGATGATGTAATCAAATCATCAGGTTACCGCATTGGACCCTTTGAGGTAGAGAGTGCCTTGATGACACACCCTGCTGTTGTAGAGTGTGCCATAACAGGAGTACCCGATGAAGTTCGAGGACAAGTGGTTAAGGCAACAATAGTTCTATCAAAAGAGTACAAGAGCAAGGCAGGAGCAGAACTCGTAAAAGAGATTCAAGACCACGTAAAACGAACCACAGCACCCTACAAATATCCTCGTGTGGTAGAGTTTGTAGAAGAGTTGCCCAAAACAATAAGCGGTAAGATTAAACGCTACGAAATTCGTAAGAAATAGATATAACATTGTGCGATGTACCGATTTAAACGCATAGCAATAAAAATTGGCAGTAATGTGCTTACAGGCAAAGATGGTATGCTTGACAAAGAGCGTATGGCTTCGCTTGTGGCACAAATTGCGCAACTACACCACAATGGTGTTGAGGTAATACTTGTGTCATCGGGAGCAGTTGCTTCGGGACGAGGCGAGTTGCACCTCGACAAAAAAATTGATGCAGTAAAGTCGCGTCAGTTATTCTCGGCAGTGGGGCAAGTAAAACTCCTGAACAACTACTACGAGTTGTTCAGCAAACATGGAATAAGTTGCGGACAGGTACTTACAATGAAGGAGTGTTTCTCAACACGCCGTCTATATCTAAACCAGAAGCAGTGTATCGAGGTGATGCTTGAGAACAAGGTAATACCCATTGTAAACGAAAACGACACCGTTGCAGTAACCGAGTTGATGTTTACCGATAACGACGAACTCTCGGGACTCATAGCCACAATGATGGATATGGAGGCACTCATAATATTGAGTAACATTGATGGCATATACAATGGAAACCCTGCCGATGAAGGTACTACCGTAATAAGAGAGATAACTGCTGCCGACAAAGACCTCTCAAAATTTATTCAAACAAAAAAATCATCGTTTGGGCGAGGAGGAATGATAACCAAAACCAACATTGCACGAAAGGTTGCAAAAGAGGGAATAACCGTTATTATTGCAAACGGTACACGTGAAAATATTTTGCCTGACCTTTTAAAACCCCAAAGTGATGTTATACACACAACTTTTACCCCTTCAACAAAAGAGATCTCGAGTGTAAAAAAATGGATAGCCCACTCTGACGGTTATGCAAAAGGATCGTTGGTGATAAATGAAAAAGCAAAGGCAAAACTTTTATCAGAGGAGGCTGTGAGCCTATTGCCAATTGGAGTAGTATCGGTAGAGGGAGAGTTTGAAAAAGATGATATAGTAAAAATAGTAACAACAGAGGGAGAGTCAATAGGAGTGGGGAAAGTATCGTGCGACAGCACAAAGGCCCGCACATTGGCAGGAAACAAAGGCGGACGTGCATTGATTCATTACGACTATCTCTATTTGGAATAGTTTGTTACTAACAACTAAAAACTATCCGTAGGGCGATTGAGGTTACGAAACCGACAACTGATAATAAACATACAAAAAACAGTATAATATTTAAAATATTTTTTACCTTTGCGAAAGCAGAGGTATTTTTTTATCTCCCAAACAGTTAAAAACAAAAACACTTACAATATGAAAAAATTAATTACACTACTGTTTTTAGTATTTATAGTTACAAACACATTTGCGAATTATACAATCTATCCCAAACCCCAAAAAATTACAATGGGCAGTGGAGAGGTAACACTTACAAACCGAGTAAATGTAGTTCTTGAAGAGGGAGTGCCTGAGAATGTAAAAACATATATATCTGAGGCTTTAAAAGCAAAAGGTATATCTCCTGCTTTTACACGCCCCTTGTCAACAAATAAATATCTTTATGTGGGAGTTAATGGTTCGGGAAAAGAGGCCGATGCCTATGCAACACAATGTGGTCTATCGCGTAGTGTGTTTTCAGCGGCATCAAACAAGTATGATCCATATCTATTGCATGTAACAAATGATGGAAATATTGTTATTCTTGGTGATGCAAATAATTCGGTATTCTATGGAATATCAACACTGCGTCAAATGCTTGATAGTGACAAAACTCTAAACCCTGTTACAATAGAAGATTACGCATATACTCAATATCGTGGTTTGGTAGAAGGATTTTACGGAATGCCATTTACTGTTGATCAAATATTGTCGATGTTAGAATTCTTTAAGTTGTATAAACTCAATACATTCATCTACGGACCTAAAGCCGATCCATATCACGCAGGCTCTTGGTATGAAGATTATCCAACCACTCTTACTGACGAAGAACGAAAAAAAGGACTCCTTACACAACAAGACTTTGTTACAATTACAACCAAAGCAAAAGAGTGTAATGTGGATTTTGTATGGGCTATTCACCCCGGATTACATGGAGGAATGGGATTTAATTCTCCGTCAGAGATGAATCCAGGAATAGAGAAGATAATGGATAAATTTGATCGCATGTACCAACTTGGAGTAAGAGGATTTGGTGTCTTCATTGATGATATGACCTTTGTACCAAGTTCCGAAATGACAGCATATCTTCCTGCACAAGTACAAGCAAAACTTAAAGCAAAATACAATACAGCCACAGCAACACCTGAGCAAAAAGTTTCGCCCTTGTTTTTTGTCCCCACAGCGTACTCAATAGCCCATACCGTAGGCTCATTAATAGACCTCTATGATGTAGATCCAGATATAGTAGTAGCATTTACCGGAAGCGATGTGTGGTCGAACATTACCGACTCAAATTGCAAAACTATGAAGCAGGTTATCAATCGTAATCCACTATTCTGGTGGAATAACAACTGTAATGATAATTATGATGATAGAATATATATGAATCATATGAATTATAGATATACCGCTCAAAATGCACCAATGACAGCCTTAGGAGGAGTAGTATTCAATACCATGCAAGAGGCATCGGCATCAAAAGTATTTTTATTTGGTGGAGCAGACTACTGCTGGAACACTGCATCATTTAACTCTCAACAGAATTGGGAAGACTGTTTTGCGTATCTATTCCCCGATAAACCCGATTTGGCATCAGCCTTTAAAACATTCTGCGTGAATACTGATGCAACACAAGAGCCGGCCGAAATGGTAAATCTTTATAACTCATTCAAAGATTCATATAGTAATAATAATTTACCATCATCAACAACCCAGTTGATAACAAAAACAAAAGAGATTTATGACGCTTGCAAAGCGTTGGAAGCAATGGAAACAAGCGATGTAAAAGATGAGACTCTTATGTTTGAAGACATAAAATATTGGAGTAGAAAACTCGCATCAATGTCAAATATCATAAATGGAGCATTAACATGGATGAAATCTCCCGGAGCATTAAGTCGTTGGACAGATTATGCAAACATAGCGGGAGAGTATTCAAAATTACATAAAGACTCAGCATTCATTGCATACACAGTAGAGGGAACAGGCTCCGAGGCATCAGCCCGATACTTTGAAGTGCATCCAGCACAACAAAATATGGAACCTTTTGTAGATTTTATCATGACAAAATATCCCGATTATGCACCAACATTGCCTGAGCGTTCACGTATTCCAGAGATAATCCATAATCTAACATATTTACCCTATAATGTCAGTTTGTCAACAACAACAGAGGCAATAACATTACAAAATTTAAGTAACGTAAGTTTAGCAACTGGCGAATATGTTGGAATAAATATGAACAAAAAGAACGAGGTAACAGTGTCGGTATCCTCAAACACACTCCCAAGCGAGTTCTATTACGAGTATTCGGTAAACGGAAAAGAGTGGTATGAATTTACCCCTAACGGAACAACACCAATAGAGTTGGCGTACATTAGAATACGCAATGTAAGCCGAGATGTAACAAAACCTATAGGCGTAAGTTCTATAACAATCAATATCCCCAAATCAGGAGTATTAACACCAATTGGAGCAGAAACAAATATTCCACAATATGATAACAATGAAGTAGCAAATGTTGTAAATTATAGTAATGATAGTTTCTTCTGGAGTAACCGTGCACAACAAGCAGGAGATTATATAAGAGTAGATTTAGGAGCATCAAAAGGAATATATAAAATAGAAGTTACGTTCGATAGCAACGACCAACCGTCAGGCGATTGCGTGTTGCAAATCTCTAACGATGGAGGACAATGGGTAAACTTGCAGACCTTCACATCTGCCGATATAGTAGATAAAACATTCTCTATAACAGGAAGCAATGTTGCACGATTTGTACAATTTAAATTAAACAGTGCAACCGGAAACAATTGGCTTAAAGTAGTAAAAATAAAGGTGTATGAAGGAAAAGAGATAGCCGTTGCAAAGGATAACAACAACGCCTATACAACAGCCCTTGACGACCGCTCTCTTGCAACATCATACCAAGCAATGGAGGAGGGATGGTTAGAGTATGAGTTTACTGAAAATCTTGATTTTGAGACAATAGAGATATATCACAACTCAAAATATGAGAGTAGCGAAGAGGAGTTACCCTCAATATCAATAAAAGCCAACGGTGAGTGGTATGATATGGGTTATTTGAGCCAACCTTTAACAGAGTTGAATGTAAAAGGATATAAAAATATTTCGCTCTTAAAGTTTGAGTGGAATGCAGTAAACAAACCAGATATATACGATATTGTAGTAAAAGGAACACCATACGTTGGTGACCACGATTTAACAGGATTAGAGGATAATATCGCACCCACCACTGCAATATTCTTTGAAGGAGATAACCTACAAATAAACGGAGTAGAGGGAGCAGTAACAATCTACAACGCATCAGGTATAGCAGTATGGCAAGGCAACCTAAATGGCTCGTTATCACTACCTGTAAACAGCAACGGCGTATATTTGGTGGTAACTCCCGAAAAAGTTTATAAGGTTGTGAAGTATTAGTTAACAAACATTCGTTTGTTGAATCTGCACACGTTCGGCAGAGTTCAAGTGAACTTGACTCTGCTCTTACTTACTCGCATATTTGTCATCTGTCAGTAGGTAGGGATGCAGACAAAGCATTTGCAACGCAAATAAAATTGACTAAATGTCAATTTGTGCTGTAGTCTGGAGAGCACAGTGCTCTGTGCGACGGAGTAGGCCTGCCACGTCCGCTGAAAAGTGTAACTTGAGCAAGTAGTGACGCATACAAAGCATTTGCTGTGACAAACTTCTTGCTAATCCACAAAACAACCCCCAAAGTTTGGCAAAAACTTTGGGGGTTCACTTTAAATAGAGTTGCCTCTATTTTTTAACTACTATTTTAACATATTATTTTGAGAACTTTATTGCTTTGGTGCCAACCTTTGCTATATATATTCCGTTAGGTAGAGAGGTGGTTGTGATTGTTGTTGTTCCCTCATTTACGGGTTGTGATAGTACCTCAACTCCGTTTACTGAATATACTTTTACAACTTCGGTTTTTGATACGGTTACACATATGCTGTTACCAGCGTAGTATATGGTTGCGTTGTTATCCTCAATTGTGGTATCTTCTATTCCGCTTGGCACAGGGTTTTTAACTGTAAAGCGGTCCATACAGAAGTATGCGGGGGTGTTCATTCCCCATTGTCCTACGTCAGTTGATTCCATTGTGAAATATACCTCTTTGACCGAGCCAAGTGATGTGAGGTCAAACCAACACCACTCTGTTACTTGTGAAAGTGAGCCATTCTTGAACTCGGCAAGTGTGAACTCTGCTGTTGTTTCAGAGTTATCCTCTTTTACTCCGTGTGCTATTAGTTTAAACCAATCACCTTCGTTAGTGAGTCCGTTTGCAAAGTCGTTACCATCTATGTTGGTGTAGTAAGGGTATGGCGAGTTTGTAACGTACATTCCTGCTGGGGTATAGTTGTTGCCATCGTTGAAGGTTATTGATAGACTATTTTCTGTCTCCCATGAACTGTAATTTGCTACTATGTATGGGCGTTCTGCATCTACATAAATTTCATTACTGTTTACTGCTGATATTCCTCCTTTTGCCATACATCCCCATTGGGTATCTAACAGGTAATCGTCTGATGCATCACTTGCGTTTTGGCTTACTGTAAATCCATTCCAAGCCATTCCTCCGTATGATGTTCCTTCACCTCCTATCAGGTGTGAGAATCGGAATACTTGTGCTTCCCAGTGTGTGTAATCAACATCGTTGTAGGTCTCTGCCCACTCTCCTGTTGTATTGAATGTAAATTCTGAGGGGGTTGTTGGTTGTGTTAGGTCTAATACAATTCCTTCAACCTCTTCGTCTTCAACTTCTGTTGATACGGTAAATTTATCCATACAGAAGTATCCTGGTGTATTCATTCCCCATGTTGGATCAGTGTCGGTTGATTCCATTGTGAAGTACACCTCTGTTACTTCGCCTAATGTTGAGAGGTCAAACCATGTCCATTCATCAATTGCTGAGAATGTTCCATCGTTATACTCGGCAAGGATTATTTCGGTTGTAGTTTCATCTCCGTTTGCTTTAACTCCGTGTGCAATAAGTTTAAGATAATCGCCCTCTTCGGTGAATGCTCGTGCTACAAAATATCCATCTTTTGTGCTATAATATACGTATGGGGTGTTTGTTATATAGAATCCTTCTGGTGTATAACTATTGCCATCGTTAAATAGTATTGAGAGATTGTGTTGTGTTGACATAAGGCTGTAATATCCTACAATATATGGGATATTGGCATCAATGGTAATGTTCTCTCCGTCAATAGCCGATATTCCTCCTTTTGCCATACAGCCCCATTGGGTAGAGGTAAGGTCTTCGGCTGAGGCATCACTTGCATTTTTACTTACTGTAAATCCGTCCCAAGCCAATCCGTCCCATGATGAGCCAGGTCCGTCAATTAGGTGAGAGAACATAAAGATTTGAGATTCCCAGTAGGTATAATCAACATCGTTGTAGGTCTCTGTCCATACACCATTATCATTATATGTGAATGTTGTAGGGTTTGATGGTTGTGTTAGGTCTAATACAATACTCTTTTTTGCCGCATATAGCGGAGAGCATAACAATAGTGCAAAGGTTACACAAATGATAGTTTTGTAAAGATGTTTCATAATATTGTATTTTTAAGTTGTTTGTTACAAATTCAAGTCTTCTGCTCCTATAAATTCGGTTGAGCTTTCGCCTATCTGTCCGCAGTTTTGTAGTAGTCCTGTTGTTACTTTTATAAAGTCTATGCCTATAAGTTCTACTTTTTCACCGTTGCTGTTTACTGCCCAAGAGATATCAAATGAGTTGTTCTCTTTGTCTCGGTTGGGATAGTTATCGGCATATCCCCATGCATATTTGTCAAGGAAGTATTGTCCGTTACTCTTTATGGTGTAGTTTTCAGGTAGTAGCGTGCTTGTGAATGTGAGTTCTTTGGCGTTGCTCCATTGTGGCCAATATTCGAGGGTGTGGTTTGTGAAATTGTTTTGTTCTATATAGCCCTCTCTCCCTAAATTGTCTATCCACTTTATATACTCTTTATCTATAACTCCGCTTCCGCCGGGGATAGGTGTCTTCCCCTCTTCTGGTCGGTAATATGTTACTTGATAGTTTTTGATTGTTTGGGGATTGTTGTATTCGCTTCCTGCAATTTCGTACCACTCATCATCGGCAATGCCGTTGTTGTTGCGGTCTAACGAAACTGATACAATGCCACACTCTGAACTTCCTGTAAAGGCGTTACTACCTAAAAAGAAATCTTTTTCTCCTTTGCGGTTTATTATGGTGTGGTCAAACCCTACAACTATATATCCTCCAAATGAGCCGAGCGAAACCATACTACCATTTAATAGATATTGTTCTGTTTTTTGTCGGGTAATCTCTTTTGTGTCTCCCTCTTCATATTCGGGCAGGTCGTTTATGAATTGCCCCGGTGCAGGATTAAATTCTACTACTTTTGTCATTTTTGCTTTGTACTCAACCTCTTCGGGTAGAACCGCTATTGCAGAGGTTTGTATTATCTCTTCTCCACCGTCTTCTATTGTGAGGATTAGTGAGTAATTTCCGCTCTTCTCGGCAACAAATATGCACTCTCTATCCTCTGATAGTAGTGTTACCTCTCCGCTTTTAGATATTACTTCCCATTTGAAACTATCTCCTGCTGCTCCTGTTGCAAGTGCGAGTTTTTGTAGGCGAGGTACTATATAGTTATCGTCAACGCCTATTGATGTTATATCGGGTTCGTTATGGCAACCTATCAGTAGTATTGCCGATAGGATTGTTGTTATCAAATGTATTCTTTTCATAATTACTTGTATATAAATTCTACCAATGAGGGTATATCTCCTGTAAACACGCTCCAACGCTTTGTGCCTTGTGGTGAGTAACAGGTTATTGTTCCCGATGATACATAGTTTTTGGCATCGCATATAAACACCTCTTTTGTTGAGGGATTTACCTTTATGGCGTATGGTACTTTAATTAAACTCTCTGTTCCGTCTTTTATAAAACGCTCTTCTTCTATCTCTGCTGTTTCAATATTGGCAATGGTGTATGTTATGTTTGTTGCCATTGAGTTTCCTTGATAAGGTGCGTTATACATATATATTTTATCTTCGCAAATATCAAAGTTTGAACATAGCAGGTTTGTTGCTTCAACGCTTTTTATAGTTCCGTTGCTATTTGTCTCAAGCCTATATAGTCGAGGAGGTAAGGTGTAGTAATCGCCACGAGAAAGCACCCATATTTTACCATTCTTATCAATCCTCATTCGGTGGAGATTTATTGCAATCTCTTTTTTCTCTATCTGTGTAAATGATGATAGGCGAATAACAGAAACAGTGTTGTCGTAATTATCGGAGTTATAACCACCTGAGTTTGCAACATACAGGTATCCGTTTTTTATAACCATCTCTTCGGGCTGGCGTCCAACTTTAACCTCCCCTACAATCTCATAAGTTTCAGTGTCAATTTTAAATACAGCACCCTCTTGTGCATTAACATCGCCTATTATTGTTGTTACATACGATGAAACGTAGGCGTATTTACCATCAAACACAATATATCGGCAATTTGGCACATCAACTTGTGCTATGCGTTTTGCGTTTTTTGCCTCAACAATCTCAACTTTGTGCGATGCGTTTATAACCAACCAAAGTTTGTTGTCGTAAATTTTTGCATCGTTGCCAACATCCCCCAACTCCTTTATTACATTGGGGTTGCTCTCGGCATATATGTTGTGATGATACACACCTGTGGTAAAATCCATAAAGTCGAGAGTAGCCTTGTTGCTTCCCATATTACCTTCGTTTAACAGGTAAAAGCCGTAGGGGTTAGCGTTTGTGTCTATTGCCTTTTCTATGCTTTCGCTCTCTGAAAGGATGATTGTTTCATCTTCTCGGCACGATGACAAAAGTAACGAGGCAATAAGGGCTATATATGTTATATATCTACGTTTCATATTAAATCTCAAATGATAGGGTAAAACGATAGTTTATTCCCGGCATTGGATAGTTTTGGATAACATCGTATGCCTGATTTAAAAAGTTGTTCACCTCAAATGTGCCTTTGAGTGCGCTACCTCGTTTAAGTTTAAACTCTTTTGTCAGTGATATGTCGTGGGTGTACCAAGGTTGCATGTGGTTTGCGGCAACGTTTTGTTGTCCAGAGTATCTCTCTCCTGCATATATGAAACTATAATTAATGCACCATCCGTCATATACCCCTTGCACTGCTGCTGAACAACTGTGGCGAGGAACGTATGGGATTTGATCGCCATAGTAACTATCGTTCACATCGGTAACATCAATTGCGTGTTGGTAGGTATATTGTCCCTTTACAGTAAAGAATAGTTTGTTGGCAGGAGATATGGTAATCTCTGTTGCAACATCGCAGCCTTTAATCTCCACCTCTCCCAAGTTTAACATTGTCCAGCGGAACTGTTGTCCTTTGGGGTATGCAGTAATTTTATCGGTAACACGGTTGTAGTATCCGTCAGCCTGTATTCTGAACATTCTAACAAACTTTCTCTCCCACTGACGCATATAGGTTACTCCTCCGTCATATTGTGTTGCATACTCGGGTTTAAGTGATGCATTACCCAAATCGGTGTAATATAAATCGTTAAATGTGGGCATTGTAAAACTGCGTTTTATAAATGCACGTAAGGTTAAATCTCCGTTCTTAAGTGGTTTAAGTGAGAACAATAGTGATGGAGAGAATGCCTTTTTCTTTCCTTTATTATCGCCTGTTGCTGTTTTATCTTTTATGAAAGTTGCCAAACAACTACCTTGTATCTTCATTCTCCAAATCTGAAACGATGTAGCAAGAGCCAACATATTTGTATGGCGTTTTGGAAAGGCAAAGTTTGCCATGTCGCTGTTTAGTGCATTGAATTGGTAGTCGTATGCAACGGCTATATCCCAAAAGCGGAAAGGGGTAAAGGCGTGTGAGGTGGATAGATATATCTCTTTCTGTTTATATCGGTTATCTACCTCAATAAGTTTTGCATCGTTGTTTACGTAGTGGGTGTTGTAGTAGGCATATTTTGCATTTACCATAGTGCGGTAATAGCGGTTAATATCTTTGCTGAATGTACCTTGAACAAAGGTGTTGTTATCCCAAAGACGTTCGCCACGCCGCCATACGTTGTTTACAATGGCTCCGGGTATTCCTCGCTCTGAATTATATGTATAAAGTTTAACCCTCCAATATCCATCGTTGATAGTGCCGAATACTCCACCCTCAACCCTTACGGCTCTTATATCTCCGTTTTGGCGTGTAGCAGTTGTATCGTATGCAACTGTTCCATTGGGGGTAACTCTGCGGTATCTGAAGTCATACTCTCCACTTGATGTCAGATACTCTGCCGATACCGACACAGATATACTATCATTAATCTTTGTCTCTAAAAGAAATGAGGGGTTGATTGTGGCAAACGAGCCAAATTTTGAAGCCACTTTAAGATGATAGTTCTTGCCACTCTCAAATTTTGGACGGCGTGAGCGAATATATAACATTCCTGCTGAACCAAAATCTTTTGCTGGTTGAAAAATCTCCCCTTTTTGCCCGTTATATACTGCCAATTCATCAATGTTATCGAGCGAGTACATTGAGAGGTCTATCTGTCCGTTTTGTGCATTACCGAGTTGTATGCCATCGTAAAAAACACCAACGTGGTTTGCCCCCATACTGCGGATGTCGATAGTTTTTATTCCTCCTACTCCTCCGTAATCTTTAAGTTGAACTCCTGTAAAGTGACGTAAAGCATCGGCAACAGAGTAACTGTTTAGTTTCTCTAACTCCTTACCCGACAGGCGTTGAACGGGAGTCATCTCTCTAAAACGATTTGCTGTTATATTAACTTCTTCTAAGTTGAGTTGTAACAATATAGAGTCTATTGCACTCTCTTCAACTTCAGAGGCAGCAATAGAAGTGGGAGCAATACCTAATAGTATTACTGCAATAATTGATTTTATGTGCTGTTGTAAAGTCATCCGCTTTAAAATTGTGCTTCTCAGGAGAAGTTGATGCGGATACAAGCCTATTAAGGCATTAGATAGGGAGAACTCCCCTTTTTTGTCACCACACGCTCTTTCCTCGAAAGCTGTTAGTAATATGCATCGGCAGGTCTTCTGACTTGTTCCAGCCTTTTTAGGATTGCCTTCCCATTATGCTCCTCTCGCATAAAAGTGGCATATCCTGGCCTTTATATGGAACTCACAGCAGCGGGACTGTCAGGGATTTTCACCCTATTCCCTTTTTAATCTTCGGTGAGAACCGATACGCTTGCAAAAGTATATATATTTTTTTAATTACACAATATAGCCCTAAAAATTATTCTTATTTGCTCTTAAATAATTTGCTTAAATATTTTATATGTTCTTGTATAATTTGTTTGTTTTTATAAAAAATATATCTATCTTGCAAAAGAAATTATTTTATCCAACAAAAAAAAGAGGCTGTTATGAGAAAAATTTTTACTCTATTAGCACTGCTAATATCTCTCGGATTAACATCAGTTCAAGCAAATGAAAATCAACCACAAGGTATTGACTTGGGAGAGTATGCCTTTGGAATACCTACAAATCAACTAAATTTTACAAATCAAACGCCATATACTTTTTCTTTTTGGGTAAATGTAAAAGAATATAACCATAATGAAGGAGGAACTCACTTTTTAAATGCTCGTACTCCTTTAGATGGTTGGCCTAGAAAAGATTGGGGGTACCTGTCATCAAGTATCTGTGATTCTCTGAATGTTATAAAATTTCAATGTTATGAAGCACCAGAGTCTGGTGCAACTCTATTTGAAAATGTAAAAGATTTATATTTAAATACAGAAGAATGGGCATTTTTTTCTTTAGTATTTTATACTGAAGATGTAGGAAAATTTCTTTTATATAAGAATGGTGAGGTTTTTATGAAATGCCAAACTTCTCATATTAAATCACTGTATTGGCCAAAAAAAGAATTTATGTTTATGATAGGAGGTTATGCCTGGAAACGTTCACCATTAAATGCCTATGTTGATAAAGTTCAGTTTTATAACAGAGCATTAACACAAACAGAGGTGCAGGCAAGTATGTATGAGCCATTACTAAATGATGAATCTCTTTTGGGGTACTGGGATTTTGAAAATGGTTGTACAACCGATTCTGAGGGGTATATGATGGCAGATAAAGGAACAATAAAAGCAACAATGTATAATATATTGCAAACAGAAGATGGACTTTCGAATGGTACGGAAATAAAACCATTTACATTGAGAGAAGGTGTAAATCCCGAATCAGTTTTGCAAGGAGTGGAAGAGCATGTGGCAGAGGAGAGCAATATCAAAGCATACGTTTCAGATGGGGTGCTATATGTAAAAAGTAGGGAGGAGATAACAAACATAAGCATATACGATTCTATGGGAAGAACGCTCCTCACCCCCAACCCCTCTCCTGTAGAGAGGGGAGAGATTGCAATCCCCTTAGATTTGAATGTTAAAGGTTTGTTGTTGGTTAAGGTTAACAATGATGTTGTGAAGATAATGATTTAAACATCTATAAAAATAGTTTTATTTAGTCCCAGTTATAGAGGCAGAACCATAGGCTTTTGCCTCTATTTTTGTTTTTTGGGAGAACTTAAATTTAATAATTCAACAATTTTCTTATAATTTGTTTGTTTTATAAAAAAATTCCCTATCTTGCGAAAGAAATTATACTAACCGATAAAAAAGGAGGCTGTTATGAGAAAATTTTTTACTCTATTAGCACTGCTAATATCTCTATTGTCCCTGAAATAAGAGTACAAGCAGGAGAGTATGAACACTCAATAAATGTCCCAAATGGCAATTATGTTGTTCTATATTATTTAAATGGTAATATTAATAGTAAAAAAGTATCTGTTAAATAAAAAACATTATGAAACGATTATTAAAATATTTATTCATAACATTTGCAATATTGTTATTTACAATATCAAATGTATTTCCAATTCGGGGAGAAGGGTGGCAATGGAAAAAAGAGTGGCATGATGACTATTATACTAATAGACTTACAAAAAATACCGATTATATTATTATTGCTGCAAGTAAGGGGGTTGTAAAACTTAACAAAACAGACAATACCTTTTATAATGCCTCAAATGAATATTTGATAGATGAAGAGTGTAGAATAACTGCTATTCTTGCTCAGGGCAATGACACACTCTATTATTCAGATGGATACTATGGTCCAAGATTGTTTGATGGAAATACAACGAAGAATTATTATTCTCCTATTAATGAAAGAGGGGATAATTATTCTTATTCATTAGCATTAGATTCATCAAATGATATTTGGATTAATTTTAGAGGACGTTTTAGTAGGCCAACAGAGTTTAATATATTCCCAATAAATCAACCATATATAATACATGATGCTATATATGGAGCACCTACAGCAGTAATAATGGATATGGCTTTCGATAGCAAAGGAAATTTATGGATGGCAACTTATGGGCTTTTTTTTCAAGCAGTATATTTCCAAAGCCAACAAGAAAGTTCAACAACAACAGATGTGATAAGAGGAGGAGAAAAAGAGGCTACCTCTATTGTGGTTGATTTTGATGATAATATATGGCTTACCTCAGATGATGGTATTCATTATTACAATCAAGAAACAGGCAGAGATAGTATTTTAACAAATGCTACTAACCCCACTATTCCTGCTACCCAATTTTATGCTAACGACATTGATAATGAAGGTAATATATGGTTCTCATCGTCAACCACATTAATGAAGTACAACGGAGCAGAATTTACCACATATACTTGCGATGGTTACGAGGAGGCACGTGCAATACTTTGCGATGAAGATATTGTATGGGTATTGTTGAAGAGCGATAAGTTATTGAAATTCCAAAATAACGAATTTGAAACAATAGATTTATCTCCAGCCGTAACAGGTATTGAAGAGAGTACCGCAGATGTTTGCAATACCAAAGCATACGCTTCAAATGGAGTGTTATATATTGAGAACGCCGAAGGTATCAACTCAGTTACAGTTTATGATGCAATGGGAAGAACGCTCCTCACCCCTAACCCTTCTCTATTAGAGAGGGGAGTAACTAATGCTCAAATAGAGTTACCCACAGCCCTTAAAGGAGTAATATTGGTTAAGGTAAACAATGAGGTTGTAAAAGTAATGATTTAAACAACTGAAAAAATGTCTCATTTCATTCGGTTATAGGGGCAGAGCTATTGGCTTTTGCCTCTGTTTTTGTTTTTAAAGGATAGATTTGCTTAAATATTTTAGATATTTTCTTCCTAATTTATTTGTTTTTATAAAAAATATATGTATCTTGCAAAAGGAAATGTATTAACCAATAAAAAAGGAGGCTGTTATGAAAAAGTTTTTTACTCTATTAGCACTGCTGATATCTCTATTTACAACATCAGAGATAATAGCGTCAAACAATCAAGTAGTTGCAAAATCAACAGGTTGTACATCAATTGACGGCAAAGGAGTTGCCTCCTTTGTTGTAACATCACCCCAAGCACAAGTTTGCGATTTATCTTTTCTAATGATGCCTGGAGAGTACACTGATGGCTCATTCACTTCTGTTACACTTAAAGTAAATGGCATTACACTCCCAAATCCCATTACCTTCAGCACTTATGGTTGGCAGTCTGCTAATACAACAGGAAATGCTGTATCCCTCAACAAAGGAGATAATACTGTTCAATTTATCTCTGGAAGGGATGATGTGCCTATGGTAAGAGAAGTGAAAATATTTGATATAAGGGTTAAATATACAGATTCAAATGTTTTGACTTTTAAAAATGAGCCCTTATCACAACAATCTACAAGAAATGTAGAAATTTTGGACTATTATGGAACAAGACCTATGTATAGAAATGGGATGGAAATAGATACAACCTATTACAATACATTTATACTATCATTACAATATAATATGGGAGATAATGCAGTATTTTATGTTCAAAGTAATACTGCAACAGTAGATTTTAATATGTATTTATTTCATCAAAATCCTAATATATATTCAGAATCTTCTACTTGTAATGAAAATAGGTATCTTTTCTTCGAAGATACAATAGATGTGCCTGGCTCCTATTATCTTTTATTAGAAGCTAAAAATGAAGGAGAATGTGGAGGCGTTACTATTATGGTAAACAATAACACTGTATATAGAAATGCATTTGTATCAAATACTTCATTTGATGTAGAAAAAGAAGATTCTATAACTCAAGTTACTAATAAAAATTTACCATATAATATATTTACAACAAATCTAAAGCCTTCAGATGAATATCATAATGCAGACTCTTATTTGTATCTTAAACAAGTAATTGATGATCAAGGAATGCAAAAAGTAATTGCTTATAATGATGATAATAATGTGCCTAGTGATTTCAACTGGGGTAAAAATGCTCGAATAAGAACAACGTTAAGTGATACATGTATATATAAAGTGGGAGTTTGCTCTATGTATCCATATTCCTATTTTACACCTGACAGATGTGATATCTATCATTCATTTTGGAGTACAGTAGATACAATGGCTACTCCTTATTGCAACATATTAACATATACTGATGCGGTTGATGATACCTTGTATTATTTCCATGAATTTTATCCTAATTTAAAAATTGAAGATGTAATAGAATCTGATCTGACAGGACAATATAATTGTTATGCTTGGGCTGCGGGATTGACATATACTGAAATATATCTTTATGCGGAGGATATAGAAAAAGGATTGAGATGGTTTGATGCATTGTTTAATAATGATACGGTAAGTAGTGCTCACGGAATGACTGTTTGCAGACCTCCAAGAAGTATAAGATATATGAGGTGTTTGCCAGGAGACTCTAATGCTGTTGTTGATTTATGGGGTAATGTTGATAATGATGGTAGACCTATAAATATAGGTCATGCTTCTATCCGAAATACACGTATTACCCCTAAGCATGGATATGATTGGGAAAGTAAAGATGGTAGTCAAGGTCCAAGATTCTTCCATCCTAGGAATTCTCTTGGAAGTGGTATGTATGACACAATCGTTGCATCATATAGAATTCATCCTAACGATTTGTTAAGGACGAATAATACACCAGAAATGCTTACGTATAAAGCGATCTCAGAGGGTTCCTTGATTATAGAAGATATAACCCTCACAGATGAAGATAAAATTTTATTAAATCAGAAGGATCAAACTCAAACAGCATCATACTCAATAGATAGATTTGAGTTATTATATAATCAATGGATGGAATATGTTAAACCATATGAAAGGTATTATAATTTTGCATTATTTAAGGATAGTATCTATTATCCTCAAATTAAAAATTATGTAATGTCTAATCCAGAGGTCGAATATAAAGTATATAAAAAATTTGCAGATGGAGATGTCCCTGCAGTTGTATTGATGAAAGATATTGCATCAATAGAAGATTCAAGAGCGAAAGAGGTTTGGTCCGAGATAATTGATGCACCTCTTGATGAAGGAATTATGAGGACGACATGGAGTAATGTAAACTTATTTATTAAAACTATGTTACAAGATGAAGAGTTAGAGATATTTCCTCAAACAGGGATAATTCGTAGTAATGAAGATGATGTTGAAATAGAAACAATCCAAAGGGGAGTGAATATTACCATAAATTTGGGAAAACCAAGTATTTATAGCATAAAAGCAATAAATATACAAACTTCACAAGAAGTTCTTTTGTTATCTGAATCGTTGCGTCAAGTAGGGGAAGAAATATATCAGTATTCTCTACCACCTGGGATATATGTAATTGCTGTAATAATAAATGGGAATATAAATGCCCAGAAAGTAATTGTTAAATAACTTAATATATATAACTATGAAAACATTTAAATTATTTACATTTTTAATAATCTTACTTGTATCATCAGTAGAATTTGTTAAGGCAAATAACGAACAACCTCGAGGAATTGATTTAGATAGTAATGCCTTTGGAATACCTGCCAAACAACTTGGTTTCAACAATCAATCGTGCTTTACCTTATTGTTTTGGATAAATATAAAAGAGTTTAATCATGCAAAGACTGGTACCCATTTTGTAAACATTAGAGATATATCTCAAGGACAACCAATGAGTGATTGGGGATATATGTGGTCAGATATTCGGTCAAATAATGGAGAGAATGAGTTTACGGTGGAGATTCGTGCAGGATCGAATGGATATATTTCAGAGGAACTGACATCTCCTTCTGTTAAAATTAATAGTCCTGAATGGAGACATATTTCCTTTGTTTTTGATATAAAGTCAAACTATGAGAATAAACCAATTAGAGATATAACCCTATTTATAGATGGGATACCTTCATATAATGTAAATTCACACTATACCCTTTATAGTTGGTATAGCAATTATATTGTTATGATAGGAGGTTATGCTTATAATTCTTCACCATTAAATGCCTATGTTGATAAAGTTCAGTTTTATAACAGAGCATTAACACAAACAGAGGTGCAGGCAAGTATGTATGAGCCATTACTAAATGATGAATCTCTTTTGGGGTACTGGGATTTTGAAAATGGTTGTACAACCGATACAGAGGGGTATATGATGGCAGATAAAGGAACAATAAAAGCAACAATGTATAATATATTGCAAACAGAAGAAGGCTTTTCAAATGGTACGGAAATAAAACCTTTTACATTTGCCGAAGGTGTAAATCCCGAATCAGTTTTGCAAGGAGTGGAAGAGCATGTGGCTGAGGTTAGCAACACCAGAGCATACGCTTCAAATGGAGTGTTATATATTGAGAACGCTGAAGGTGTCAACACAGTTACAGTTTATGATGCTATGGGCAGGGTTATAACTTCAGGTACTTACAATAGTAGTTCAGTTCAAATACAACTGCCAGCAACACTTAAAGGAGTGGCAATGGTTAAGGTAAACAATGAGGTTGTAAAGGTTATTTGTGAATAGTTATTGAATATACTCTCAACTGAGAGTGTGTTTAAATGATAGAGAGCGAGAAGAGAAAATCTTTTCGCTCTTTTCTGTTTTTTTGTATTTTACGTTATATCCCGTTTCATCTGCTTATCTGTAATAAGTTAAAAATAAAATTTATGTCTAAATATTCCTATTAAAGGATAATTTTCTCTAATTTTGTAAATATATACAAGGATAATAGGATAATGGGAATAGTATCAGATAACAGACCATTGGTAAGTGTGCTAACGTTAGCATATAATCATGCTCCATATATTAGAGAGTGTTTGGATGGAATTCTTATGCAAAAAACAGATTTTGCATTTGAGATTCTTATTCATGATGATGCCTCAACCGATGGAACTGCTGATATAATTCGTGAGTATGAGAGCAAATATCCTGATATTATAAAACCAATATATCAGACCGAGAATCAATATTCTAAGAGAGTTGGTATATCAACAACATATCAATACCCACGTGTTAAAGGCAAATATATTGCTTTTTGTGAAGGCGATGATTATTGGATTGATGCTTTAAAACTTCAAAAGCAAGTTGATTTTATGGAGGCAAATCCTCATGTACCTTGTTGCTTTCACACAGTAGATATTTATCAAGAGAACACCAAAAAGTACACAAAGGGCTTTATCCCATCTTTTCTAAAATATAGTTCTAAAGAGGGAGAGTTCTTTACAAATGAAGATAGGAACGAGGCATGGTTTGCATACATACTTGCAGTAATGTATCGTAGTGAAGATATTGAGTATCTGAATGAGCAAAGAGAAAAATATAAGTTTACATTTAATGATAACCACATTATTTACTATCTCATGAAAGATAAACGAGCATACTTCTTTAGGGATAGTATGGCGGTTTACAGGAAAAATGACGGAGGTATTTTTGGCAATAAAAGTGAGGAGTATAAATTGAGTTGCACATATAATATCTCAAAAGAACTGTATATGAACGAACCTGATGTTTATACCAAGCATCAGTATCAGTGTCGCATTAAAGAGATATTGAAATTCTATATAAATAACGGGGAGTATCAAAAGGCTTTTAAATGGAAGAAGAATCACTATAAGGATTTAAATAAAAGTTATCTTTACATCTGCTCCAAAATCTTGCTAAATCTTTTTAAGAAAAGAAAATAGACGTATGAAGATCTCTATAATTGTTCCAGTATATAATATAGAAAACTATCTGTCAAAGTGTATTGAGAGTGTCTTATCTCAAACATACGCAAATTGGGAGGCTATACTTGTTGATGATGGGAGTAGCGATAACAGTGGAACAATATGTGATAAATATTCAAATTTAGATTCCCGAATTAAAGTTATTCATAAGAATAACCAAGGAGTAGTTTCGGCTCGCATTGATGGCGTAAAATCTTCAGAAGGGGAATTTATATATTTCTTAGATGGTGATGATTATATTGCTCCAGATGCTTTATCGCTGTTAGTAACTAAACAAAAAGAGAGTGCGGCAGATATTGTTATAGGAGGTTTTAGAACAATAACTGATTCCTCAGATTGTGATAACGATTTTATATTTCCACACTTTACCAACTCTTACGATTTATTGCAATTCCGATTTAAGACCTCTGTATGGGCAGTATGGAATATACTCTTTAAAAAGAATATATTACTGAATAGTTTAACACAAAACAGAGAACTTGTTATTGGTGAGGATTTGGTTTTGAATTTGAAAATATCATTGATAACAAAGCAAATAGCATCTCTTCATGATATTACATATTTCTATCTTGTAAGAGAATCTTCCGCAACCCAAGTAACACAAAATAATTTAACTCTCAGGGCTTCAAGATACATTCCTATGATAGAGGAGATGGATAAACTCCTTGATGTTTATAAAGAGCAAAATATCCCAAACTCTATAATTAAACTTATGGAGTTTAAGATTGTGAATATTTTATGTAAAGAGATAATACCCTATGAGGAGGTTTTCAAGAAGAATAAAGAGACACTTTTATTGCTATATAAAAAATATTTCTCTAAAAATTTTGGAATACAAATAAAGGTGTTTAAACGCTCCCCTCGTAGATATTTTAGATATTGGTCAATAATAAAAAATTTCAAATAACATCCTAATGTTTAAGATTTTATATAAAACACTAAAAAGATTTTTATCGCCCGATAAACGAAAACAGTTAGAGATTATATCTCTGTTGGGATATGGTTATAGGTGCAAAACCGAAGAGGTTAAACCTTTAATAATATATTCATTGGATGGAAAACTATTTACGAACGGGTTAGTTGACAGATTAAGAGGAGTTGTAAATAGTTATGCATACGCAAAAGCAAATAATTTAGAGTTTAGAATTGAGCATAAATCTCCGTTTCCCTTAGAGGAGTTTTTGACTCCTAATACGTGTGATTGGATATTGCAACCTTTTGAGAAGAGTTATAACCTACGATATGCCTCACCTGTTTGTATGCTTGATAATCCTAACGAAACGGGAGAGTCACTTCTTAAATTATCAAAAGAGCGCCAATACCATTTTTATACAAATAGTGGAAATCTTATAAGTTTTATAAATAAAACCAAAGGAACTTCATATACAATAGCAAGTTTGTATAATGAGTTGTTTACTCCCTCTCAAAAGTTAAAGGATGAGATAGATAAACAAAAAAAGATATTGGGAGATAATTATATATCAATATCTTTTAGGTTTATGCAGTTGATGGGAGATTTAGTTGATATTCACGGAGAAACTTTAAGTGATGCTGAGCAAAAAAAATTGACTGAGGCATGTATTACTCAGATTGAAAGAGTAAAAGAGCAACACCCTTCGGTTGATAAAATACTGGTTACCTCAGATAGTCAGAAATTTATTGATTCTGTATCAAATATCCCATATGTATATGTTATACCGGGAGAGATAGGTCACATTGGACATATGGGAGGAGATATTTTTATGAAAACATTTTTAGACTTCTACATGATTGCAGGTGCTAAGAAAGTATATCTTGGAGTAGGCAATAAAATGTATCGAAGTAATTTCTCTCACTTTGCTGCGCAGATACAAGGGAAGCCATTTGAACTTATAGAATTTAAACTTTAAGTATATCTATTTTGTGTGTGGTTTGTCTTTAAGTATGGTCTATTTTACGTGTTAGGCTGACAAATCACTCGCTATTTGAGAATAAAGAGTTATCTTTGCACGTTATTTGTTGATTAAAAAACAGAGATTATGTTTAAGGAATTATTAAAACTGCTTGTAAGATTTGTACCCCCATATAAAAAGTATTTTTTATTAAATCTTTTTTTTAATATACTTTCAACTATTCTAACTCTATTCTCTTTTGCTACAATTATCCCTATATTGGAGATATTGTTCAAAATTAATGAGACTTCGTATCAATGGATGGAGTGGGGAAGCGGTAGTGCGAAAGATGTTTTTATAAACAACTTCTATTATATTATTAATGAACAGATAGCAGCCAGCGGGCAGTCGTGGGTGTTGTTTTTGATGGGAGTGTTGTTGGTTGTTATGACCTTCTTCAAAACAATGAGTGCCTATCTAAGCTCATATTTTATAATTCCTTTGCGAACAGGAGTTGTAAGGGATATTCGTAATTTCCTATACGATAAAGTAACCTCTTTGCCAATAGGATTTTTTACCTCTGAGCGTAAGGGTGATATTATGGCTCGTATGACAGGAGATGTTGGAGGAGTAGAAAACTCAATTATGGCATCACTGGAGATGATATCAAAAAACCCTATTATGATAGTTGTATATCTTACAACAATGTTCCTTATCAGTTGGCAACTAACACTATTTGTTTTGGTGTTATTGCCTATTGCCGGATATATAATGGGTAAGGTCTCAAAAACATTGAAACGAGCATCAATGGATGCTCAAAAGCAATCGGGAGTATTATTCTCGGAGATTGACGAAACTCTCGGAGGATTGCGAATAATAAAGGCTTTTAATGCTGAGGATAAAATCAAAAATCGCTTCCATAAAACAAATAATCTGCTCTTCAAATTCAGTAACAGAATAGCACGCCGTCAATCACTGGCTCACCCTATGAGCGAGTTCTTGGGTACATTAACAATTGCAATAGTTTTGTGGTTTGGAGGTACTCTAATTCTTGAAGGAAGCGGAATGATTACAGCCCCTGAGTTTATATATTATCTTATCATATTTTACAGTATAATAAACCCTGCCAAGGATTTGACAAAAGGTTTTTATGCAATACAGCAAGGTTTGGCATCTATGGAGCGTATCGATAAGATATTGAGTGCCAAGAATCCTATTCAGGCACCTGAAAATCCTAAACCACTTGTAAAACTTAACAACACTATTGAGTATAAAGATGTATGGTTTAAGTATAAAGAGGATTATGTAATTAAAGGCGTTAATTTAGTTATCCCAAAAGGTAAAACAGTTGCTCTTGTAGGACAATCTGGCTCAGGTAAAACCACTATGGCCGATTTGATACCTCGCTTTTATGATGTAGAAAAAGGATCTATTTTAATTGACGGCGTTGATGTAAGAGACGTAACCCCATTCAGTTTACGTGCTTTGATGGGTAACGTAAATCAAGAGGCAATTCTGTTCAATGATACCTTCTACAACAATATAACTTTCGGTGTTGAGAGTGCTACAATGGAGCAGGTTATTGAGGCAGCAAAGATTGCAAATGCACATGACTTTATTATGGCAACGGAGAATGGTTATGATACCTACATCGGAGATAGAGGATGTCGCCTATCAGGAGGTCAACGCCAACGATTAAGTATTGCTCGTGCAATTATGAAAAATCCTCCAATTCTTATTCTTGACGAGGCAACTTCGGCACTTGACACTGAGAGTGAACGTTTAGTGCAGGAGGCTTTGGAGAATCTTATGCGTAACCGTACAACATTGGTTATTGCTCACCGCCTTTCAACAATTAAACACGCCGATCTGATATGCGTAATGCACGAAGGTGAAATTGTAGAGCGAGGTAAACATGACGAGTTGATAGCACTTAATGGTTACTACAAGAAACTTGTTGATATGCAAAATGTTGCATAATTCAGCAATTTGGAGTAATAAAAGATATTAAAAGAGCAGTAAATCTTGTTTACTGCTCTTTTTCTTATTGAATATTTTTATGGCTAAATTTATGCCATAGAAGTTTAAATGCTATTTTGTTGCGAAGTTTGCTTTGCGGATACCTCTTGCGGAATATTTTAATCTCGGATATAATCTCTTTAAAAGATAGGTTTTCGCTGGTGATTCTATCACGTAAGGTACGATACTCCTCTCTTCCCGATTTATCAATCTCAATACCCATAACAAAATCTTCCGCATTTTCGTAAAATGAGGAGTTGTTGCTATACACCCTTTCATCTTTAATTAACGAAGAATATAGAGAGTTGTACTTTTCGCACATTGATACAACTGTTGGCAGAGAGTTGTAGTTCTTATCAATATTCTCAATCTTTTCAAGATACTCACGGTAATTCTCCTTGCTTAACAACTTTACAGCCTTAAATAACTCTTTTGCATCTGTTTCAACGGGTAATACCCATCCCGCATCAATTGCTTTAATTCGTTGTGCAATAGCCCCAATATTTAGACCTATAACAGGAACTCTGCATAACAGACTCTCAGATAGTGTGTATGAAAAAGTTTCGGCACAGATTGAAGGTAAACATACAACGTCAATATTGTTTGAAATTAATAAACGTGGTAACTCTTCACGTTTGTAACTGCCATGGTTTATAAAATTAACTCCGTCCGATTTTACCGCAACTTTATGAGTAGTACCAAACAAGTGAACTCTAATGTTTGAACCTTTGGTAATTTTTACAAAATCTAAGAAGAGGTCGAGTCCCTTTATTCTGGTTATACTACCAACAAAGGCAATATTAAACATATCTCCTCTCTTCTTTTCTCTTTGTATGCAAGGCTCAATATCGTACCCATGCTCTATTACTGAAATATTGAGTGAGGGATAAACACTATTAAAAATCTCCTTTGTACTCTCAGCAGGAGCAATAACAGAATTTACACTACTCAATGCTGTTCCAAACTCTTTTTGCCACTTGTTAATTGCAATTCCAAATTTCTTCTCAGCACAAGTTTTACACTCTCTGCAGTTTGGATTGTGACATGACACATTGTCCCACCTCATTAGATTGATTGAGGGGCAAGCAGCATAAAAATCGTGGATTGTATATGTTATGGGTATGTTGCTCTTTTGGGCTACCTCAAAAATATCAAGAAACATATTTTTGAGGTGATGAACGTGAATGAGATCTATTTTGAGAGCCTCAATAGCGTTTGCAACTGCAACACTAAAATCATTACAGTATAGCCTCTTCCAAGGCTCTTTCCTATTAGGGGAGAAGTCTCCCAATATTTTGGTAACCACGTTCTGTTCAAAGAAAGAGGTAATGTGGTGTTTATGAGTATCGGCACTCCAATAGAGAATATGAAAATTGTATCTCTCTTTAAGTCCCTCAATAATATCCATTAAGTGCAACGTAGTGCCACCTGTGCTACCTCCTTTTGTATATCTAAAGTCGTGGATAACGGCCAGAATATTAGGCCTTTTATCTATATCGTTATATAGTTCTTTAATACTCATACTTATTTTTGTATTAGAACTTAATATAGTTTTTCCAGAATGAGAGCATCTTTGGTTTTGTCCAGCCATGGCAACAGAAAGGGAGTTGTCCATTGTTAAAGTCAAGACTCTCCTGAGGATTTTTATCAAATGAAAATTTTAGTGCCTCATCCCATTTAGGAATCTTCATTACGCACTCTTTCTCATTTATGGTGATGCTCCAATAGACATCCTCATTATAAAAGTCTTTTGCTTTCTTCGACATTAATCGCTCAATTTCATCAACTCTTTTCTCTGCTTCTATGGCAAATTTTTGAGTCTTTCTTAATGACACACCACCATTGCCAACATTGAAGTATAGTTTGTTATAGTTTGGCTGAGAAAATAGTTTGCAGTATATTGTTTTTATGGCAACATAAAGTCTATAATAGTTTAGGGAATATTTCTTTTTAGGAATCCATGGCGCTCCTATATAATCATAATTTTTGTTGCACCACTCCTCAAGTTCATCGCAGAAAACCCACGCATCAGTTTGATATATAAATATATATTTCCACTCTTTAAAACGGTTGTAAAATTGCGATGAGAGCATCAATCTATTATATCCGCTAATACCTTTAAAAAAGTGGTCAGGGAACGACTCTATGATATTAGCCTCAAACTTCTCTGTTATAGGAGATATGTCTAAACTCTCAGGCTTTACATAGCATATAGTATAATTTTGCAATATCTTAAAACATTGCCTAATAGAAGCCCAATCTTGTTCCGACAGATGAGTTGTATATATTGGAATTGTAATTATAACGTTACCCTTTTTCATGCTTGATCCCTTTCTTGGTTTTACAAACTTTTATATACTTTCATTATCTCTTCGGCAATAGTGTCGGGATTGAATTTTAGAATATGCTCTTTGCCTTTGGTTATAAGTGATTGCTTATAATCGTTGTCGGTCAGCAGATGGTTTAGAGCAGTGACACACTCTTCAACAGAGTCGGGATTTACATAAACAATGCCATCTCCACCAGCCTCTTCAAGACATGATCCTGTTGCTGCAACCCCTGTTAACCCTGAACTTATTGCCTCCACAATGGGTATCCCAAAACCTTCAAATCTTGAAGGATAAGCAAAAAGTTCGGCAGCATGGTAAATTGAGGGAAGATATTTGAAAGGAACACCCTCAATGATTCTTACTCTCTCGGCCAATCCGTTTTTATTACAAAAATCTTCAACCTCCTTTGCGTATGCAGTTTTCCGTCCTACCGCAATCAAGTGAATATCTTTTGGTAGATATGCCATTGCTTTAGCAATCAATAGCAAGTTTTTACGCTCCTCAACTGTGCCAACACAAGCAATATAGCGTTGGGGCAGATTGTATAAACTTTTAACCTCATCTATTAGTTCAGCATTTGGTTCTGCTTTAAAATTGGGGTGGCAACCTTGATAGATAGTAACAATTTTATCTTCAGGTATGCCGTAAAAAGATATAATATCTCGTTTAGTACAATCACTTACAGCAATTACCATGTCTGCTTCGTGACATGCCCTGCGGAACTTATAATCGTAAATAGTTCTATCAATTGGTTTGTAGTATTGGGGATAGTGCCTAAAGATAAGATCGTGAATAGTTACTACACTTTTAATCCCTGTTCTGGAGATGCCAAAAGGGAGTTCCCCGCTAAGGCCGTGAAAAATATTAACTTTCTCTCTCTTTAAATCATTTAAGATTAGTTTTGAACGCCACAATGCAGGCAGAAATTTTGCAATTTTACTTTGAGGATAGAGGTCAGAGGTGTTTGATTGTAAAAGAGATTTAAACTCTCTATTCTCCTTTTGTTTAGGAGCAAAAACCTTATATTGCAAGTCATGGAACTTTCTGTTCAAAGCCCCAATAACAAATCTGCTGTAATTACCAAGTCCAGTGAAATTGGCAACAGCTCTTTTCCCGTCAAATCCAATTATCATTAATATCTATTTCCTCCCAAAGTCAGCAGGAATCTCTCCCCAGGCCTTTGTGTCCCACTTAACAATCTTTGCTCTGAATGAGTGAGTGTTTAGCCATTTTTCAGCACGTTCAATCAACTCAAAAATAATATCGTTTCGCCCAGTACGTTCCAACTTTGTTTTGCATTTTTTGTTGGCAACCCATAGCATAGCATTTCTGCTATCTGAGTATATTGTATAGTTTACCCCATATTTCTCCATCCATGCAAGAGCATGAACAATGGCTAAAAACTCTCCAATATTATTTGTGCCGTCCTCAAATGGACCAATACGGAATATCAATCCTCCATCTGCTGCCCACACCCCCTGGTACTCCATTTTACCCGGATTTCCCATACATGAGGCATCAACAGCAACGGCACAATTTATATCGGCAGGTAAAACCTTTGAAGGCTCCTCTTTTTTGAGTCTGGGAGAGTATGAGGGAGCACCTTCGCTGAATGCAGTCTCAGCCTCTTCTCTCGTCTCAAACCCTTTATATTTTGCTCCTTGAACTCCTTTTACTTGTAATAGACACTCCTCCCAAGAGCAATATATGCCTGGGTTTAAACCTTGCCATACAACGTAAAATTTGTTTTTACCTGCCATTCAAATATTTATATTCTTATTTTCGCATCATGCCTTCAAGAATACGATGTGCTGTATCCTCGCCAAGACTTTTCTCAATAATAGCAGCAGCAAACATAATTGCTTGAGCGGGGCCATTACCTGTTACTATATTACCATCGCGTTCAACTTGTGAGGCGGTATAGTTTGCGCCTTTTAGATGGTCTTCAAATCCCGGGTAGCAAGTTGCGTTTTTACCCTCCAAAATACCATTCTCGCCCAATACCATTGGAGCAGCACAGATAGCAGCAATTTTACCATTTGCCTCGTTGTGTGCTTTTAAAAGATTTATAAGCGGAGTACATGCTGCAAGATTTGCAGATCCGGGCATACCTCCGGGAAGTATTAGCCACTCGGCATTTGAGAAATCAGCCTCAGTAATTACTTCGTCTGCAACTATAGTAACACCATGAGCGCCTTCAACATCAAATTCATCCGATATAGAAACCATACTAACGGGCATAGCAGCACGTCTTAACATATCAACAACGGCAAGTGCTTCAATCTCTTCAAAGCCATCGGCCATAAATACAAAACTCTTTTTCATGGTACAAAAATATTTCTCGTTATTTCTAAATTCAAAGATAGATAAATTTTTATTATCTTCGCACAATTATATAATGATAATTTAGATGAATAAGTTCGGAACACTATTTACACTAACATCTTTTGGTGAGTCACATGGCGTTGCCATAGGTGGAGTTATTGACGGTATGCCAGCAGGAATAGCCGTTGATATGGATTTTATACAGAGAGAACTTGATAGACGTAAACCAGGTCAGTCATCTATTGTTACACAACGAAAGGAGAGTGATAAGGTTGAGATATTATCTGGAGTTTTTGAGGGTGTTACAACAGGAACTCCAATAGGCTTTGTTGTCTATAATACCAATCAGAAGAGTGGAGATTATGAGAATCTCCGCAACATTTATCGCCCCTCACATGCCGATTATACCTATTCGCAGCACTATGGAGTAAGAGATCATAGAGGAGGCGGTCGTTCTTCGGCTCGTGAAACAATTTCTCGAGTGGTTGCTGGTGCATTTGCCAAACTTGCATTAAAAGAGTTAGGGGTTAAGATTACAGCATACACATCACAAGTTGGAGATATAGAGTTAGATAGAGATTATAAAAAATATGATTTCTCTCTTATAGAGAGCAATGCGGTGCGATGCCCTGATGCAGATGTTGCACAAAAGATGGAGTCTTTAATTGCTGATGTTAAGAATTGTGGCGATACCATAGGAGGAGTAATAACATGTGTTGCAAGCGGAGTGCCTGTTGGTTTAGGAGAGCCTGTCTTTGATAAACTACATGCAAAACTCTCAAATGCTATGTTGAGCATAAATGCTGTTAAAGGTTTTGAGTATGGAATGGGCTTTACCGGAGTTGGCAAAAGAGGCTCGGAGATGAACGATATATTTGTAAACCGAGAAGGAAAGATAACAACTCTTACAAATAATTCAGGAGGTATTCAAGGAGGAATATCAAATGGAGAGGATATATACTTTAGAGTAGCATTTAAGCCTGTTGCAACTCTTTTGCAAGAGATTAATACAGTAGATTTAGAGGGCAACGAGGCGGTGGTTACAGCAAAAGGTCGTCACGACCCTTGTGTTTTGCCACGAGCAGTGCCTGTGGTAGAGGCAATGACTGCAATAGTCGTTTTGGATAGTTATCTACTCTCAAAAACAACAAGATTATAATTAAATATACAATGGCGATAGATACTCCATTTTACGATTTCAGCCAATATCTAAAAGCAAAGTTCCCCGACTTTAAAGTACAAAAAATATCGGTGAATGCAGGGTTTACATGCCCAAATCGCGATGGGAGCAAAGGGAGGGGAGGTTGTATCTATTGTAACAATGCCTCATTTACTCCAGGTTATTGCGATCAATATAGTTCAATAACAAACCAGATTGAGGAGGGTAAATGGTTCTTCTCTCGTAAATATCCTGAGATGCGATATTTGGCATACTTTCAATCATACACAAATAGTTATGCCGATGTTGATGTTGCTATATCTCGTTATCGAGAGGCACTATCAATACCAGATATTGAGGGGCTTATAATAGCAACGCGTCCCGATTGTATGCCCGATGCAATATTGGGGTATCTGCAAGAGGTTGCAAAGGAGAAGTTTATATTTATTGAATACGGAGCAGAGAGTTGTAATAATGCTGTGTTGGAGAGGGTAAATCGTTGCCACACATGGCAGGATACAGTTGCAACAGTTGAACGTACACACAAATATGGATTGGATTGCGGACTGCATATCATACTTGGTTTGCCCACTGAAGAGAGGGATTCAATGTTACACTCTGCAACAGAGATATCAAAACTCCCAATCAAATCGTTAAAGTTACATCAATTACAGATAATACGAGCCACCCATTTGGCTAAAGAGTACAAAGAGAATCGTGACATAGTGCATCTTTTTGACGTTGATGAGTATTTGATGCTTGTTTCAGATTTTATAGAGCGTTTACGCTCAGATATTGCCTTGGATCGTTTTGTATCCCAATGCCCTCCCGAATTCTTAATTGCACCACGTTGGGGGTTAAAAAACTACGAGTTCACTGCAAAACTCATAAAGAGCATGAACGAGCGAGGAGTACGTCAAGGAGATAAGTTTTAGAGTAAGAGATAATGAAAAGGGTATTGATATACATATTGCCAATCTTCATATTTCTTGCTTGTTCAAAAGTGGGAGATAATAATATAACCATACCCGCATCTAACGATTATGCCCAAGGATTTGCTGTAGCAGAGTTTGATAATTATAAGGTTGTTGAAGTTCGCAATCCATGGGATACCCTAAAGATATTACAACGATATATATTGGTACCAAAAGGATGTGAATTACCAGATAAAATACCACATGGAACAATAATTCGCACACCCATCAGTAGGGCAGTAGTATATGCTTCGTTGCATTGTGGAATGATAAAAGAGTTGCGTAAATCAGAAGCCATTGCAGGAATATGCGATGTGCATTATAATGCCGATAGTACTCTAAAAAATAGAGTCAAAAGAGGAGAGATTGCTGATTTAGGAAGTTCATTTTTACCCGATATAGAGAAAATAATATCAGTATCTCCTGAGATAATAATTATATCTCCATACAAAGATAGAGATGAAGATAAAATCTCACAACTTGGAATACCCATTGTAGAGATGGCAGATTATATGGAGAGTGTGCCTCTTGCCCGAACCGAGTGGTTAAAATTTATTTCAATGCTCTTTGATTGTGAAGAGGTAGCCGATTCAATATTTGAGACAACAAAAAAAGAGTATCTTCGATTGTCTGAAATTGGGCGAAGTGTTACACATAAACCAACTCTATTCTGTGAACTAAAAACAGGAGGAGTTTGGTATCAGCCGGGAGGAGAGAGTTATATGGCGCAGTTATATCGTGATGCAGGTATTGATTACCTATGGAGTGACAACAGCAATAAGGGGTCAATCTCTCTATCGTTTGAGGAGGTGTTTTCCCGAGCCTCTAACGCTGATTTATGGTTTATAAAATATGCCGATGAGAGCGATAAAACTTTAAAATCTTTGGCTAATGAATATGCTCTATATGATAAATTTAAACCATATAAAAATAAATCGGTATGGGGAGTAAATGCCCTTAAAGTACCCTTTTATGAGGAGATGCCACTATATCCACACTATGTTTTACGTGATTTGATGATTGTGGCTCACCCTGAAATGTTTGACAAAAGCGAAACAATGCGATACTTTAAAAAACTTAGAAATGAGTAAGAAACCATTAATAATATTATCTGTATTGACGCTGTTGCTATTTATAGCAAACCTCTTTATGGGATCGGTGTATATCCCATTTGCCGATGTGTTGGATATATTGATAGGAGGAGATATGAGCAACAAGATGGCAGAGAGTATTGTCATTCAATCGCGTTTGCCACAGGCTATAACAGCACTACTTGCAGGAGCAAGTTTAGCGGCAGCAGGATTGTTATTACAAACAGCATTTTCAAATCCGTTAGCAGGGCCATCAATATTAGGAATAACATCAGGAGCATCGTTAGGAGTTGCGGTTGTTATGCTCATGGGAGGAGGAGCCTTGGGTGCAATATCAGGCTCTATTACCTCAGTACTTGGAGCATTTATAGGTTCAATATTAACACTTGGGGTAATAATACTCTTTTCAATGGTAGTACGCAGTAATGTAATGTTACTTATAGTAGGAATAATGGTGGGATATGTTGCAAACTCAGCAATAACGCTGCTTAACTTTTTTTCTTCGGAGCAAAACGTCTTCTCATATACTATATGGGGTATGGGCGATTTCTCAAGTGTTTCGCTCACAGATTTGCCACTTTTTGTAATTATATCTTTAATTGGAATAACCCTTTCGATACTACTTATAAAACCCCTTAATGCTCTATTATTGGGAGATAGATATGCAACAAATTTAGGAGTGAATATAAAACGCACACGAATACTCTTGCTATTATGCACAGGATTGCTAACAGCAATAGTCACTTCATATTGTGGACCAATATCGTTTTTAGGTTTGGCAGTACCACATGTGGCAAGGTTGATGACAAAATCATCAAATCATCACACCCTTTTGCCTGCTACTCTTTTGGCGGGAGCGGCAACAGCGCTATTGTGTACCCTCTTATGCTCAATGCCATGGCAAAGCGGGGTATTACCTTTAAATGCTATAACACCCATATTTGGAGCGCCAGTGATAATATATGTGATAGTTAATCGTTCAAAAATAGAGTATTTCAACTGATGCAGGAGCGAGTTATATTAGAGGCAAGAAACCTAACAATAGGATATGGAAAAGGGAGTTCGGCAATAAAGGTTGCCGATAATATCTCTTTTGCTCTGAATTCTGGAGAACTTGTTTTGATGCTCGGGTGTAACGGAGTTGGTAAATCAACACTTTTGCGTACCCTTTCGGCAATACAACCCCCACTTGCAGGAGATGTTCTAATATGCGGAGAGTCACTTTATAAGATTAACCCTCGAGAATTGTCACAAAGAGTGTCGGCAGTATTTACCGATAAGACTATGGCAGGAGGTCTTTTGGTTGAAGAGGTGGTAGCATTAGGTCGCTATCCCTATACAGGTTTCTTTGGGAAAATCACAGAAGAAGATAGCAGAGTAGTAGAATCGGCATTATCGTTAGTGGGAATGCAAGATAAATCAAAGAGGTACCTGTCCCAACTATCTGACGGAGAGCGACAAAAGGTAATGATAGCAAAGGCACTCGCCCAACAAACTCCACTAATAATACTTGATGAACCCACCGCATTTTTAGACCTCCCGAGTAGAATAGAGATTTTATATCTCCTAAAGCGATTGGCAGAGAAAGAGAATAAAACAATAATACTATCAACTCACGATGTAGAGCAATCTCTCTCTGTTGCAGATAAATTATTGCTTTTCATTGATGATAATATAAAATTTGCCTCAATAAGCGAGGCTATTGAGAGAGGAGATGTTGCTCAATTATTTGAGTCGCGAGGAGTAGTATTTGACAAAGAAAGAGGAGTGTTTGTACCCAAACAAAATAGATAATTATGAAATATTACTTGATAGCAGGAGAGGCCTCGGGCGATTTACACGCATCGCACCTTATGGCAGAGATAAAAAAGAACGATACCAATGCAGAGTTTCGTTTCTTTGGAGGCGACCTAATGGCGGCTCAAGGAGGAGTGTTGGTAAAACATTATCGCCAGATGGCATTTATGGGATTTATTGCAGTAATAAAAAATCTCCGTACCGTATTGCGTAATATGCAAGAGTGTAAGAAGGATATAAAAAACTTTGCCCCTGATGCTGTAATATTGGTAGATTATCCAGGGTTCAATATGCAGATAGCCAAATATGTTAAAACAAAACTGGGAATTCAGACTCACTATTATATAGCACCAAAGATTTGGGCATGGAAAGAGTATCGTATAAAGAGCATACGAAAATATGTCGATTATATGTACTCCATTCTTCCATTCGAAGTTGAATATTTTGCAGGACTTAACTATAAGGTAGATTATGTAGGAAATCCAACAGTAGATGAGTTAGCGATACGTCCCGATGCAGAAGAGACCTTTGAAGAGTTCACTACCTCAAATGCGTTGAGTACAAAACCTATTATAGCCCTAATAGCAGGAAGTAGAGTTGGCGAAATAAAGAGTTCACTCCCTCGTATGATAGCAGCAGTTGAAGGAATGGATGAGTATCAATTTGTTGTAGCAGGAGCACCATCTATCCCCCCCCAACTATACGCTCAAATAATAGCGGACAAACCTATAAAGGTGGTTTATGAAAAGACCTATCGCCTTATGCAACAAGCAACGGCAGCACTTGTAACCTCGGGAACGGCAACACTTGAAACAGCACTAATGGGAGTGCCTCAGGTAGTATGTTATTATATGGCAGGAGGTAAGTTTACATATAAACTGTTTGAGAAGATATTAAAGGTAAAATATGTATCGTTGGTAAACCTTATAGCAGGAAAAGAGGTGGTAAAAGAGTTGTTGGTAAACCATTTTACTCCCGAAAATACTCGAAGGGAGTTGGAAAAGATACTGCAACCAAATGAAAGAGAGAAAATATTGGAAGGGTATCAACTGATGCGAGCCAGACTTGGAGCAGTTGGGGCGCCACGTCACGCAGCAAAAGTTATATGCAAAAGAGTAGAGGAGAGTAAATAAGTAATTGCTCATTAGTTACAATTTTATAAGAAAAATTCCGTTATAGAGATAGTGAAAAAGAGTTGCAACATATTATATATGTTATTTATCTTGATAACTTCAAGTATGTTAACAGGTTGTTTTGATGATGAATTTACAACATCATCGGAACACACTCTCACTTTCTCCACAGATAGTGTACGATTTGATACCATATTTACCGAGCAAGGAACAGCAACAGAGATATTCAAGGTATATAATAGACACGAGAAATCGCTATTGATAACATCCATTCTCTTGGCTGATGCCGAGAACTCAGGCTTCTTTATAAATGTTGACGGAACAAAGGGCCCCGATGTTTATAACATTGAGGTCCCTGCACGAGATAGTATTTTTGTATTTGTGGAGATAACACCTAAAAAGACAAATATTAATACACCATTCTTAATAAAAGACTCAATTGTATTCTTGACAAATGGAGTTCGCCAAGATGTAAAATTGGAGGCTTACGGACAAGATGCAACACGATTAAGAGGAGAGATAATAACCGCTGACACAGAATATACATCTGAGAAACCATATATAATATATGATTCTTTGGTGGTAGAAGAGGGAGCAACACTCACCCTTATGCCAGGGACAAACCTCTGTATGCACGATAAAGCAAAAATAGTAGTACGAGGCAGACTATTATCCGAAGGAACACAATCACAACCCGTAACATTACGAGGCGACAGAACAGATAATATGTTCTCATATTTGCCATACGACCGTTTACCCGGTCAATGGGATGGATTATATATCTCGCAAGATAGTTACAATAATAGTTTTGTGCATACCTTTATGCGAGGAACGGTAAACGGAATGGTTCTTGACTCTTCAGATGTATCGCAAGAGAAGATAAAGATACATAACTCAATATTGCACAACTCAAAGGGAAATCTACTAACAATAAATCAAAGCAAGGTAAAAATTACAAACAGCGAAATATCAAACGGCTCAGGAGCATTGATAATGTGTAACGGAGGAGTTGTAAATGTGGTACAAAGTACGTTAGCAAACTATTTTTCACTCTTTGATGTGATACGTGAACCAATGTTGGTGTTTAACAGATTTGATGATGAAACATTGCCAACAACGCCCTCTGCTCAATTTGATAATACAATCATAGTAGGAACTTCACGAATACTATCCCCATCCGATATATCAACCTACACCAATATCTTGTTCCGTAATTGTCTTTTCACAGTATCGGGAAGTGATGATGAGAACTTCATAAACACAATATGGGAAGGAGAGCCTATGTTTAATAGTGCAGGAGGAGATGAGTACTATTACGATTACCGAATTTCAACAACCGAATCGAGTGCCTATCAAATGGGTTCAGAGGCGTATCTTACTCCCGAACTTCGCACCGATATGTATGGAGTTGAGCGACCTTTAGGAGTTAATCCCGATGTAGGAGCATATCAGATAGTGGAAAAAGAGGATATGACAGAGGAAGATCATAAAGAAAATAACTAAAAATAAACAACTATCCCATGGGGGCGGCATAGCCGACAACTAACAACTGAAATATGAAACCTTTAATACTAATAACAAACGACGACGGAATTGAGGCAAGAGGAATAGAGTTTTTAGCAAAACAGGTATCATCGTTAGGCGATGTAGTGGTAGTAGCACCTGACTCACCACGATCAGGACAATCATGTGCCATAACAGTAACAAACCCATTGCGTCTGTTTAAGGTTAAAGAGGAGGGTAATATAAAATATTATAAAACAACAGGAACCCCTGTTGATTGTATTAAGTTGGCAATTCACGGCGTATTGGAGCGGCGTCCAGATATACTCCTTTCAGGAATAAATCATGGCTCTAATAGTGGAGTTAGCACAATGTATTCAGGAACAATGGGAGCCGCATATGAAGGGGCAATAATAGGAATACCCTCAGTAGGATTCTCATTGTGCGACCACTCTCCCGAGGCCGATTTTACACCCTGCATTGAAGTTATACAAAAAGTAACTAAGTCAGTTCTCGAAAAAGGGTTGCCACCATCTGTAAGCCTGAACGTAAATGTGCCAGCAGGCGTTGATATAAAAGGAATAAAGGTGTGTAAACAAGCAATGGGATATTGGACCGAAGAGTATGAAAAGCGAGTAGATTCTCATGGTAGAGAATTCTATTGGCTAACAGGCTATTTTGTAAACACCTCACCCAAAGGAGAAGATACAGACGAGGAACTATTACAGCAAGGATACATAACAATCGTTCCCACATCGTGCGATAGAACAGCAACAACCGCAATCCCTTTTGTTGAGAACATATTATAATATTATATATCTATAACAACAAATCAACAACTGTTTTTGTATAAAAATACGCATAAAAATATTTTATGCATAAAAAATACTATTTTTATTGAAAAAATAGAGGACTTTTTTTGCATATATATCCAATTTATTATTTATCTTTGTCCCGTTTTTAACTCTATTTATGTGGTTATGTAACAATACACATCTGTATTAGATTGATTTACACATAATTACGTAATTGAAAAAATATACAATGTAAAATAATAATGAAAAACAAGGGCGAGAGAATACAAAAAATAAAGGAGATTATCTCCTCAACAAAGATTGAGTCGCAAGGGCAACTGCTCGATATTTTGCTTGAAGAAGGATATGATTTAACTCAGGCAACTCTGTCTCGAGATTTAAAGCGTATGCGTATCGCAAAAGTAGGAGATGGATGTGGAGGATACTCATATATACTACCAGGACAAAATGTAGCAAAAACTCTTAATGTACCACACTCTGTTTCAAGTGTGCCATCATCAAATTGGTTTGTATCAATTGATTTTTCAGGGCAATTTTGTGTAATAAAAACTCGTCCGGGTTATGCAGGAGGAATTGCTCTTGATATTGATGCTAAGGAGGCAGAACAGGTAATGGGAACAATAGCAGGAGATGATACAATTCTTGTTATTTTGCGAGGAGGAGTACGAAAAAAAGAGTTAATAAATATATTGAGAGATATTATACCTATTATAGATTAATAGAAAAACGCATAAAAAGATGGAGGTAAAAGATAACATTCAGATAATGGTCGCAGATGAGCGTCATGTACCGCTTGTTGAGACAATCCTTGACACAATTGAAAAGGCAGCAAAAATCAGAGGAACAGGAATTGCACGTCGTTCACCTGAGTATGTTAAGCAAAAAATGTTAGAGGGAAAAGTTATCATAGCCATGGATGGAGATGAGTTTGCAGGATTCTGTTACATTGAGAGTTGGAGCAACAAAAAATTTGTTGCAAATTCGGGATTGATAGTAGTGGAGAAGTATCGCGGACATGGATTGGCAAAACGAATTAAAACAAAATCTTTTGAGGTGTCACGAGAAAGATTTCCAGATGCCAAACTATTTGGTTTGACAACAGGATTGGCAGTGATGAAGATAAATTCTGAGTTAGGATACCGTCCTGTGCCATTCTCAGAACTTACCGATGATGACTCATTCTGGAAAGGATGTAGCACATGTGTAAATTATGATATACTGCAACGAACAAATCGCCGTATGTGCTTATGCACAGGAATGTTGTACGATCCAGAGGAACATAAAAACGATGAAGTAAAAAAATAAAACATTATATATTATGAAAAAAGAAAAAGTAGTTTTGGCGTTTAGCGGAGGATTAGACACTTCGTTTTGTGCAAAATATTTAACAGAAGAGTGCGGATATGAGTTATATACTGCAATTGCCAATACCGGAGGTTTTAATGCAGAGGAGTTGGCAAAAATTGAGGAGAAAGCCTATAAATTAGGAGCAGTTCAACACGCATCACTCGATATTACACAAGAGTACTACGAGAAGAGTATTAAATATATGATATTTGGTAACGTATTACGTAACGGAACATACCCTATTTCGGTAAGTTCTGAGCGTATCTTCCAAGCCATAGCAATTATTAACTATGCAAAAGAGGTTGGAGCACAATATGTTGCACACGGAAGTACAGGAGCAGGAAACGACCAAGTACGTTTTGACCTTACATTCCAAATACTTGCCCCAGAAATAAAGATACTTACCCCCACACGCGATATGACACTAACTCGAGAATATGAGATAGATTATCTTCGCAAACATGGAATTGAGGATGACTTCAAAAAAATGGAGTACTCAATCAACAAAGGACTATGGGGAACAAGTATCGGTGGAAAAGAGACATTAAAGAGCGAACTGACTCTACCCGAAGAGGCATACCCTTCACAAATGGTAGCAGAGGGAGAGGAACAATTGGTACTCGATTTTGTTGACGGAGAGATTTCGGCAGTAAACGGAAAAGCATACACTAATAAAGTTGAGGCTATCCAAGCAGTTGAGGCTATAGCATCGCGTTATGCAATAGGCAGGGATATGCACATAGGTGATACAATCATAGGAATAAAAGGCCGAGTAGGATTTGAGGCCGCAGCACCTATAATTTTGATTGCCGCACACAAAATGTTGGAGAAACACACATTAACCAAATGGCAACAATATTGGAAAGACCAAATAGGAACATGGTACGGAATGTTCTTGCACGAGGCACAATATCTTGAGCCAGTAATGCGTGATATGGAGTCGTTCTTGCAAAGTTCGCAACGTAATGTAACAGGTAAAGTATATGTTGATTTGAAACCTTATCACTATGTTTTGGTAGGAGTTGAGAGCAACTTTGACTTAATGAAGTCAGACTTTGGTGAGTATGGCGAGGTAAACAAAGCATGGGATGCAGATGATGTAAAAGGATTTACAAAAATTCTTGGCAATCAAATGAAAATATATCACGCAGTACAAACTAAGAATGGTAAAAACGAATAATATAGACTTATGATAAAAGTAGGAATAGTCGGAGGAGCAGGATATACCGCAGGAGAGTTGATTAGACTGTTAATCAATCACCCCGATGTTGAGATAGTATTTATCAATAGTAACAGTAATGCAGGAAACCCTATAACCGATGTTCATTCAGGATTATATGGCGAAACCGATTTGAAGTTTACTGATGAGTTGCCATTTGAGGCGATTGATGTATTGTTCTTCTGTACCGCTCATGGAGATACAAAAAAATTCATGGAGTCGCACACATTGCCTGAGGAGTTGAAGATAATAGACCTCTCAATGGATTATCGATTGGCAGATGAGTCGCACGATTTTGTATATGGATTACCAGAGGTAAATCGTAAAAAACTGATACGTTGCAAACACGTTGCAAACCCGGGATGCTTTGCAACAGCAATACAGTTGGCACTATTGCCATTAGCAAAAAATCTTTTGCTAAACAACCCTGTGCATATTAATGCCATAACAGGAAGTACAGGAGCAGGACAAAAGCCATCGGCAACATCGCATTTCAGTTGGCGTAACGATAACATATCAATATACAAACCCTTTACACACCAGCACTTGGCAGAGATAGGTGAAACATTACACATGTTACAATCAACAGCAACCGATGAACTCTATTTTATCCCTGTTCGCGGATGTTTCTCTCGTGGAATATTTGTAACACTATATACCGACTGTTCAGTATCAGAGGAGGAGTTGTATAAGATTTATAACGAATATTACGATGACCACTCGTTTACCCATATAAGCACAAAACCAATTGATTTGAAACAAGTTGTAAACACCAACAAATGTTTAATACATATCGAGAAGAAAGGTAACAAAGTGCTTATCACTTCGGCAATAGATAATCTGTTGAAGGGAGCATCGGGTACAGCGGTACACAATATGAATTTACTATTTGGTTTAAAAGAGACAGTAGGTTTAATGCTTAAACCATCGGCGTTCTAAATAGTTGTTAGTTAACAAACATTCGTTTGTTGAATCTGCTCACGCTTGGCAAAGTTTAAGTAAACTTATTTTGCCCTCGCTTACTCGCAGATTTGTTAGTTTTTAGTTGTTAGAGATGAAACTATTTGATGTATATCCACTCTTTGATATAGAGATAGTTTTATCAAAAGCAGAAATAAAAACATGATAAACTAACCCCTCCGACTTACAGCCACCTCCCCTAATTCAGGGGAGGAGTTAAAAAACTGCTCACCTATTTTAGGGGAGCTGTCCATAGGACTGAGGGGTAAAACTTAATTTATCTCATAAACCAAACATGGTTAAAAAGAATAATTATTCTCAAGTAAATAATAGACAGGAACTGATAGAAGAGAGAAAAAGTTTAAGAACTTTTGGAACGTCAGCAGAAGCAATGTTGTGGTTGCATCTTAAAAATAAACAGCTTGATGGTTGGAGATGGCGACGTCAATTTTCGGTTGGACCTTACATTATAGATTTCTATTGTCCTAAGGCAAAATTAGGGATAGAATTGGATGGTAACAATCACTATTCCTTGTCGGGTATGGAATATGATGATTTTAGGACTATTCAGTTGTATAATATTTATGGGGTAAAATTGTTGCGTTTTGAGAATAATATGATATGGAAAGATATAGATTCGGTATTGTATGAGATAAAAAGAGTTTTGCAAGAAACCGAAATAAAAACATGATAAACTAACCCCTCCGACTTACAGCCACCTCCCCTAATTCAGGGGAGGAGTTAAAAATTTGCTCACCTATTTTAGGGGAGCTGTCCATAGGACTGAGGGGTAAGTATATTAATATTGTTAGAAAAATAAATAACAATTTAAATAAAGATGAAACTATTTGATGTATATCCGCTCTTTGATATAGAGATAAAAGAGGGAAAAGGATGCAAAGTATATGACGAGAAAGGGGATGAATACCTTGACCTTTACGGCGGACACGCTGTAATATCGGTAGGACATTCGCACCCTCATTATGTTCAAGCAATAAAGAATCAAGCAGAGAAGTTGGTATTTTACTCAAACTCTGTAAAAAACAGTTTGCAGGTTGAGTTGGCAGAGAAGATGGGTAAAATTTCGGGATATGAAGATTACTCATTGTTCCTTATCAATTCAGGAGCAGAGGCAAACGAGAATGCACTAAAACTTGCATCATTTCACACAGGATGTAAGAGAGTTATCTCATTTAAAAAGTCGTTTCACGGACGCACATCGGCAGCCGTAAAAATAACCGACAATCCAAAAATTGTAGCACCAATAAACGACAATATAGATGTAACATTCTTGGCTCTTGGCGATATTGAAGGAGTTGAAAGAGAGTTGCAAAAAGGCGATGTTTGTGCTGTAATTATAGAGGGAATACAAGGTATTGGCGGTATAAAAGTACCTTCGGATGAATTTATGCAACAGTTGCGTCAAATAACCGAGCAATATAATGTAGTTCTTATACTCGATGAAATACAATCGGGATATGGACGTAGCGGAAAATTCTTTGCACACCAATATACAGGCATCAAACCCGATGTAATAACTTCGGCAAAAGGAATAGCAAATGGTTATCCATTTGGAGCCGTGTTGATTAGCCCTAAATTTACAGCAACATACGGAATGTTGGGAACAACCTTTGGCGGAAACCATTTAGGATGTGCAGCAGCCATTGCAGTATTGGATATAATAAAAGAGGAGAATTTGGTAGAGAACTCGGCAAAAGTGGGAGAATACCTAATTGAAGAGTTAAAGAAATTCCCACAAATAAAAGAGGTTCGCGGACGTGGATTGATGATAGGGCTTGAATTTGAAGAGCCTGTAAAAGAGATACGTACAAAACTATTGTTTGAACAGAAAGTATTTACAGGAGTATCAGGAACAAACGTAATACGCCTGTTGCCACCTTTATGCTTAACAAAAGAGTTGGCAGATGAGTTTTTAACTCGCTTTAAAAAAGTTCTTGAATCTTAATTTTATAGATTATGAAAATAGCAATAATAGGAGCAGGAAATATAGGAGGAGCAATAGCATCAGGGTTGATGCAGTCAAAAAAATCGGCTGATTACTCAATAGTAATATCTGATCCCGATAGTGCAAAAACAATGCAACTATCACAATGCTATGCAGGAATTACTGCTGAAGTTGATAATCAAAAGGCTATTGCCAATGCACAAATAGTGTTGTTGGCAGTAAAACCATGGTTAGTTGAAAAGGTATTAACAAATATCACCTTACAACCCACTCAAATATTGGCTTCAGTAGCAGCAGGAGTAACATTTGAGCAACTAAAAGGTTATACAAATGTTGAGTTACCAATGTTCCGAATAATACCCAACACTGCAATAAGTTTGCAAGCAAGTATGAATATAATATCATCACACAATGCAACAGAGGAACAAGAGCAGATGATTATGCAGATGTTCAACGAATTGGGATTGTCAATGATGGTTACCGAGCAACAAATGTCAGCGGGAACAGCACTTGCATCATGCGGAATTGCTTATGTATTAAAATATATACAGGCAGGAATGCAGGCAGGAGTTGAGATGGGACTATATCCTCACGATGCAATGATGATGGTAGCACAATCGGTAAAAGGGGCGGCAGAACTTATTTTGCAAGGTAATACACACCCCTCAACCGAGATTGACAAAGTAACAACTCCGGGAGGTATCACCATAAAGGGAATAAATGCTCTTGAAGAGGCAGGATTTTCATCGGCAATCATACAAGCAATGAAATCATCAAAATAATTAATCCATAACTTTTTTTTAAATTTTACAAAAAAAAATGGCAGAACAAAAAAGTAGTTCTGTCGTTTTTTTATACATATTTGTCTATAAAAAATATCTTTTAATATTCTTTGAATGTTAACAAATATGTTGAAAATCAAAAAAATATGAGAAAATCTCATTATGTTTCTAAAAAAATGTTATACATTTGCTTGCTTATTTGCATATAAGCAATTTTATATCCTTATTTTAAGGGTGTTAGATAAATTGAAAATTATACAATATAGGTTTTAATTATTTGGCAATCACGAATATGCTAAAAAAAATAAAATATAAATAAAAATAAATTATTAACAAATTAACAGAATTATGAAAAACATTTTAAGGTTTTTGGCATTTGTATTGTTGGCACTATTCCCAACGTATAATGCTTTTGCTTTATCGTATTGTGATCCTACGGGAACAACTTCAAGTTATGGGGGGCATTATTACGGAATAGCTTCTTGTAACATAAGTGTAAATGGTGTGTCAGCTTTGTCGTTTACAGTAGATGCTGATGTATGTAATTGGTATGATACGAAGTCATTTGAACTTAATGCTTCGGATGTATTAAATTTTGATTTTACTTTTGTCGATACATCAAAGGCACAATGGGAAGCATTAGCCATCTTCATTGATTGGAATCAAGATGGAGAGTTTGATAACAGCGATACTTCAACAGAGAAGTATGTTGTTATGGACAATCCTGGCACAAGTTACCCTACTTCGTATGAAATTTCAGTCCCAGATGATTTTGCATGGATAGATGGAAACAGTGAATTGGGTATTCGTTTTGTATCAGGAGAGGCGTATACTCACAAAAAAATTGCAGATATAGCACCCTGCACACGTTTGGTATATGGCTCAATTGTAACTGTTAAAGGTGTAGAACCAGTTTCAATAGGAGAAAGAACAATTCATTTTCGGTACAGCCAGCTGGAACAGGAACCCTTTCAAACTATAGTGAGACATCAACTTTTGCTATATCATGTGTTGCAACAGCAAATCCAGGATACAAATTTGTAAACTGGACAGTTGGAGGAGTTGAGGTTTCAACATCGCCATCATTAGTAGATGAAACAGAGGGAGATAAAGAGTATGTTGCAAACTTTGAATTAGACCCCACTCTTGACCGTTCAGCGTGGACTGCAACGGCTTCTTCATATGAGGAAGATGGAGAGGGTGCTGGCGGAGGTTGGCCAAAACATACAATAGACGGTAATACAGGAACATTCTGGCACTCTGATTATAGTGCAAGCACAGTTCCTACTGTACCTCACTGGTTGCAATACAATTTAGGTTCGGTACAAAAATTCACATCTTTCAACTATGTTTCTCGAAATGAAGCCTCTGAGAATATCGAATGTAATGGTAATGTAAAAACATACAAGTTGTATGTAAGTAACAGTGATATATCTGCAAACTTGGGAGCAGGTTATGTTCCAAATGATTTGACAGCGATAAGCGAAGGAGATTTTGTATATGACGGGACATCAGCAGAGCATATAGTTGATTTAGGTGCTGAGTATGAAGGACAATATGTCTTCTTATTGATTACAGATTCATGGAATTCTCATGCATCTATAAAATTTGGTAACTGCTCAGAGTTCTACCTATACTATGAGCCTATAGCAGTGGCTCCAACTCGCGTAATTACAGTTGAAGCAAATCCTGCCGAAGGTGGAACAGTAACTGGTGGCGGAGAGTCTGATGGTGCAATTGCTATTTCAGCAACAGCAAACGAGGGTTATCGTTTTGTAAATTGGACATGTAATGGAGAAGAAATTTCTTCTTCCACATATACCGATAACAGCGAAGGAGATAAAACTTATACCGCAAACTTTGTAAAAATATATAATGTAACAGCAACCGCAGAGAACGGAAATGTAACCATTTCTGGTCAAAATGCAGAGGGGACATTTGATGAGAATACAACTGCAACATTAACAGCAACTCCAAATGGTGCCTATATATTTAAAAATTGGACTTTGAACGATGAGGTTGTTGGAAATGCTACTACATTGGAGATAACAGTAACTGCTGATGCCGAGTATGTGGCAAACTTTGAGAAAACATATTTCACAGACTTTGGAACATCTACGCGAACTTTGAACGATAGATGTCTAAATTCAATAACATTAAATGAGCAGACAATAGAAGTAAATCAACCTTCAACAACGGGAGCCCAAATCTATTTTGACAAGACAAGTAATGTAATTACTCTTACAAAAGGAGCAGATATAACTCCAGTAATAGATTGGTCAGGATGGAAGATGCACGGATATTTATATGTGGATTTCGACGGGGATAAAACCTTTACCCCCAATTTAGGAGCAAACGGAATACCTGCAGAAGATAGCGAATTGATAGCATATACATACTATAATGGATATGATCATACAGGAACATCCACAACTACAGATGCTGATCCAAAACCAGGAACAATGAAAGTATTTACAATACCTGAATCGGTAGAGGATGGAGAATATGTAGCAAGATATACCGTAATGTGGGATAAAATAGACGCCGATGCAACCTCAGATAAAGGAAACGGAATGTGTGTTGTTGATTTTATAATTAAGGTTGTATCACCCATTGTACCCACTTATAATGTAACCGCAGTAGCAAACGATGCTACAATGGGTAGCGTAACATCAGCGATGACAGAGCAAGATGTTTATACAATGGAAGCAACAGCAAACGAGGGTTACGAGTTTGTAAACTGGACAGTAGCAGGAGAAGAGGTTTCATCCACCGCAACATTTACATATACTGCAACAGCAGATGCCGAAGTTGTGGCAAACTTCCAAATCATAGCAGAGTGGCCAGCAACAGTAGAGGCACTTGCAACAGCAGAGGGACTTATAGCCCAAACAGGAGTAGGCTTCCCAACAACAACATCAGCATCTTACACAGCATTACAATCAGCAATAGAAGCAGCAACAGCAACTAAAACAATCGAGCAATTGTCAGCTTTAGAGACAGCAATATCAGCATACTATGCTGAGACAGATGTTGCAATGCCTGAGGAAGGAAAAGCATATGCAATGGTTGTAGCAGTAACTCCTTCTCAACAATTCTACATCTATAATAATAGCGATGTATTGGCATTAGCAGACTATACAGGATCAGACTTTGCAGATGAGGCTAAATTCCTTTGTACAATTGTTGATGGTAAATATGTATTCCAAAACGTAACAAACAACAAATATTTTGCATATCCAACAAAAACATCAGTAGATTGGATGACAGGAGTAAGTAACTCAGGTCTTGAGGCAGAGTTGCAAGATATCTCAAAATTTGAGATAATAAAATTGGTTGCAGGAGCAAATACAAATGTAACAGCAACAGCAGAGCAACTATTAGGAATGGTTTATATGTATGGTCTTCGTGGATACAAAGAGGGAGTAGAACAGAAAGGAGCTATAGTTGTTAAAAACGATAAAACATTTGACGGTGCAGGAGAACCATTCTGTAACGGAACATATACTTCTGCAATCCGCGTAGTAGAGGTTGACTATACTCCAGTATATTCCGTATCAGCAGAGGCATTACCAGCAGAGGGCGGTCAAGTAGTAATCTCAGCAAATGAGGTAGAAGAGGGGCAAACAGTAGAGTTGACAGCCACAGCAAACGAAGGTTACGAGTTTGTAAACTGGACAGTAGCAGGCTCAGAGGTGTCAACAGAAAACCCATATACTGCTACAATAACATCAGAGACAGCGTTTGTAGCAAACTTCCAAGTAAAAGAGTATGATGTGATATACAAAGTAGATGGAGAAGTATATACAACAGAGACATACGCATTTGGAGCAGACGTAACAGCGATAGCAGAGCCAGAGAAAGAGGGCTACACCTTCAGTGGTTGGAGCGAAGTACCTGCAACAATGCCAGCAAACGATGTAGAGGTAACAGGAACATTTACAGTAAACAGTTACACAATCACATACAAAGTAGACGGTGAAGAGTATGCAACAGAGACATACGATTTTGGAGCAGTAGTAACACCTATCGCAGCACCAGTAAAAGTAGGCTACACCTTCAGTGGCTGGAGCGAGATACCCGCAACAATGCCAGCAAGCGATGTAGAGGTAACAGGAACATTCATTGTAACACCAAACTTGGACGTTACAGCAGAGAACAAAGAAGAGACTACAGATGCTACATACTCAATTGTAACAGTAGGCAATGAAAAAGTATGGGATGTTAAAGCCAATACAATATCAGCCGATAAATTATCAGTATCAGTAGATGCAGACGGAGTAGCATCAGAAGTTAAGATAGCAAACGGCGGACAAATAACAACAGTATTGGAAGTAACCCGTACAATAGAAAAAGGCAAATGGGCCTTGATGTCGTTACCATTTGCAGTAGATTTAGCAAACGTAACAGTAGATGGTGCGGCAGCAGTAAACAACAGCAACATCAAAGTAATGGTCTATGATGCAGCCTACCGAGCAGCAAACAGCATAGAGTTGTTTACAAAATCAGGCTGGAAAGAGTTAACAGGCACCACCATTGCCGCAAATCAAGGATTTGCAGTAGCAATCAATGCAAACAATGGCGATGAACAAAAAGTAACATTCACTGCTCCATCACAAATTTACGATGGATCAGACAAACAAATATCGTTGAGCCGTTACGCATCAACAGTGAACGAAGGAGCCGATGCCGATTGGAACTTCTACGGAAACCCAACATTGGCAAAAGCCCAAAAAGGAACAGGCTATGCACTATATGTATATAACGCAGAAGATGACAGTTATGATGAGTACGCATCAAGTGATGTAGCAACATACCAACCCTACGCAGCATGGTTTGTACAAAGTGCCGATGATTTCAACGCCATGAGTTTCTCAGCAGGCGTAGCAGGAGCATTGGCCGAAGCAGACGGAGTATTTGGAGAATTACAATTCACATTGAACGATGATGATGAAGCACGTATAGTATTGGTAGAAGAGTCAAGCGAAGAGTATGTACGCAACGAAGACGCCCTATACTTCCCAGCAATAAACGCAAACCTATCACAACTATACTTGGTAAAAGGCAACATAAAGATGGCTGTAAGTGAGCAACCCTCATTAACAAGCATGGCAATGGGCTACAAAGCCGTAAAATCAGGCGAGCAAACATTGACATTAACATCAGTGCCAGAAAACACAAGTGTAGTATTGGTTGATAACGTAGCAGGCACAGAGACAGCAATGACACTTGGCGACACATACACCTTCCAAAGCGAGGCAGGAACATACAATAACCGTTTCGTGATAGAGACAACAGACCTAACAGGAATTTCGCAAGCAGTAGCAGACGGAGAGGTTAAAGTATTAGTAAACGGAACAGAAATAAAAGTTTACGGAGCAGAGGCAGGAACAGAGGTAGTGGCATACACAACTAATGGAACAGTAGTAGCAAGTGCAGTAGCCGTTGACGGAGTAACAACACTATCAACTTCTGCCACAGGAGTAATAGTAGTAAAAGTTGCCAATACAGCAGTTAAAGTTATTAAGTAAATTCAATCTTCCCAACCCTCCTTCGGGAGGGATTGGGTTGAATATACCAGATAAATATTTTATAAAACAATTTAACGTACAAAGAATTAATAAACAAATATTTGTGAATTAGTAAATTATTTGTATCTTTGCAGTCGCAAAATCAGAAAAAAGTTAAAATAATATAACATGAAAAAATTTGCATTAATTGTAGCAACTGTTATGATAACAGTATCGGCTATGGCTCAAGAAGGATTTCCAAATCCTCCAGCAGATCCGGGAGCAGTGCCTATTGTAGAGAGTATACTTGGATTACTTGGTTTAGGTGGTGTTTATGCATACCGCTTATTCAAGAAAGGTAAAAAAGAGGATTAATAATTTAGTCTTTTTGGATTTTAGAAGTGGAGCAAAAAGAATGTCTCCACTTTTTTGTTTTATTAAAAATTAGTTTGTATTTTTAATAAAATTATTATATATTTGGAGCGTTAATTTCATCAAATAAAATATAAGTATTATGAATAATTTCAAAAAATTACATTTAGGTATTATTGTAGTTTTTATGGCTATTATCTCTATTCAGAGTTTGAATGCAGCTACTAAATTATCAGGGACGTTGACTTCTTCATTAGGTGCTTATGGAACAACTACCGAAAGTTATCCTTTGACAAATGCAAACGATGGAGATTTGACATCATACTTTTGGTCTAATGCAACACCTGTGGCAAATGATTATCTGTTGTTTACTTTGAATGCGTCAGCCCAAATCGGAGATATAAAGTTTGTCTTTGCGAATAACGACCAACCAAATGGTGTGGTAGTTGAGGTATCGGAAGATAATAGTGTTTGGGAGGAGGTTGCAACCTTCGGAAATAGCGACATCAGTGCTTCGCCATACACTTATGTATGTAATGCTGAAGCAAAGGTTGCCAAATATGTACGTTTGAGATTTACTGAGTCGGCTACAGGTTGGGTTAAGGTTACTGAATTTCAAGTTTATGAATATTCTTCAACTCCAACTCTCTCTTTAACTGCCGAAACAGAGATTCCTGCTTATTGGACTCCACAAAATTTTGTAGTAGATTATGTAGTGGATGGCGATGTGGATTCTTATTTCTTTAGTAGTAGAAATCTTGCGACAGGCGATTATATTACATTGACTCTTGCTCAAGAATCTACCATTTCAGAAATTAAACTGACATTTATGAACGGAGACCAACCTAATGGTTCCGTAATTGAAATATCAAATGATAAATCAGATTGGACTCAAGTTGCATCTTTTAATAAAAGCGACATATCTACAACTGATTATACATATAGTTGTTCTCTGTCAGGTCAAACTGCCAAATATGTACGTTTGAGATTTACTGAGGCTTCGGACGGATGGTTTAAACTTGCAGAATTTGAGGTAATACCCGGCGAAACTGCACCTATACCCTCTCGTACAATAACAGTAACATCATCTCCTGCCGAAGGAGGAACTGTAACAGCAAACAATGTAGCAGGTGGTGTTACCGCAGAAGGTGCAATTACTTTGAAAGCAGTGGCAAACGAAGGATATAAATTTGTTCGCTGGACATTGGAAGGAGAGACCGTATCTTCTTCTACTACATATACTAATAGAGAGGAAGGAGACAAGGAGTATATTGCTGAGTTTGCCGCTCTTACTACAGAAGAGAAATATGCACTACTTTGTACTCCTGAAATAAGTGCTGCAGGAAATACCACTTATGTAAATGCTGCTACAATAACAAATGGAGTAAATATAGAGAACAGTACTATAGAACTTGGTAGTTTGGCTGTTAAAGGACAACAAGGTGTTACTTCTAAAATATCTGCAAATGTAGGTGCAACATTTGATTTAAATCTTACTTATGTGATAAATTGGAATGATTTATCTATATATAAATATGAGGGAGACTCTTGGGAGTGTATATATGGACTTTATGATGGTGCGTGGACAGAAGCAGCCGATGCAAAACCATTGGATAGAATGGTTGAAGATGGAATCGCTGTAAACGGAACAACAGCAACTTTCCCAATAACATTCAGTCAGGATTCTAAAGTTGGAGATATAGTTGTTATTCGAGCATTAACAGCAAATGGTGCTACAAACGCATGCCCCACAGGTCTTACAGAAGGAGGATACCTTGACTTCTTGTTTGAGATAGCAGGCGGATATGTTGCACCTATATATGCCGTATCAGCAGAGGCATCACCAGCAGAGGGCGGTCAAGTAACAATATCAGCAGATGAAGTAGAAGCAAATTCTACCGTATCATTAACAGCAACAGCAAACGAAGGCTATGACTTTGTAAATTGGACAGTTGACGGAACAGAGGTTAGTGTTGATGCAAACTTTACAAGTGAGGCAATAACAGCAGAGACAGTGTTTGTAGCAAACTTTAAAGCGAGAGAGTATAATGTAGTATATAAGGTAGATGGCGAAGAATATCAAACCGTACCTACAGCGTATGGCAGCACAATAACACCCATAGCAGAGCCAGAGAAAGAGGGTTACACCTTCAGTGGTTGGAGCGAGATACCTGCAACAATGCCAGCAGGTGATGTAGAGGTAACAGGAACATTTACAGTAAACAGTTACACAATCACATATAAAGTAGATGGCGAAGAGTATGCAACAGAGACATACGCATTTGGAGCAGACGTAACAGCGATAGCAGAGCCAGAGAAAGAGGGTTACACCTTCAGTGGTTGGAGCGAAGTACCTGCAACAATGCCAGCAGGTGATGTAGAGGTAACAGGAACATTTACAGTAAACAGTTACACAATCACATATAAAGTAGACGGTGAAGAGTATGCAACAGAGACATACGCATTTGGAGCAGACGTAACAGCGATAGCAGAGCCAGAGAAAGAGGGTTACACCTTCAGTGGCTGGAGCGAAGTACCCGCAACAATGCCAGCAAGCGATGTTGAGGTAACAGGAACATTCACAAAGAATGTATATACAGTAAACGTTTCTGCAAACAACTCAGAATATGGCACAGTATCACCAGAGACAGCCCTCGTAAAGCATGGCGAGACAATAACATTGACAGCCACAGCAAACTTAGGATACCAATTTGTAGGCTGGTTTGAAGACGGAAGAAACATCTCAAATGAAATCAACTTCTCTATAATAATAACATCAGAAAAGAACTATATAGCAACCTTTGAAGCCATAGATAAGGTAAATGTAGAAGTAGTAGATGAAAATAAGACAGAGACAAAAAGCACAGTATATGCCAATGTAACAGTAGGCAATGAAAAAGTATGGGATGTTCAAGAGAATACAATATTAGCCGATAAAGTATCAGTATCAGTAGATGCAGACGGAGTAGCATCAGAAGTTAAGATAGCAAACGGCGGACAAATAACAACAGTATTGGAAGTAACCCGTACAATAGAAAAAGGCAAATGGGCCTTGATGTCGTTACCATTTGCAGTAGATTTAGCAAACGTAACAGTAGATGGTGCGGCAGCAGTAAACAACAGCAACATCAAAGTAATGGTCTATGATGCAGCCTACCGAGCAGCAAACAGCATAGAGTTGTTTACAAAATCAGGCTGGAAAGAGTTAACAGGTACAACCATTGCCGCAAATCAAGGATTTGCAGTAGCAATCAATGCAAACAACGGCGATGAACAAAAAGTAACATTCACTGCTCCATCACAAATTTACGATGGATTAGACAAACAAATACCATTGAGCCGTTACGCATCAACAGTAAATGAAGGAGCCGATGCCGATTGGAACTTCTACGGAAACCCAACATTGGCAAAAGCCCAAAAAGGAACAGGCTATGCACTATATGTATATAACGCAGAGGATGACAGTTATGATGAGTACTCATCAAGTGATGTAGCAACATACCAACCCTACGCAGCATGGTTTGTGCAAAGTGCCGATGATTTCAATGCAATGAGTTTCTCAGCAGGCGTAGCAGGAGCCTTGGCCGAAGCAGACGGAGTATTTGGAGAATTACAATTCACATTGAACGATGATGATGAAGCACGAATAGTATTGGTAGAAGAGTCAAGCGAAGAGTATGTACGCAACGAAGACGCACTATACTTCCCAGCAATAAACACAAACCTATCACAACTATACTTAGTAAAAGGCAACATAAAGATGGCAGTAAGTGAGCAACCCTCATTAACAAGCATGGCAATGGGCTACAAAGCCGTAAAATCAGGCGAGCAAACATTGACATTAACATCAGTGCCAGAAAACACAAGTGTAGTATTGGTTGATAACGTAGCAGGCACAGAGACAGCAATGACACTTGGCGACACATACACCTTCCAAAGCGAGGCAGGAACATACAATAACCGTTTCGTGATAGAGACAACAGACCTAACAGGAATTTCGCAAGCAGTAGCAGACGGAGAGGTTAAAGTATTAGTAAACGGAACAGAAATAAAAGTTTACGGAGCAGAGGCAGGAACAGAGGTAGTGGCATACACAACTAATGGAACAGTAGTAGCAAGTGCAGTAGCCGTTGACGGAGTAACAACACTCTCAACAACAGCAACAGGAGTGATAGTAGTAAAAGTTGCCAATACAGCAGTTAAAGTTATTAAATAAGATATCCTTACCCTTTATTCTATTGAGGGTGTAAGTTGATGAAACTAAATAAAAATGGTTTACTGTGATTAACGGTAAACCATTTTTTTATTGTTTATATAACAGTGTCCAAAAGATTGTGGGTAGTGTCCAATAGATTGTGTAAATGAGAAAACAGGATTCGGATGCCTTCGTTTAATTATAATTGTCATTAGACTCTAATATGGCAAACAACTGACAAATCTGCGGTTAAGCGAGAGCAAAATAAGTTTACTTAAACTTTGCCGAGCGTGAGCAGATTCAACGAACGTATGTTCGTTAACTAACAACTGACAAATCTGCGGTTAAGCGAGAGCAAAATAAGTTTACTTAAACTTTGCCGAGCGTGAGCAGATTCAACGAACGTATGTTCGTTAACTAACAACTGACAACTAACAACTGACAACTAACAAATCTGCGGTTAAGCGAGGACAAAATAAGTTTACTTAAACTTTGCCGAGCATGAGCAGATTCAACGAACGTATGTTCATTAACTAACAACTGACAATTGACAACTTTGCCTCGGTAGAAGGCTTTAAAATTACACTCTTCGTCAGGGTTAAATGGAGTTATCTCTATCTCGCTTTCAAAAAGTAGCCCCTCTATATTGGCAAGTTTATATATGGCCTCTTTTGCAGACCATATTATTGCCGATATTAATTGCTTGTCATTGCTACTCTCAACCCAAAGTTGTTCATTAGGAGTAGTAAATTTTTTGAGTAGTGAATATTGTTTGCGGTCAATCTCCTCCAAGTCTATCCCTATTGGCTTTTCGCTTATTGCAACTGCTATGCTTTTTCGGCTGTGTGATATAGAAATATATTTCTCTTCATCAATGTATGGGGCACCGTTTTGCTGATGTTTTATCTCTTTTACTTGGCCTAACAGATGCTTTATGAGTATGTGTGAGATTAGTTGCTCTGTTTGTCGTTTAGGGTTTGAGTATAGTATCTCAATATTATTAATAATGTCGTTATCATTGAGAACCTCTTTTAACTCCTCTATTGTTTCGGCTTTGTGCCAAATGGCAATATCGGCACATTCAGTTTTTATTACTTCTGCAAGTGCCATATCTATTGGGGTTTTATACTTTCAATGATTTTTGCAATATCACTTTGTAGATACTCCACAATTGGAGCAACTGAATCTTGGTTTACCTGAGAGTTGAAATATAATGCCCCTCTAAATATGTAAGAGTGATTATCTGTTGCAATAAATTGGATAGGAGTGGCAACCTTCCCTCTTAATATATATAATTCTGCCCATACACTCTTTGTTGAGTCGTTATAGTTAAGGGTGGTTATATTTGATGATAGTTTTGAGTGAACATATACCAATTCTCTGCTCTTTACTATCTCTTTTTCAATATCATTACTTTTAATATATGAGCAATATATGGTGGCGTTATATTTAGGATATTTTATATTAATCCACCCGCTGTTCTGTTGGTTATTCTCGGCTATTGCACCATTTGAAATATTGAATTGTAAAGGAAAAGAGTTTATGTTATGTGGAGCGTAAGAGGTTGTAATATTTTCAATATGTTGGTATGCAATAGGTTTGGGTGCGTTTTTTTTGTCGCACCCAAATATCACAAACATTAATGATGTTATTACTATAACTCCTATGTTTTTCATAATCTTATTAGTTCAATATGAGCAATTGGACTAATTAGCCCAATCAGACTAATAACTAATAGATGATCGCTGACAATTAGAATGGAAGTTCATCGCTCTCCTCAACAACAGGACTCTCTACGGCTGTTTGCTCTTGAGAGGCTTGAGCATTATTTGTGTCTCTACGGCTTAAGATCTCCATATTGTCGGCATATATCTCAGTGGTGTATCTTACAACGTTATTGCTATCTGTCCATGAACGAGTGCGAAGTTTTCCTTCGATATATAGTTGAGTACCTTTCTTTACATATTTTTCAGCCACCTCTGCCAATCCTCGCCAAAGCACTATATTGTGCCACTCGGTGCGTTCGGGAATTTGAACTCCTGAGCGAGAGGTATAACCTCTTTCACTTGTTGCTAACGGAAAATTTGCTACTGCTACATTACTCTCAACATACCTAACTTCGGGATCTTTACCTACATTTCCCACAAGAATTACTTTGTTTACAGCCATATCTTATATATCTTTTATTGGTTTATTATCTGCTAAAGTATAAAAAAGAGAGAGAAAAATAAAATAGTTTGTCTAAAAAATTGTAGTTATTTACAAATATTTCCTATTTTTGCAATATGGAGTAATATGCGCATTTAATTTGTGTTTAAACAACAATATAGTAACAACTAAATTTATTATTTTATGAAAAAAATTACTTTATTTTTTGCATTGTTAGCAATTTCAACATCTTATGTTTTGGCTCAGCCATCGCATGAGAAGTATGTTGACTATGCTGCTGAGGGTGTAGAATGGAGTACTGCTTATCGTGCTTTAGATATAAGCCAGATAGGTACAAAACCTTTATACCAAGGTCTTCATACAACAGCAGCGGAGAATGATCAATTTTTTATTTCGCGTGTAAAACCTCGTGAACGTTTTACATTTACAGGAACACAAATTGACGAAAGTAAAGCACCTGAACGTAAATTCCTTTGGTGGTGTCCTATTGGCACTGAGGGATGGAATGCTTTGCCAACATATTGGTTTGGTGGAGAAGTTTGGACAATGTGGAGTTATACCGACATTTTTGGTAACTGGACAGCACCTTTTGTGCGTATGCCTGCTGCAATGATGGACGTATGTCATAAAAACGGTGTCTTAACTTCTACTCTTGCATCTGTGCCTTGGGCATCATATGTTTCAAAAACAGATGTACCTCATGGAACAAACTTCTCGGCTTTGATTGATGGCGGACACGAGAAGTTCTTGCGTTATTTGCGTTACTATGGAATTGATGGAATTGGATTTAACTCAGAGTTTACATTCTCTCCAACAAGTTTCTCAACAGAGATGAAAAACTTCCTTTCAAACTGTTTTAGATACAAGGATGAGAAAGGCTGGCCTAATTTCCACAATTGTTGGTACTCTTTAATGACTAATGCTGGACAATGTGGAGGAAGTCTTGCGTTAACATCTGAAAACAAAGATTGGTTCCACTATAATGGCTATCCAACAAGTAATGCATATTTTATGAATTATGGATTCAGTACATCATCACTTAACACCTCAAAAAATACAGCAAATGGTTGTGGTCGTTCATCATATGATGTATATGCAGGAATAGATTACCAAGGATCAAGTTCTGCATATTGGGGAGATCTTGGCCCTTCTCAAATCTCTCTCGGAATTTGGGGAGCACATAATATGAATATGATTTATGAGTCTCGTGGAGAGTTGGGAGCAAATCCTATTCAAATGCAAAAAACATATCAATTGATATCGGAGAATGTATTTTCAGGAGCAAATTATAACCCTGCAAATACTCCCGCACTAAATAACAGACATTGGCACACATCTACCTCAACTGATTTCTGGGGATTCTCAACTTTCATTACAGCACGTAGTTCTATGACTCCTCAATATGGCGATGGAACATTGGCTGGTGACCCATTTGTAACATACTTCAATTTGGGTAACGGAATGTTCTTCAAAGAGGATGGTATTACAACATTTAATAAAGAGTGGTATAATATTGGAATTCAAGACTATATGCCAACATGGCGTTGGTGGTGGACAAAAACCTTTATGGGTAAAAATGCAACAGATGTATCAACCGATATGACAGCAGAGTTCACATGGGACGATGCTTGGTTTGGAGGTTCATGTTTGCAAATTACAGGAGCAACAAGTGCATCATATTTGCAACTATTCAAAACTAAATATGATATTATTAGTAACGATATATTCACCGTTCGTTATAAAGTAGTATCAGGAACAGGTTCAATAAAATTGACAACATCAACAGAAAGTAAACCAACAACAGAGGTATCAGCAGTTATTGCGTCAAATGTTGAAGCAGATGAGGACACTTGGGTTGAAAAATCAATAAGAGTATCAGGTAGAACTCTTAAAATAGGAGGAGAGACTCTTGCTTTGTTGGGATTGAAATTTGAAAACACATCATCAGACTTTAAAGTGTTGATAGGTGAAATCTCAATAACAAGAGGTACAAGTGAAGTACCAGGAGTGCCCTCAGTGGATGATTCAAAAATTATGGCTGTTACATATAAAGGAGTTGATGCAAAGATATTCTTTGATATGAGCAACTATTATAGTGTGGCTAATGCATGGGATCCAATTTACAACTCAGATGTGCAAACATCATTATACAAAATATATACACAACAAGAGGGAGCAGAAGCAGTATTATGTACAGCAACAACATCTTGGGCAGCATACGTAGTAGGAGCTCCATATGATGTGCAAAAAGGCGGTAGATTCCGTATGGGTGTTGCAGCCGTCTCAATGGACGGAAAAACCCAAAGTGATATTGCTTGGGGAACATGGATGACTGTACCTGCTGCAACTGTCTTGGAAGGCTTCTCAATAGATAAACCAATCATCAAAGCAGGCGAGAAGTTTACCGTTGCATTTGATGATCCAACACATCCCGCTGCAACATGGGTAATTAAGGCATCAGAGAATGATGCAGTAAAAGGAACATTCAATGCGAATAACTTTACAACATCGTTAAGCGAAGAAGGTCTTTATGACTTATATTTAACAGTTAATGGTAATACTGAGGTATATCGTGGAAGAATTCAAATTTCACCTTTAGCAGTGGGAGCGTTGCCCGAAATCAAAACATTGACAATGAACGGAGCAAAAGGAAATGATTGGGTAGAGGAAGGCGAAGAGGTAACTTTCTCATATACTGGTCGTGAAGATGCAGACGGATATGTTTCACGCGGTTTTGCACTTGGAGAAAAAGCATTTGGAATACCATGTGATGATCTTGGATTTAATGCACAAACACCTTTCTCTGTAACATTCTGGGTATATTTCAACTCTATTAACCACGAAAAATCAGGAACTCAATTGTTGAATGTCCGTTCTCCCGGAGATGCTTATCCTAATGGAGAGTGGGGATATATTTGGAGTCAATTAACTCCCGAAGGACAATTGGATGACCAAAGCAACTCATATCATTTGAATAACCTAATGTTCCACTATCGTTTGAGTTCTAATGCAGGAGAGGCACTACAAGTATCTCGTGACTTTGTATTTAAACCTCAAACATGGTATCATGTAGCAATGTGTATGGGTTACACAAATAACAGAACTCTTGATCTATATATAAACGGAAATCTTGTTGGTTCTGCAACAGCATCAATGAGTTTGTATGACTGGAGATCATCAAACGTAATTATGATTGGAGGTCGAGCATCGGAACGTGCAGGTATAGACGGAACAATTGATGAGGTTCGTCTATATAAGAAAACTCTTACTGCTAATGAGGTTAAAGAGTCAATGAAGCATCAATCAACTACAATAACTGATAATAACTTTATCGGATATTGGGATTTTGAAAGTGAGGCTCAATCAGATAATTCTATGGTAAGTACTGGATATAATAAATCGTTAAAAGCATATAAGTATAATCCAGCAGAAAAAGAGAATGTTCAATATGCAGTTGAAAATGTTTCGTATGCAGCAGGAGCGCCATTTATCTCAGGAACTAACTATAAGATTGAAACATTACCTACTTGGAAAATAAAAGGAGCAAGTGTACTCTCTTCATCAGGAGATAAAGCAAGTGGAAATGCTAAAGCAATATATTCAGAAGAGGGACAATTCCCTGCAACATTAACTCTTGCTAACGGATGGGGTTCAGATACAAAGACCATTGAAGTTGTGAATATTATGCCAACAGGCGTAGAGGATGTAACAGTGGAGGATATGATGAAAGCATTCCCTAACCCATTTGAGAACGAAGTATGTCTAAGTTTCGTAGAGGATGGCGTTTACACAGTTGAGATATATGACAACGCAGGACGTATGCTTGACCAAGCATCGCTTTCAGCAACTGCAGGGGAGATTTATCCTATCTCTGTTAATGGCGAGGCAGGAATCTACTTCATCAAAGTTAAGGGAGAAGGAGGATTGCTAAAAGTAATGAAAGTAGCAAAAAAGTAGTTGCTGGTTTTTAGTTGTCGGTTTCGTAACCACAACCGCTCTGCGGTAAGTTGTCAGAGACCAATGACAAAACAATAAAATAACTTTACGGGGGTGCAGAGAATTTCTGCACCCTCTTTTTTGTGCCAATTAGTCTAATAACTGAATGCTAACAAATCTGCGGTTAAGCGAACACAATACCAAATTTATTTGAGTATTGTTGAGCGTTAGCAGATTCAACAAACGAATGTTTGTTAACTAATAGCTGATAGCAGACAACTCTCCCCCTCATAGTAGGGGGAGTACCCGCAGGGGGTAGGGGTAAAAACTCTGCACCCCCCCTTTTGTATTAATTAGTACAATAGGAGTAATTAGAATAGTTAGTTTAATAACAAACAACCGATATAGTAAAAAAATATATTAGTATTTGGTATTCTAAAACTATTCGTTATATTTGCAACATAATGGATAGGTGTACATATACAAATATAGAAGTACTTATAGATTGTAATTAAAAAATATATTAAGAGGTTTGTATAAGAGTTAAATCTCTTTATTTTAGATTATTATAAATCAATCAAATATTAACGGGAAACATAAATTATTATTAACTAAAAGTTGTACTAAATGAAAAAATTAAGTTTACTTTCATTATTTGTAGCAGTATGCACATTAGCATCTGCACAAGGTATTCCTTCTCACGAGCAATATGTGAGTATGGGAAGCGAGAAAGCATGGTATCAAGCATACCAAAACTGGACTCCGGGCACAGCCCTATACAACGGGACAGATGCAGCGGAGAATGAGCAGTTCTT
>SUXK01000004.1 GCA_015061035.1 Bacteroidales bacterium
GCGACTGAACAATATGCACTCCGAATCAAAATCGTTTGTATTTGCCTCACAACACGCCGTAGCAACTATTCTCTACATAATGCACGATGCTGTAGCCAAATACGAGCGAGGCAAAAAGGCCCGCTTTTAGAATCGACAAGGTGAGTTATTCACAGAGTTCTTCCGCTTGTTGACAAACAACTACAAACAACAGCGCTCTGTGATGTATTATGCCGAACAGATGTGTCTTACACCTCATCACCTATCCCTCTATGTATTCATCTTTTTATACTCTTTTGGGGAGATTCCTGTATAGAGTTTAAAGTATTTTCGGAAGGTGAACTGCTCGGGGAAGTTTAATTCTATGGATACATCTTTTATTGTTGTGTTGTTGTAACGCAACATTTTTTTTGCTTGATTTATTGTTACAAGTGCTATCCATTGTGAGGGGGTACGTCCTGATGCTTTCTTTATTATTCGGGTAAAATGGTTTGGGGAGAAGTTTAGCGCATCGGCATAGAAACTTACCTCTCTGTGATTTTTATAGTTTTGAAATAGATAGAATACAAATTTTATCATTATACTCCGCTCTTTTTCATTCTTGACTGTTTCAAAATCTTGCTGACGGAGAAATATTCTTGCGTACTCTAATATAGTGGTTTGCTCTAATAGTGCTATTATATTTTGCACTACTGTGTGTTGCTTTGATGATTGACTGAGGGTTAACAACTCCTCTTTGTAACCATCAATCAAACTTTTGCGATATAGTAAATCGGTTTGTTCTTTTGGGGTACAAGTTGAATAAAATTTGTTTTGTTGCAGGAACTCTTGTACTACATCTATGTTTACCTCGGCAATAGGAGCGAGTATATCTATCTCATCTTTGAATATGGTTACGATATTAAAGTCTTCCGACTTATGTTTTACCTTTATCTGTATTAACGGTGATTTTATAATGGCATCTCCCGCTTTTAAACAACATAGTCGGTCATTTACTACCATTTCGCAACTTCCTTGTGTACATAGGAAGAGTGCGAAATATATTTCATTATCGGGGCTTTCAAATATATCCATATAACAAAGATAAATATTTTGACTAAACTAATTACCTATTTTTAGGAGTAAAATGAGTTTTATGGTGGATTTTGCTCAATTTTTGCTAAGTATTGGCATTTGTTTTATATTTGATAAGGTATATCTTTGTGTTATAAATTTCAATGTAATGAAGTTATGAAGCGTTTTTATCTATTATTTACACTGACTGTTTTTTCATTGTTTGTTTCTGCCCAATCTTTAGAAGAGTGCAGATCTCTTGCTAAGGAACACTACCCTGAGATAAGTCAGTATGATTTGATTAGCAAAACGGAGGAGTACAATTTATCTAATGCTACAAGGGCTTGGATTCCTCAGGTTATGTTGTCGGGACAGGCTACTTATCAGTCGGCTACTCCTACTTATCCTGATGCTTTTAAGAAGATTATGCAGAGCAACGGTATGAATATGGTTGGTATTGATAAGGACCAATATAAAATTGCTATTGATGTTACTCAAAATATTTGGGATGGTGGTCAATCAAAAGCAAATAGGGCAATTGCAGAAGCTGAGGCTAAGGAGCAACGTAGCAGGGTTGATGTGTCGTTGTATGATTTGCAATCGAGAGTTGATGATATCTACTTTGGCATTTTACTCCTTGATGAGCGTATAGAACAGACTAATGCTTTGATTGATATGTTAGAGAGTAACCTAAATAGGATGCGTTCTTACTATAATAATGGCATTGCAATGCTGAGTGATGTTGATGCTATTGAGGCTGAATTGCTTTCGGCCAAACAGACTCTTACTCAGGTTGAGGCATCGAGAGCAAGTTACCGCCAAATGTTGGAAATCTATATTGGGCAACCTTTGAAGGATAGTATATTGAAACGCCCCGATATGTGCGAGGTTACTAATCGCACTTCTCTACGCCCTGAACTATCGCTTTTTGATGCTCAACAGAATAAATTCAAGGCTCAAAGCAAGGCTATTAATTCATCGGTTATGCCTCAATTCAGCGCTTTTGCTCAAGGGTATTATGGTTACCCCGGTATGGATATGTTCAAGAGTATGGTTTCAGATGATTGGAGTTTAAATGCTATTGTTGGTGTGCGTATGATGTGGAATATTGGAGCATTTTATACTAAGAAGAATAATACAGAGAAACTGAATATTGCTCAAAAGCAAATTGATGTTCAACGCAATGTTTTTTTGTTTAATACTCAATTGCAAACTACCCAATATGATGGAGAGATTATTCGCTTAAACAAAGCGATTAAAGATGATGACAGAATTGTTGAACTTAGAACGAGAGTGCGTAAGGCTGCGGAATCGCAACTTGAAAATGGGGTTATTGATGCTACTGATTTGCTTCGTAAAATTACTGATGAAACTACTGCTATTTTAAATAGAAGCACTCATGAGATTGAACTTTTACAGGCTACATATAAACTTAAAAATACTTTAAACCAATAGGATATGAAACGATTTGTATATATTGCCATAACATTGCTTATGGTTTCTTGTGGAGAAAAGAGTGAGTTTGATGCTCAGGGTACTTTTGAGGCTACTGAGGTTATTGTTTCTTCAGAGGCTAATGGCAGAATTATTAGTTTTAATATTGAAGAGGGTAATATGGTTGATGCCAATACTATTATTGGAACTATTGATAGTGTTCAACTTTATCTTCAACGTAAACAACTTGAGGCTCAACAATCGGCTCTTCTTGCTTCTCGCCCCGATATTAAGAAACAGGTTTCTTCATTAAAAGAGGAGATTGCTAAACAGAAGGTTGAGTTAAAACGCATAGGTAATATGCTACGTGATGGTGCGGCTACTCAAAAGCAGTATGATGATATTGAGGCTCATATTCGTATTTTAGAGGGTAAATTGGATGCTACGCTCTCTACTCTCACAAAGAATGCTTCTACTATTGATGATAACTCTGCGGCATTAGAGGCTCAAATCTCGGCTCTTGATGATAGAATTGAGAAGTGCAAAATTGTTTCTCCTATAAATGGTACTGTTTTGGTTAAGTACGCTGAGGCTGGTGAACTTGCAACAGTTGGCAAACCACTTATGAAGGTTGCTGACCTTGAGAATATTTATCTTCGTGCATATTTTACTTCAAACCAACTTGCTGATATTAAATTGGGGGAGAGCGTTACTGTTATTGCTGACTTTGGAGATGATAATCGTTATGAGTATGATGGCAAAATAACTTGGATCTCGGCTGAGAGTGAATTTACTCCCAAAACTATTCAAACTAAGGAGTCTCGCTCTAATTTAGTGTATGCAGTAAAGATTGCGGTTAAAAACGACGGTCGTATTAAAATTGGTCTTTCTGGCGAAGTTAAATTATAGTATGAATGCAATAGAGGTTGATAATCTTAGTAAGAGTTACGGCAAAGTTGATGCCTTAAAAGGGGTGTCATTTGAGGTGCGAAAGGGTGAACTTTTTGGCCTTATAGGACCTGATGGTGCTGGTAAGACTACTCTGTTCCGTTTACTTACCACATTGCTCAATCCCGATTCGGGAAGTGCAAAGGTGGAGGGTTGCGATATTGTAAAAGATTATCTTTCTATACGTTCGAGAATTGGTTATATGCCTGGTAGGTTCTCGCTATACAGCGACTTGTCAGTTGAAGAGAATCTAAATTTTTTTGCTGCTATATTTGGTGTTACAATAGAGGAGTCGTACGATTTGGTTGCTCCTATATATAAACATATCGAACCTTTTAAGAGACGTAAAGCAGGAAAGTTATCGGGAGGTATGAAACAGAAACTTGCTCTCTCTTGTGCTTTAATTCATCGCCCAAGTGTTTTATTCCTTGACGAACCTACAACGGGAGTGGATGCTGTATCGCGTAGCGAGTTTTGGGATATGCTTTCGGATTTAAAATTGAAAGGTATTACTATTCTTGTTTCTACTCCTTACATGGATGAGGCAAACCGTTGCGACCGTATTGCTCTTTGTAACGAAGGCTCTATTTTAAGCATTGATACACCCGAAAAAATTGTTCAAAGTTTTGATTCAAAACTATATGGTGTTAAAGCAAAAAATATGTTTGCTCTTTTAGAGAGTAGTCGTAAATTCAGTGGGGTTGTTAATTGCTATCCTTTTGGAGAGTGGCACCATATTGTTATTGATAAGGATTTTGATATAGAAGCATTTAAAAAGGAGAATTGCCTTATTGAAGGTTTTGAGATTAAGAGTGTTGATGCCTCTATTGAAGATGTATTCATTAAATTGATGAAAAAATGAACGATATAGTTATTTCTGTTAAAAATCTTACTAAACGATTTGGCAACTTTACTGCCGTTGATAACATATCGTTTGATGTGAAGAGAGGAGAAATTTTTGGTTTTCTTGGTGCTAATGGTGCTGGTAAAACTACCGCTATGCGTATGTTGTGCGGTTTGAGTTATCCCACTTCGGGCAGTGGCTGTGTTGCTGGTTTTGATGTTATGCACGAAGGCGAAATGATTAAAAGGCATATTGGTTATATGAGCCAACGTTTCTCGCTCTATAACGACCTTACTGTTTGGGAGAATATGCGTCTGTTTGCAGGAATCTATGGAATGACAAAAAAGGATACTGAAGCGAGAGCGACTGAGTTACTCACGCAACTAAACTTTTTGTCAGAGAGGGATACCCTTGTAGGTTCTCTACCTTTGGGGTGGAAACAGAAGTTATCGTTTGTTATTGCTACTATTCATTCGCCTGAGGTGGTTTTCTTAGATGAACCTACGGGTGGTGTTGACCCTATTACCAGACGTCAATTTTGGGAACTTATATATAAGGCAGCCGAAAGTGGTACTACTATTTTTGTTACCACACACTATATGGATGAGGCGGAGTATTGTTCGAGAGTTTCAATTATGGTGGATGGCGAGGTACGTGCTTTGGACACCCCTGCACGCCTTAAACAAGAGTATGGTGTTGAGTCGATGGATGAGGTTTTTCGTATTTTGGCTCGCAAAGCAAAGAGAGGAGAGTAATTAAATGAAAGGCAATTTTATTTCATTCGTTAAAAAAGAGTCGCTACATATTCTGCGAGATAAGCGTACAATGTTAATTGTTATGCTAATCCCTGTTGTGCTTATGATTCTTTTTGGTTTTGCAATTTCTACAGAAGTGAACAATATTCGTGTGGCTGTTGTGGCACCTGAACGTACTGACGGAATAAGAGATGCTGTTGAAAAAATTTCGCAAAATAGTTATTTTACTTTTTGCGGATATATAAATAATGATGACGTTGATAATAAGTTACGTACAAATGAGGTTAGTGCTGTTATTGTATTTGCATCGGATTATGACAGACGTGTTGCTCTTGCCTCAGAGGGTGTTCCCTCAAAGCCCGTTATTCAGTTGATTGTTGATGCCTCAAATGTTAATAGTGCTGGTGCGGCTACTGCTTACTTACAGAATATATTATTGGGGAGGGAATCGCAACAATCAATGTTTGAAACACGTATGTTATTTAACCCTCAGATGAAGAGTGCCTATAATTTTGTTCCCGGTATTATGGGGCTTATCTTTATTCTTGTTTGTGCAATGATGACCTCTGTTTCAATTGTTCGAGAAAAGGAGATGGGTTCTATGGAGGTTTTACTTGTTTCTCCCGTTAGACCTGTTAAGATTATTTTTGCCAAGATGATTCCCTATTTTGCTATTTCGTGTATTGTTCTTATAACAATTCTAATGTTGGCTCATTATCTGTTAGAGGTTCCTATGACGGGGGGTGTTGGGGGTATTCTATCAATTTCGATATTATATTTGATTCTTTCACTTGCTCTTGGATTATTAGTATCTACTATTGCAAAGACTCAGGTTGTTGCTCTATTGATTTCGGCAATGGTTTTGATGATGCCTATTATGATGCTTTCAGGACTACTATTCCCTATTGAAAATCTCCCTAAGTTTTTTCAGGTAGTATCGAATATAGTTCCTGCTCGTTGGTATATTGATGCAGTGCGTAAAATGATGATTCAAGGTGAATCTATTACCGCAGTTTGGCAAAATTGTGCTATTCTTTTTGGTATGACTGTTGCCCTACTTGATATCTCGTTGAAAAAGTTTAATGATAAACTCGAATAGATTTATGCGTACGTTTATTGTATTACTTCAAAAAGAGTTCTTGCAGATTCGCCGCAACTCGTTTCTGCCAAAATTGATTATTGCATTTCCTATAATGCTAATGCTAATTATGCCTCTTATTATGACAATGGATGTGCGTAATGTTAATGTTGCTATTGTGGATATGGATTGTTCTTCTGTTTCACGCAGGATTGCTTCTCATATTGAGGCTTCGGACTATTTTTCTCTGAAACAAACGTCCTCTGAATACCCTCTTGCTTTGAGTGCTTTGGAAGAGGGAGATATTGATGTTATTGTTCAGATTCCTAAAGATTTTGAACGTAATATGACGACCTCCTATCAAGAAAGAATTAGCATTACTGCTAATGCTGTTAATGCCACAAAGGGTAGTATGGGTATGCAATACGTTATTCAGACTATTGCATCATCACTAAAAGAGGTCAAAAGCGAGAATAGTGCGATTGCTACATCAGAATTAATTACTATTGAGAATAGATATAATCCTACGCTTAATTATAGGCACTATATGATTCCTGCTCTAATGATTATTATATTTATTCTTATTTGCGGATTTCTTCCTGCATTGAGTATTGTTGGAGAGAAAGAGAGCGGAACTATTGAACAGATTAATGTTACTCCTGTTTCGAGATTTAGTTTTATTCTTTCAAAACTTCTGCCTTACTGGATTATAGGTTTGTTTGTGGTTACTATTGCTATGATTATTGCCCGATTGGTTTATGGTCTCGCCCCAATAGGCTCGGTTGGTACAATTTATTTGGGAGCATTGCTCTTTATATTAACTATATCAGGGTTAAGCCTAACGGTTGCTAATTTTTCAGAGACTATGCAACAGACTATTTTTGTTATGTTCTTTATTATTATGGTTAATATGCTTATGAGCGGTTTGCTTACGCCTATTGACTCAATGCCTGAATGGGCTCAGAACTTTACTCTGATATTACCTCCAAGATTCTTTATTGAGATTCTTCGCTCGGTTTATCTTAAAGGTACAACAATTACAGAGTTATGGAACAACTTTGTGGCACTCGGCTTATTTGCTATTATATTTAACTCTCTTGCTGCTATTACTTATAAAAAGCAGAGTTAAGTTAAGGTTAAATAAGGGATAAAATAGAAAGCCCAAAGGTCATAAAGGGGAAAAGGTTTTGTTATTTAAAACTTTTTTAATAGTTTTGCATATAGATTATGGTGTTACATAAAATGGATACCACAAACATATTACTAATTAAAATAAATTTGCCTATGAAACATTAGCGTATAGTTAGTACGCACATTTTAGATATTTTGGAAAAAGCGTTTTAGCATTTATTCTTCTGCTCATAAAGTTTGGCGACTTAAAAGAAAAGATTGAATAATAGTTAAGATGCTCGTGCTATATTGGTACGGGCTTTTAGTTATTCATCTTTTCGGGTTACGCCAAACACCTATGAGCAGGAATACTAAGAGTTCCGTGCTTTTTTTATGTGCGTAATTGAAATTGTAATCGGAACAAGGAGGAAACCGAAAAGCCGATAAGTGAGTAGGAAATATTTATTTTAATTTAAAGATTATGAAAAAGATTATATTGATTATTGTAGCTGTATTCACTTTTACAATTACTAAAGCAACATATACCTCAGACTCTGCTACAAATTACACAAATAGCGAAACATATGCAGACGCACCCACTTACTGGAGTGGTTGGGCTTCTGATCATATAGCTTGTCCTGATATGGAAATATTCATAAAGGTATACAATTCTCCAAATTCGTGTAATTCTTATTATGCAGTGGCATCACAAGTAAAAAAGTATAGCCTAAATAGAGTAACTAAACAATACGATATAAATGAGACATTAGTTGTAAAAGAAAGAAATGATGGAGAATATTATGTTACCTATAATGGTAAAAATTTATTTTTCAGAATGTAATCATTTTAGGAGGAAAAACAATGTGAATATACAAACGTATGTGAGCAAAATAAAAGAGAAGGAGTATCAAAATACTCCTTCTCCCTATTTTAAAAAGTTTGATAGTTGAGATAAGTTTTGGGATTTGTGCTTTTTAAAGTTGTTAGTTGTTAGTTTTTTGTTGTTAGAAACTTATATTATAAAATAAGCGGAAATCCAAATGGACTTCCGCTCTATCTTAAAGGTTTATATCTTAAAAAGTTTGATAGTTGAGATAAGTTTTGGGATTTGTGTAGATTTTTTAATATTAAAGGCGGAAAACCTATTGATTCTCCGCCTTATATCAAGCTTTATTAGAAAGGTTTAGATACAACTAACTTGGTGGAGAAAACGACGGGAGCATACTGACGTATGTGACCGAGTTTGATTCCTACAAGTTAGGAAGTAGATGAGCCTTTATAATGAAGCGACTTAGCCTTTGATAGCCTTAATACCAGGCAACACCTTACCCTCAATAGCCTCTAACAAAGCACCACCACCTGTTGATACGTAAGATACTTTGTCTGCTAAACCGAATTTGTTTACACATGCTACTGAGTCTCCTCCTCCTACAAGTGAGAATGCTCCGTTTTCTGTAGCCTCTACTATTGCATCTGCAATTGCACGTGATCCTGCTGTGAAGTTATCAAACTCGAATACTCCAGCGGGTCCGTTCCAAAGGATTGTTTTTGCATCTTTAATAGCGTTTGTAAACAATACGCGAGTTTCAGGTCCTGCATCAAGACCTTCCCATCCTTCGGGTATTGCTCCAACTGGAACGATTTGTGTGTTTGCATCGTTGCTGAATGAGTCAGCAGCAACACAGTCTGTTCCTAATACAAGGTTTACGCCTTTTGCTTTTGCTTTCTCAATGATGTTTAGAGCAAGGTCAAGTTTATCTGTCTCGCAGATTGATAGTCCTACTTCTCCTCCCATTGCTTTTGCAAATGTGTATGTCATACCACCGCAAAGGATTAGGTTATCAACTTTGTCCATCAAGTTCTCGATGATACCGATTTTTGTTGATACTTTTGATCCTCCCATAATTGCTGTGAAAGGACGTTTGATATTGTTAAGTACGTTCTCAACAGCGTTTACCTCTTTCTCCATTAGGTAACCTAACATTTTGTTATCTGCATCAAAATAGTCAGCGATAACTGCTGTTGAAGCGTGTTTACGGTGTGCTGTTCCGAATGCATCGTTTACATAAGCATCGGCATAACTTGCAAGTGTTTTTGAGAACTCTTTTTGACTTGCTTTCATTGCCTCTTTTGCCTCTGCATATGCTGGATCTTCTTTATCAATTCCTACAGGTTTTCCTTCCTCTTCGGGATAGAAACGAAGGTTCTCAAGTAGTAAAACTTCTCCTGGTTTAAGTGCTGCTGCTTGTTCTGCTGCTTTTGCACAATCAGGTGCAAATTGTACTGGTACTCCAAGTTTCTCTGCTACTACGTCTTTGATTTGTCCAAGAGAGAATTTAGGATTTACTTTTCCTTTGGGTTTTCCCATGTGTGACATGATGATTAATGCACCACCGTCAGCAAGAATTTTTTTAAGTGTGGGAAGTGCTCCGCGAATACGTGTATCGTCAGTAACTTTTCCATTCTCATCAAGAGGTACATTAAAGTCAACGCGAACGATTGCTTTTTTACCTGCAAAATTGTAATTGTCGATTGTTTGCATAGTTTTTTTATTTTAATTGGTTATTGTTTCTTTTATTATATGAGTGCGAAGTTAATAAATTTTCGTTAGTTTACATCTATTTTTTTGCTTTTTGTTTATACAATACCTCTCTCTTTCAGTATTGCCTCCATCTCTTTTTGTACAGACTCTGCTGCTTGTGCTGCTGCCTCTGCAAAATCTTCTCCTTTTGAGACATATATTACTCCTCTTGAAGAGTTTACCAATAATCCGCAATCTTCAATCATTCCATATTTGCATACGTCTTGAAGACTTCCGCCTTGCGCTCCTACTCCCGGCACTAACAGGAATGATTTAGGTGCAACTTTACGTACATCTGTGAAGCGTTCGCCTTGTGTTGCTCCTACTACAAACATCATCTCTTCGGGTGTTGCCCATGTTTGTGCTGTACGCATCACTTTTTCAAATAGTTGCTCACCCTCTGTATCGGTTGTCAATTGAAAATCGTGTGAGCCTTTGTTTGATGTCAATGCCAATAGAATTACCCATTTGCCTTCGTAGCCTAAGAATGGTTTTACGCTGTCCTCGCCCATATAGGGTGCTACTGTTACTGAATCAATGTTTAGATGCTCAAAGAATGAACGTGCGTACATCTCTGATGTGTTTCCTATATCTCCTCGTTTTGCATCGGCTATTATAAACATGTCGGGATAGTTTGCCTGAATATATTTAACTGTTTTCTCAAATGCTATCCATCCCTCTACTCCTAAACTTTCGTAGAATGCCAGATTTGGTTTATACGCTACACAATATTGTGCTGTTGCATCGATTATCGCTTTATTGAAAGCAAAGATTGGTTCTTCCTCTGACAACAGGTGTTGAGGTATTTTTTTAATGTCGGTATCAAGTCCTACGCACAAAAATGAGCGTTTGCGTTTGATGTTCTCAAAAAGTTCTTTTCGTGTCATGTTTATTTAGTTGTTAGTTATCAACTCCGTTGTCCCTTTGGGGTAATTTACAAATATTTGCTTGTTGAATCTGCTCTCGCTTACTCGCAGATTATAGTTCACTCTCTTTTAGTCTCTCTGCATTTTCTGCAATCATAAGGTTATCAATACAGTCTTGTATATCGCCATCCATAAATGCTGACAGGTTATATATGGTATAGTTTATACGATGGTCTGTGATACGTCCCTGTGGATAGTTATAGGTGCGTATTTTTGCTGAACGGTCGCCTGTTGATACCATTGTTTTGCGTTTGTTCGAAATGTCATCGATATATTTTTGATGCTCTTTGTCATAGATGAATGTACGAAGTCGTGCCAATGCTCTCTCTTTATTTTTTGGTTGGTCGCGTGTTTCAGTACACTCAATCAATATCTCTTCTGTCTCGCCTGTATTGGGATTTTTCCACATATAACGCAAACGGACTCCCGACTCTACTTTATTTACGTTCTGTCCTCCTGCTCCTCCTGAACGGAAGGTATCCCATTTTATCTCGCCTTCGTTTATTTCAACGTCAAATTGCTCTGCCTCGGGTAACACTGCTACTGATGCAGCCGATGTGTGTACTCGTCCTTGTGTTTCGGTTACTGGTACTCGCTGTACTCGATGTACTCCAGATTCGTATTTTAGTGTTCCGTAGACTTTCTCTCCAGATACTGAACAGATAATCTCTTTAAATCCGCCACTTGAACCTTCGCTTACGCTTGATACTTCAAGACGCCAACCTTTTGTTTCGCAATATTTTGAGTACATGCGGAAGAGGTCTCCTGCAAATATTGCTGCCTCATCTCCTCCTGTTCCGCCACGAATTTCAAGGATTGCATTCTTGTCATCTTGTGGATCGCCAGGTACGAGAAGGAGTTTTATTTTCTCTTCTATTTGTGGTAATGCCTCGTTGTTTATATCCAACTCTTCTTTTGCCATTTCGCGCATTTCGGCATCATCCTCACTCTCCAATATCTCCTTTGCCTCTGCAATAGAGTTCAAGCATCCTTCATACTCTTTTTTGGCCTCTACTATTTTCTCAAGGTCTTTGTACTCTTTGGTGAGTTTTACATATCGTCTTTGATCGGCAATTGTTTCGGGGTCTGTTATAAGTGTGGCCACCTCCTCAAAACGGAATTGCAGAGTCTCTAATTTATCAAGTAATGTATTGTTACTCATATTCTTTTCTTATATATCTTCTATGCTAAAATAATACAAACCGAGAGCAGAACTAAATCTATTTAAGTTATGCCGAGGTGCAGCCTATTTTCGCGGTAGTTTATCTACCGCAAAGATAGTTAAAAAAAAGTGAGCAACCAAGTTTTTTATATTCTTGGTTGCTCTTTTTATTTGTGTCTATTACTACTTCAATTTCCCTCGAATTGCATTCAGGTATTTTATCATTCCCGATGTGTCTTTCTCTTCTACCATCTTTTGTAATATTGACAACTGTTTTTGTATATCTTCTAATTGTTGTGGTGTATGTGGATTGAAAAGAATTTCGGTTAATAGATAATCATCTTCTGACAGCAATCCTCGTGCTATATTCATATGCTTTTTGAATGTTGTTCCCGGTGCATCTTGATGCTTCATTACACTTGCAAATACTAATGTTGATGCAAAGGGTATTGATAGCGAGTAGGCTATTGTTTCATCGTGTTCTTGGAATGTGTACTCAAATATATTCAAATGTAATTTGCTATACAAATCCTTGAAAAAGACTTTTCCTAAATGGTCACTCTCTGAAATGATTATTGTATTTTGGGTACTTAAATCACTTAGATTGGCAAATGTTGGTCCGAACATTGGGTGTGTTGAAACAAACGGACGCCCTGCATCTTTATAAAACTCGGGCAAACCTGTTTTTACTGATGCAATATCGGAAATTATACATCTTTCGGGAAGGTATGGTATTACCTCTTTATAGGCTTCTATGGTATATTTTACCGTTACTGCATTTATAAGCAACTCTGGTTCAAACTCTTTTATCTCCTCTAATTTTGAAAATCGTAGGGTATTGAATGTAAATCGTAAGCGTGCAGGATCTTTATCGAACATTGCCACTTCATGCTCAAAACTTAACACATCGGCAAAGAACGATCCCATCTTGCCTGCCCCCATTATCAATATTTTCATAATATATGAATTTAGGGGACGTGCCTTTGCACGTCCCTACATTTATTATTCTTTACCTTTCAATATCTCAACTTGTTGACGAACACTCTCCTCGTGTATGGCTTGCATGATTGTCATCATAAAATCGCCTTTCATCTCGGCTGACTCGGCTTGCTCTACGCGTTTTTTCAGTATCTCATCGTAACGTGCTGCCTGAAGTACTGTCATTTTATGTTCTTTCTTAAATCTTCCTATCTCGCGAGATACACGCATACGTTTTGCCAAAAGGTCTATTAATTCGTTATCCAACACGTCAATTTGTTTACGAAGGTCTCCTAAATCTTCGGTTGTTGTGTGTTGGTCACGTATAATCAAATCATCTAATATCAAATCTAATGTTCCAGGTGTTATTTGTTGGTTTTTATCGCTCCAAGCATAGTCGGGAGAACAGTGTGACTCTATTATAAGTCCGTCAAATCCCAAGTCCATTGCTTGTTGTGATAGTGGAGCGATAAAATCACGTTTTCCGCCTATATGGCTGGGATCACTAAATATTGGTAAGTTTGGTAAACGGCGACGCAACTCAATGGGTATATGCCATTGTGGTGAGTTACGATATACTTTTTCATCGTAACTACTAAATCCGCGATGTATTGCTCCTATTTTGCGTAGTCCTGCATTGTATATACGCTGTATTCCTCCTATCCAAAGTTCTATGTCAGGGTTTACCGGGTTTTTAATCAATACTGGAATGTCTGCTCCTTTTAGTGCATCGGCAATCTCTTGCATTGCAAAGGGGTTTGCTGTTGTTCTTGCTCCTATCCACAACAAATCTACTCCGTGTTTTAATGCTTCAAGTACATGATATTGGTTTGCAACCTCTGTTGCTACATACATTCCTGTCTCTGCTTTTACCTTTTTAAGCCACAAAAGTCCTTCGCTACCTACTCCTTCAAAACCTCCTGGTTTTGTACGGGGTTTCCATATTCCTGCACGGAATATTTTTATTCCTCGCGATGCTAAATCTTTTGCTGTTTCCATTACTTGGTCCTCTGTCTCTGCACTACAAGGTCCTGCTATTACAAGTGGTCGTTTTGTGTCTAAACCCGGTAGGGTGATTGGTTCAAATTGCATTTCCATAGTTGTATATTTTAAATTTTTATACTCTGTTTATATTATTGTTTGTATTCTCTCTTTTGCTTCTTTTAATTTATTTTCTGTTGCACAAAGTGATATGCGTATAAATTTGTCTCCTTCGCTTCCGAATATCATTCCCGGTGTTATGAATACTCTTGCGTCATATAATATTTTATCGGCTAACTCTGCTCCATCTTTATATTTATCAGGGACTTTTGCCCATAGAAACATTCCTCGTTGTGCAGGGTCAAATTTACATCCTAACATTGTTGCTATCTCTTCGGCTAATACTCTTCGTGGTCGGTATATTGTATTTATCTCTTCGTACCACTCCTTGCCAAGTGATAATGCTTTTGATGCGGCTATTTGCATTGAACGGAATGTTCCTGAATCAATATTACTTTTTACCCTCAATACCCAAGCAACAAATTGTGGATTTGATGCCAACATTCCTACTCGCCAACCTGGCATATTGTGCGATTTACTCATTGAATTGAGTTCGATACATATATCTTTAGCACCTTCTACTGATAAAATACTTAATGGGTTGTCGTTAAGAATAAAACTATATGGGTTATCGTTTACTATTACTATGCCATGTTTTTTTCCAAATGCAACCAATTGTTCAAATAACTCTTTTGTGGCTACTCTTCCTGTTGGCATATTGGGATAGTTTACCCACATTAGTTTTACGTTTGATAGGTCGTTTTTCTCTATCTCCTCAAAATCAGGTAACCAATCGTTCTCTTCTTTTAAATTGTAGGTTATTATATTTGCCTCTGCCAAACGACTTACCGAACTATATGTTGGGTATCCTGGATTTGGTACTAATACTCCATCTCCTGGATTCAGGAAAGCCAGCGATATATGTAATATGCCCTCTTTTGAGCCTATTAGGGGTTGTATCTCGGTTTTTGAATCGAGTTCTACACCAAACCATGTTGAATACCATGCTGCAAATGCCTCGCGTAGTTTTGCTATTCCTACGTATGGTTGGTATCCGTGTGCTGTATCTTGGGCAGCATCGTTTGACAATGTCTCAATAACTTCTTTGTGTGGTGGACGGTCGGGACTTCCTATTCCTAAACTTATTATATCCAAACCTCGAGCATTCATCTCTGCCACCTCTTTTAACTTCTTAGAAAAGTAGTATTCGCTTATTGTTCCTACTCTGTTTGCAGGTTTAATCTCTTTCATTGCTTTTTTAATAAAAAATCCCGCTCTTTTAAAGAACGGGATATTGTATTTGTTTTTATTTATTTCTTGTATCTTACACACGCAAAACCCCGCTCTTACTTGATGCTAAAGTAAAAGTAATAATAAAAGTATGCGAATGTTGACATTAAATTTTTCATCTCTTTTTTTATGCGGTTGTGTAATTTACACCTTGCAAAGGTATATAGATTTTTTTTCTTTGCAAATATTTTGATATTTTTTTTCAATTTTTTTTTGCGAACTATTCAAATCTATAAATGTTATTTCTTGTTCGTTCTTGCTGTTCTCTTAAATCAAGACGTAATTGTTGAATATAATCTGAAAGATATGCAATCTCGGGATCATATACGCTCTTCTTGCGTGAATGGAGTGCAAATGATATACGGGCCCACATTAACGACTTATCAAAATTGTGTTTTATCTCTTCGTACATTGCTAAATTTGCTGATGTTCGTGCTTGAAATTTCTTTGAACGTTTGTTTTCGTAAAGATATTCCCATATAAATGACGCTTCATCGTATTTTCCTTCTCTCCAAAATTTATCTGCTTTTCGCATCATTCTGTTGCCCGAAACAAAATAGAGTCGAACAAAATTTTCGCTACTTGGCATAAATTGTGCCGATGCTACTTTTGCTATATTGGGTACTAATTTATTTATACATTCATACTGTGATGGTAGTGAATTTATAGCCTCTTCTCGTGTATAACCTGCTCCATTAAATACTAATGTATCGACACACGAATATAAGACTATGGTATCATAATTAGGTCGAGCGATAGAGAGTTGTATTTCGGTGGGTACAAACAAATCAACAAAGTGCCAATCTTCATCTATTGTTCCTGAACGATAATAGGGATTTATTGATACCTTATTTAATGCTATAATATTATTCTCCGATGGACTATACTCTTCTATCATATTCTTAGTTATTAATTGTGAAGAGGGGGAATCAACAATATACTCTTTTACTATGCAGGGAGACTCTGAAGTGTTTAGTCTGTCAGATATTGCAGCATATATATATTGGGCAACTGAGTCTTGTATATGCAATACTGTTTGATTCTCTTGTACTGATATTTTGCTTACATTATATAATAAGACTATGGGAGTTGTATCTGAAAGTGCAATATTAGGTGCGTTTTTTATATTATACTCCACAACTTTCATTGATGTACAACTCATCATTGTTAGTATAATTGTCAGAAACAGATATATAGTTCCTTTTTTCATATTCATTACTTTGTGTTTTATATCCGAAATTTCCGTTTTATATACACAAAAGTAATGAATATTTTTATTTATAGGTTATTTATGGTTGTTAAATTGAGTATAAATTTTAATACCTATATGGCGGTGGTGGTGGCATAATGGTATTGGGAGTATAACCCGGACCCCACTCGTTCCAAGGGGTAAGCACCACCCTTAAATTTATATCGCCGTAAGTATGTAACTCTAATATTGGATTTTGTCTGCAATTAAGATATACTAAAGAAGAACATAATGATACATCGAGTGTGGTTATAGAGTTATTACTGCAATCGAGGTGTTGCAGCAGTGTTCTGGCGTGTAAATCTAAATCATCAATACTATTGTAAGAGCAATCGATAAACGAAAGATAATCACACTCTTCAATATTTATTTGTCGTAAATTATTATAGGAGCAATCAAGGTGCGTTAGCAATGGTGAGTTATATATTGAGAAATATGTCATATTGTTATTGCTACAATAGAGTGTTGTCAGTTTCTTTAAATTCATAGGTGTAAATCGGGTTATATTATTATTGTCGATATTGAGATTTGACAACATGGGAACACCCGATAAATCTATTTGTGTTAGATTGTTATATCCACAATAGAGATTATACAGAGAGTCGCATCCTGATAAATCTATATTTTGTAGTTTACAACCTTGTATATTTAATGTGTTAAGTGTTTTTGAGGCAGAGGCTGTGAAGGTTATAAAATCATTATCGCCACAATTTATTATTGAGATTGATGGCAGGAACGATAGATTGAGTTCTTTTAAATGATTTTTATTGCATAACAGTCGTTTCAGAGAGATGCAATTCTCTAAATTAAGGGTTTCGATATGATTATTTGAGACGTTTAAACTTTTAAGTTTTGTACACCCCGATATATTTAACGCAGTTAGTTTATTTCGTGATAAATCAACAGTTTGAAGCATTGTCATATCCGATAAATCCAAGTCGCCAGAGAGGGAATATCCACGCCACATTATTGATTTTAGATGTCCGTTGCTCCACTCTATCCCGTGCCAAGAGAGCGGATTATTCAAATCTTTTATTCCTATTGATTGTGCATTGGTTTTGTTTGAACGTGATGTTTGAGATAAGAATGTTTTTAACTTTTTTAGTTCGCTCTTATCAATTTGCTGTGCATTTACCGTTAGCGTTGCAAAAATTAGGAGTGTTAGAAATAGAACTCTTTTCATAGGACAAAAAAATAGTATATGCTTAAAACATATACTACTCCTAAAAAGTTCGACACTATATAATATCTGCTGACGTGACGGATCACCTCCCTACTTGTTGTTAACACAACTCTATTGTGGTAGGTGTTATTGTTATTAGTTTTGCTTTATATAATGCTCCTATTGCTTTTTTGTAACTTTTTTTACTGCAACCAAATATCTCGGCTATCTCTGTTGCCGATGATTTATCTGATAGTGGTATTATTCCTCCCGATGCTTTTAGTTTATCGTATATCTCTGTTGCAAGGGCATCCATTGCTTGAACGTCGTACCCTGTTTTTTGCAGAGTTATATCTAACTTCTCATCATTTCGGATATGTTTTACATATCCTTTTAGGGTGTCGCCTTTTTGTATGGGAACAAATATCTCATTGTCGTATATCATTCCGCTATGCAGGCTGTTTACTATTACCTTCCAGCCTATATCGGTCTTTTGTGTTACAAGCAAATCTACCTCTTGATTAAACTCATACTCAACTGGGGTGTTGTCTAAAAACTTATTCAGTTTTGCCGATGCTACAAGTCGTTGGCTCTCAACATCGGCATAGATATATACAATGTATCGGTACCCCTCTTTCATCTCGCTACGTTGTTCGCGGAAAGGTACTAACAGATCTTTTGGTAAACCCCAATCTAAAAATGCTCCTATGCGGTTTACCGACTTTACTTGCAAATAGGCAAACTCTCCTGCTTGAGCATAGGGTTTTAGGGTGGTTGCTATTATGCGATCTTCGGAATCGAGATAGAGGAAGACCTCTATTTCATCGCCCACCTTTGTTCCTTTGGGTATATATTTGGTTGGTATAAGAATTTCGCCAAACTCCTCTCCCCCATCAAGGTACATTCCAAAGTCTAACTCTTTTACTACTTTAAGTGTGTTATATTTTCCTAACTCTACCATCTATTTTATTGTAAATTTTGCAACTCGTTTTGTTGCTTCGGTTATTTTATATTTATTGCTTTGCCTTTCGCCTACCAGCCATAATATCTCTTCACCTGCAACCAACAGCCATATTTGCTCTTTTTGCAAAAGTGAAAATTTATGTGTTGTAAAATAGTCGCTTAACTTTTGTGTTCCTTTCATTCCAAAGGGCATAAATCTATCTCCCATTCTCCAGTGACGTAGTTTCAATCCTGAAGGTAACTTATCGGCATCAAAATAGGCACATCCCCTATCACGAGTGAGTGGTGGCAAATCTTCAATGTTTATATATTCCACTCTTAACATCTCCTCAGCAGGATAGGTTATTATGAAATTATCTTCTTGCCCCAATGGAGATACTATAAGTTTATTGCGATCTTTTATTATTCTGTGTGTTAATGAGAAAAATCTTTTACCTGACTCTTCTCCAAATGATGATATTATATCGTTTAGTTGCGATGTAGCAAAACCATACGTTTTTATTATCTCATATAGTATGGTGCGTGGCGCTGTTTGGTGAATGAGTTTAGGCAAATCAATGTATGCTATATCCTCTCTTATATCAACAACTTCTCCTATTATCTTATTGAGGGCAGAACGATATATTAATTCTGTCTCTCTTAAATGGGTTGCTGTTGACTCTATTGCCTCGTAAACCGAAGGGTTTATCTCTTTCATCATTGGCAATATACGATTACGTATTTTATTACGCACATATATCACCTCGTTATTTGTGCTATCGGTTACGTAATTTAATCCACTTTGTTGTATATACTCCTCTACATTGTTACGTGATAATGAGAGTATAGGACGAATAACTGTTCCGTTTAGTGGTGCTATTCCTGTAAGACCTGATATACCTGTACCTCGAATAAGATTTATCAATACTGTTTCAACAGAGTCATCGCGATGGTGGGCTACGGCTAAATATCGGCAACCGAGTGCTATGCGTTGCTTTTCGAACCACTCATATCGCAACTCTCTACACGCCATTTCAACAGATATTTTATTTTCTGCAGCATATTTTAGCGTATCAAACTGAACCTCAATAAACGGCACTTCCAATTTTGTTGCAATATGCTTTGCAAAATTACGGTCGCGATCTGACTCCTCGCCTCGCAATGCAAAATGACAATGTGCTGCAAAACAGCAATAACCCAACTCCTTGAGTATTGAGAGTAGCGCAACAGAATCTGCTCCTCCACTCAGTCCTACCAATATTTTATCACCTACAGATAGTGGAATATTGTTAGAGATATACTCTTTTACTTGAGATATTATTTGGAGTTTGGTTGACATTTTATCTTTTTACGTGATTTTATGATGCGAAAATAATATTTTTAACTCTGTTGTGGAAATATTTATGAGAGTTATATTATAAAAAGTCGCTTTAAATTATTAATTTTGCACAGTTTTAAACAAAATGACTCTGTAATGATAACTAAAATAGAGAATTTAAAAAAGGAAATTGAGGCGTTAAAGGCTTCGAATGCCGAAGAGGTTGAGGCTTTACGCATTAAATATTTGAGTAAAAAAGGTGAAGTAACTTCGTTGTTAGCAGAATTTAGAAATGTTCCTGCTGAACAAAAACGTGAAGTTGGTAAACTTATTAACGAACTTAAAGAGTTTGCTACTGAAAAGATTAATACTCTTAAAGAGGAGGTTTTGAGTAACGTTAAAGAGGATGATACTATTGACCTTACCCGTTCAGCATACGTTTTAAAGAGAGGTACTCGCCACCCACTCTCTATTGTAAAGAATGAGATTTGCGATATATTCGGTAAACTTGGTTTCTCAATAGCAGAGGGCCCAGAGGTTGAAGATGACTGGCATGTATTCTCTTCTCTTAACTTTGCAGAAGACCACCCTGCTCGCGATATGCAAGATACTTTCTTTATTACTCGTAACCCAGATGTACTTTTGCGTACACACACTTCATCGGTGCAAACTCGTGTTATGGAGAAGGCTCAACCACCAATCCGTATCATTTGCCCCGGACGTGTATATCGTAACGAGGCTATCTCGGCTCGTGCACACTGTTTCTTCCACCAAGTTGAGGCTTTGTATGTTGACAAAAATGTTACATTTGCAGACCTTAAACAGGCTCTATTGTTCTTTGCAAAAGAGATGTTTGGGCCAGAGACTAAGATTAGACTTCGCCCATCATACTTCCCATTCACAGAGCCTTCGGCAGAGATGGATATTTCTTGTAACCTTTGCGGTGGTAAAGGTTGTTCGTTCTGTAAAGGGACAGGCTGGGTTGAAATTCTTGGATGTGGAATGGTGGATCCCAACGTTTTGGAGGCTTGTGGTATAGATAGCAAAGAATATACTGGTTATGCTTTGGGTATGGGTGTTGAGCGTATCACTAACCTTAAATACCAAGTTAAAGACTTGCGTATGTTCTCTGAAAATGACAAACGTTTCTTGGAAGAGTTTGAGTCGGCTTTATAACAGATGAAAATTCAGGAGAGATATAACAATATTATAAATTGGTTTAAGATCAATATGCCCATTGCTGAAACGGAGTTGAATTACGAAACTCCGTTTCAGTTGCTTATTGCTGTTATACTCTCGGCTCAGTGTACCGACAAGAGGGTTAATATGATTACCCCTGCTCTATTTGAGGCGTACCCTTCGCCCGAAGTTTTGGCAGTTGCCTCGCCCGATGCTGTTTTTGAACTTATACGTAGTGTCTCATACCCAAATAATAAGGCTAAACATCTTGTTGGTATGGCTAAAAAGTTATTGAGTGATTTTAATGGCGAAGTGCCTTCGGATATTGACAAACTGCAAACATTACCGGGTGTTGGCAGAAAGACGGCTAATGTTATTGCTGCTGTTGTTTTCAACAAAGAGGCTATGCCTGTTGATACTCATGTTTTTAGGGTATCAAACAGAATTGGTTTGACAAACAATTCCAAAACTCCTCTACAAACCGAGAAGACTCTGGTTAAATATATTCCCGGAGAACTGCTCCCGATTGCTCACCATTGGCTGATACTTCATGGCAGATATGTGTGCAAGGCTCGTAAACCCGATTGTCTGAATTGTGGTATTAAGGAGTGGTGTAAGAGTTTTAAGTAATTAGTTGTTAGTTTTCGGCATTGCCGTCCTTCGGGTAGTTTTTAGTTGTTAGATGATTTTTACCTTCAAGGCAACATTCTTTTTGCATTAAACTTTTTATCTTATAATCTAACAACAAACAACTAAGGTGTATAGCATCGTACAACTAACAACTATCATCAAAATAGTTCAGTAATCTCTGCCCCTACATAATCGATTAGTTTTTGAGGAGATATTTTAAGTTGTAATCCTCGCACTCCTGCACTTACATATATATAAGGAAAGTTTGTGGCTGTTGAGTGAAAGAATGTGGGATATGGCTTTTTCATTCCTATTGGACAACAACCTCCACGAATGTAACCTGTCAAAGGTAATAACTCTTTCATTGCTATCATCTCGGCACTTTTGTTACCAGATACCTTTGCTGCATATTTTAGGTTTACTTCGCAATTACCCGGTATAACACAAACAAACAATCCGTTGCGATCACCTCGCAATACAAGAGTTTTGAATACCTGATTAATATCTTCGCCAAGTTGGTCGGCAATATGCTGAGCCCCAAGGTCGCTCTCATCTACTTCATATGGTATCAACTCATACTCAATTTTTGCTTTGTCTAACAGACGTGCAACATTGGTTTTATTTATCTTTTGAGGTTTCATTGTTATCTTAATTTGCAAATGCGAAGGTAATAATAAGTTGGTAATTATCCAATTTGTATTGTTTATATAGTTAATATATGTTAAAAATGGGGGGGGTAATTTTTCCCTTGCATATTATTAATTTATTTAATATCTTGCAAAAAATTAACCTCAAAAACAAGAGAAGTTATGAGACTAAAAAAAACAATCGCACTAATTGCATTAATAGTATTATCTTCTACATTTGCGAGTGCAAATAGTGAACAACCTCGTGGAATAGATTTAGGAGAGAACGCTTTTGGCATACCCGTAAATCAAAGTACTTTTGACAGTAAAGAATCTTACACAATTTCATTTTGGGCTAATATAAAAGAGTTTAATGACAATACAGAAATATCTCAATTGATTAATATTAGAGATGTAACTGATGAGTGGCCAATGAATAGTTGGGGTTGGATGTGGGGAGTTATAAATCAATCGGGTAAAATTATTGTGAAATAATTAAATAATAAAGAGGCTATCAAACAAGAATGTTGAGATAGCCTCTTTTATTGTTTTTATCTTTTTATTTGACTTTTTTTTTACTATTGTTTATTATCTGATTGTTTTGTATCTTTGCAGTTTACAGAGAAGATATTCTTATATAGAAATAAGAACTATTATATAATTGACAATTACTAATTTATTTATAAGATAGTCAGATGATTAAAGTTAAATTACTTAACGGAAATGCTCAAGAGTTTTGTACTGAGAGCAATGAGGTAAATTTTATCGATGTTTTGAAATCGATTGATCCTCAACTTTTAAATAGTGTTGTTGCCGTTAAATTAAACGGCGAAATTACCGATTTAAGAACGACTATCACGACGGATTGCGATATTGAACTTGTTACTACCGATAGCAAGGAGGCTCTTCATATTCTTCGCCACACCACTACTCACATTATGGCTGAGGCGGTTACTCATCTTTTCCCAGAGGCTAAAGTTACAATAGGTCCTGCTACTGAAACAGGTTTCTTCTATGACTTTGAGTGTGCTCCTTTCAGCAAAGAGGATTTGGAGAAGATTGAGAAGGAGATGAAGAAGATTATTAAATCGAACCCAAGAATTGAGCGTAAGGTTGTTTCAAGAAATGAGGCTTACGAACTTATGAAGGCTAAAAACGAGCCATATAAGTTAGAACTTATTGATGCTATCCCAGAGGGAGAGACTATTACTCTATATTCGCAAGATGATTTTGTTGATCTTTGTATGGGCCCTCACTTGTTAAATACTAAAATGATTAAGGGCTTTAAGTTACTTTCAACTTCAACTGCTTATTGGCGTGGTGATAAGAGCAATGCTTCGTTATCGCGTATATATGGTACTGCGTTCTTTACTAAAGAGGATTGCGATGCTTATCTTGCTCACTTGGAGCATATCAAAAACATTGACCACAACAAGATTGGTAGAGAGATGGAGTTATTCACAACTGTTGATGTTATTGGTCAAGGTTTGCCTTTGCTTATGCCTAAGGGTGCTAAGATTGTTCAAACTCTTCAGCGCTGGATTGAGGATTTAGAGGATAACGAATGGGGTTACATCAGAACTAAAACTCCTTTGATGGCAAAGAGCGATTTGTATAAGATTTCGGGACACTGGGATCACTACAAAGATGGTATGTTTGTTCTTGGTAACGAGGAGGAGGATAAAGAGGTGTTTGCTCTTCGTCCTATGACTTGTCCTTTCCAATATTATGTTTACAAAGCAACTCAACACTCATATAGAGATCTTCCTTTACGTTACAGCGAGACCTCTACCCTATTCCGCAATGAGGATTCGGGTGAGATGCACGGTTTGACTCGCGTTCGCCAATTTACTATAAGCGAGGGACACCTAATTGTTCGCCCCGACCAGATGGTGGAAGAGTTTAAAAACTGTCTTGCTTTGGCTAAACACGTTATGACTACTCTTGGTCTGCAAGATGATGTTACATACGTTTTGGCTAAATATGATCCAGAAAACACTACTAAATATATTGGTACTGCTGAGGTTTGGGAGGAGACTCAAGAGCATATTCGCCAGATGTTACGCGAACTTGAAATTCCTTTTGTTGAAGAGGTTGGTGGTGCTGCATTCTATGGTCCTAAGGTTGATATAAACGCTAAAAACGTTTATGGCAAAGAGGATACTATGATTACTGTTCAATGGGATGCTCTATTGAGCGAACAATTTGATATGTATTACATTGACCAAAACGGAGAGAAAGTTAGACCTTATATTATTCACCGTACAAGTATGGGTTGTTACGAGCGTACTCTTGCTTGGTTGATTGAGAAATATGAGGGTAAATTCCCAACATGGTTATCTCCTGAGCAAGTGCGTATATTGCCTATATCTGACAAATATATTGAGTACGCTGACAAGGTTGCAGCAGAACTTAAACGCAATGGTGTTCTTGTTACTGTTGATGGCAGAGCAGAGAAAATTGGATATAAAATCCGCGATGCTCGTAACAATCGTGTTCCTTATATGTTGGTTATTGGTCAACAAGAGGAAGAGAGCAACTCTGTTGCTGTTCGTAGTCGCTTTGCTGGCGATGAGGGTAGCAAACCTCTGGCTCAATTTGTTTCGGAAATCTGTGAAGAGATCAGAACAAAGGCTATCCGCAAAGAGGTACCTCAAGAGAATAAGTAATAATTATTACTAAATAAATATTTATTTACAAGGCTAAAGGGTATATCGTTGATATGCCCTTTGCTGTTTTAACACTCTTTGGAGTTAGTTATATTTTGAAATACAGAGGTTTATTTGTACCTTTGCCATATCACAGCAAAATGGTTTGCTGATATTTTTTATAAATTTCAGATTATGAAAAAACTTTTTACTCTTGCATTTTTATTTATTTCCACTATTGTTTTTGCAAATGGATATAACAATAAACTTTCGATAAATACATTCAACTTTATAAATGAGATTAACAACGAAAATAGTTCGTTGCTAAAATCTTCGAAAGATAGATGCTCGGAAATTGGGGCTTATATTATTGTTGAAGAGGGTTGCAACCCCTACTCTTTGGAAGAGTATGGAGTGAAAGTTAATATGGTTTTGGATTCTATTATATCGGCACGTATTCCTCTTGATGTAATAGATGAAATTTCTTCTCTTGACATAGTAAAGAGAATTGATTCTGGTGGCAGACCTAAACCAAAATTAGATAAAGCAAGAGAGGCTGTTAATGTAGATGATATTATTAATGCTATTGAGTTACCTTCGGCATATACTGGTAAGGGTGTGGTTATTGGCATCATTGACTGTGGTGTTCAATTGAACCATATAAATTTTTACGACAAAGATGGTAATCTTCGTATTAAACGTTTTTGGAATCAGCCTATTAATACTGGTACTCCTCCTGAAGGTTATAGTTATGGTAGCGAATACAAGAGTGAAGAGGATATTGAAAATGTTGGTTTTGATGACACATACGAAACTCATGGTTGCCATGTTTTAGGTATTGCTGCAGGTAGTTATAAAGATAATAACTTTCATGGTATTGCACCAGAAAGTGATATTGTAGTTGTTAGTTACAACTATAACGATCAAAGTATTGAATGGAACTCTATAAGCGATGGTTTGAAATATATTTATGATTACGCCGATAGTGTTAATAAACCATGCGTTGTTAATATAAGTTTAGGTGATGTTTATGGCCCTCATGACGGATGTTCTATTTTAGACCAAGTTTGTGATGCTCTTCAAGGAGAGGGGAAACTGCTTGTTGGTAGTGCTGGTAACGAAGGAAATAACAGACAACATATTAAAAAGACTTTTACTACAGCACAAGATAGTTTGAGAACATTCGTTAATTTACTTACTAAATATAATACCTACTATGCTTCTCAATGCGATTTTTATGGAGAACATAATCAAGAGTTTAAGGTTAAGGTTTGCGTTGTTAAGGCAAGTGATGGTACTGTAGTTAATGAGACAGAGGCTGTATCATCAAGTAATATTGGTGTTCACGAATTCTCTCTTTCAAAGGTTGATAACGTTGGAGCAAATGCAACTATTCAAATTGGTTGTGAACTTGAACAAGGAAGCAACAGACCGCATATAAACGTTATGGTTCTTGCAAGTTCTGTAAAAACAGGATATACCATTGGTTTTAAAGTTATTGGTGCAACTGGTACTACAATTCATGGTTGGTGCGATGACTATTATAGCAGATTTACCAATAAATCGAATCTTGAGGGTTGGACTCCTGGAGATTTTGAGAGTAACATTGCTGAAATTGGCGGTACGGGTAAACGTATTATAAGTGTTGGTTCGTATGTAACAAGAGCATATTCTGTAATGTCTTCTGAGGATGATATATCAAGTTTCTCAAGCAAAGGTCCTACTCTTGACGGAAGAATGAAACCTGACATCACTGCTCCCGGTGAGTATCTTGTTTCATCAATGTCTAACTCTTCTTACTCGGTTAGCAACAATAGTACAGAAATTCAACGTGGTGATACTGTCATTGTTAATGGTATTAACTACTATTGGGGTGCTATAAGAGGAACTTCTATGAGTTCTCCTATGGTTGCTGGTACTCTGGCTTTGTGGTTAGAGGCTAATCCTAATCTTACCCCCGAAGATGTTAGAGAGATTTTTAGTGAAACTGCAATAAGAGATGAATGGACTGGTAGTCAACCTAACAATACATGGGGATATGGAAAACTTGATGCCTGGGGTGGATTAAAAAAGGTTTTGGAGTTGAATGGCATTGAGGAGAGTGAAATTATAGATAATGATAAGAGCATAAGAGTTTATGCCAACAACGGATTGTTAAATATTTTATTCACTAACAATATAAATAATTGCTCTATCTCTGTTTACGACATTACAGGCAAGATTATAACTAATAAATTTATTGGTAGTGCTAATGCGGGTGATGAGATTTGCATTAATAAGATTTCAAATAAAGGTATATATATTATAAAAATTGATGACGACAGTTTTGCTACTGTACAGAAGATTATCTTGTAAAGGATTTCCGTCTTTACGGACGCCCGCAGTTCTTCCTTTATGAATAATCGTTTACATAAGAATATATAACATAAAAGAGTGTTGCTGTTGCAACACTCTTTTATGTTATATCTCCATTCCCTTGTTAATGGGCAAAAAATCTCAAATAACTTTTCACTTTGCTTATCTCTCGGCACGCATTGGATTGTTGAGGAAATCCTCATACGAAAGTCTGATACCGTCTTCAAGTTCCGTACTGTATCTCCATCCAAGAGCGGCGCTCTTCGAAACATCAAGCAGTTTGCGAGGAGTGCCGTTGGGCTTGCTTGTGTCCCATTTGATTTCACCCTCATATCCTATAACCTTGGCAACCAGTGTTGTCAGGTCCTTGATTGAAACCTCTTTTCCTGTTCCTGCGTTTACGGTCTCGTTGCCACTGTAATTGTTCATAAGGAACACGCATAGGTTTGCAAGGTCATCAACATACAGGAATTCGCGCATAGGTGTTCCGTCACCCCAGCATGTAACTTCTTTCAACCCGTTCTCCTTTGCCTCATGGAAACGGCGGATGAGTGCCGGCAACACATGGCTGTGAGTAGGGTGGTAGTTATCGTTGGGTCCGTAAAGATTGGTCGGCATAACACTGATGAAGTCTGTACCGTATTGGCGGTTCAGATATTCGCAATATTTAAGTCCCGAAATCTTAGCAAGTGCATATGCTTCATTTGTAGGCTCAAGTTCTGATGTCAACAAGCAGCTCTCCTTCATTGGCTGCGGTGCCAAACGTGGGTATATACATGATGAACCAAGGAACTCCAGTTTCTTGCAACCGTTGCGCCATGCAGCATTGATTACATTCATCTCAAGCATCATGTTGTCGTACATGAAGTCGGCGAGGGCAGTGTGGTTCGCGATTATTCCACCTACCTTTGCGGCTGCGAGGAAAACATATTCAGGCTTCTCTGCAGCAAAGAATTGCTCGACCTGATCCTGACGGCACAAATCAAGTTCGCTATGGGTGCGTGTGATTATGTTTGTATAACCTTGGCGATGCAGCTCGCGTACTATTGCAGAACCTACCATTCCACGGTGTCCTGCAACGTATATCTTAGAATTCTTTTCCATTGTCTGTGTGTTATGGATTTATTTCACAATACCGCGTTCAAGGAACTCTGCAAGGTTTGTGCGAACCTTCTCTCCAGCCTTCTCTACAGCGACTTTAGCCATATCCGAGTCTACCATAATCTTTACCAACTGCTCGAAGGTGGTCTTCTGTGGATTCCAACCGAGTTCCTTGCGTGCCTTTGATGGGTCACCCCACAGGTTTACAACGTCTGTAGGGCGGTAGAAGTCGGGAGATACCTCAACCAGAACCTTACCTGTAGCCTTGTCGATGCCTTTCTCATCAGCGCCTTCGCCAACGAACTCAAGTTCTATGCCTACATGTTTGAATGCGTAGTAGCAGAACTCGCGTACAGAGTGCTGTTCACCAGTAGCAATCACGAAATCTTCGGGTTTGTCATTCTGCAGCATCAGCCACATACATTCAACATAATCCTTTGCATATCCCCAGTCGCGCAGTGACGAGAGATTGCCAAGATAAAGTTTCTCCTGTTTGCCTTGTGCAATACGTGCTGCAGCCAATGTGATCTTGCGTGTTACGAATGTCTCTCCACGACGCTCGCTCTCATGGTTGAAGAGAATGCCCGAGCAGCAGAACATGTTGTATGCCTCGCGGTACTCCTTTACAATCCAGTGTCCGTAAAGTTTGGCAACTGCATAAGGGCTGTATGGGTGAAATGGAGTCTTTTCGTTCTGTGGAACCTTCTCCACTTTTCCATAAAGTTCCGATGTTGATGCCTGGTATATGTGGCATGTTTCGGCAAGACCGCAAAGACGTACAGCCTCAAGCACTCTCAATACTCCTGTCGCATCGATATTGGCAGTGAACTCAGGAGAGTCGAAACTTACCTGAACGTGGCTCTGTGCTGCAAGGTTGTATATCTCATCGGGGCGCACTTTGCTGATGACCTGTACAATGCTCATCGAGTCGCCGAGATCGGCATAATGCAAGTGGAATTGCGGATGTCCTTCAAGGTGTGCTATTCGTTCGCGGTAGTCAACAGATGATCGTCTTATCGTGCCATGTACGTCGTATCCTTTTTCTATCAGAAGTTCCGACAGGAATGAACCGTCCTGTCCAGTAATACCTGTAATCAGTGCTTTCTTCATAATTGTTTTATTTTGAATGTTTTGAATCTTGCTACAAAGTTACAAATTTTTTATTGACTATCTGCATCAACCGATGATATTTCTATTTTTATATCTTCTTGCATCTTTATAGTAATTACTAATTAACTTCGGGAATTACTTTTATTTTACTACTTGAGTTTGTCCCCTCTTGTATTACCTGAATTTGTACTGGAACACACTCTCGAAGTGCCTCTACGTGTGATATTATTCCTACATGACGTCCCGCTTTTATGTGAAGCGTTCTGAGAGTATCTATAACGTTTTGGAGTGCATCACCACTTAGTGTTCCAAATCCTTCATCTATAAAGAGTGTATCAACTGATAAGGTTGTGCCTATATCACTAAGTGCTAATGCCAACGAAAGAGAGACAAGAAAACTCTCACCTCCTGAGATTGTACTTGCTGCTCGAGAAAGATAACCTTGATAGGCATCCTGAAGCATTATTACAAATGTTCCTGGTTCTACTTTTAATAGATAACGATCTGTTAATGACCTCATATAATTGTTTGCTGAGTGTACTAAATTGGATAGGATGTAACTCTGGGCTATTTGTCGGAATTTGTTTCCTGTTGCATCGCCCAAGAGGGTATCTATTTTACTCCAGTTTTCGTACTCAATGCGTTTACTCTCTTTTTCGTCAAGGAGTTTTTTTAGTGCTTTATTTTGTTCATCATTGTTCTTGAGTTCTTGTGCGATTGTTGCTTTCATCTCAACTATTTTAACAGACTCTTTCTCTTGCTCCTCCATTCGTTGAGATATTAACTCTAATGTATCATCTTCGGTCAAAGAGGGTTGTTTTGCTGAATGTATATCTATTTGCTGTTTTAACATCTTATATTGAGCCTCAATTGCTACAAAGTTTTCTCGAACCTGTTTTATTCTGTCAGTCTCTGCTTTTATATTATCAGATGTATATGTATTTAGTTCTATTAGCCTCTCTTTTGTTATAGATGGATGTGAAGATAGATATTTTTCAAGTTCTTCAGAACTCTCTTTTATCATACCTTCTGCTATTTTTAAATTGCCAAGTGTTGTTGTTATACTTGTCTCTAATGTTCTTGCTCTATCGTTTAAATCTTCTATTTTTACTATATCTGTGGGGTTGTATTTTTGTAATAAAGGGATTAATTCTTGAATCTTTGTTAGTGTAGTTTTTACATTATCACATAGATTCTCCAATTTATTACCTTGTAATTGAAGACTCTCTCGCTCATTTTGGTTTGCACTATATTTGTTATACTCTGAATTTAATTTTACGACAAACTCTTGTGGTTGCAAACTCCAATCTATACCCCATTTAATTAGAGGCAGATACTCTTGAACTTTTGCCTTGTCTTCTTCTACCTCGCCTCTTTTTGTTTTTACTATTCCCTCCTCTTTCTCTATTGCTGTATTTTCATGGGCTATGCTATGTTCTGTTTCTGAAACTTTATTGTTAAGTTTATCTACATTATCACGCATAGTGTTGAGGGTTATTTGTAATATCTGTACCTCTTTCTCCTTTGCCTCTCCAATAGATATTTTTGTTTCTAAATCTATTTTTTTTGTATTGTTTGTTTCTTGTAAATTATTTAGTGCAGATAGGGTTGTATCGTTTAGTGTTTCTACTCCACAATCTTTGCATCCGTTTATTACTTTTTGTGTTGCCTCTTCAACAGATTTGTCGGCTTCTAATAGTTGCTTATCTCTGTTATATGTTTCAATTGCAGATTTAATCTCTGCATCAATTTTTAATTTTACTTCTCGCAATTGGTTATAATTATTCTCAGCCTCTTCATACGCAATTATGAAATCATCAACCAATGCTGACAAGGCATCCTCATGTGGTATCTCCGACACTATCTTTTGTTGACATAAGGGACATGTATCCCCTATGGTTAGTTTTGAACGTAGCGTTTTTGTAAACTTATCAACAGTATCTTTCTGTTTGTCTAACGTTGCTTTTCGCTCTTTCATTATTAAATCTGCTTCTCGAAGTGGAGTATCTATATCTGCTGATTGTTTCTTCTTTTCCTGTATTGAGAATTCTTGAGCAGCAATACTTTTTTTTATAGTTTCAATACGTTTTTTTTCTTGCTCTAAGTTCTCAATTCTCTCTTTTGCTATTGCTATTTTATTCAGCAAATCGCATACTTGTGCGTGTGTTGCACGAAGTTGCGAAAGATTTATATCTTCAAGTTCTTTTTTTGCAGTGTTTAACTCATCAGTTTTCAGAGCATACTCTTTTTTAGCCGCCTCAACTTTACGTATTGCCTCTTGATGAAGGGGTAATAAATTATTTGTAAGTGATTGGCGATTATTTTCAATAAGTCTGCTTTTAATCTCTATTATCTCATAATCATTTGCGATATTTAGCAATAGGGTTTTTATTGTTTGTGCATTTTCGTATATGGCTTTATTTTCTTGCTCTTCTTCAAAATAGGTATCTATTTTTTCAATAGAAGATTTAATTGCTACGAGTTGGGTTAATTCATACTTATAACCACCTGATAATTTCTGGTACTCTTCTGTTAAGGCTTTAAGTTTCTCTTCTTGTATTTGTTGCATTGTTTTACCTTTGGTAATCTCTGCAAGACATTCTCGTGCATCAATTGTCTCTTGCCACTCATGAACAAGTTTTTCTTTTTGCTTAAACTGAGTATCCTCAAGTGATTGTTTTGCTTGTTGAAGAGATTCGCAACTGCTCTTCTCTTCCTCTTTTAGATTTATATCTGTTTTAAGCCACTCAAGTTTTACTGATTCCTTTTCGGTTGACTTTTTTATAATTTTATACTCTTCTTCAAGAGTGTTTAACATATCTTTTTTTACAGTTATTTCTTCTTCTGTTAGTATATGAATATTATCTACTTGTTTGTTTATTGTGTTATACTCATCTCTCTTCTCTGATGTTATAATATATATCTGCTTTCCTATTTGAGAATATATATCTACTCCTGTTATCTTCTCTAATATTTCGGCTTTTTCGTTATTATTACTATTTAAGAATCGCGTAAATTCGCCTTGTGCAAGTAGGGTTGTTCTACAAAATTGATTAAAATCCAATCCTATTGCAGACTTTATCTCATCTTGAATCTCTGCATCTTTTGTTAATGTAATACCTCTTGTGATATTTTTTAATATCCAACTTTTGGATTGTAGTTTACCTGATACTTTGTTATTTGCTCTACGAACTCCCCATGTTGCCTCATAACTAATCTCATTCTTTCCAATAAAAGTCAAAGTTACATACGCCTCTGCCTCATTTCTTCTTAGTAGTTGTCGGGGGTCTTTAAGTGTTAAGAAATCGCTCTTTCCTGCATCCTCTACCTTTCCGCCCATTTTACAATTTGTTAATCGAGGTGTATCGGCATATAAAGCAAGACATATTGCATCAAGGATTGTTGATTTTCCTGAGCCTGTTTTTCCTGTTATTAGAAATATATCACTGTCGGCTAATGGTTGCGACTCAAAATCGATAACTGCATCTTCGACCGATGCTATATTGTGGATTGTTAGTTTTTGTATTTTCATAACTCTGACTCTTTTTACTCATTTCGTAACTCTTCATTTAATCTACCTAATGCCTCTTGAAATAGAGTCTGCATTGTTTCATCAAAGATTATTCCTTTGTCTTTGGCATATTGACGTGCAATATCAATTGGTGCTTCGGACTTTAGTTCCTGAATAGTCATTACCTTTGTTTCTACTCCTCCTGAATTTTTAAGTTTTGCATTTATATAACAAAATCTACACTCTTTATCTTTTGTTAATGCAACTGCTTCGGCATTTGCGTTAGGTGATAAAAAGTTTTCTATCTCTACATTTAGTCGAATGTAGGCTGGTATATCAGCAGGGTAATTGCTTAGTAATGTTTTTACATCAGCCCATGTTGCTACTCCTTCTGTGGGGAGTGTTACCAAAGGTCGTGGATTGGTTATCTCTATTTGGGTTGTTACAGGTACTGCACCATGTTTTTCAATATCTACCATTGTTACTGTATGTGGGTAGGCTTCATCGAAACTTACTGCAAGTGGCGAGCCAGAGTACCTTACATTATGCTTGCCTGTATGGACATATTGTTGATGGTGTATATGACCAAGTGCCAAGTAGTCATAACCTAAACCGAGTTCTTCTATATCAAGGGTGTCGATACCTCCTACTGAGAATTCGGTTGCATTGCTGTGTCCCATATAATCGCATCCCTTTACTGTTGTGTGTGCGGTTAATACGACTGGAAGAGATTCTCTGTTTTGTGAGTTTACTTCATCTAACAGGTTTTGAAAAAATCCTTCGGGTATATTACGTGTGTTTGCATAGGGTACTGCCAAAACATATCCTTTATCTCCTATTTTTATAATATGATCAAATATGTTCTCTTTATTGAGTGTTCCTATTGTGTGTACTTTCATTGAACGCCATGGGGTACGGAAAATTTCGTGCTTTGTGGCACTATCGTGATTTCCTGCTGTTACAATTATATGCATCTGGGGATTGGCATCGTGCAGTTGTACTAAAAAATCGGTAAACATAGTTTGCACTGCCGATGATGGTTGTGAGGTGTGATATACATCTCCACATAGCAAAAACAGGTCGGGCTTTTGCTCAGATACTATACTTATCATCTGACTCATCATACTCTGTTGCTCCTCTACCCTATCGTAGTTGTAGAGTGTGTGCCCTAAATGCCAATCGCTTGTATGCAATAATTTCATTATAGATTTTATTTGATTGTAGTAATAATTAGAATGTATAAAATTACGGAATTCTTTTAATGGTAACAACTATTATTAATTAAAAGTTATAAACATTTGTTTTGGGTTTCTATTGTTATATTCCCTACCCCTTATGAAATGATTCATGTGAGATGAAAGTTTATAATATATAAATAGAGAAAAGGCACCTAATGGTGCCTTTTCTCTATTTTGTCAATTATATTTTTCATAGATTGATTAATACTCCTCTTCGTTGAAGAAGAAATCTTCTTTTGTAGGATAGTCGGGCCAAATGTCTTCGATACATTCATATACCTCGCCTTCATCCTCTATCTCTTGAAGATTTTCAATTACCTCTAATGGCGCTCCTGAACGGTAAGCATAATCGATTAATTCATCTTTTGATGCTGGCCATGGTGCATCCTCTAATTTTGAAGCCAATTCTAATGTCCAATACATATTCTATCTAACTTTTAATAATTTAACGTTTATATTACTTGCTATTAGAGTTTTGATTTTAAAATAATTTAACACTCATTTTTGCAAATCGACCACGAAAATATAAAATATTTTCTATTTAACAATGATTATCCCAAAATATTTCTTCTTTATTTTCAATTATATTACAATAGCGAGAAAGAACAAAGAAATAATCAGATAAACGATTTATAAATTTAAGTACATTATCAGATACGTTATCTTCTGATTTTAAAGCACATATACATCTTTCTGCTCTACGTGCAACGGAGCGACATATATTGGCTTTTGTTGCTGATGGTACTCCTTGTGGTAGTATAAATTTATTATGTTTTGGGAGTTGAGCATCTATCTCATCTATTCGTTTTTCAATAACTGCTATTTGCTCTTCTCCTATTTGTGGCATTTTATTTATATACTCCTCCTCACTTGCTAATATTGAGCCTATATTAAACAACCAGTTTTGTATTTTGTTTAATAATTCAATATCGGGGGGAGTTTGCATTACTGTTAATAAATCTCCTATAAAACAATTTAATTCATCTATTGTTCCGTAGGCTTCTATTTTTGTGCAGTGCTTACACACTCGTGTTCCTCCTACTAATGAGGTTGTGCCTGTGTCGCCTCCTTTTGTATATATCTTCATACTCTTTAAAATCCTATTTTAAATGTTTGTTTATTTAATTTTGGCGATGCTACTAATATTGCATAGTCATATATATCAATTGTTACCTTTATTGTTTTGTTTGAGGCAAACTCCTCAAAATTAGTGTATGAGTGTTTTGTTGATCTTATCCCTGTCACTATTATTACTGATGTTTCCTTTATTTTTGAAGATAGGTGATTGTATATTTGCTTGTATCCCTCTTCGGTTTGTTTATGTATATATATTAAATCGGATAATGGATTTGTTGTGTAATAGACAGGGATTTCTGTATTGTAATCACTCTCTTCAACTCTTGTTATTTGTACATCGGGATTAGCCAAAAGAAATATTGTATCTACTAATCCGCAATCACTTCCACACTCTAATACGTGTTGTGGTTTTACTCGGTTTAATATTCGGTATAGGAGTTTGTAATATTTTAATGTTTGTGGCTTGGGTACGACTCCTTTTTTTGATTGTATTTTTAATTGTTTATATTGCTCCTCTATTTTATCGTAAGCATAGTATCTTGCTTTCTCCTCTATTACTCGTATTATAAAGTTAAATACATAGGGTGAGTGTACACCATGTCCTTTACGGTGTATTATGTTGCGAACGCCTTTACTATATTGTCGCTTTATTCTTTTGAATATACTCCTTTTCTCTTTGCTTGTTTTTTGCATAAAAAAGATTAGATGTAAATCTTTATTTACGTTATAAATACAAAGGTAACTAATGGTTTTGGTTTTTACTTGTTTTAATAAAATTTTTTACTTGTTGTTTATAAAAAAAGGTCAGTTCTCTCGAACTAACCTTTCAAACTTGAAATATATCAAAAACAAGAAAGAGGATAACTTTTATACCTATATAACAATCTTGTTTCTGTTTTGTTTTAAGCAAATGTTATTTTTATAAAAACTTTCTTTTTTAAATTATAACAAGAGCGAGGAGAGTGATACCACTCTCCTCGCTCTTGTTATTGGGGGTTATTATTTTAGCGTTTTACCAATTTTCCTGTATAGATAATTCCCTCTTCTGAGTATATACGAACTATATATAATCCGTTTGCCAAGTTGGCTACATTAACGGTTTCTGATGTTCCGTATATTTGAGTTCTTATCATCTCTACTCCACTCATTGATATTATGCTTACTTCACTTCCTGAAGGTACTCCGCTACATACTACATAGTTTGTTGCTGGATTTGGATATACTGATACTTGTGAAGCGTCAAATTCTTCTTCTACTCCTGATGCTTCTACCTCAACTCTTACTGGTATGTCATATACCATTCCTTCCATAATTGAAGTACATGCTCCAGGATATGAGTTCCATGCATTATTGTATGCCAAACGTAATATGGTTGTTGCTGCTGGTGCATCTGCGGGGACTGTTATCTCTTGTGTTATATTTATAACTTTATCGTAGTTTGCTATTACGTTTCCTGCAAAACTTGAACTTGAACTTAAATCGCCCCATGTTCCTAATTGCAATAGTGTTCCTGTTGCAGAGAAATCTGAGAATAGTGCTGCTACGTTATAACGTAAGTCTTGTCTTACAGATCCTCTACTTCCCAAATCGTTTGCATTTGCTGTTAGTGTAAATGTTTGACCTGGTTTTACTACTATTGTATCGGTTAATACCTGATATACGTCACTTGGCGTTGATGTCCTTGAATATGATATATCTTTATCTGCACCGCTTGTACTTATTGATTTTACATATGCTTGTCCGCCTGAGTGCATTGAGCCTGATGGTGTACAATATGTTGGGTTATCTTCAATATATACTTCATCTTCTAATTTCAACTTGAAGTCATGAACTTCGCCGTTTACTATTCCTGAACATATATGTTCTATTGGTGAGATCCCTTGCTCATATTTGTCTGTTATGACTCTTATGCGGTAGGTATCTAATTCATATTCTGTGGTATATATATATGCTTCGTACGAACTTGCATCTTTGCTATATAGCAACATTTCATCGGATGTAAACTCCATATCCTGGTTTTTATCCATAAATACTGCTATGTAGTTGTCTGACATTGCTTCTGTTCCCTCAACTGCTAACTTCAACCATTTATTATAGGTATGTCTCACTATTGTTGAGTAGTTTCGATATGTGTTTTGAGGTGCTGATGTTGCTACATAATTTATATTCCCTGATTTTGCTCCACTTACTTCTAATTTTGTTATGTACGACTCTTCTGATTGCTCAATTTCTGGATAGCAATATCCTCCTGTGTCGGGTTTCCCTCCATAATTTTCGAATCGTAATTTAAAGTTTTGTGTTGCATATGGTATGCAGTATTGACTTATGGTTTGTACGTTATTACAACTTCCGTTTCCTACTCCTCGTTGCATATAGTCTAATGATAGGATTATCTCATCGCGACGTACATTATCTATCTCCCACCAGTGATTTAGTGGCACATACTCTTGATCAGTATTATGTAGGGCTGTAAAGTTTACTTGTCCCTCTGTTGTTATTTTTACTCCATTTCCACTTTCATCTGAGAATGTTACCCAACGTAAATCTTCACGGTTACCCATTGATTGTGGTTTTACATATTTCTCTTCAAATCCCGTTACAGTGTTTTTATATATTCCTAAGAATGATCCTGTTTTTCTGTCGCAATAGTTCTCCAATGGTCCTCGTGCATAATACTCTACATTTTCTAATCCAGGTACTAATGAACATGTTAGTCCTAATCGGCGCAAGTCTGTTGTCTGTGATGCCATTGTTACATCCATATCCATTACTCCGTTTGCATAGAATGTATATTCTATTGTATAGTTACATCTGCTTGTTACAGTACGGGTGGCTGTAACGGTTACAGTTTTACCATCATCTGATTGATTGTATGTTATTGATGGATTCATATAATATACAGATGTGGTGGTATATTTATCGTTCTCTATATAACGGAAGAAACTGAACTCAAATCCTTTATTGTTATATATTACTTCTCTTCCCAACAAATTAAGAGATTTTATTATTGTGGTTGAGGCATCAAATGTTGCTGAGATTTTATCTCCTGTAATGATTATTTCGCCATTTTCTTCTTTTACTGATAATGTTGATGTCTCATCACTTGTATTTATCTCTGGCAATGCCATTTGAGGTGTTATTGAGAATTGCTCTTGCGCCATTACTCGACCTGCATCAGACCATCGTGTTGCTTCTTTTAATGCAAATTTTACATTTAAAAGATATTCTGATGATGCTACTGTTGAGGTTGTATATGGGATTACTATACTTGTTGTTTGATTTGGTTCTAATGAGATGTTTGTTTTTCCTGTTTCTACAACTTTTCCATCTTGCATTATTTCCCATACCAAATCATATTGGTTCAGATTTATAAAGTCATATTTGTTTGTGATACTTACTTTCTTTGTAGTGGCATCAAATGAGTTTATCTTTATATATTGATATACTTTTTTTACTTCTGCCAATTTAGGACTCTCTTCTCGTGATGATGTTAAAATTCCGTTTGAACAGAAGTTGCCTTGATGTGGTCCCGGAAAGTCATATCCTGTATATAGGCGAGGATTCTCTACTCCTGCGACAAGGTCTTCGGGATTGTAAATTGATTGGTCTACCCAATCCCATATACATCCTCCTATTATTCTGTTACTGTTTTCTATTAGATCCCAATACTCTTTAAGGTTTCCTATTGCATTTCCCATTGCATGTGCATACTCACATACAAAATGTGGACGGCTATCACTGCTGGCATCATTTCCTGATAGTTCTGATAATGTTGGATACATATTTGATGTCAAATCGGTATGGTTCCAACTTCCTTGTCCCTCATAGTGTATTATTCTGTCATCAATCTCTCGAATTGCATTATAGGCATTGGTAAAGTTTACTCCATCGCCACTCTCATTTCCTAATGACCAGAATATTACTGAGGGGTGATTTCTATCGCGTTGTGCCATACGGCGTGTACGATCGGCAAAGGCTGGTGCCCATGAGGTATAGTTGCTTATGCTGGTATTAGCATGACACTCTAAATCGGCTTCATCCATTGTATATAGACCATAGTAGTCGAACATTGCATACATTTTTGCTGCATTTGGATAGTGAGAGGTTCTGATTATGTTCAGATTGTTTTGTTTGAACATAACTACATCTTGCAACATACTCTCTGTTGTTACTGCTCGACCGTATCGGGGATGTGTGTCATGACGATTTGCTCCTTTGAATAGTACCTCCTCGCCGTTGATTCTAACTTTTCTGTTTGCTATATCAATATGACGGAATCCGTATTTTGTTGAAAACACCTCTGTTACTTGTCCTAAATTATCTTTTAATGTTACAATAGCAGTGTATAGATTAGGTGTTTCTGCTGTCCATGGCAAAAGGTTTGAGAGAGATGTTGTGAATGTTAGTTTTTGCTCTGCTCCACTTGCCAAATTGCTGACTGTTTGCTCTGCTGATGTATATATTGTTTCTCCTGCAGGGTTTTTCAACTCTACTTGTGCTTTGACAGTTTGTGCTGTTTCTGCACGGTTGTTTATCCATGCTTCAAGATTAAATGTTCCTGATGTATAGTTGCTGCTTGATGATAGATTTGATGTGATGTAGTGGTCGCGTACAAATGTTTTTGGTGTAGCAAATAGATATACATCACGAAATATTCCACTCATACGGAACATATCCTGACACTCTAAATAACTTCCGTCACTCCAACGGAAAACTTGAACTGACAGAGTGTTCTCGCCTGATTTTAGATACTTGGTCAAATCAAACTCATGGTCATTGTTTGCTCCTTGTGTATATCCTACATATTGTCCGTTTACCCAAACATATGCAGCACTATATATTCCTCCAAACATTATGAATACTTGTTTGTCATCCCAATTTTCAGGTAATGTAAATGTTCTACGATATGAACCTACTGGATTTACTCCATATCCGCTATATCCTGATCTGCGTTGAATTGTGGGTGGTGTGTTAGCATGTGGATATTCAACATTTGCATATATTGGTTTATCGTATCCGTGCATCTCCCAATTTGAAGGAACGGGTAGGTCATCCCATGTTGATACATCGTAATCGTTTTTATAGAAATCCATTGGTCGTAGTGATGGCTCCTCTACTAAATTGAATTTCCATGTTCCATTCAACGACATATAGTAGTCTGACTCTGGGGTTGTCCACGGTGTTTGGTAATATTGATCTGCCTCCATTTGTGCCTTTGATGGATAAGGGATATATGTTGCGTGCCCATTTTCTTTATTCTCTCCGAATATGGTCTCATTTTCCCAATAATCAGGCACCACTTCTTTTACATAGGTAAATTTGAAGTGTTGTGTTGCATCTGTTGTATTTTTTATAGTTGGTTCTAATGTACTTGAACCATTTGCATAATATGCTCTTCCTTGTGCATTATAGGGTATTATTAGATATGTATCTGTTTTCCCTGATACTGGTTCTAATATAAACCATTGATTTTGGTTTGTTGTGCTTTTGTCCCATTGGCTCATTGTTGTTGGAGTTGATCCTCCACAATCCATTGACTGGGCAACTGCTGCAGAATTTATTACATAATACTCTCCTACTTTAGTAAGTGTCCAATTTATTCCTGCATTTGCATTATCAAGTGTTAAAGAGATTTTTGTCCCATTGGTTGATGATGCCCCATTGCTGACATAATAGCCAGAACTACTCTGAATAGTGTACCATACAGAATTTTCAATTAGTTCTGATCTAACCTCTTGAGTATAGGTCCAAATTAGGAATAGACTCAAAATTAAAGAATAGATTTTTTTCATAATTTATATTTTAGTTGTTTGTATTTTACAAAATTTGTTATCACCTAATATAATTATACATTGATTATGTTATATTATTTGCAAATATATAACATATTTCTTGACAAATAAAATTTTAGATCTTTTATAGTGCTGATTTTTAATAAGTCTTTAAACAGACTCTTTATTTATTTACGCTGACGCAATACTTCATATATCATTACTCCTGCCGCAACTGATACATTTAATGAGGCTATTTTTCCATATTGAGGTAGCGATACTGTTGTATCTGTAAGTGATAGTATCTCTGTTGAGATGCCTTTGTCTTCGGCTCCCATTACCAATGCCAATGGTGTTGTCATATCGGCATCGGTGTAATTGATATTCGATTTTTCAGAGGCTCCCATTATTTGCAAACCACAATCTTTTAGATACTTAACACAATTATACAACGATTGTACCCGACAGACTGGTATATTCATTAATGCTCCTGCCGATGTTTTTACGGCATCTGCTGTTACCGATACACTTCCCTTTGAGGGTATTATTATTGCATCTACTCCTGCACACTCGGCTGTTCGAGCAATTGCTCCAAAATTGCGAACATCGGTTAGATGATCAAGTACTATGATAAATGGTACTTTTCCTTGCTCATATAGTGATGCTACTATCTCTTCGATAGGTTGATAATTTATTGGTGAGATAAACGCTATTACTCCTTGATGATTTTTTCGTGTGATTGAATTTAACTTCTCTTGTGGTACACGTTGTACTACAATGTTACTTCCTCGCAACATTTCAAAGAGTTCTCCTGCCAACTCTCCAGAGAGATCTTTACGAATTAATATCTTATCTACCTCTTTTCCTGCTGATATTGCTTCTGCTACGGCACGGATGCCAAATATCATATCACTGCTCTTTATCATCTATCTATTTATTTGTGTTTAATAATTGTGTTGCCAAACTCATTGCTGCTGGAGTTATATCTCCATCACTCATCATTCGTGCAACCTCCGCTACTCGCTCCTCTTGATTGAGTTTCTTTACTACTGCAATGGTTCGTTCATCAGTATCTTGTTTTTGTATATTGTAATGACACTCTCCTTTTGCTGCAACTTGAGGGAGATGGGTGATTACTATTATTTGTCGTTCAGATGACATTTCGGACATTATTCTTCCTACTTTTCCTGCTGTCTCGCCAGATATTCCTGAATCTACCTCATCAAATAGCATTACGGGCATTGCTCGGTTTGTTGCTATCATTGCTTTTACGCATAGCATCAAACGCGATATTTCTCCTCCAGATGCACTCTTTGATAGTGGCGAGAGTGGCATATTTTTATTTGCTGAAAAAGTGAATATTGCTCTCTCTGTTCCGTTCTCGGTAAACTCCTCTGTTGGCTCCCACTCTACTTTGAAATTCAGATTTGGCAGAGATAGTGGACGTGCCATATCAATTAATGCTCTGGCAAAAGAGTCGCCGCCTTTATGTCGTGCTGCTGTTAGGTTGTTTGCTGCTGCGACAAGGTCAATTTTTAGTTTTGTTATGTCGTTCTCTAACTTCTCTATTGCTGTATCTGCTCCATCTATTGTTTGAAGCCTCTCTTCCATCTCTTTTTTATATTGTAATAGAGATGACACATTAGGTTGTGAATAGCGTTTTTGTAGAGTGTATATTAATGATAGTCGCTCCTCTACCTCTACTAATCGTTGTGGGTCACACTCTATCTCATCAAGTCGGGAAGTGACCTCAGAGGCTATATCTTTTGCTTCTATATATAGCGCCTCTAATCTGTCTAATAGGTCGCCAGTTTTTACCTTTTTATTTATTGTCCTTATTTCGGACAAAATGCTTGAGAGTTTAGAATTAACGCCATCCTCCTCGTCAAACAGGAGGGATGTTTTATAAAACCCCTCTTTTATCTCTTCGGCATGTGACAGGTAATTTTGTTCCTCCTCAAGTTCCTCCTCTTCGTTATCTTTTATTGCAGCCTCGCTGAGTTGATTTACTACAAATTTTATATACTCCTCTTCTTGTTTTGCTTGTTGTTGAAGTGAAATGAGTTGCTTTAAAGCGTTCTGTTTTTGATTATACTCGTTATAGAGTTCTTTATATTGGTTTAACTGCTCTGTATTATCGGAATATATATCTACTGCATCTAATTGAAACGTGTTGTCTGCCAACAATAGGTTTTGGTGTTGCGAATGTATCTCTATTATATGTTTTGATAACTCTTTGAGTAGTGATACAGACACTGGTGTATCGTTTATGAATGCTCTTGATTTGCCACTCTCGGAAACTTCTCTACGGATTATTGTTTCTTCTTCGTAATCAATATCATTTTCTTCAAATATATATTGAAGGGATAATTTAGATATTTCAAATACTCCTTCGATTATGCTTTTTGTGGCTCCCGGAGATATACTCTTTGAATCGGGTTTTGCTCCTGCCAACAATCCTAAGGCTCCTACAAGTATTGACTTTCCCGCTCCTGTCTCGCCTGTTATTACTGATAATCCTTTACCAAATTCTATGGTCAAGGAGTCAATTAATATGTAGTTTTTTATAGTTAGTCGTTTAAGCATATTTACCTATTCTCTTTTCCTTTGCGTAATTGTGATAGACGTTGTTCCTCTGTGGGATATAGATTTGAGAGTATTTTATATACCTCTTCACGTTCTGTTTGGGGGGCTTCGGAATAGAGACTTACTAATTCATCTAATTTTGAGTCTCGGAATATTGACAACAAAACAGACATTGAGTTATCCTCATATATCTTTTTTAGTTGGTTTTTTATTGTTTCTGTTACTACTTTGCGTCCCTTATCTACTGATACAGACATTTCATCAAATCCTTTTAGATGATATAGATATAAGAGTTCCCTGAATGGTGCTGTTCGCTCTTCGGTAAATCCTGCCAAGATTGCTGCTCGGTTACGATTACTTCCAAATGCTTCCCAACCTGCCTCTTGCGAACCTTGCCCCATCATTACAAATTTTTCTGCTTGACGAAAAAAGAGTTCGCCTCCATTGGGTGAGAAAGTGTCAAAGTCTATTCCTAAAATCAAATAGGCATAAAAGTTGAGAATACATGTGAGGTTATTCTCAAACATACTCTCGTTATATATGAGTGGTTCGTACTCTTGGTATGTGAAACTGCACTCTGTATCTTTAAAATTTAATGTTGTAGTTGTATAATTACTATTATAGACTGGACGGCTTGCCTGTATTTGTATGTCGCAATTATAACGGGTATCCTCTACTGAGTTTACTGTTACATATATTGTGCAGTCAATACGCTCATTTACTGCTATTTGTGCGTTACTCCATTTTCTATCGTTCATATATTCGGTTATAGATTGTTCCAATGTTTGAAACAAATCTGTATCGGCACTCTCTATTTTGTTTGAATTGACTGTTACTTTACAATTCAATTCTTGCGCATAGAGGGTAGTTGCTAATAGGGCAAAAAATATGAACGATATTATTTTACGCATTGGCTATTTTAATAGTTTGTATGTGTATTCAACTATATCTTTTGCTACCTCCTCTTTTGATTTTAAGGGATAACTCTCTTTTTCTCCCGATTTGCCGATTATTGTTATCTTATTGGTATCGTATCCAAAGCATGCTCCTTTGTCGGCAAGGGAGTTTAATACTATATAGTCTAAGTTTTTCTTCTTAAGTTTTGATTGTGCATTTGCCTCTTCATCGTTTGTTTCGAGTGCAAATCCTGCTAATATTTGAGTCTCTTTTTTTAATTTGCCTAACGTTGCAGCAATATCGGGATTTGGCACCAACTCTATGGTTAAATCTCCTGTTCGCTTTATTTTTGTTGAACTATACTCTTTGGGGGCATAGTCGGCTACCGCTGCACACATTATCGCAATATCTGCATCAACAAACTCCTCTTGAGATACCTTGCTCATCTCTTTTGCCGACACAACATCTATTCGTTTTATATTTGAACTGCACGAGATATTTACTGGTCCTGATATTAATGTTACTTCTGCTCCTTGAGAGGCAAACTCTTGGGCTATGGCATATCCCATTTTACCTGTTGAGTTATTTCCGATGTAGCGAACAGGATCAATTTTTTCGTATGTTGGGCCTGCTGTTATCATAACTTTCTTGCCAGCAAACTTTTGTTCTTTGGTGAAAAAATTCTCAAGGCAGGCTATTATGTTTTCGGGTTCTTCCATACGACCTTTGCCTTCAAGTCCACTGGCTAAGAATCCTGATGCTGGCTCTATTATGTAGTTACCATATGACTGCAATGTTTTTAGATTATTTTGTGTTGATGGATGTTTATACATATCTAAATCCATTGCTGGTGCAACAAATACGGGTGCTTTTGCCGACAGATATGTTGTTATTAACATATTGTCTGCTACCCCTGTTGCCATTTTTGCTATGGTTGATGCTGTTGCTGGTGCAATTATCATTGCATCGGCCCATAGTCCTAAATCTACATGACTATGCCACTCTCCTGTATTTGCAGTAAAAAACTCTGAAACTACGGGTTTACCTGTTAATGCAGAAAGAGTTACTGGTGTTATAAACTCTTTGCCAGATGGTGTGATTACAATCTGTACCTCCGCTCCCTTTTTTATTAACAATCGGGTTAGGTATGCTGCTTTGTAGGCTGCTATACTTCCTGTAATTCCTAAAATTATATGTTTCCCTTTTAACATTTTAACCTCTCTTTTTTAATTGATACTCTGCATACAATTTGGTTAATACTTTTTTTGTGTTAAGAGAGAACTCTCCCTTTTGCATCCAATCGTAAAACCCTAAATCTGTTGCAAATACATCAAATACAAATTTACCTTTGTGCTTTCCGAAGTTAAATATTGCTCTGCCTTTGTCATCTACAATTATTCTTCCTGCCAAATCGAGATTATTGTTGTATGTTGTAAACTCTGATAATGCCGCCATATCATTTGGCAAGTCTGAGTATCTGTCTAATTGCGATTTTAACACCTCATATGTTGCTCGGGCGTCGGCCTCGGCTGAGTGTGCATTATCGAGTTCTTTATCGCAATAGAACTTATAGGCAGCAGTTAATGTACGTTGTTCCATTTTGTGAAATATTGTTTGCACATCTATCTGCTTGCGTTTTGATATATCAAAATCAACTCCTGCTCTTAACATCTCTTCTACCAAAAGTGGTACATCAAACCGACTTGAATTGTACCCTGCCAAATCGCAACCTTTTATCTCTGCCGCCAAGGTTTTTGCTATCTCCTTAAAGGTTGGGCAATCGGCTACATCAGCATCTGTTATTCCGTGTATAGCAGTGCTTTGTGGTGGGATTGGCATTTCTGGATTTATTCTTCGGGTTTTACTCTCCTCTTTACCATTTGGCCAGACTTTTAAATAACTTATCTCAATTATTCGGTCTGTTGCTATGTTAAGACCCGTTGTCTCTAAATCGAAAAATACTATTGGATTCTTGATATTAAGTTCCATTGCGTTCTACGAACCTACTATTTAAAAGTCGTTTAACATTATAGGCATCAACAATACCAACATATCTTCGTTCTCATCATTTTGCATTGGCACAATAACTCCTGCTCTTGAAGGATCAGATAGTTGTATTGAAACCTCTTGTGATGACATATTGTTCAATATCTCTATTAGATAGTTGGCACTAAATCCAATATTCATTGTATCTCCTGTATAACTACATGCTACACTCTCTTCGGCAGATGTTGCAAAAGAGGTATTTTTCGCTGATACTATAAGTTTATCGGGAGATAATTGTAATTTAACTAAACTGCTTGCCTGATCAGAGAATATTGCTGTACGGCGTAATGATGTTGTAAATATAGAACGGTCTATTATCAATTGACTTGGATTATTTTGAGGTATCACCGATGCGTATTTTGGATAATTTCCCTCTATCAAACGACAGTTCAAAATAAAGTTTTCAAGATTGAAACATGCGTTTTTTTCATCAAATGTTATTGTTACATCGCCACTCTCTTTTGCTAATATGTTTTTTAACAATGCTGCTGGTTTACGTGGTAATATGAACGAAGTTTGAAGCCCTGTTTGTACTGACATATTTTTAAAACATGCTAATTTTTGACTATCTGATGCTACAAACACTACATATTCTGGGTGAACATCAAAATAGATACCGCTCATTACTGGACGTAAATCATTATCGGCAAGTGCAAATGCTGTATTATTGATTCCTTTTAGCAATGCACTTGAATCCATTGATATTGTTTTTGCTATCTCGCTTAGTTGCGCTCTTTGTGGATATTCACTTCCGTTTATTCCTACAAAGTTGAATTTACCATTTTGAAAATATAGCAATATATCCAATGTCTCATCATTGATTTCAAATGCCAATGGTTGATCGGGCAATTCTTTTAATGAATCTAACAGCATTTTTGCCGATACTGCAAATAATCCGCTTCCCTCAGACTCTTGAACCTCAATTGATGTGGTCATTGTTGTCTCTTGGTCAGAGGCTGTTACTGTTAATTTATCTCCTGACAAATTAAACAAAAAGTTCTCTAATATAGAGATTGTGTTTTTTGAACTGATTACTCTTCCAACTGTTTGCAAATGAAACAATAGTGAAGAACTTGATACTACAAATTTCATAATTCTTATTTTTTATTTATTTTACTTATATTCAACCAATTGCCTTTTTGCTAAAACATAAGGCATACAAAAGCAAATATAATGTTTTTTTGACAAATATCTACTTTTAAAAATAAAAAATTGAGAGAATTGTTGATAACTTTAATTATTGTTGTTGTACGCCAACTTTTGAAGGAGAACAGATATTTGTTACTCTATGCTTTTAGTCTCTTAGAAAGCACAATATACGAGAAGAGTATTGCTATTACAGAGAGAATTGAGGGTATAACATAGTTTGAGATCTCAAAATTCACTACTAATGCTTGTGTGTACACTAAAACAAATGCAACCAAAGAGACTGTATAGAATGTTTTTTCCGGGACAAAACAATATCGCTTTTTACATATTATCCACATATAGGTTGTGTATATTGCAAAGTTAATGGTATAAGCGATTCCTAAGCCCTCGATACCTAACACAAGATAGAGCAATATACTGATTATCAATGTTGTTATATCAGATATTAGCTCTGTTATTAAAAAGAGTTTTCCCTCGCCCTTCGCTAATAGTATAAAACCTAACGACCATGATATTGCTTTAAATAGTACTCCCGGTATTGCCCATCCCACATAAGTTGATACTACCACAAATTGTGGAGAATACAGGAGTTCTATTATCCAATCTTGAAATAATAGAAATAATGCTATAATTGGGAGTAACATTAATATGGAACTCTCCATTTGACGTGACACCTGAAGCGAAACTTGACTATTATCGCTTTGTACCTTTGACAATCGAGGATAATACTCTGTTGACATTGCTACAAATACCATCCCTACATATCGAGTTACAAGGGTAAATCCGGCTTGATAATATCCAACTTCGGCCATTGTTGAATAGTTATTCATCCATGCTATAAGAATATAATTCAAAAGTGTAGTCATAAACCCACTAATGGTCATATATATTCCTAACTTTAACATAGGGCTACCCTCTTTAAAGGCTGTTTTTACAGAGAGTTTTTCTGTTTCAATTTTCTCTTTCCGAGATGCTATGTAATTAAACAAGAATGCAAAAAAGGATGTTAGCAATAATGATGGTACTACTCCTTCTATTCTGAAAAGATAATACAGGGGTATGGAGAAAATCAATGATACTACACTTGCTGCTACTGTTGATTTGGCAAAGGTTTTGAGTTTTTCACTTCCTTGCAATATCGCTTGCTCACCTGATGATAGAGCATTAAATAATAGCGCTGCCGAAAGAATAACAAAACTCCATAGATTTTTATCTGTACCAAATGTTATCTTGCTTAGAAGTGGGGCCGCCCCAATAAATACCATAGCACCCAAAAGTCCTAATACAAGAGAGAGTTTGCGGACTACTCCTGCTATTTTTTTTAATTTTTCTGGAGTGGTATTATATGCCGATGATATATCTCTTACTGAACTTTGACGCAAACCTAAATTGGTCATTGATGATACCATCTCTATTGCACTATTAAATAACCCTATCAGTCCCACGCCTTCGGCTCCAAGTAGTATTGCTATTACTTTATTTCGGATTAATGAACATAGCATATTTATCACCTGCACTCCTCCAAAAAGGGAGGTTGCGTTAACTATTCTTCTATATATGCTACTCTTTTCGGACATGGGTACTTTAGAGTGTTATTTTATACGAATTGTATATTGTTGCTGTTGCTCCAAACCCCTCTTTTTGAGATAGTAATCCATTATTAAGAATCTCTCCATTTGATTCGGTTGATATTCCGAAATCAAAATATCTATAATCTTTATAACGCTCTTTTATAAGATTTAAGAAGAGTAAATCTAATGCCGACAAATCTCTTCCTTTCTGCGATGAGGCTATATATTGTGAGTGAATACACATTGGCGTTTCATATATTACTACTCCTGCTAATAACTCATTGGATTGTGTAGCGGTGTATAGTCGGATATTTTCAGGAAAGCGATCACGTAGCATCTCTATCTCTTTTAACGTATGAACCGGCGACACTGAGTGACGTTGTTGTAAATTTTGTGTTAACATTTCCCAAAAGGGAGCAAAGTTAAACTCCTCCTTTATCTTAACATTATTTGTTAATGCTTTTTTTACACCTCTGGTTCTTAACGAATTAAAACAGATATCTTGTGTAAGATCTATGGTTGATGATATTCCACACGAATAGAGTTCCGCTTTATATCTGTACAAAGCATATAGATCTTCTTCAGATGGTTTTGTATGATATATGTGAGGTACGGGTTTATAGATTATCGCTTTTATTCCATTAGCACGATAATATCCTATCATCTTCTCAAAAATTTCAAGCACCACTGCCCCTTTACAACGTGATGTCATTATAACTCCACCATATGTTAATCCTTGATGAGAATAGATTACCCCTTCTTTTTGATTGGCAGGTAATAGTGCTACAATCTCTCCCCCCAATTCAAACATTAGGGAGTGATCGCTAAATCTGTCTGAGTGATAATCAAGATAGTTTCGCTTAAACAAAAATGTTCCATTACGCGATTCTTCCACTACTCTATCCCACTCTGATGCAAATGAGGAGTTGTATCGTTTACATATTATGGTATTCATATCCGTTTAATCTCCTAACCACGTTTCGGGATTCAATTTGTTTGTCTCTTTCCATATCTGAAAGTGCAATAGTGTTGCATTGTCATCTTCAGGATCGGAATATATCTTTCCTATTGCTTGGCGTGTTTTTACCTTATCGCCAGTTTTTACATATACCTCTTTTAGGTTTGAATAGATGGTCAGGTAGTTTCCATGTCGTACAATAACACAACTATTGTATCCCGGCATCACAAATATACGTGTTACTTCTCCATCAAATACACTTCGGGCCGACGTTCCGGGCGTTGTTTTTATTACTATTCCACTATTGTTTACTTGAACATATTTTAGTTCTGAGTGTTGTTGTGTTCCATAATGACCAACAATCTTATATTTACCAGATAATGGCATTGGCAATTTACCCTTGTTTTGCTCAAAATTGGCAGCCAATTTCTGTTCATCTTTTGTCATCTTATAACCGCTATATGCACCGCTTGTTGATGAAGATGATGAAGATGATGAAGATGAGCGTCTTGCCTCCTCTGCTATTAATTGCTCTATTTTGCGATTTAACTCTGCTGCTTGTTTTTTCTGTTTCTCTAACTCTTTACGCAGAGCCTTTTCGTTTTTCTTGGCTTTATTTACTATCTGTTTTTGTTTCTGCTCCTGAGTTTTAAGTTTGTTTGCCTCATTTGTTCGTTGCGATACTATTTTATTTTTTTCATCACGCAATGCTCGTAACTCTTCTCGCTTTTTCTCCAACTGTTGTTGATGTTCGGTAATCTCTAATGCCTGTGTTTTTCGCCAAGCAGAGAACTCTTTTAAATATCTTGCTCTTCGCATTGCTTGTTTAAACGAGTTTGCAGAGAAAAGAAATATGAATATATCCTGTCCTGAGTTTTTTCGATATAGACTCTGCATTGACTTGGCATAGTCTTCCTTCTTTGCCTTTATCTCTTTTTCTGCAAGTTCTATTTCACGAGTTAAAGCATTCTCCTCTCTACGCAACCTGCTTATTTCGTTATTGAGTTTATTTATTACTCTATTCTGCGTCTTTATCTCGGCAGATATTTCATTTAAGGCTGACAGTGATTTTTTTGCTTCGCGTTGCGCCGCCTTTAGTTTCTTATTTGTATTTGCTACTTGTCTATCTGCCTGACTCTTTTGTTCTTTAAGAGTTTTTACATTTGTTGATGCAGCACTCACAGTTGGTGTTGCTATTACAAATGCTAACAGAAAGATTATTACCCTGAATATCATATTAAAAATAGTTCCCTAATAGTTGACTTAATGAGACTCGTTTATAACGTGATGAGATTTTTGTATCTTTTACTACTCTTTTATTCCACTCTACCGACATACCACTTATTGTTGCCGATATGGACATTCCTAATTGTGGAATATTTGACCATACTTTAATTTGCGATGGGCGTAACTTTGCTTGAGCATCGGGTTTGTGAGAGGTATATTGAAATTCTACTATTGGTTTTGCATTATACTCAATGGTTGTTGATTGCAATACTCCCTCCAAATTGTTTGAGAATATAATTGATGCCGACTTATCTAATACACTTTGCATTTGAACTGTTTCTGGAGTTCTATTCCATTCAAATTTTTTATATTTATTTTTTGTTAGCGTATCGGCAACAAGAAATGGAACTCCCAATATTATTTTTTGTAACTCTTTTATACCTACTCCTTGTGGAAGATATTTTTTTACTGAAGCAAGGGGTTCTTCTGCTACCTGTGAATTTATTTTGTCAATTACATATATTGAGTCTTGAGTCATTGTTATCCTAAATACCTCTATTCCTAATAGTGGTGTTAAAGATATTTGAATATACTCTCCGTTTATCATCTTTATTTGAGCCTTTGAACTCAATTTGTCGATAGCAACATTACATTTTGTTGTTGCTGTTGAAAATTGTGGTTGCTGCTCTATTATCTTCTCAAATATTAACAATTCACTTTTCTTAGTCTCTTGTTCTGGTATTGATATTTCATCTGTTGTTCGACACGAAGATACTAAAAAAACTATAAGCAGTAGCAGTATATATATGTGTTTATATCTAATTTTCATCACTCTTTGATATAAGATTTCTGTTCTATTTTCTGTTTTAGAATCTCTTTATCATTACCTAAGGCTTTATTCATTTTTAATGCCTCTTGCCATTGCACAAGCGCATCTTCAACTTTTCCTTGATGATATAATATATCGCCATAATGTTCTACAACCTCAGGATTATTTCGTCCTCCTTTATCCATTGCTTTTTTTATATATAACTCAGCAAAGAGATATTTTTCTTGTTTGAAGTATATCCATGCGTATGTATCGAGATATGTTGGATCATCGGGTTTTTCTTTAATGGTTCTGGCACTCATATTCTCTGCCAATGAGAGATCTCCTCCTGTTTGTGCTAAATAGTAGGCATAATTATTGAGTGTCATTGTATTGTCTGGATTATACTCTAACGACAATTTATAGTATTTCTCTGGTAACTCTTTCTCCTCTTCATTAAAATATATATCTGCTATTGTAGAGTATATTTGCGAAAGAAACAGAGGTGAACTGTATTTTTGTGCCGCAAAGTTTAACTCCGATATAGCCTTTTCGACTTGTTGAGTTGAATAGTAGTATGCTGAAGATTCTAATACAAATGTTGAATCGGCATACTCCGATGCATTCTCTACTGCAATATTCATTGCTTCATAGTTTTTAGAAAATGCTAACATTCTTATCAACTGTCGATGAATATCCATATCTGATGGCGAAATATAGAGTGCCGAATGACACTGCTCTATTGCTTCAGAATATCTTTGTTGTATCTGCAACACCTCAGCATAGAGCATCTTTATAAATGTTTCGCGAGGATTCTCCTCTATCAAATATTTAAATAGTGAATCGGTATTTTTTAAATCGGTTTGTAGTTCTTCGTATGATGAATTGAGTTTTTCATTATTACCTAAAATAACTGATATATATTCTCGCAATATCTCTTTTTTTGCACTATATACTATATCAGGACAACTCAACACCTGAGACATTGATATTTTTGCACTATCATTGTTATTCTGAGCCTTGTAATACTCTAAATCATATAGTGATATTTCACAACCTGCTCCTGCATCTTTTGCTTTGTTGATATAGTTTTTTGCTTGTGTAAGACTATCTATTTGGATATAGAGTTGCGACAGAGATAATAGATAGGTTATATTGGTGGAATCGTTTTTTAACAGACGCTTAAATTCAGAGGCGGCTTTGTCGTATTGTTTTAAATAGAGATATACATCTGCTCTTGCAAATGCAGCATACTCCGTGTTGTCAGTCAATCGCTCAACCTTATTGTAACACTCTATGGCTTTTTCAATATCTGCTTGTTCTAAATAGAGATTTGCCATCATTGTATAGAGGCTCTCATCATTGGGATAGTTTCGGATTAATCTTTCATATATCTCCGTAGCCATTTCGTAATCCCCATTTTTTTGTGCATTATCGGCCGCTACTATGTTATAGTAATAGTTTGTGGTGTCAGAATATGCTGCCAATAATATATTATCGTAATATTTATCGGGCATATTCATCTTGTAATAATATGATGAGAGTTTAAATCTTGCGTCCTGATTCAAGTTGTCATCTTTTATGGCCGCTTTCAACATTTCAAATGCGGCAACAAGAGAGTCTGGGTTATGAGTCTGCTCAAGACGTTGTGCCTCTAACAAAAGATATGTTATCTTATCGTTGTTTTGCTCTCTGTTATCAGCAAAAAGGGTTACTATTGATGTTATTTGAAATAGTAACACCAATAGAAATATCTTTTTTGCTAATTTAATTTTATAGAGCATCTTATTTTACTCCTGTATGACCAAAGCCTCCTGCTCCTCTTTCACTATCTTCAAGTGTTTCTGTCTCTTCCCACTCAATTCGAGTATAAGGTTTTATTACCATTTGACAGATGCGCTCGCCATCTTCTACAATAAAGTCTTCTTGCGAAAGATTTATTAATATAACTCCTACCTCTCCTCTATAATCAGCATCAATTGTTCCTGGAGTATTTAAAAGTGTTATTCCTTTTTTTATTGCTAATCCACTACGTGGGCGTAATTGAGCCTCATACCCTTCAGGTAACTCAATATATAAACCCGTGGGAATTATTTTACGCTCCATTGGTTTTAATATTACCGACTCCGAGAGATTTGCTCTTACATCCATTCCTGCTGCATGCAATGTTCCGTATTCGGGAAGTGCATGTTTTCCTTTATTTATAACTTTTACCTTTACCATTTTGTTTAATTTGTTTATGGTGCGAAGATAATAAATATGTGCGAGTATAACAACATATCGGAATTTAAATTCAGTTGTTAGTTTTTTAATTGTCAGTTATCTGCAATTAGTATTATTAGTTCAATAAAACTAATAAACAACAAAAGTTGTAACAATCGTTACAACTTTTGTTTGTATTGGATGTTAATATGTATTAACTCAACAGATTATAAAATAACCTTTTGTGAGTTATTGTCGGTTACAACTATATAAACACCTTTTGGAAGGTTTAACTTAACCGAGCCATTGACAACAACATTCTTTATAACTTGTCCTGAGAGGTTTACGATACGAAGTGTTCCATAATATTTATTTACTTCAATACCATCACCTACCATAATCTTAATTTCTGCTTTTGAAATTCCAACATCTTCAATACCAGAAAGGTCTGTCTCCACTATATTTGCGAACTCACTCCAACCTCCAGTTGTTTCGTATGTTGATTTTGCTCCTTTAGGAACATATAGGGTACAGTTTGTTTTATCAACTCCCAAAAATTCATAACTGCCTACCTCAAAGAGTTTTTCCGCAGGGATTAATGATGTTATACTTGTTAGACCTTCACAATATAAAAATGCGAACACTCCAATACTTGTTACACTTTGAGGAATGGTTACACTGGTTAATTTAGTACATCCTGTGAATGCAAACATCCCTATACTTGTTACGTTACAAGGAATTACAGAATTATTACAAGTAGCGATCAAAGTATTTGTAGCCGTCTCTATTATTGCATTACAATCTTCTCGACTATCGTAATAACTATTTTCGGGAGCAACTGTTATTGTTGCTAAAACTTTACAACCTTCAAATAAGGTAGAGCCTATACTTGTTACACTACTGGGTATTTCAATACTTGTTAGAGTTTCGCACCATGAGAATGCCGATGCTCCTATAGTTGTTACTCTATTGGGAATAGTAACACTTGATAGTTTGTAACAATATGAAAATGCAGACCGACCTATAGTTATAACACTATTCGGGATGGTTACACTGGTCAGTTTATAACATTCTTCAAATGCATTATCACCTATTATTGTAACACCCTCAGGTATTTCAATTGTTTTTAAATCACAATAATAGAATGCACTATTCCCAATACGGGAAACATTCTTACCAATATTTACAATAGCAAGATCCGAACAATTATTGAAAGTACCATCTTCAACAGCAGTAAGACCTGTGCCTATTGTTACACTTTTTAATTTTAAACACATAGCAAATACATATCCACCCATACTTGTAACACTATTGGGTATGGTTATGCTTGTTAAATTTTGACAACTATAAAATGCTTGAAAGCCTATAGTTGTTACACCATTACCAATAACAGCACTTGTTAGACCTGTGCAGCCAGAAAATGCATTATCTCCTATAGTTGTTACACTATTTGGTATTTCAATACTTGTTAAACTTGTGCAATTAGAAAATGCATAACGTCCTATATAAGAGACACTATTGGGTATTTCAACACTTGTTAGACTTGTGCAATTAGAAAATGCATCTTCTCCTATACTTGTTACACTATTAGGTATTTCAATGGTTGCAAGTCCAGTACAATCTGAAAATGCTCCATATCCTATATCTGTAACAATATAAGCAATATCTTCATAAATGACTGTTTCAGGAATTATAATATTTCCTGCACAATCACTTCCCGAAACCTCTACTGCTATGTCGCCAATGATACGATAATATATACCATCAACCTCAAAATCACTTGCATTAAGTATTGGGCTACATAGTAACAATAAATAGATAAACATGTGTTTTAGTCTTTTCATATCTTTTCTTTTATTTAAATTGCCTTTCGTCCCCCAAAAGACTTAAACAATAAGAATAAAAAAAGCGTGGGAACCATACTGTTACTCGTCCCACGACATGAGGCCTTCGCATTGCCCATCAATGTTGAACGAGCAACGCAGAAGCCCACGCAGATATGCAATGGAGTATATATACATTATACTCCTATATTTACACACCAACAGGCATCTACAATTGCTTCATCCTTGACATTGATTTTAGAAGTTGCGAAGTTCCATGTCGTCAAGATTGAGCGTAAGTAAACGCTTTTTATTTTATGTCTGCACCCTACCCACACAACCCATATAGGGCTTCTGCAAGCGATATGCTTTGCAAAGATACGAAAAAAAATCAAATCTATTGCCATTATATACACATCTTTGTCTGTTCTCCGTAAACTTAAATGTAACAAAAAGGTATTTTTTTAACTATTATTATAACTTTTTGTTAGTACAAATCTAAAAAAATCATCTTTTGTCAAAAAAAATCGTAAAAAAGTTGCAAAATTCCGTTTTAGTATATTACCTTTGCAAGGTCTTGATAAAGACCTATTGGGTTACAAACAAAACTATACCCAAATAGGTTATACGAGATAAGAGTTTTGAATTAATAACAATTTTAAATTTATAAAAAAATGGAAGTTAAGAAAGTTTTAAGCGATTTGAAAAGACGCTTTCCCAACGAGCCTGAATATCATCAAGCAGTTGAAGAGGTTTTAATGACAATTGAAGAGGAATACAACAAACATCCTGAGTTTGATAAATATAATTTAATTGAAAGACTTTGTATTCCCGATAGAGTGTTTACTTTTAGAGTTACTTGGGTTGATGACAAAGGTCAAGTTCAAACTAATATGGGTTATCGTATCCAACACAATAACGCTATTGGACCCTACAAAGGTGGTATCCGTTTCCACTCTTCTGTAAACCTTTCTATTTTAAAATTCCTTGCTTTTGAGCAAACATTCAAAAACTCTCTTACAACTCTACCTATGGGTGGTGGCAAAGGAGGTTCAGACTTCAGCCCTCGCGGTAAATCTGATATGGAGGTTATGCGTTTCTGCCAAGCATTCGTTACTGAGTTGTGGCGTCATATAGGTCCTCAAACTGACGTTCCTGCTGGAGATATTGGTGTTGGTGGTCGTGAAGTTGGTTACATGTATGGAATGTACAAAAAAATGGCCCTTGAAAACACAGGTACTTTCACAGGTAAAGGTATTGAGTTTGGTGGATCATTGGTTCGCCCCGAAGCAACAGGTTATGGTAACGTATATTTCTTACTTGAGATGCTAAAGACTAAAGGCATTGATATTAAAGATAAAGTTGTTGCTGTATCAGGATCGGGTAACGTTGCTCAATATACAGTTAAAAAACTTATCAGCCTTGGTGCTAAGGTTATTACAATGTCTGATAGCAATGGTTATATTTACGACCCAGATGGTATAGATGAAGAGAAACTTGCATTTATTTTCAACCTAAAAAATGTTCAACGCGGACGCATTAGAGAGTATGCTGAGAAATATGGTTGCAAATATGTTGAAGGCGCTCGTCCTTGGAATGAGAAATGCGATATTGCAATGCCAAGTGCAACTCAAAACGAGATTGACGGAGATGATGCTCGCGCACTTCTTGCTAACGGATGTTTTGCTGTTTCAGAGGGTGCAAATATGCCTTCTACTCCCGATGCTATTGCAGAGTTCTTGAATGCCAAGATTCTTTACGCTCCTGGTAAAGCGGCTAATGCTGGTGGTGTTTCAGTTAGTGGTTTGGAGATGACTCAAAACTCAATTAAACTAAGTTGGAGCAGAGAAGAGGTTGATGCAAAACTTCAATCAATTATGAAAGATATTCACTCTCAATGTACTCTTTACGGAAAACAAGAGGATGGATACATTAACTATGTTAAGGGTGCTAACGTTGCAGGATTCATGAAAGTTGCTAAAGCAATGATGGCTCAAGGTATTTTGTAATTAACGTAGATAATACTCTATATAAAAGTTCCAAAGTCGAAAGATTCTGGAACTTTTTTTTTGCAACAAGAATAACTAATTACCCTATATTAGAAATCTTAAAATGAGACTTTATCTATAAAAATGTGGTGCAGCCTCACGGACACACCACATCAAAATCATGAAAAAACATTACAAAATCCATTAATTGAGCACAATTAATGGACTCAGTACTTTGTTTTCTCAAAATATTAAGGGATAGGTTGCTTTAGAGTATAATATTTATCAAAAAAAATGAAAGATTATCTCTAAATATAATTAACAAAAACGATAATGATATAAATCTGTATTATCGGTTAAACTTCTATATATTCCCTCTTTTTGGTTACTGATGCAATATTAAATATTTTTTTTAATATTAACACCATATTGAATATATATTTTTACTTTTTGGTCAATTTTTTTTATTTTATTTACGATATAGTCAAAAAACATTTGCTCTCGCTGTGAAAAATATTAAAGTAAACTTCTTATTTCTCGCTCGCTTTTTTATTCTATATTTGAGGGAAACCTCCAATATACTTTCGCTCCCTGTGAAATATTCAAGTAAACTTGATATTATTTCGCTCGTTTATTTATTGTATATTTGAGGTAAACCTCCAATATACTTTCGCTCGCTGTGAAATATTCAAGTAAACTTGATATTATTTCGCTCGCTTAATCGTATATTTGTACTTTAATAGTAAAGAATGGCAGATAATAATTTGAAAATATTAGGCATAGACCCGGGCACTAATGTTATGGGATATGGCATTATTGAGTGTAATGGCAAAGAACCTTCGTTAATTGTAATGGGAACTCTTAAACTTAACAAGTTTGAAAACCATTACGTAAGGCTTAACAGAATATATGAACGTGTATCGGGGCTGATTTCGCAATACTCTCCCAATGAATTGGCTATTGAGGCTCCTTTTTTTGGCAAGAATGTACAATCGATGCTAAAACTTGGCAGGGCTCAGGGTGTTGCTATGGCGGCTGCTATTCATCACGAATTACCTATTACAGAGTATGCCCCCCTAAAAATCAAAATGGCTGTTACGGGTAATGGTGCTGCATCGAAAGAGCAAGTGGCTGATATGCTTAAACGGATTTTACATATACCCGAAGAGAAGATGGCTCCCCAACTTGATGCTACGGATGCTGTTGCTGCTGCTTTATGCCACTTTTACCAAATGAAATCGCCAATTACAGAAAAGGGGTGCAAAAGTTGGAAAGAGTTTATTTCTAAAAATCCCAACAAAATTGTTAAATAGTATATATTTCTATGATGACATATAATCTGAAAGAACTTCTAAACAGTCGTATTCTTATTCTGGATGGTGCTATGGGTACTGAAATCCAGAAGTTGAATTTAAATGAGGATGATTTTAGGGGTGATTTATTTAAAAATTATAATAAAGAACTAAAAGGGAATAACGATATTTTAGTTCTTACTCAACCTGATATTATAAAAAATATTCATCGTGCATATCTTGAAGCAGGTGCTGATATTATTGAGACTAATAGTTTTAATGCTACCTCGGTTTCGATGAGTGATTATGGTTTGGAAGGTTATGTATCGGAGATTAACAGATGTGCTGTAAGAATTGCAAAAGAGGTTGCAAGTGAGTTTTCTACAAAAGATAAGCCTCGCTTTGTTGCTGGTAGTGTTGGCCCAACAAATAAAAGTTGTTCAATCTCTCCCGATGTTAGCAACCCTGCCATAAGGTCTATTACTTACGATGAACTTTTTGACGCATATTGCAAACAGATTGAGGTGCTTGTTGATGAGGGTGTAGACATTATTCTTTTAGAAACTGTTTTTGACACTCTTAACCTAAAGTGTGCTATTGATGCTGTAACTCATCTTTTTAAGAAGAAAGATATTGAACTTCCTTTGATGATTTCAGTTACTATTGCTGACAATGCTGGTCGTACTCTTTCTGGACAGACTCTTGAGGCTTTTGTTGCGTCTATATCTCATGCTCCTATTACAACAGTTGGAATTAACTGTTCTTTTGGAGCAAAGGATATTTTACCTTTTTTACGAAGATTATCAGAGATTGCTCCTTTTGCAATATCGGTTCATCCTAATGCTGGTTTACCTAACAGATTTGGTGAATACGACCAAACTCCCCAATTAATGGCAAACGATATGAAGCCATATATTGAGGAACAACTCGTGAACATTGTAGGGGGTTGTTGTGGAACTACTCCTGAACATATTAAACGTATTGCTGAAATTGCTAAAAATAGTAAACCTCACTCCTACGCTAAGAGAGAGAGTAAACTTGTTCTGGCTGGACTTGAACCTTTGGCTGTATGCAAAGAGAATAACTTTGTAAATATTGGCGAGAGGTGTAATGTTGCTGGTTCCAGAAAGTTTTTGAGGTTGATTAATGAGAAGAGTTACAGCGAAGCACTCTCTATTGCTCTTAAACAGGTTAATGATGGCGCCCAAATTATTGATATTAATATGGACGATGGCATGTTAAATGCCAAAGAGGAGATGACAACCTTCCTCAGACTTCTTGCCGCTGAACCTGAAATTTGCAGAGTTCCATTTATGATTGACTCTTCGGATTGGGAAGTTATTGAGGCTGGACTAAAAAACGTTCAGGGCAAAGCAGTTGTAAACTCAATAAGCCTTAAAGAGGGAGAAGATATATTCATAGAGAGGGCTAAACGCATTAGAGATATGGGTGCGGCTGTTGTGGTTATGGCTTTTGATGAAGAGGGTCAAGCCGATACTTTTAATCGTAAAATTGCTGTTTGCAAAAGAGCATACGATATATTGACAACAGAGTGCAACTTTGCAGCAGAGGATATTATTTTTGATCCCAATATTTTGGCTGTTGCAACAGGTATTGATGAACATAAGAATTATGCAAAGGATTTTATTGAGGCTACTCGCTGGATAAAATCAAATCTACCTCACGCAAAAGTCAGTGGTGGCGTGAGTAACCTTTCATTCTCGTTCAGAGGAAACAACTACATTAGGGAGGTTATGCACTCGGTGTTCCTATATCATGCCATCAATGCTGGCATGGATATGGCTATCCTTAACCCTGCAACGAGTGTAAACTATAACGATATTCCAGAGAACATTTTAGAGGCTGTTGAGGATGTTATTCTTAACAGAAGAGATGATGCAACTGAGCGTTTGATTGAGATTGCAGAGAGCGTTAAAGAGGTTAAGATTACAAGTAGTGCCTCACCAACTATACAAAATAAAAACCTAACTGTTGCAGAGAGATTAAGCAACGCCCTTGTTAGGGGCAATAGCGACAATCTGGAGAGTGATATTAATGAGGCTTTAACTCAATATGGCTCGGCTGTTGCAATTATTGAAGGACCTCTTATGGATGGTATGAATAAAGTTGGTTCTCTGTTTGGCGAAGGTAAGATGTTTTTACCTCAAGTGGTTAAGAGTGCCAGAACAATGAAGTGTGCTGTTGAAATTCTTCAACCTTATATTAAAAGCGAAAATAGTTCATCGCAAAAGAGTGCCGGAAAGATTGTTTTGGCAACTGTCAAAGGTGATGTTCACGATATTGGGAAAAATATTGTTTCGGTTGTTTTAGGTTGCAACAATTATGAGGTTATTGATCTTGGTGTTATGGTAACAGCCGAGACTATTATTGATAAAGCGATTGAGGTTGGTGCTGATATTATTGGTGTTAGCGGCCTTATCACTCCTTCGCTTAACGAGATGTGCAATATCGCAAGAGAACTTGAAAATAGAGGGTTGGATATTCCTCTGTTAATTGGTGGAGCAACAACATCGGAATTGCATACTGCTGTTAAAATTGCTCCTCTTTATAGTGGTGTTGTTGTGTATGTTAAGGATGCTTCGCAAGACCCCATTATTGCTGCAAAACTGACTAATAACAGGATTAGAGATAGTTATATTAATGAGATTAAAGAGCGACAACACTTTTTGAGAGAAAGTACAAAATGTGATGACACTGTTTCTTTGTCTGTTGCCGAAGGATTAAGAGATATAAGTTGCTGCAACGGATATACTCCTACTACTCCTAAGGTATTGAACAAAGAGATTAATTTATCTTTTGAAATAAGTGAACTTATTGATTTTATTAATTGGGGACAACTTTTTAATGTTTGGAAACTGAGTGGTAAATTTGCTTCAGTTGCATACCTTAATGGTTGCGACCACTGCAAAGCATCGTGGCTTGCATCTTTAGCCGTAGAAGAGAGGAAAGAGGCTTCTGAGGCAATGCAACTACACAAGGAGTGTTTAAGAGTAATAAAAGAGGTTTGTGACAAACTTAATCCTAAGATTAAAGCATCTGTATCGTTCTTCAAAGCAAATTCAAAAGATAATAGCATTATTATCAAGAGTGATAATGATATTATAATTCCAACCCTACGCCAACAAAAGAAGAGAGATAATAATGAGGGTGGATACCTTGCTCTTTCTGATTTTATTTTACCCGAAGAGAGTGATAAGGTTGATTATATTGCAACTTTTGCTGTTACTGCTGGAAGAGATATTCAATCATATATAGAGTATCTGAAGAGTAACGGAGATGATTACAAATCGGTACTTCTGCAATCTATTGCAGACCGCTTAGCAGAGGCTGCCGCTGCATATACCCACTACCTTGTAAGAACCGATATGTGGAGTTATTCAAACGAAGAAAAGAACGTAGCCGATATAATTAAGGGTAATTGCTGTGGTATTAGACCTGCAATAGGATACCCTTCCCTACCCGACCAATCACTTATGTTTGAAATGAAAAATTTTATTGATTTTGACAAATTGGGTATTGAGGTTACTGAGAATGGTGCTATGTATCCAAGTGCTTCGGTATGTGGTTTTATGATTGCCAACCCTAATGCAAGATATTTTACCTTGACTATTGATGAAAATCAACGTAATGTATATTGTCAAAAGAGAGGTATAGCATTGGATGATGCTAAAAAATGGATTGCCGTATAGGTATTATATTAAGAGTTTATTTAAAAATATTTAATTTCTATTATTTTTAGCGACAATATATTATTTTTGTGTGTCAAAAAAATTAATTATAAATATGAAAAAGATGAGAGTTGCCGTTGTTGGATATGGCAATATAGGTAAATTTACTATCGATGCCATTGAGGCTTCGTGCGATATGGAAGTTGCAGGAATTGTTAGACGTAATGTTTGTGATATTCCTGAAGAGATAAAAAAATATAAAGTAGTTAGTAACATTAAAGAGATTGAAAAGGTAGATGTTGCTATTCTTGCCACACCAACCCGTAAGGTTGAGGAGTACGCAAAAGAGATATTGGCAATGGGTATTAACACTGCCGATAGTTTTGATATTCACTCTGGGATTACCTCACTAAGAGCAAACCTCGATAAGGTTGCAAAAGAGAGTGGTGCTGTGGCTATAATATCGGCTGGATGGGATCCAGGTAGCGACTCTGTTGTACGTACTCTAATGGAGGCTGCTGCTCCTAAAGGTATTACTTACACTAACTTTGGACCAGGTATGAGTATGGGGCACACAGTTGCTGTTAAAGCAATAGAGGGTGTTAAGGCCGCTCTTTCAATGACAATTCCCGTTGGTACTGGTATTCACAGAAGAATGGTGTATATTGAAGTTGAAGAGGGTTATAAGTTTGAGGAGGTTGCAAAAGCAATTAAGGCAGATGCATACTTTATTAATGATGAGACTCACGTTATGCAGGTTGAGTGTGTTGATAACCTATTGGATATGGGACATGGTGTTATGATGTGTCGCAAGGGTGTATCGGGTAAAACCCAAAACCAACTTTTTGAATTTAATATGAAGATTAACAACCCTGCGCTTACTGCACAAATGTTGGTTAATGCTGCTCGTGCTACGTTCCGTCAAAAACCCGGTTGCTATACAATGCCCGAAGTGCCTGTTATAGATTTATTGCCAGGAGATAGAGAAGAGTGGATTTCACATTTGGTTTAATTTAATAGAATATCACGATGCTTAGTTCTGTTGTATGGAATGCTGACCCTGCCATATTCTCTTTAGGACCTCTTGAGATAAGATGGTATGGTTTGCTATTTGCTATAGGCTTTTTGGTTGGTTATTACATTGAGGCTAAAATATTTAAAAACGATAAAGCCCCCGATGATTGGTGCGACAAACTTTTTGTGTATGTTATAGTTGCAACGATTATTGGTGCAAGATTAGGTCACTGTTTCTTTTATGACTGGGACTACTACACCAGCAATCCTATTGAGATATTTAAGATATGGGAAGGTGGATTGGCAAGCCATGGTGGTACAATAGCAATTATTATTGCAGTACTGATATATGCTAAAAAGGTTACTCACAGGAATGCTCTTTGGGTGTTTGACCGTTTAGTTATACCTATTGCTTTAGTTGCGTCAATGATACGATTTGGTAATTTAATGAATCACGAAATTTATGGTACTCAAACTACAATGCCATGGGGTTTTAATTTTATTACTAATATATCGGAGTGGCAAAATGGAGCAGCACCTCAATATTCTCCAACATCACACCCTACTCAAATATATGAGGCTCTATCATACTTTGCCCTCTTTGTTACGTTGATGTTTATGTATTGGAAAAGAGGTGCAGGAGATAAACGAGGTTTATTATTTGGAGTTTTCTTCTTATGGGTATTCGGTTCAAGATTTGCGATAGAGTTCTTGAAACTTCCTCAAGAGATGTTTGAGATTGAGTTGATGGAGAGAGTTGGCATGAATATGGGACAAATATTGAGTATTCCGTTTATAATTATAGGTATATATTTTACTATAATTGGATTAAACGCAACCAGAAAGAGCGGTAAAATATCGCACAGACATTCGCATATTCATAGACACTACAAGAAATAGATTCATTCTTATATGTTTTGATAGAGCAATGTCTTAACGTTGATTATTATATAAGAGAGAGGGGGTTTGCTTTAAGCAAACCTCCTCTCCTTGCTATATTGTTTAAATCTATAATAGGTTATTTAGGTTCACGCAAAATAAATTTACATTTAACTACTTTGTCTTTACTATTTTGAGGCGTTCCCATATAAAGTTTGGGATTAATCGCCAAAAGGCTACTAATATAGAGTATTTCCAATCTATTATTGCCACTCTCTTTTTGTTTACTACCGCCTTATACAGTTTTTTTGCGGCATAAGGGGCTTGCATCTTCATTGGGTAGTTGGCATTACGCAATAGTGCTGTTTCAACAAATCCGGGGCGAATATCGGTAAATGATATTTTATCTCCTCTCATTCTTGATAGTTGTGCCAAGCATTGAAGGTAGATATTGTTAAATCGTTTTGTTGCTGAGTATGATGGTGCTACTCCTAAACCTTTTGTTCCTGCTATTGATGAGACTACGGCTATTTGTCCACCTCTGTTTTTTGAAAAGTAGTCGTATGCTTTTACAACCATTTGTGTCATTCCCAAACAGTTTGTTTTTACAGTATCTATCTCTATTTGTGGTTGTAACTCTTTGTTTTGGAAACCTATGCCCGACACATGGAGGTATATATCCATTCCTCCCATATCATCTATCAACTCAGAGAGCAGTTGTGGCGCTTCAGGTGCTACTACATCTATCTTTTTAATAAAGGCAGTTTTAGGATACTCTTTTTGTAGAGAGAGCAAATTTTCTTCTCTTCGCCCTGCTAAACCCACTATATACCCGTTTTGCAAAAATAGTTTTGCACTCTCCATTCCTATCCCAGATGTTGCTCCTACTATAACTATTTTTTTCATAATGGTATAAAATGTTTATAATTTATCTTTTTATAACTTTCAATGAGCGAACTGCTGTTCCATTGTTATTCTTAACTTTTATAATATACATTCCTTTTTCGCCATCTACATCAACACGCACGCACTCGTTTGTTGTTGCATTGATTTGTTTACTCTCAATTAGTTTACCATCAAGGGCTACAATCTCTATTGTATATAATCCCTCTTTTACAAATGACATGTTAATGAAATCAGTAAAAGGATTTGGATATACTCCCATTCCCTCTATTACAGCATCTTCAACTCCATCGGGCCAAGAGATTACTGCAATATCAACACTCTGGGTATCTTTTCCCCACATATTTTTAAGGGTTAATCCTGCTGTATATGTTCCTATTACATCGTATGATATTGTTGCAGTTGTTCCCTCTTGAGATTCGATGGATGCATTGGGGAAGTTCCACTCCGACTCTGTTTTTACTTGATATGTTCCACTAATCATTGGATTTCCCAACTCTTCATTTGAAGCATTAAGAATTGTCTCTGTAACGCTTGATGTATTCTCTCCACTTTGACCGATAGTTGATATTAATGCTGCTGTATAACTATCTCCTTTATATCCTAAATTGGGGAATACCATGTCGCCGTTTGCGTTAGGAACTTGCTCCTCAAATGTCCAATATCCTTGTAATCCGTTTGGTGCTGTTGTATATCCCTTCATTGCCTCTTGAACCTCTTGGTCTGTTAATACGCGATCCCATACCTGGAACTCATCTACCCAGCCATTATATCCTCCTTTGTAAACGCTTGTTCCTCCGATATAAACATATGAACCTGGCCAACGAACTGCATTAGAGGCTATGTGTTTTGTTACCTTTTCTGCTACTTTTTTACCATTGAAGTACATTTTTTGAGTTCCGTCTGAGGCAAATGTTATTGCTACGTGTGTCCATTGTCCCTCTTTCACTGAGTGGTCTTTTGACATCATATCTGTATCGGGTGCATCATGCTCTGTCCAACCATATGTGTTATAAGAAATCTCATTTGCAAGGTGCTTTGTTGATGTATCCAATGTTGTTGATGAAGAACCTGTTTCTTTGCGAGGTTTTGTTCCTTCATCTAAAGCTACTTCTAAATCGGGTCGTATTGTTACCCAAAAATCTCCCCAGTTGTTATGTGGCCATACATCTGAAAAACTTCTCTTATCAATAAGATTTGTTCCCTCTTTGTCGTGAGTGAATTTATCTACTTTAAACCACATCATATAGGTATATGGACGTGAAGCCACGACTTCAGGAAATCGTAAAAGATTGGGGTCTTCAACCTTAACGGCTCTTGATACACTTCCCTCTCCTAATCGAGATGTTGTGTATGATAGTGTTACATTCTCATCTTTATGTGTTTCCGTTTTGTCTAATGTTAATGTTCCGATTGTTGGAATTGCTCCTGTTTCGTTTGGTGATACTTGAATAATTCCTCGAGTAAATGCTACTGTTCCATCACCGTTTGTAATCTTAACATCGTATAATCCTACTGTAGGCAATGAAAGTGTTATTGATGTTGTATTGGTGAATGTTTGTACGCTTGCTCCTGTTTGTGAATTTATAACTTCCCATGTTGCGGCTGGGTGATTTATATCAATATAACGCAATGTAAACTCTTCTCCTGCTTTAATTATGGGTTTGTCAATTTCTGTTCCTTCAACAATAGTTGGTTCTATTGACTCAACATCAATCCACTCTCCCCATGCAATATTTGACTCTGTTTCACCATCTAATGATACTGCAGCTACTCCAATTCTAATATCGCCACCAAGTTCTGTATCATAAGGTGCTGAGACAACATATGCTGCCCATGAGGTTGTAGCAGAGAAAACTTTCGCATCGCAACCTTGTTGTTGTGTATATATGAGGAAGTATGATGTATTTACTTCTTTATTATATACTGGCTCGTATAACTCTTTTTCGGGTCCTGTGTATGCTCCATCCATATTATAGATAATTTTCATATCAACACCTTTATAGTTACGTGCCATTACTTTAGATTTTTCAACTAATGGTGTTTGTGGTTTTGGTGCAGAACCTACTTGTCCGCGAGTCAAAGATATTTGACCTATTAATACTTTGAAATTATCAGTTGTATTGGTGAATTTCAATCCTACTTGTGCAATTGTAGTATTATTTAGTTTAAATTGTCGACCACTGATTTGTGTGCTTGAGGTTACCCAGCCATTCGCATCTTCATCGCCACTTTCAACTGTTGCATTTGTTTTTATCACCCTCTCAACTGCTGTTGCTTCATCTCCCTCTTTTGAACATGCCCAAGACAATGTTCCGCTTCCTGATAATACTTTATAGCGGATTGTCATGTAATCGCCTGAGTTTGCTGTTGAGTATTTTGTTTTAAAGAGTTGTAAATAGGTTTGCTCTGTTGCTCCAGATATTTGCAAACATGAACCTCCTAACCATGCATCATCCCATATAAATTCAGCGGTTAAATCATCGCTAACCTCTTCAGCGGTTCTTCCCATATAGGTATTGGTTGCCCACCAACGCCATGTTGGCATAAAATCTTGCATACCAATATTATACCAATCGGTATTTGATTGACGCTCTCCTGCTTTGTTAAAAAATTTTCCATTACCAAGATTGAAGTTTGTTACAAATGGATCGGTTGATAAATCGCCTCCATCTTGAGGAGTCAATGTACTTCTTGCGACAATATATTGAGCCCATCCGTAAGCATCGGTTGATCTTGAATTGAAACGTGTTGTACTTGTTATTTCAGGTGGGTTAATAGGATTTTTTGTTGAACCTGTAAATACATTCTCCAATATCTTTTGATATGTTTTTTGCATAGTCACAGGATCTGAACCATTCTCTCCTCGTGTTTCATATATTTGGTTACGATTGTGGGCACCCCATATTCCAATAGACAATTTATAACTGTTCAACTCTTTCCATTGAGACAATGCAGTCCCTGCTTGATAGTCTACACCAAAATAGACATCGAAAGATGATCGGTTTGGAAAATGTAAATTGACTGTTTGCTCTGATGTTGGTATGTAAGAACCATAGTTAGTAAAATATGCTGTTGATGTTGGTCTTCCTTCATAATCAAACCAGTCTTTATTTGTTGCATCAAGATTTGATGATGCAGGCATAGTTCCTAAATTGTGCATCATTGAATACCAGCAATTATGGAAAGGTACTCCGTATGTTTCGGCTTTTTCATAGAGATCTCCAAAAAATAGTTTTGTTGCTGTATGAAATTCTTTTCCTATATATGGACCTGCCATTAGTTTTGTTCGACTAAAATCAAACTCTGAGTTCCATCCTATTCCATCAATTCCGTAATATTTAAGGTATTTAAGGAACTTATCGGGACCATCAATTAACATTCGGGCAAGCATCTCGCCATATCCTTCTGACGTGGGTGTTAAATAGGAGGCCCAACTAATAGGGGCTACACATGATATTTTTACACCGTTCTTATGACATACATCAAGCATTGCTGCTGGCATACTCATAAAGGGCGCTGTCCAGTTTCCCCAAATATCGGTGTAACTCCACATTGTCCATACTTCGCCACCAAAGAAGTATGATGGTAGTGCATTCCAACCATCTCCACCAATTGGACACCACCACAAAAATTTACGTTCGGGATTTTGTGTTACTCGTACTTGTGTAAATGAGTTTGTAAATCGAGTGCGGGGTTTAATGCGAGAGATAAAGAATTGTTCATTCTCGGCGGCCTCTTCATCAAGATTTTGATACAATGACTCATTTCCTGGGATCCAGTTTGTATAAGCCTCTGTCCATGTTGATTTTTCTGAGCCTATCTTCACATACATTTGGTGTTGAGGTACTGATTGCGAATAGGAAGATAATGGCAATAGCAGTAGCATTGCTACAATAGATAAGATTCTTTTCATATATAACGGTTTTGTTTTTTTAGGTAAAAAATATGTAAGCAAAGAACATAGTTATGTGTGTCTAATTTGTACCTATACACAATCTGTGTTTGCATCTGCGTTTTGAGAACAAAGATAATATTTTTATATAATTATACCATTATTAAGAAAATATAAAAAAAGAAAGAATCTCCTTAGAGATTCCTTCTTTGAATATATTGTTTAACGATGATGATTATTTTTTGATAATCTTCATTGTGCGAACTGCTACTCCGTTTTCATTTAAAATACGCAAGATGTATGCTCCACTTTCACCGTTAATATCTATTCTTACTCCTTCGTTTGCTACTACTGACAATGCTTTAGACTCTATTAAACGTCCGTCAAGTGCAACTATTTGGGCTGTGTACACACCCTCTTGTGTAAACATAATGTTTACGAAATCGGTGAATGGGTTAGGATATACTCCCATCTCCTCTACTATGGCATCTTCTAATCCTGATTCTGCAGTTACTGTAATAAAGTCTATTGTTTTAGTGTCGCTACCCCACATATTTTCAAGAGTTAATTTTGGAGTATATTGACCCTCTGCTGAGTATGAAACTTTTGCTGTTCCTGCTACAAGTGTTCCACCTGTTTCTGATAATGTTCCAGGTGCTACATCCCATTTTGCAGTTGTTTTAACCTCTAATGTTCCAGGAAGAATTGGCATACCCAACTGTTCGTTATTTACGGCTCTTGTCTCGCAATATGCTGGTCCGTCTCCTGTTATCTTCTCTACATATTGAGCATACTTGGTAGCTCCTGCTGTTCCACGGTTAGCAAATGATTCTCCATCACTTTCGAGTGTTTCAAAATCCCAGTATCCTAATAATCCGCTTGGAATTGTTGCTCCTGTTGCATATCCTTTCATTGCTGTCTTAACCTCTGAATCTGTTAATACACGATCCCATACTTGGAAGTCATCAATCCAGCCTGTAAATCCAGCCTTATATACTCCAGCTCCTCCAATATATACATCACCATTCATTCTTTGTCCGTTATTCTCAACTTCGTAGTCTTTTGATGATGCTACAAGACGTCCATTGAAATACATTTTTTCGCTTCCATCTGTATCTAATGTTATTGCAATGTGTGTCCATTGGTCAAGGTTTACGCTATATCCTGTTGACATCATACCATCACGTGGTACATCGTGAGCATCCCATCCATATACATTAAACGATATCTCATTTTCAGCATGCTCGTTTGCAACTGTATATGAAACAGAATGAGCTGTAACTTTAGGTCTTATTTGTACCCAGAAGTCTCCCCAGTTGTCGTGTGGCCATACATCTGTAAATGTTGTTTTGCTTATAAGGTTAGTTCCTTGTGTATCGTGAGATATAGACTCTGTTTTAAACCACATCATATAGGTATATGGTGCTGTTCCTTTCAATGAAGGGAATCGCAACATATATGGATCGTCAACTTTTACACTACGCGATACTTTACCTTCGCCTAATCGTTCTGCTATGTATGACAAATTGATTTTTTCATTTGTATTTGCAGATGTTTTATCTGCTGTTAGAGACTCAATTAAAGGCATTGTTCCTGTACTCTCTGGAGATATTTGAATTAATCCGCGAGTGTATGATTCATTTGTTCCTGATGTAATCTTAACGTCATACATTCCTACTTCTGGAAGGGATGTTGTTACTCCTGATGCATTATTAACTGTTTTAACTGTCTCTCCTGTTGCAGAGTTTATTATTGTCCAAGTTGCTGTTTGATGGTTGGGATCTACAAATTTAACCGAGAACTCTTCGTTTGGTTTGATTACTGGTTTATCAACCTCTGTTCCTTCTATAATTACTGGTGCTGGCAATGACATCTCTTGTCCCCACGCAATTGTAGATTCTTTTCGTCCGTCTAAACTTACAGCACTTACTCCTACTTGTATTTTACCTCCTAACTCTGCATCGTATGGTGCTGATACTACGTAAGATGCCCATGATGTTGTTGATGTACAAAGTTTAGGTTCTCCGCCTGCTTGACGTACATATATTTTGTAGAACCAAGTGTTTACATCACTATTATAGATAGTTTGGTACGCTTGACGTCCTGCCGCTTTTGTATCATTGCTTGTCATATCAAATACAACTTTTACGTCAGCTCCTTTATAGTTATATGAAAGGACTTCTGATGATAAAATTTTTGGTGCTGAAGGTGCTGCTATAACTCCGGGTTTTCCTCTTGTTAATGCTATCTCACCAATAAGCACTTTGAAATCAGATGATGTATCCTCAAATTTTAATCCTAATAGACATATAACATCGTTTTGTAATTTTATACCATTACGTCCGCTGGTTATCTGAATTTGTTTTTCAACCCATTTTCCTATTTCTGTGCTTGATGTGATATTTGCGATAGACGCTGACACCTCAGTTTTAGGTGCAGACTCTACTGAACATGCCCAAGAGATTTTTCCTGTTCCTGAAAGCACTTTATAACGAATTGTTAAATAATCTCCTGTTGTATTTGTTGGGTATTTTGTTTTGAAGAGTTGCAAATATGCTTGGTCTGTTTCTCCGTTAATTTCTAAAGATGTTCCGCCATACCATGAGTCATTCCAATTAAATACTGCCTCCATATCGGTTGTTGCCTCTGTTGCATCTTTACCCATAAAGCTACTTGTCCACCACCAACGCCATGTGGGCAAATAGTCTTGCATTCCTAGATTATACCATACTCCATTATATGCAATTTCGCCATTCTCTTTCCAGAATTGTCCGTTACCCATATTGAAATATGTAACAAATGGGTCTGTTGCCAAACTTCCTCCATCTTGAGGTGTTAAGGTACTACGAGCTGTAATGAAACTTGAAAATCCGTGGAAAGTTGTTGATTTTGAAGTATGACATAATAGATTTGTTACTGGAGGTGTGTTTACCGGGTTATATGATGCTCCTGTAAATACGTTCTCACTAATTTTTTGGTAAGTTAGTTGTTTTTGAACAGGAGTTGATCCATTTTCTCCTTGATTAATAAAAATCATATTAGTGTTGTGGGCTCCCCAAATACCAAATGATACTTTGTAATCTTGTAGTGCCACCCATGATGCTTGCGAACGACCTTGGAAGTCCATTCCTCCATATACATCATATCCTGAGCGACCTTTTCCTTCGGCTGTTGTTTGTGATGTGCTTAATTGGCTTGAACCCCAGTTATAGTTCAAGAAGTATGCATCTGATACTTTTTTTCCATTATAGTGGAACCACTCTACACAACCGCTGTTAAGCACACTATAATCTCCGTAACTTCCTCCATTTGATGTAAATGAATACCATGCATTATTGAAAGGTACTCCGTAAGCCTCAGCATTTGCATAACAATCTCCCATCATATTTTTGAAACCTGTTGGATTCAAAAGACCCCATGAGAATTCTGAGTTAAATCCTATTCCATCTACACCGTAGTAACGAAGGTATTTAAGCAATTTCTCATATCCACCATTTACAAGGGCATTGATGTTTGATCCGTGACCTCCATCATTTGGTGATGGTCCTGCTCCAAATGGTACTGATGCTACACAACCTGAACGTACTCCATTTTTGTGACATACATCAAGGAAGGCTGCTGGTACTTGGATTAATGGTGCTGTCCAGTTTCCGTATATATCGGTGTAACTCCACATTGAATATGCCTCTCCGTTAAAAAAATATGATGGAAGGGCATTCCATGATGATTCGTTTATTGGACACCACCACAAAACTTTACGTTCTGGATCAAGTGACTCTTTTACTTGTGTTGCTGTAAATGTAAAACGTTTGCGTGGTTTTACACGAGAGATAAAGAATTGTTCGTTTGCTGCTGCTTTAGAATCACCATTATACAATGGGGTTCCTGGTTGCCAATTTTGGTATGCTTGATACCAACTAATTGAACTTCCCATCTCAACATATTTGTCGTGAGAAGGTACTGTTTGTGCAAATACGCTTCCTGCGTACATTGCAATGACCAAAGTCATCAATAGTAATTTTTTCATTTATAAATTTTATTTAAAGAATGTTTTTATGCTCAAACTCCTATATTTTAAGTATATGCACTTTTGAATAGTTGAAAAAGATCATACTATTCATAGTACGCTATACTCCAATTACAAAATTATTTATTTTTATTTGTTTTTACAAATTATTTATGTTATAATTTATTTAATTTTAGTTTAAATAATAAAAAGGGCTACACCTCACAAACGTGTAACCCTTTTATTGATTAATATTTAAGTTTATTCTACTTCTTGATTAACTTCAAAGTACGAACTGCTGTTCCGTTTGTGTTCTTGATTTTAATGATATACATTCCTTTTTCTCCATTAATATCAACGCGAACATACTCATTTGCTGTGGCACTTACTTGTTTACTCTCTATCAATTTACCATCAAGAGCTATAATCTCAATTGTATATGTTCCCTCTTTTGCAAATGAAAGATTAACAAAATCGGTGAATGGGTTAGGATATACTCCCATCTCTTCTATCACTGACTCCTCAACTCCATCAGGCCATGGAACTACTACTATATCTACAACCTCAGTATCACTTCCCCACATATTTTTAAGGGTTAACCCTGCGGTGTATGTTCCTGTTGCATTGTATGAGATTATTGATTTAGTATCTGTTTGACCTACCACTGTTGCACTTGGCAAATTCCACTCTTGTTCGGTTGTAACCTTTACTGCTCCTGTAATCATTGGATTTCCTAACTCATTGGGCGAGAATGGAAGATTTTGCTCTACTTTTCCAGCATCAGTATCTTTCATTGTTATATACGCTGCTGTATATGATGCTCCTTTATTACCTTTATTTAGGAATACAACATTTCCTCCTTCTTCTGTTGTCTCTTCAAATGTCCAATATCCTTGTAATCCGTTTGGTGCTGTTGTATATCCCTTCATTGCTGTTTGTATCTCTGTATCTGTTAATACTCGATCCCATACTTGGAATTCGTCTACCCAGCCATTAAAACCTGCTTTGTAGACATTTGAGCCTCCTACATATACATTACTTTCGCCTTTGCGAACTCCATTAGTTGTAATTTTATTTGTTGTTGTTTCGGCAACTTTCTTACCATTGAAATACATTTTTTGTTTTCCATCTGTTTCAAATGTTACCGCAATGTGAGTCCACTGTCCCTCTTTTACACTATGGTCGTTTGACATCATGTTACTGTTGGGTACATCGTGCTCTGTCCAACCATATGTATTGAATGATATTTCATTTGCAGGGTGTACTCTGTCAGAATATGTACTTCCTCCTACCTCTTTGTTTGCCATCATTTCAGGACGTATTGTTACCCAGAAGTCTCCCCAGTTTCCATGAGGCCACATATCTTCAATATCTCTCTTGTCAAGCAAGTTTGTTCCTTGATTGTTATGTGTTAGTTTTTCTGCTTTAAACCACATCATATAGGTATATGGACGTGATTGTACTACTGCGGGGAAACGTAACATATTTGGATCTTCTACTTTTACAGCTCGTGATACTGATCCTTCGCCTAAACGAGATGTTGTTGCTGTTAGAGTTATATTATCATCTTTATAGGCTTGTGTTTTATTTGCTGTTAGAGAGCCAATAACGGGTATTGCTCCTGTTTCATCGGGTGATACTTGGATAATTCCTCGAGTGTATGCCACTGTTCCGTCCGAGTTTGTAATCTTAATATCGTATGATCCTGTTGTTGGTAACGACATTGTGATTGATGTTGTATTTGTAAATGTTTGTATTGATGCTCCAGTTAGGGAATTTATTACCTCCCATGTTGCTGCGGCATGGTTTGGATCGGTATATTTCAATGTAAATTCTTCGTTTACTTTGATTATTGGTTTGTCTATTTCTGTTCCCTCAACAATTGTTGGTTCAATTGATGTTGGATACAACCATTCGCCCCATGCAATTTCAGACTCTGTTTCATAATCTAAACTTACTGCCGATACTCCAATACGCAAACCTCCACCTTTTACTGCATCGTAAGGTGCCGCTACTACGTATGATGCCCAAGAGGTTGTTCCTGTAAATACTTTTGCTTCTTCTCCTTCTTGTTGGGTGTAGATACGGAAATACGATGTTTCTACTTCGTTATTATATATAGGCTCCCATGCTTTTTTTGCCTCGCCTGAATATGCATCATTCATATTGTAGATAATCTTCATATCTACTCCTTTGTAGTTGCGAGCCATCATACGACTCTTCTCTACTGTTGGTGCTAATGGTCTATTTGAATTTCCTACTTTACCACGAGTTAATGAGATTTGTCCGATTAATACTTTATAATCATCACTGGTATTTTGGAATTTTAAACCTATCTGTGCTATCACTTTATCGTTAAGTTTTATTCCTGAACGTCCACCAATGGGTGTTTCAACTGTTATCCATCCATTTTCATCTGGATCAGCATTTGTTTTAATATCTTTTGAAACTTCAATTGATGCGGCATCCCACTCTGAACATGCCCATGCCATTGATCCTGTTCCTGATAAAACTTTATAACGGATTGTTAGATAGTCGTTTTGTTTTACTTCGTATTTGGTTTTGAAAAGTTGCAAATATGTTTCATCTGTTCCTCCTGATATTTGCAAACATGAACCTCCGAACCACGCATCGTCCCAAGTAAACTCTGCTTTTAAGTCATTACTAACCTCTTCTGCGGTTCTTCCCATATATGTTTTTGTAAACCACCAACGCCATGTTGGTAAAAAGTCTTGTATTCCAAGGTTGTACCATTCGGTATTGGCTTGTCGTTCTCCTTCTACGTTAAAGAAGAATCCGTTACCCAGATTGAAATTTGTTACAAAGGGATCGGCCGATAGGTCTTTTCCATCTTGACACATCAATGAACTTCTTGCTGTTATTAATTGAGCCCATCCCCAAGCATCTTCTGCTGTTGAGTTAAATTTGGTTGTTTCTGACATTGCTGGAGGGTTTACAGGGTTATTGCTTGATCCTGTAAATACATTCTCCATTATTTTCATATATGTTTGTTGCATTTGCAATGGTGTTGATCCTCTCTCACCACGTTGCTCATATATCATATTTCGATTGTGCGCACCCCATAATCCTAATGAAATTCTATAATTGGGTAGTATTAACCAATTTTGCAATGAGTATCCTGCTTGATAGTCAACTCCCATATATACATCATATGATGAACGATTTGGAAAATAGTTCTCGACACATGTTTGTGAATATGATGGTGCAGCATAGTAGTTTGTAAAGTATGCTGTTGATGTTGGTTTTCCTTCGTAATCGAACCAATCTTTATTGTTTTCATTCAACGCCGAAGAACCTCCGCAAAATCCAGAATTGTTTGTTAACGAATACCAACAGTTGTGAAATGGTACTCCGTACTCAGCTGCTCCTGTATAGCAATCTCCTAAAAATTTTTTCATTGCTGTGTGGAATTCGTAGCCTGCATATGGTCCTGACCCACTTAATGTTCCTCGCCATGAGAACTCCGAATTAAATCCTATTCCATCAATTCCATAGTATTTCAAATATTTTAGGAATTTATCTGCTCCTCCTGCATCGGATACTAATTTATTTAAATAATATCCATGCCCGCTTGCATCTGTACAATAGATATTTGCTGCCCATGGTACAGCCGCAAGACATGATATTTGTACTCCATTTTTGTGACAAACATCAAGCATTGGTGCTGGCACACTTACAAAAGGTGCTGTCCAGTTTCCATATATATCGGTATAACTCCACATTGTCCAAAGTTCTCCGCCAAAATAGTATGATGATAATGCATTCCATCCGTCTCCTCCAATTGGACACCACCACAATAGTTTACGATCTGAGTTTTGTTCAGGACGAACTTGGGTTTGTGCATTAGTAAATCTTTGACGTGGCTTTACTCGAGAAATAGTAAAATTTTCATTCTCCTCTGCCTCTGTGTCGAGTCCTTGATAGAATGCTCTACCTGGCGACCAAGCTGCATATGCATCTCCCCAATTTACTGTTTCTGACCCAATTTTTACATATTGTTCATGTTGGGGACATGACTGAGAATAAGTTAACATTGGTAATAGCATACCTAATGTTGCAATTAGTAATCCCTTTTTCATTTTTTAATTAGTTTTATATTATGTTTTATTAAATATTATTTTACTTTAATAGTGCAAATATAGGGAGTTTTTTTTATTTTATAACATTATTTATCAATATAATCTCTTTTTTAACTTATAATCTAATAGAACTTTATATACCATTTTCAAGATGCGAAGGTATAAAACTAAATAAGGGAGATGATACCATCTCCCTTATTTTATTACAGGTTGTACTAATTGTTATTTTTTTACCACTTTCAATGTGCGAACTGCTGCATTGTTAGCATTTAATACTTTAATAATATACATTCCTTTTTCACCATTAATATCAAGACGTACTCCCTCATTTGCAGATACGTTGATTTGTTTGCTCTCTATCAATTTACCATCAAGGGCTACAATTTCTATCGTATATGTTCCCTCATTAGTAAAACATAGGTTTACAAAATCTGTGAATGGATTAGGATATACTCCCATCTCTTCAATTTTTGCATCTTCTATTCCGTCAAGGTTAGACACCACTACGAAATCAATAGTTCTATTGTCGCTACCCCACATATTTTTAAGTGTAAGGCCTGCTGTATATGTTCCTGCTGCATCATATACAACATTTGCGGTTGTTGAAGATACTGTAAGTGAAGCTCCCGGAGCTGTCCATTCAGCGGAAGTTGTTACTTGATAGCTTCCTCCAATCATTGGGTTACCCAATTCATCATTTGATCCGTTTACTACTGTTTGTACAACTTCTGAAGTGTTCTCTCCTTTTTGACCAACAGTTGTAATAATTGCAGCATTGTATCCAGAACCTTTTTGTCCTTTGTTGGGGAATACATTGTTACCATTAGCATCTTTTACAATCTCTTCAAATGTCCAATATCCTTGTAGTCCTGCAGGTGCTGTTGCGTAACCTTTCATTGCTGTTTTAATCTCATCATCTGTTAATACACGATCCCATACTTGGAATTCATCTACCCAACCATTGTATCCACCTTTATAAACACTTGTTCCTCCTATATAAACTGGAGATCCTGGAGAACGAACTCCATTACTATTTATATGCTGGATTGTAGTCTCCGCAACTTTCTTACCATTAAAGTACATTTTTTGTTTATTGTCTGTTCCGAATGTTACAGCAACGTGTGTCCATTGTCCTTCGTTTACACTATGGTCGTTTGACATCATATTTGCGTTAGGCGCATCGTGCTCTGTCCAACCATATGTATTGAATGAGATCTCATTTGCTGGATGAGGATCTGTTTGCGCTGTTCCTGATGAACTTGTTTCATAACGGGGATATGCACCTCCATCTTGTGGATATGAACGGATTGTTACCCAAATATCTCCCCAGTTATTGTGTGGCCATACATCATTGAAACTTCTCTTATCTATAAGGTTTGTTCCCTCTGATCCGTGTGTAAATTTATCAACCTTAAACCACATCATATATGTATAAGGACGTGAACCTACAACCTCAGGGAAGCGTAACATATTGGGGTCTTCAACTTTAACCGAGCGTGATACTGTTCCCTCTCCTAAACGTGATGCAGTGTAATTTAACGATATTACCTCATCTACCTCTGCTTGAGTTTTGTCTGCATCTAAAGATGCAATGATTGGTAATGCTCCTGTTGCTGCAGGTGATACTTGAATAATACCACGAGTGTAAGCAACTGATGCGTCTGGGTTTGTTATCTTAATATCGTACGATCCCTCTTCAGTCAATGTCATTGTAATTGATTTTGTGTTAGGGAATGTTTGAACCGACTCTCCAGTTGCAGAATTTATTACCTCCCATGTTGCTGGTGCATGGTTTACATCAATATATTTCAATGTAAATTCTTCTCCTGCTTTGATAATAGGTTTATCTATTTCTGTTCCCTCAACAATTGTAGGAGCAATTGTCATAGGATCCATCCAATCACCCCATGCTATAAGTGACTCTGTTTCATAATCTAAACCTACTGCCGATACTCCAATACGTATTTTACCTGCATCCTCTGTTATATAAGGTGCTGATACTACGTATGCAGCCCATGATGTTGTTGCAGTGAAAACTTTGGGTTCTTTACCCTCTTGTTGTGTGTAAATACGGAAGTATGATGTATTTACATCTGCATTATATACAGGCTCCCACGCCTCTTTGGCTGCTCCTGTATATGCGTTATCCATATTGAATATGATCATCATATCTACACCTTTGTAGTTACGAGCCATCATTTTTGTCTTCTCAACTACTGGTGTTTGAGGTTGTTCATATGTTCCTGGTTTTCCTCTTGTAAGTGCTATTTGTCCTATTAAGACTTTGAAGTCGTCTGATGTGTCTGTAAATTTCAAACCTAATTGAGCAATTGTAGAACTTTCAAGTTTAATACCGCTACGTCCTCCAATTCCTGTATTTACTGTTGCCCAACCATTTTCATCAACTTTTGAAGAACTTATTGTTTTTTCTACAACAGTTGTCTCTGCGCCCTCTATTGAACATGCCCATGCTAATGTTCCTGTTCCTGAAAGAACTTTATAACGTATTGTTAGGTAATCTCCGGTTTTTGCTGTTTCATATTTTGTTTTGAATAGTTGCAAATATGTTTGATCTGTTGCTCCTGAGATTTGCAAACATGAACCTCCTAACCATGCATCATCCCAAATGAACTCATATTGAAGATCATCGCTTACTTCAGCCGCTGTACGTCCCATATAAGTTGATGTTGCCCACCAACGCCATGTTGGCATAAAATCCTGCATACCGATATTATACCATTCAGTATCTGCATTACGCTCTCCTGCTACATTAAAGAATTTTCCGTTACCTAAGTTGAAGTTTGTTACAAATGGATCTGTTGATAAATCTCCACCATCTTGACACATCAATGTACTGCGTGCTGTTATGAATTGTGCCCATCCATAAGCGTCAGTTGACATTGAATTAAAACGAGTTGTTGTTGATATATTAGGTGGGTTAACTGGGTTTTTAGTTGAACCTGTAAACACATTCTCCAATATCATTTGGTAAGTTTTTTGTTGTTGTACAGGATCCGATCCTCTCTCACCACGAGTCTCATATATTAGGTTGCGATTGTGTGCTCCCCAAAGTCCAATTGAAATTTTATAGTTATTCAAAGATGTCCAGTTACCTACCGGGCCTCCTGCTTGATAGTCAACTCCCATGTAAACATCATATGAAGAACGAGTTGGGAAATTCAATGTTACTGTATTTTGTGATGTTGAAAGGCTTGAACCATAGTTGCAGAAATATACTGTTGATGTTGGTTTTCCATTATAGTGGAACCAATCTCTGTTTGATCCATCCAATGATGCTGAACCTCCAAGAGAACCTTCATTTGTTGTTAATGAATACCAACAATTATGGAATGGCACACCATAATCAGCTGCTTTTGTGTAACAATCTCCCAAAAAGTTTTTCATACCTGTATGGAATGCTTGTCCTGAATAGTTTCCTCCTGACAATGCTCCATTCCATGAAAACTCTGAGTTAAATCCAATTCCATCAATTCCATAATATTTTAAGAATTTCAAGAATTTATCTGCTCCTCCTGTATCTGTTAATACTTTTTTCAACAAATATCCGTAACCACTAACATCTGATGTTGAGATATATGCTGCCCATGCAATAGGTGCTAAACTTGAAATTTTTACACCATTTTTGTGACAAACGTCAAGCATAGGTGCTGGCATACTCAAAAGAGGAGCTGTCCAGTTACCCCAAACATCGGTATAACTCCACATTGTCCATACCTCACCTCCAAAGAAATAAGATGACAATGCATTCCATCCGTCACCTCCTATTGGACACCACCATAATAGTTTACGGTCAGGATCCTGTGTAGTACGAACTTGTGTTGCCGCATTTATAAAACGTTCACGAGGTTTAATACGAGAAATATTAAAGTTCTCGATATCCTCCATATCTTCTCCGTAACCTTTATAGAAAGGTTGTCCTGGAGTCCATGCTGCATAAGCATTTGCACGATCTGCTTCTCCTAAGCCTATTTGCACATACTTTTCGTGCTGTGGGGCTGATTGAGAATAAGCAAACATTGGTAATATTGCCAATGCTACTAAAAGTAAACTTTTTTTCATAGTTTTTTTTGTAAAAATATAGTTAGTAATATATAGTCACAATAAACAATATAGTATTAATTGCAAATATAGACGTTTTATTTGGTTTATAAAACTTTTTTTATAAAATATTATAGGGGTAAACATTTATAAACAAAACAAAACTCAACACAATTATATACTTTAACCGATAAAAAGCGTTGTTTTTAGAGTATCTTAGAAATTATATTACATTGCGTAAATTATCAAAAAAATAAAGCATCAAACAACTACTAATCAGTTATTTGATACTTTATTTTGCTGTCCATGAGGGACTCGAACCCCCACTGGCAGAGCCAGAATCTGATGTGCTACCATTACACCAATGGACAAGTTTAATTAAATTAGAAATGAGGAATGGTTAATATAGAATTATATATGGCAAATCAAAATTGCTTGTGTTATGCCGAACAATTTCAAACTCCTCTAAATTCTAATTTTCTTTTAATCCAGATTTAACTTGATTGTAACTCTCTTCTACAAGTGCGTCTATATCAAAACCTTCTGCCGGAGGTATTATTGGCTTATGGATTTGAAGTGTTAGTTTTCCTGGATTTACAAAGAATGATGATTTTGATAATATTTTATATGATCCATCTATTGTCATTGGGACTACTGGCATATTCAAATCTACTGCTATTTGAAATGCTCCTCTTTTAAATTTCTTTATTTTGCCATCTGCCGAACGTGTTCCTTCAGGGAATATTACAACGGACATTCCTCCTTGAAGAGTTTTCTTTGCCTCCTCTATTGTTCGTTTGATTGCTTTGGGATTTGTTCTGTCTACAAATATATGTTTTGCGGCTTCACATGCTTTTCCTACCATAGGCACTTTACGCAATGTGTGCTTCATTATCCATTTGAAATTATGATTTAAATATCCGTAAACCAAGAAGATATCGTATGCTCCTTGATGGTTTGCTACAAACACATACGATTCATCAGGTTTTATATTTTCTCTTCCTTTTACTTCTACTTTTACTAACGATATTATACAGAATAGTTTTGACCAAATTTTAGGTGGATAGTACCCCCAAAATGACGGATCTCCTATAAGACCTCCTATTATTACTGTTGACGTGGTTAGAATTGTTATTAACAATAATAGTGGCGCCATTATAAATATCTCATAAAAGAACAATAATATTTTCATATCTTATATGTTGTTTATTTGGCAACAAAAATAATACATATTATGGAATTTTTAAGAATTGTTTTAAAAATATTTCGTACTTTTGAAGTAAATTTTGATATTGGTGTTTTTTAATATTAATAAATATGATTGTTTTTCCAAACGCTAAAATTAATTTAGGTCTGAATATTGTAAGCAAACGAGAAGATGGTTATCACAATATCGAGAGCGTTTTTTACCCCATTCCTTTATACGATATTTTAGAAGTTATTCCTGCCGATAAGAACAAAAAAAGTTTTAGTTTAGAGGTTATCGACCTCCCTGATGACGGAAAACAAAATTTAGTAGAGAAGGCATACCGAAAATTAGTTGATAAATACTACATCCCCCCTATTGAAGTCATTCTTAAAAAATGTATTCCCTTTGCCGCCGGATTAGGCGGAGGCTCTGCTGACGCTGCATATATGCTAAAAATCCTTGACAAGATGTTTATCAACAAAGTCAGCGAAGAAGAGATGCTTGAAATTGGAAAAACTATTGGTGCTGACGTGCCGTTTTTTATAAAGAACAAACCTGTATTTGCAGAGGGTATTGGAACAGATTTTAGCGACATAGATTTATCTCTTAATGGATACTTTATTGTTTTAATTAAACCAGATATTGCTATTTCAACCGCAGAGGCATACTCTGGTGTTACTCCTTGTATTCCAAATTATAGTTTAAAGGAGGTTATAAAGCAACCTATTTGCGAATGGAGAGGTGTTATTAAAAATGATTTTGAAAAATCACTCTTCCCTAAATATCCTCGTCTTAAAGATATTAAAGAGAGGCTTTATGATACTGGTGCTGAATATGCTTCTATGTCGGGGTCAGGATCCTCAATTTTTGGAATCTTTAAAAATAAGCCTAACAAAGAAGAGATAAAAATCTTCTTAACAAAAGACGATTTTATTTTCATTGAAGAACTTAAATAAATTTTCATCTATTTTTCAATCATTAAAAAACAGACAAAACTCAATATTAAGCAATGATTCCAACCCTTTATATATAAACCTAAATTGGTTAATAATCTAATAATCAAGAATTATTATTTTGTTGATTTTTAGAAATTTCTTTTGTTTAAATTTGTTTATTATTTTTTTAAGTATTAATTTTGTACCCTGAAAGAAGAAAAGATTGGCTTAGTTCAAAAAATTATGAAAAAATTATTATTATTCATTTCAATATTGCTTTTTACAGCAAACGTAGTAGCACAGGATTGGCCTACAAGTTCTGCTACTCGCCCTACTTTTGGAGGATTTGCTTCTTCAATTAATGAAGATGAAGACGATAACATAACAACAGAGACATCATCATTTGCGGGTGATTATATTACAACTCCTATTACAAAAGGTTTAGGAGATCAAGAAAATCCTGGAAACCCTAATGAAGTTCCCATAATTGAGAGTATTTTAGGAATACTTGGTTTAGGTGGTGCATACGCATGGAGATTGTTATCAAAGGGCAGAAGAAAAGAGGATTAATTTAATTTACAAATATAGAACAAAAAAGAGGTTAGTTGCTAATCTCTTTTTTTTGTTTATACGTTGAGAGTTAATAATCTTTTGTCAATAGTAATTTTGAATATGAATTTGTTCATCTTTTATTATTACGATTACCTTTTATCATCTATGTTTTGATTCTCATTTTTTTCAACTTATCATAAGTTACCTGATAATATAGATAAGATATTTGTGATGTTTATATTTTTTACATTCCTTTGACATTATACATTAATAATGGATTTTGCCTTTTTAATTTATTTATTTGCAATACCCTATGGGTATTGGACTATTTTTTAAGTTAATTATCTCTTTAAAAATTACACATAAATATTATTTTTGTGTATCTTTGCAGAGATTTTTTAGAATTCATTGTTTTTATAATATGTATAAATATGTTCTTTCAAAGAAAAGAGTTATATTTGCATATTGTTGTTATAAAAAAGAACTTAATTAGTATAAACTAAAATAGAAAACAAAATGGCATTAAAGATTGTCGTACTTGCTAAACAAGTACCCGATACTAGAAATGTGGGTAAGGATGCTATGAAAGAGGACGGTACTGTTAATCGTGCCGCTCTTCCTGCTATCTTCAATCCAGAAGATTTGAATGCTTTGGAACAAGCATTACAACTCAAAGAGAAAAATCCCGGAACAACAATCACGTTGCTAACCATGGGACCTCCTCGTGCTGCTGATATTATTCGCGAAGGTCTTTATCGCGGTGCAGATGGTGGAGTTCTTTTAACAGACAGAGCTTTTGCTGGTGCTGATACTTTGGCTACTTCTTACGCTCTTTCTTGTGCAGTTAAAAAGATAGGGGATGCTGATATTATTATATCTGGACGTCAGGCTATTGATGGTGATACTGCTCAAGTAGGTCCTCAAGTGGCTGAAAAACTTGGTATCTCTCAAGTTACATACGCAGAGAAGATTGTATCAGTTGAAAATAACGAAATTGTTATTGTTCGTCGCCTTGAACATGGAACAGAAACTGTTAAAGCAAAACTTCCTTTATTGGTTACTGTTAATGGCTCAGCAGATGAGTGTCGCCCAAGAAACACAAAAATGGTGCAACGTAATAAATATGCTAAAACTCCTTCAGAGAAGGCTTCATTGGCAGACACATCTCTTTACGAGCAAAGACCTTATCTAAATCTTGGTGAGTGGAGCGCTGCTGACGTTGATGCAGATCTTACTCAAACTGGTCTTGCTGGTTCGCCTACTAAGGTTAAACAAGTTGAGAACGTTGTTTTCCAAGCTAAAGAGAGCAAACGCTTATCTACTGCTGACGAAGAGATTGATGAATTAATGAAAGAATTGATTGCTAACCATACCATCGGCTAATTATGAATAATTTAATTGTATATTGCGAAATTGATAACGGCATTATAGCCGATGTTAGTTTGGAGTTATTGACCAAAGGTCGTACTCTTGCAAATAAGTTGGGTTGCCAACTTGAGGCTCTTGTTATTGGTTCGGAGCTTGCAGGTGTTGAAAAACAAATTTTCCCATACGGTGCTGACAGAATTTATATGGCAGAAGACAAACGTCTTGCTCCATATACTTCTCTTCCTCACGCTGCAATTCTTACCGGATTATTCAAAGAGATCAAACCTCAAATCTGTTTAATGGGTGCAACTTGCGTTGGCCGTGACTTAGGTCCTCGCGTTTCTTCAGCTCTTCACAGCGGTTTGACTGCTGATTGTACTTCGTTGGAGATTGGACCTCACACAGACAATAAGAGTGGTAAAACTTACGAAAATCTTCTTTATCAAATACGTCCAGCTTTTGGTGGTAACATTGTTGCTACTATTGTTAACCCTGACTGCCGTCCCCAAATGGCAACAGTTAGAGAGGGCGTTATGAAACGTGAAATTTATAACGAAAATCACACTGGAGAGATTGTTAACTTAGATGTTAACAAGTATGTTAAAGATGAGGATTTTGTGGTTGAGATTATTGATCGTCAGATTGCAAAATCTAAAGTTAACATTAAAGGCGCTCCTGTTGTTGTTGCTGGAGGTTATGGTGTTGGCTCGAAAGAGAACTTTAAACTCCTATATGATTTGGCTGCTGTTTTAGGTGGTGAGGTTGGTGCTTCGCGTGCAGCGGTTGATGCTGGTTATACTGAACATGAACGTCAAATTGGTCAAACTGGTGTAACTGTACGTCCTAAATTGTATATTGCTTGTGGTATTTCAGGACAAATACAACATATTGCAGGTATGCAAGATAGTTCTATTATTATTTCGGTTAACACCGATCCTGAAGCTCCAATTAATGCTATTGCTGATTATGTTTTCACTGGTAGTGTTGAAGAGGTTCTTCCTAAATTAATTAAATATTACAAGAAAAATAGCAAATAACGATATGTCAAATTTCTATTCTGATAATGCGGACTTAAAACATCATCTTAATCACCCGATGATGCGTCGCCTTGTTGAGTTACACGAGCGTAACTTTACTGAGGCTGAAAAATATGACTATGCTCCTCTTGATTTTGAGGATGCTATGGATAGTTACGAAAAAGTTCTTGAAATTGCAGGAGAGATTAGTGGTGAAATTGTTGCTCCTAATGCTGAGAGTGTTGACCAAGAGGGTCCTCATGTAATTGACGGACATGTTAAATATGCTTCTGCAACAGAGAAAAACCTTGATGCTCTTGTTAAAGCTGGTCTTATGGGTATATCTCTTCCACGCCAATATGACGGTTTGAACTTCTCTCTTGTTCCTTATATTATGGCTGCCGACATGGTTAGTCGCGCTGATGCAAGTTTTGTTAATATTTGGGGGTTACAAGATTGTGCCGAGACTATTAACGAGTTTGCAAGCGAGGAGCAAAAGATGCGTTACTTACCAAGAGTTTGCGCTGGTGAGACTATGGCTATGGACTTGACTGAGCCTGATGCTGGTTCGGATCTTCAAGCTGTTATGCTTAAAGCAACATACTGTGAAGAGGATGGCACATGGAGATTAAACGGTGTTAAACGTTTTATTACCAACGGAGACGGACACATTGCTCTTGTTTTGGCTCGCTCTGAAGAGGGTTCAAAAGATGGTAGAGGTTTGTCTATGTTTATCTACGACCGTAACGATGGTGGCGTTGTTGTTCGCCGTATTGAGAACAAAATGGGTATTAAAGGTTCTCCTACTTGTGAGTTGGTATTTAAAAATGCTAAAGCAGAACTTTGTGGAGAACGCCGTCTTGGTTTGATTAAATATGTAATGGCTCTTATGAATGGCGCTCGTTTGGGTATTGCGGCTCAATCGGTTGGTATCTCTGAGGCTGCTTACCGAGAGGCTCTTCAATATGCTAAAGAGCGTTTCCAATTTGGTAAGGCTATCATAAACTTCCCTGCTGTTAGCGAAATTATTGCTACAATGAAAGCCAAACTTGACGCTTCTCGTTCTTTATTATACGAAACTACTCGCTACGTTGACCTATACAAAACTCTTGAGGCTATCGCTAAAGAGCGTTCATTAGAGAAAGAGGAACGTATGGAGATGAAGCAGGCTCAACGCAAGGCTGATGCTCTTACTCCGCTTGTTAAGGGAATGAGTAGTGAATATTGCAACCAAAATGCTTACGACTGTGTTCAAGTACATGGTGGTTCGGGATTTATGAAAGATTATCCTTGTGAACGTATATATCGCGATGCTCGTATTACTTCAATTTACGAGGGTACTACTCAACTTCAAGTTGTGGCTGCTATTCGTCACGTTGGTAGCGGTACTTATTTGAATATCATTAAAGAGTATGAGGCTATTGAGGTTCCTGCTGAATTGGCAGAGATGAAAGCCAAACTAATTGCAATGACTGCTCTTTATGAGAAGAGCGTTGCTACTGTTACTGCCGACAAGGATGCTCAATATATTGATTTCCACGCTCGCCGCTTGGTTGAGATTGCTGGTCACATTATTATGGGTTATCTTTTGTTACAAGACTCTATGCGTAATGAATCATTCAAACGTTCTACCGAGAACTATATTCGCTACGGAGAGGCAGAGACAAACAAAAATGCTTCGTTCATTGAGAACTTCAAACCTGAAAGTATTGAGAACTATCTAAACAACTAACAGATTGTTTTTGATAATATTATAACATGAGGTTGCTTTTTAGAAGCAACCTCATGTTGTTTAAATATTTGATGTTTGTTTGATGGTAAAGATTGTAGATCTAACCCATCTTTCCTGTCAGATATGCTTTTGTTCGCTCATCTATTGGGTTGGTAAACATTGTTTCTGTATCGTCATATTCAACCAATTCTCCCAAGTACATAAACATTGACTTGGATGATATTCGCATTGCTTGCCCCATATTATGAGTTACTATTAGAATTGTTACCTCTTTCTGAAGTTCCTGCATCAACTCTTCAATGTGTGCTGTTGCTATTGGATCGAGTGCCGAAGTTGGCTCATCCATAAGTAACACATCGGGTTTCATTGCCAATGCTCGGGCTATACACAATCTTTGTTGCTGACCTCCTGAAAGAAATGTGCCTTTCTTATTTAATACATCTTTTACTTCATCCCATAGTGCAACACTCTTTAAGCATCGTTCAACAGTTGCATCTTTCTCAGTTTTTGACAATCTTATTCCATTGAGCGAATAACCCGAAAGTACATTGTTATAGATACTCATTGTAGGGAATGGAGCAGGACGCTGAAAAACCATTCCTACCCTACGGCGCACATCGATAGGTTGCATTGATAGTATATTTTCTCCATTCAATAAGATTTCTCCATCAACACGAATATTAGGATAAAGGTTGTGCATAAGATTTACTGCACGCAATAGTGTGGATTTACCACATCCCGATGGGCCCATAATGGCCGTTATTGTATTTGGTTCAATGACTGCTGATACATATTTTACCGCCATTGTCTGCTTTGTGTATGATACACATGTCTTCTTAAACTCGAGTATAGGTTTTACTGATTCCATTTTTTTGCAAAATATTTAGCTGTAAGATTTAACGTAAGAACAAATAATAACAAGAATAGCGATGCTCCCCAAATAAGTTCCTGGAGATTAGGATCATTAAAGAACTCCCATATAAGTAATGGTACTGCTGATATTGGTTTGTCTATTGCATAACGAATGAAAGAACATCCAAGTGCGGTAAACATAAGTGGGGCTGTTTCTCCTATTACTCGCGAAATAGCCAACAAAACTCCTGTAAATATTCCTCCAAACGCAGCAGGAAGTTGTACTTTCAACATTACTCTTGCCCGATTACCTCCAAGTGCCAGTCCTGCCTCTTTTAACGATGCGGGTAATATCTTTAAGGTTTCTTCGGTTGAACGAATAATAAGTGGCAACATCATAATTATAAGTGCCACGCTTCCTGCTATTGCAGAGTAACCTTTCATTGGGACAACTACCCATATATAGACTACTATACCAATAATTACAGATGGTGTTCCTTGTAGCAAATCGGTAAGATAACTTACAAACTTAGCAAATCGGCTCTTGCTATTCTCTGCTAAAAATGCTCCGCACAGAATACCTAATGGTACTGCAACTATAACTGCCATTGCAAGCATAATCATTGTTCCAATAATACCATTGGCTATACCTCCCGGTATGGGTTCGCCATTCTCAATAGCCTTCATTACCCTATATGCTGTTGGCGTTGGTTCTGTAAAGAAAGTCCATGAGAGTTGATCGTAGCCTCGTAGAAACACCTCTCCTAATATGGCAAATAAAGGAACGGCTGTGAGGGCTGCTAATAAACATACAACCAACATCATTGCTTTATCCTTCGCCAAACGATTTTGAATTTTTAGTTTATCCATAGTTATGATATTCTTGCTCGTTTAATCATTATTTTACCTATCAGATTGATAAATGCTGTTATCAGAAACAGTATTAAGCCTATGGCTATTAGTGATGAGAGTTTCAAGTCATCTGCCTCGCCAAATTGATTAGCTATAATAGATGCCATAGAGTTTCCTGTTGAGGTAATTGATTCGGGAATACTATTTGTATTTCCAATGAGCATTGTTACTGTCATTGTCTCTCCTAACGCTCTACCAATAGCCAAAATATATGATGAAAATATTCCTGAACCTGCAACTGGGAAGACAACCTTTCTGATAACTTCGGCTCGTGTTGCTCCAAGACTGTAGGCTCCTTCCTTCAAGTCGTTAGGTACCATCTTGATAAATTCGGCACTTAGTGAGGCTGCGTATGGTACTATCATAATTGCTAATACCAACGACGCTGTTAGAATACCTGAACCTTGTGGCGATATATTGAGAACCATAATAATAGGTCGTAATGTATAGAAGCCCCATAAGCCATAAATAATAGATGGAATACCAGCCAACAAATCTGTTACAGTACTCAGTATGGCTGCAATACGTGTTCCTTTGAAATACTCACCAACGAACAGTGCTACTGGCAGTGAAAAAGGGATACAAAAAATAAGTGCCAATAGGGTTGTCATTAGTGTTCCTGTAATGAATGGCAACGCACCATACTGCTCTGCCCCCTCAGTATAACTCCACTCTGAAGAGGTCAGAAACTTAAAGAATCCGAAATGTTCAAACGCCTGATATGCGTCTGTGACGAGGGCGTAAATTACACCCCCGCACACAGTTGGTATTATTAGTGCTGTTGCAAATAATATAACTTTATATATTTTATCGTTCATAGTATTTTGTTATTACCATATTGCCTCACCATTAAAGGTTATACTCTTTAAATTGGTCATACTTAATTCCTTTGCTTTTACTGGTAGCGGAGCATAATGTACCTCAGAGGTTATACTTTGTGCTTCATCTGAAAGAATATATTTTAACAGGTCGAGCGTTGCCTCTGCTTGTTCCTTTGTACGATCTGAATAGTTTTGTTCTTTATAGATTACTATCCATGTAAATGTTGATATTGGATATGCTCCAACTGCATCAGAATTGGTAATTGAACAACGTGTATCATTTGGTATCTCGCCCGATGCCGCTGCCGAAATTGTAGTTGGTGAAGGTAGTACAAATTCGCCTCTTGCGTTTTCAATGTGTGCATATGGAATCTTCTGGGCAAAAGCATATTCTGACCCTACATATCCAATAGTATTTTTTGTCTGTTTAATAACTCCTGCTACACCGGGATTACCCTTTGCTGCCTGTCCTGAAGGGAAGTTTACAGACTTGCCTGTTCCATAGTTGCTTGCCCACTTTGGACTGACTTTTGAGAGATAATCGGTAAATACGAATGTTGTTCCTGAACCATCTGAACGAAATACTGGAATTATAGATTCATTGGGAAGTTTTGCATCAGGGTTGAGAGCAACTATACGTTCGTCATTCCACATCTTTATCTCTCCTGCAAAGATGTCGGCTATAATCTCGCCTGATAGTTTTAGGTCTTCTACACCCTCAAGATTGTATGCTAAAACAACTGCTCCCATACAAGTTGGTATATGAACAACTGGTGCCATTTCTGCCATCTCTTTATCTGAAAGGAACGCATCACTTCCTGCAAAATCTACAATCTTATCTCGCAGATTACGCACTCCTCCTCCTGAACCAATACCTCCGTACGCCACTTGATCGCCACTTACTTGAACAAAGTTCTCAAACACTACGTTATAGAAAGGAAGAGGGAATGTTGCTCCTGCTCCAGATAATTCCTGTGCCTCACGAGCACCACTTTTTGTACTACTGCCACATGCTGTAAATGCTAAAACTATGGCTAATGTTAATAGATTTTTTAAAGTCTTCTTCATAATAATTTATTTTTGATTTGTTTATATTTTTATAATCCAAAATAGCAACTTATATAACCCATATACTTATTTTCTCCTTGTGCTTTGGGTATATCCATTCTGAAGTTTGGTGCAATTTTCACGTATTTACAGGGAACGATTTCAAGTCCTGCCATTACCATAGATTTATCTTCAGCGGTGTTCCAGCGGTTATTAGAGGTTAGAAGATCGTAACGAGCATATATGTTTACTAATTTATGCACCTTTGCAGTTCCATATACTGAACATCCTAACTTATTTGCACTCTTTTTGTTTCCTGAATTTTGAATCATATTGAACTCTCCTGCAAGAGAGAATTTGTCATTTTTGTAACCTACAAATGCTGCATAATTTGCTATATCGCTTTTTCCTGATTCTGATGCGTCATTAAATCCTCCGTATAATCTAATCTTTAAATTTTCAATGGGTGTAAATGTTAAACCAAGTCCATATAGTAGTCCTTTATTTGTTTGGAATTTTTTATAGCCTTCTCCATTTACTATTATAGCATCTGCTGTGAAATAATTTGTGAATTTATATGATGCTGATATTCCTAAATCGGCACTACTTCCAAATTTATACTCATCCTGATACGATTTCATTATATAACGATAGCCCCAAAATTTCTCTTGCATATTGAACTGGGTGGTTGAAATCATACCTCCGTTGATTGTAAAATTTCCTTTAGTCCAACTGATTTGTGCATTTTTTATATACGCTACATAGTTATAATCATCTATCGCTGATGGTTTTCCAAAATCAACTACTCCTTTAATTTTTATTCCATTGTTAAAAGAGTATTCATAACCTAAATAGGTTCTGTCAAGTGCAAAACCTAATTTGGTATCGCCACCTTTTGATTGTAGATTAAAGTTTGCAAACGCTTGTAAAATTACTTTTCCTTCGCCTTTTTTCTCTTTGCATTTTTTTAATACCGAAGATAACGTATCAGCGTTTTGTTCTACTAATTGATTTGTGTCTCTCTCTGACTGTTGTTGTGCTCTCATTGGAGTACATAGAATGGCAAGTATTGCCATCATCAACAAATTTCCTTTTAATTTCATTATCGTAATTTTTAAATTGACACAGCAAAGGTATCTTGAGAATATTTCAGAAATGTTTCAAAATAATTAGGGTTTGATTAAATCGTAAATTCAATAAATTGTTACATTTTTATTAAATCTGATTATTAGGTGTAGAAGATTAAATAAATCTCTATATTTTTGTAGCATAATTTTATTAATAAAGAGTATGGCTACAAATCGTATATTGATAGTTGATGACGAAGAGACTCTATGCGAAGTTCTGAAGTTAAATCTTGAAAATGAGGGCTATGACGTGGATATTGCTTATAGTGCAGAACAGGCCTTAACTTTCAATTTACAGTCGTATTCTCTTATTCTTCTTGATATTATGATGGGGGAAATCAGTGGTATAAAAATGGCTAAAATGTTAAAAGCCGATTTAAATACTTCTGAGATTCCTATAATTTTTTGTACAGCACGAGATAGTGAAGATGATATGATTATGGGGTTAAATCTTGGTGCAGATGATTATATTGTGAAGCCTTATACTATTAGAAATGTTATTGCCCGTGTAAAGAGTGTTTTACGTAGAACATCTTCTACTAAAAATATTAGTAATAACTTTATTGAAAAAAATAACATACTACAAGTTGAAGGATTAACTCTTGATTTGGGTTTTAAACGTTGCTTAGTAAATGGGACTGAGGTTAAACTTGCAAAAAAAGAGTTTGAATTATTGGCTTATTTAATACGCCACAGAGGTGAAATTTGCTCTCGAGAGCAGATTTTAAGTAGAGTTTGGAGTGATGAGGTGATAGTGCTTGACCGCACTATTGATGTGAACATTACTCGACTACGCTCAAAAATTGGTGAATATGGTTCTTATATAGTTACTCGTTCTGGTTTTGGTTATGGCTTCCGCAACTAAATTATCTTTTCATAAACAACTCTTTTTGCAACTCATTATTTTTTCGTGGGTTATGGTGGTATGCTTTATTGGCTACCAATATATAAGAGAAAAGGAGTATAAGTCAGAGTTCCTGAATGCTCAACTGCAACAATACAACAGACATCTTTTAGTTGCTATTGAAGATGGTAAAGATTACAATGAATATATAAATAGCCACGAAAAACCTTTTAACGATCTTAGAATAACTCTTATAACCAAGTCTGGCGCAGTAATATACGACAATACAATTTCTACCGACTCTCTTGATAATCACCTTAATAGACCCGAAATTACTGATGCTTTACATAAAGGCTCAGGGTACCATATAGGTCGACAGTCAACAAGTGATGGTAGAGAATATTTCTACTCTGCTACATATGGCGAAAGAGTTATCGTTCGTACGGCTATACCCTATTCTAACACTTTACAGGACTTATTGGCTACAGATTGGTCGTTTTTAGTTGTTATGATTTCTATTGCATTATTAATGAGTGTGATAGCATATTTCTCTACTCGTAAGCTCGGTAAAGATATTGAACGTGTGAATAGGTATGAGGCAGAACAAGAGAGTACTCGCATTAAACGACAACTCACAAACAATATCAATCATGAATTAAAAACGCCTGTGGCTTCGATACAGGTTTGCCTTGAAACCTTGCTATCGGGTATTAGTTTAAGCAATGAAAAAAGACAGGAGTTAATAGGTAGATGCTACTCCAATAATGTGCGTCTTCGCAGATTACTTGATGATGTCTCTCTTATTACACGAATGGAGGACGGGAGTGCTTTTATAAATAAAGAACCCATTATTCTAAACGATATAATAAATGAGATTGGCAAGGAGTTGGATATTTTACCTGATGAAGAAGGAATAACTCTTCATTCAAATTTCAGTAGCGAGGTTCGCATTAATGGAAATCTTTCTCTTATTGGCTCTATCTTCCGTAACTTAACCGAAAATGCTATTGCTTATTCGGAAGGTAAAAATATCTATATATCATTGATTGAGAACAATGATAAAATGTGCCATATTAGATTTGAGGATGATGGCAAGGGTGTTAATGATGAAGAACTGCCACATCTGTTTGAACGATTCTATCGTGTTGATAAAGGTAGATCTCGCAAGAAGGGTGGAACTGGTCTAGGACTTGCGATAGTTAAACACGCTGTTCAATTTCATGGAGGAAGAATTAGTGTTTGCAATAGACCTGATGGAGGATTGAGATTTGATTTTACCTTATGCAAGCAAAGTAACGTGTAATATCTCGCTCATACATTATTTGCAATAAACTGCAAAATACTTCCGCTTGATGTAAAATATTAATGCTTACTTTGTATTTTGCTCGCTTAATCGTATTTTTGCAGTAGAAACTGCTGCGAAAATACTACCGCTCACTGTAAAATATTAAAGCATGCTTTATATTTTGCTCGCTTAATCGTATTTTTGTAAAGTGATTAAATATTATCAAATAATTACAAAAAATTATGATTGAATATCTTAAAGGTAAGATTACCGAAATAACCCCTGCTAATGCTGTTATTGAGTGCTATGGCGTGGGATACGATGTTAATATTTCGCTTACTTCATACTCTCTTTTAAAAGAGGGCGAAGAGTGTAAACTATATATTTATGAGGCCATTAGAGAGGATGCACATCTGCTATATGGCTTTGTAAAAAAACAAGAGAGAGAGTTGTTTATTTTACTAATCTCTGTATCTGGTGTTGGTCCTAATACTGCACGTATTATTTTATCTTCTTTTACCCCCTCAGAATTGGAAAATGTAATTGCCTCTGGTAATGTTGGTTTGCTCAAAAATGTGAAGGGAATTGGCACAAAAACAGCAGAAAGAATAATTGTTGACCTTAAAGATAAAATAAAAGTGGGTGATTCTACGTTTATTATAGGTACGCGTGAAGAGCAAGAGGTTCAAGAGGAGACTATCGCTGCTTTGGTTATGTTGGGGTATCCCCAACCTGCCGCAAAAAAAGTGGTGCAAAAAATCTCAAAAGAGAACCCTACCTACAAAGTGGAAGAACTTATTAAGGCGGCATTAAAAGCCTTATAAACAACCGGTTCCACTTTTGTAGCAATTAACAAAAGAGGTGCGGTTTTAATGAAAAAGATTCGGTTTCTGATTATATTAACAATATTGGCTATAAGCGGAATAGGTTGCTATTCTGCTTTTGCTACATATAATCAAGTTACCGAACTTCAAGAGGTAATTTCGACCGATACTATCTCTGTTACCCCCTCTTCTCAACCTCAAAAGCAAGAAAAGCCAAGATTTTCTGTTAAAAAAACTACTATTGAGGAGTACAAAGATTTAGAGACTGTTGCTCCTGCCGACTTAAAGACTCCTGATAATGTTAAATCAGAGATTGAGTATGACCCCATAACTGGGTGTTATATTATGAAAACTCGTGTTGCGGATATGGAGATCTCTACTCCAATGATGCTTACTGCTAAAGAGTATGGTGACTACTCTTTGAGAAAATCGATGCAGGCATACTACCACGAGAAGAATAACGAGAATATTAAGGGTGGCAAGAAGAAATTTGATATCTTTGATATGCAGTTTAACCTTGGTCCTTTAGATAAAGTGTTTGGCCCCGGTGGTGTGAGAATTACTACTCAAGGATCGGCTGAACTGAAGATGGCTATCAAAACTAACAAAACTGACAACCCTGCTCTATCAATGGAGGCAAGGAGAAAGACTTACTTCGATTTTGATGAGAAGATTCAGGCTAACATTAAGGCCTCGGTTGGTAATAAGTTGAACTTCTCAATGAACTACAATACAGATGCTACTTTTAGTTTTGACTCTCAAAAACTTAACCTAAAATACGAGGGTGAAGAGGATCAAATAATTAAGAGTATTGAAGCGGGTAATGTAAGCATGACTACAAACTCTTCTCTTATTCAAGGAGGAACTTCGTTGTTTGGTATTAAAACTCAACTTCAATTTGGTAAACTTACTTTAACTGCTTTGGCTTCACAACAAGAGGCTGAATCAAAACAGGTTAATTCAAAGAATGGCGCTCAACTTACCGAGTTTACAATGGGTGTTGATAAGTATGATGAGAACAGACACTTCTTTCTTGCTCACAACTTCCGCGACAACTACGAGACAAGTGTTGCTAAACTTCCTTTTATCTCTTCTGGTGTTACTATCAACCGCATAGAGGTGTGGGTTACCAACAAAAAAAGCAGTTATGGTAATACTCGCAACCTTATTGCTTTTGCTGATTTGGGAGAGGAGAAACAAGAGCATATCTCAAACTCTCACTGGCAAGCAAATGGTTATGCTAACCCTGCTAATGATGCTAATACTCTTTACAAAGAGATTGTAAATTCATATCCTGATGCTCGTAATATTTCTCTTGTTGGACAAGTTCTTGCTCCGCTTGAGAGTTATGGTATTAGCGGAGGTAAGGATTATGTTAAGATTGAGAGTGCAAGACGTCTTGAAGCAAGTGAATACTCAATTAACTCTCAATTGGGATATATATCGCTTAATCAACGCATAAATGCTGATGAGGTTATTGCTGTTGCATACGAATATACTAAAAATGGAGAGGTATTTCAGGTGGGAGAGTTTGCGGCTGACATTAGTGATGCCTCTTCGAGTTTGATTGTTAAGATGCTTAAATCTACTACCGTTATGACCTCGGAACCTATTTGGGATTTGATGATGAAAAACATCTACTCGCTTGAGGCATATCAAATTCAAAAGGATAAGTTTAAATTGCAGATCTATTTCCGTAACGATACTTCTGGAACTCAGGTAACTTATATGAGTTTAGGGGATATTAAGGGTAAACAACTTATTAAAGTTATGAACCTTGACAGGTTAGACTCTAAGGATGAACCTAACCCTGATGGTGTGTTTGACTACGTTGAGGGTTATACTGTTACATCGAACAAGGGAAGGATTATATTCCCAGTTCTTGAGCCTTTTGGTTCGCACTTGAAAAAGATGATTGGTGGTTCTGTTCCTGATGTTGATAAGTATATATATCAAGAACTTTACGACTCTACTCAAACTGTTGCTCGTCAGTTTACCGATAAGAACAAGTTTACTCTTCAAGGAGAATATAAAGCCTCATCGGGTAATACTATTCAACTTAACTCTATGAATGTTGCAAGGGGGTCGGTTAAGGTTACCGCTGGAGGTGTTACTCTTGTTGAAAACGTTGACTATACCGTTGATTATACAATGGGTACTGTTACTATCATTAATCAGAGTTATGCTGATGCTGGTAATATTAAGGTATCTCTTGAGAGTCAAGAGATGTTTAATATGCAACGTAAAACACTTGTTGGTCTTGACCTTAACTACGACTTTACAAAAAACTTTAGAGTTGGTGCTACTATTATGCACATGGGAGAAAAGGCTTTGACAGAAAAACTGACTGTTGGTAACGAAGTCATAAATAATACTATTTGGGGTGTTAATACTTCATATACGACCGAGTTTCAATGGCTTACTAATCTGTTTAACAAGATACCTACAGTAAATGCTACGGCTCCTTCGAAACTTACTATTAATGCTGAGTTTGCTCAGTTAATTCCTTCTACTAAACAATCGAAAGCAGTATCTTATATTGATGATTTTGAATACTCCCAATCACAAAACGATATTAGATTGCCATACGCTTGGAACTTGGCTTCAACTCCTTCAATGTTCCCAGAGTCTAAATTATCGAACGATGTAGAATATGGTAAAAACAGAGCATTGTTTGCATGGTATTATATTGATAGATTGTTTACTCAAAAGAACTCTAATTTAACTCCCGTTCATATCAAAAATGATCTTGACCAACTTTCGAACCACTACGTTAGAGAGGTGCAATCTTCAGAGGTGTTTCCTAATAGGGAGTTGAGTTATGGAGAGTCTTCTTTGCTTCAAGTATTGAACTTATCGTTCTACCCAACAGAGCGTGGTCCATACTCATTGGATGCCTCTAATATTAATCCTGATGGTACGCTACAAAATCCTGAGATGCGTTGGGGTGGTATTATGCGTAAAATGGATAACACAGATTTTGAATCGGCAAATATTGAATATTTGCAATTCTGGATGTTAGACCCATTTATCTACGACAAAAATAATGGTGGTTATCTATACTTTAACTTTGGAGAGATTTCTGAGGATATTCTTAAAGATGGTAAAAAGTCGTTCGAGAATGGTTTGCCAACAGACGGAAACAACGATATGGTTGAAAATACCGTTTGGGGTAAGGTATCACGTCAGCAGTCTGTTACTTACGCTTTTGACAACAACTCTGAGGGAAGAGCGAAACAGGATGTTGGTATGGATGGTTTATCTTCTGAAGAGGAACGAAATTTTGGTGAATACAAAAACTACGTTGATAGGCTTAGGCAGGTTCTCTCTCAAGAGACTCAACAGAGATATTCATACGACCAATTCTCTCCATTTAATGACCCTGCTGGTGATAATTATCATTTTTACAGAGGTGCTGATTACGATGATGCAGAATACTCAATATTAGAGCGATATAAAAGATATAATGGTACTGAAGGTAACTCTAACTCTCCTGACGATGCAGAGGATTCGGAGTATCAATCTTCAAAGAGTGTTCCCGATGTTGAGGATATTAACCAAGATAATACTCTTGATGAGTATGAGAGATATTACCAATATGGTATAAAGATTACTCCTGAGGATCTTGTTGTTGGTAAAAACTATATTACGGCAGAACAAGAGAGTGCTGTTACGCTTCGTAACGGAGAGAGTACTACTGTTAAATGGTATCAGTTTAAAATTCCTTTAAAAGAGGTTACAGGTGATGGTAGCCACATGCCTCGCGAAACTGTTGGTTCTATTCAAGACTTTAAGACTATCCGTTTTGCTCGTATGTTTATGACTGGTTTCAAAAAGGAGATTCACCTCCGCCTTGCTTCGTTAGAACTTGTAAGAGGTGACTGGCGTAGTTATAATCTGAGACTTCATAACGATGATAAGAGTGGCGGTACTACCCTACCCGCTGAAGGAGATTTGGATGTTTCAGTTGTTAATATTGAGGAGAATGCTGGTCAAAAGCCTGTAAACTATGTTCTTCCTCCGGGTGTTACTCGTATTATATCGCCCGATCAATCGCAAATTACTCAACTTAATGAACAATCTATTTCGTTAAAGGTTACTAATCTTCCTTCAAAGAATGCTCGTGCAATATATAAGACTTCAGGGTTAGACGTGAGAAACTACGAGAGGTTACAGATGTTTGTGCACGCTGAGAAACTTATTGATGATAAAACAAGTTTGAAGGATGGTGAGATTTCGGTATTTGTTAGGGTTGGTTCTGATATTCGCTCTAATTACTACGAGTATGAAGTTCCTCTAAAACTTACTCCCGAGGGTAACTATAACACATATAATACTAATGACCAAGAGGCTGTTTGGCCTGAGAGTAATATGATTGACTTTCCATTGGCATTGCTTACTGAGGCTAAAAAACAACGTAATAGTGCTAAATCAAGAGGCGAAGCAGGCGTTTCATTTGGTAATCCATACTCAATATATGACCCCGAGAAAAAGACTAACCGCGTTACTGTGGTTGGTAACCCTTCTATATCAAATATGGAGTCAGTAGTTATTGGTATTAGGAACAACTCGGCTACTACAAAAGATATTATTGTATGGGTTAACGAGTTACGTCTTTCTGGTTTTAAACAAGATGGCGGTTGGGGATTCAAAGCAGATGCTAATCTTAATATCTCGGACCTTGCCACTATTGCTGGTGGTACTCATATTGAGACTGCTGGTTTTGGTGGTGTTGACCAAACTCTTAATGAACGAAGATTAGAAGATTACTATCAATATAACTTCTCGTTTGTGGTGGATGCTGGTAGATTCCTCCCTGAAAAGGTCAAACTTAAAGCTCCTCTATATTACTCATACTTTGAGGAGAGAAATATGCCTAAATATAATCCTCTGGATGAGGATGTTTTGATGAGTGATGCTTTGGAGGCTTGTGCTACTGAGACAGAGAGAGACTCTATTAAGAATATTGTTCTGGATAGATCCCGCTCTCGTAACTTTAGTCTTACTGGATTTAAATTTGATATTCAAAGCAAAAATCCTATGCCTTGGGACCCTGCAAACTTAACTATGAGTTACTCTTGTAATAAACAAGATAATCAATCTATTACAAGTACATTTGAAAACTCAAGGGACCGTAGGTTTAATCTAAATTACGCATATACTCCTTTTGTTAAACCATGGAAGCCATTTGAGAAGTTGAAAGGTAAATCAAAGCATCTTGATACATTTAAAGAGATGGCTATTAATTATGTTCCTAATTCTATTACTTTCTCAACAAATATTTCGCGTTTATACAATGAGCAACAGGAACGTAATATTGAGAATGATGTTACGGCTCAAATTCCTGTGTCGGTTAATAAAAACTTCTACTGGGATAGACAATTCTCTATTCAATGGAACATACTACGTTGTACTAATCTTTCGTTCTCTTCAATGACTAATGCTCATATTGATGAGCCTTCGGGTGTGGTTAACAAGGCTCTATTCCCCGATGAGTTTAAGGCTTGGAAAGATACTGTTACCGAGAGTATTCTAAAACTGGGAACTCCTTGGAAATACAATCAATCATTTAACGCATCGGTTACTCTTCCTCTTTCAAAGAGTCCTATCTTAGATTGGATTAATTTACAAGGTTCTTATGCTGCTACATACACTTGGGATAGGGGTGCGTTTATTGATGAGAATACTGTTATTGGTAATACTATCAGTAATAATGCCCAACTTGGAGTTACTGGTAAATTCAACTTTGAGACTCTTTATAATAAATCGAAATACTTGAAAGAGGTTAATCGTAAATTCTCAAGTTCTTCAAAAGGCACAAGAGGTAGTTCAAAGAAGAAGAGTAGTTCTAAATCATCTTCTGCTGCTAAGAAAAGTGCAAACAAAAATAGTTTTGAGCAGAAAGTTACCTTATCGAAAGATAGTGGTGTTGTTGTACAACACAACTTAGATACCAAGAAGTTACGTATTGTAGGACGTACTAATGAGGGTAAACTTTATACTTTAAAATACAAGACTATTAACAAGAATAGCATACGTATTAACAACTTAGATTCTATTAATATTACAGTTAAGATTAGTAGAACTGTCCCTGCTACAAATAAAGAGGATAGTAAGTTGTATAAGACTGGTGAATATCTTGCCCGTTTTGCTATGATGTTGCGTAATGTTAATGTCCAATATAAACAGACTAGTTCAATGACTCTTCCTTCATTTACTCCTGGCGTATCAGATATATTAGGACAAAATACTGCTACAAGTTCATTGTCGCCTGGTCTTGATTTCGCTTTTGGTATGCCCGGAGAGGGATATATTGATAAGGCTATTGATAAGGGGTGGCTTATTACTAACAACTCTTCGTTGGTATCTCCTGCTATTGCTATGATTTCAAGAGATTTGATGGTTGATGCTACCGTTGAGCCTATTAAGGGATTGAAAATTACTCTTACAGCAACATATTCAAAAAGTAACAATAACCAAATTCAGTTTATGTTTGACGGAAGGCCTACCTCTCGCGGTGGTAACTTCTCGATGACGACTGTTGGTATGCAAGGCATTTTTAAGGGGATGAATGCAAACAAAGGTTATCAGTCAGATAATTTTGATAATTTCCTTGCTTATAGAGATATTGTTGCTGGCAGAATTGAGAACGCTTATAAGGGTGTTAAGTATCCTTCGGCTAAATTTATTAACGATAAGATGCTGAATGGCAAACCTTATGATGCTAAAAATGGTGGTGTTAAGAAGACCTCTTCAGATGTTATGATTCCTGCATTTATTGCTGCATATACCGGAAGAGATGCTTCCTCTATTGAACTTACTGCATTCCCAAGCATGAAACGTATTCTTCCTAACTGGCGTATTACTTACGATGGATTGAGTAAACTCAAAAAGATGAAAGAACACTTTAAGAGTTTTACTTTCTCTCACGCATATAGTTGCGTTTATAGTGTAGGTTCGTTTACATCGTTCTTAAACTGGGCTGATGCTGGAGATGGTTATGGTTTTGTTAAAGATGAACAGACTGGCGCTCCTCTACCCTCTTCGCCATACGATATTGGTTCGGTTGTTTTAACAGAAAGTTTCAATCCTCTTTTGGGTATTGATATGACTTTGAGAAATAGTGTTTCTGTAAGATCTTCTTATAAAGATAGCAGAACTGTTACTCTTAACCCATCTTCAGGACAGATTGTTGAGTCTTCATCAAGAGAACTTTCTATTGGTGCTGGCTATACTTTCGTAAACTTTAAGTTTGGTAAGGGTGGGTCTCGTAATGCTGGTGGTTTCAGTAGCGATCTTAAACTTCAAGCAGATATTTCATACAGAACTTCTACTGCCTTAATTCGTAAGATTGAGGAGTATCTAACACAAGCAACATCGGGCGCTAAAACGTTCTCTATTAAAATTTCAGCGAATTATGCAGTTAGTCGTATGCTTACTCTTAAAGCATTCTATGATCATCAAATAAATACTCCGCTAATCTCTTCTACTGCATACCCAACAACTGATATTAGTTATGGTATTGCTGTTCAATTGAACTTATCAAGAAGGGAGTAGTATTCAGGCATCAGTCGTTAAATTACAAACATTCGCTTGTTGTATTGATATTTTACTTTCCATCTGGCCAAGAACATAGTTCTCCTGTACTCCTGAATGATGGACGTTGTGCATTGTATTTTCGGAGTTCATTAGATAGATATTTGCTTAATATCTTTGTTTTTAATGGATGTGTCTTGGCCAAATTTTTAGATTCTGATATATCGGTACGTATATTATATAACTCTTTTGTGCCATCATCATACCAATATATAAGTTTGTAATCTCCTCTTCGGATTGTACATGTGGGACCTATTCCTGCTTCACGATTATTGCCCGAAATCCAATTGTTAGGCATATTCCATACTAACGAACGTTTTTTGCTTTTTGTTTTCTTATCTTTTAATAATGGTAGAAAACTGATACCATCTATAGTTTGTATTGTATTATAATTCTCTATATTCGCCATCTCTAATATAGAGGGGAAGAAATCTTCTATTATTATGCTCTCTTCAATGGTGGTGTTAGGTTTGGTTACTCCTTTCCAATAGAGAATCATTGGCTCTCTTATTCCTCCCTCATATGCCGACCCCTTACCTGATCGTAATGGTTGATTATGGGTGTGTAATGGTGGTGTTCTGCCTTGTAGAGAATATCCTCCATTATCAGACATAAACAATATTATTGTATTATCTATCTCTCCTTTATCGGTAAGATAGTGCATAATATCTCCTAAACTTTTATCTACACCTTCAATCATTGTTGCATACGCTGCTTCTGCATACGATAACCCTTGTTGAAGATACTTTTTAAAAAAACGATTATCGGCTTGCAGTGGAATATGTACAGCATAATGCGACATATATAGAAAAAATGGATTATCCTTATCAAGAACTTTATCTAATGCTTTTAATGCCTCTTGTGTTAGGGCTTCTGTTATGAATATATCTTTATCCCAATACTCTTCCATTCCTGGTATGGCAAAACCACTTATTGGCTCTCCATTGAGATTATGTCCAAATCTCTCTTGTCCTAAATACGATGCCAGTCCTCCTGCTGCATGCCCTGCAATGTTAATATCAAATCCGTAATTTAATGGATTTGCAGAGGGTGTATCGGTTGCCCCAAAATGTGCTTTACCACAATGTATTGTAGTGTATCCGTTTTGTGACAGGATTTGTACAAATGATGTTGCCACAAAACTATTAGCAATACCCTCTTCTGGTTGTATCCCATTTACATTCCATAGTGGCATACATAATTGTGAATGTTCTTCATCTGTTGGGGTATCTTTTTTGTGTGTCCAATTTGTTACTCGGTGTTGAGCAGCATTTACTCCTGTAAGGAGTGAACAACGCGATGGTGAACTGACACTTGAGGCATAAGCCTGTGTAAATTTAGTTCCCATCTCTGCTAATCGTTCCATATTTGGTGTATGGTAACGCTCATTTAGAGGTGTTGTATGTGTATAGAATGGTAATGACGTATCTTGCCAACCCATATCATCTACCAAAAATAGAATGATATTTGGTCGCTTATCTTCTGCCTCTACAGTTGTAGATAGAAGTGATAAAAGGGTTATTGTTCCTATTCCTTTACAAAACTTCATTTATCGTTTTTTTTATTTTTTTTAAGGACGTAGCGTTGATAGTATGATATACATAGCGAGGTTAAAGGTAGTGCTATTATCAATCCTACAAAACCTAATAGGGCTCCCCATATTGAGAGTGAGAGTAGTATGATTGCAGGGTTTAGACCTACTGCTTTACCCATTATCTTTGGAACAAGGAACATATCTTGTATTACTTGCACAACTATAAACACTACCAATACCCACATAAACAACCACCAAAATGGTTCTCCTGTTTGTGCCGATTGTAACATTGTCAGTATTATGGCTGGGACAAATCCTATTGTCTGCAAATAGGGAACTATGTTGAGCATTCCAATAAATAAGCCTAAAAGTATTGCAAGAGGTAATCCTACGATTGAAAATCCTATTGCAAAGAGTATTCCTACACAGAAGGCAACTGTTGCTTGTCCTCTGAAATAGGTATTCATACTTGTCTCTACATCATCAATTATTGATATTGCTGTTGCCTTATATTTCTCGGGTATCATTGAGCGAAATCCCTCTTGTATCTCTTTATAGTCTAATAGTATAAATATTAGGTATAACACAATTATAAATAGTCCGAATAGTGTCATTACCAATGAGGTTGTTCCTGATAATATTGATATTCCTCCTGAAAATAGTCCACTTAATAGTGCTTTGACATTATCAAATGTTGCTATTTGTGATATGTTCTCCCAATTAATTTGCGACACAATATAGTCTCTCCATGATTCAGGGAGTATTGATATTGTTTTTATTGAGTGGGCATAATTGACAATTAAATCTTTTGTCATGTTTACCTCCTCAATTATTAATGGGAAAATCGCCGTTAAGATTACCACTACTGCCAAGAGTATGGATAACAGGGTTACTGCTATGGACAATACTCTGTTTTTTAGTTTACACTTTACTTGAAAGAAATTTACTAACGGGTGTGTTAAGTATGCCATTAACCATGCTATCAGGAATGGTAATAATACTCCTTTTAGTATATCTAACAGATAGAATATTCCTACGATGGATGCTATTATTATAACTATTCTGACTACTCTGTCGAATGTGTAAGGACGTCTCTCTTCCATAATATTTTTCTTTTATTTTGCGAAGGTAGTTTTTTAATTTCATTTTTTAAAATATAAATAACTACCTTTGTACTTTAAGGCTGATTTTTATGAAACATTTAATTACATATTTTGTTCTTTTTGCCTTTTGTTTTGTTGCTATATCTCAAAACACTCTTGAGAACTCGTTAGTAGGTTACTCTATTATTGATATAAAAAACAATAGGGTTGTTGCTGAAAGGAATGGGGATATGGCTCTTGTTCCTGCTTCGGTTACTAAACTTGTTACTACGGCAACTGTTTTGAATGTTATTCCTGCTCAAAAGAGGTTTGAAACGGCGATTGATTATAATGGTAATATAATTAATGGCTCGTTATATGGTAATCTTATTATTAGGGGGTGTGGCGATCCTACTTTAGGTTCTTCTTATATTGATAGTTCAAAAGAGAGGGTGTTCGAGAATATTGTTGCTATGCTTGAACGTAATGGTATTACAAGTTTTTGTGGCAAGATTGTTTGTGATAATTCTCTATTTCCTTACAATGGTGAACGTGGTGCATGGTTAGCCGAAGATTTGGGTAACTACTTTGCGGCTGAGAGTTATGGCTTTAATTTTATTGACAACTTATATTCTCTATTTATAAATAGTGGTAGTGAGGGTAGTAATGCCGATATTGTGATGTGTGTTCCACAGATGCCTGAACTTGAATTTATTAATCGTTTAGAGGTTAAGGGCAAGGGTAAGGATAGTGCTTATATTGCTGGTATGGATTTTTGTAATATAAGAGTATTGAACGGAAGGATGCCTTGTAATGTTAACAACTACAAATTGAAAGGTGCTATCCCATCTCCTGCGGATGTTTTTGAGAGAGAATTTCGTAATTATCTTATTTCGAGAGGTAAATGGATTGAGAGCAATAAACCTATCCCTCTTAACAACAGGAATATTGCATTGGGCGTTATATATTCTCCTATGTTGCAAGAGATTGTAAAAATTACCAATCACAGAAGTAATAACCTTTATGCCGAGACTTTATTGAAATGGTGTGGTTTGATTAGAGGTGGTTGTGCTACTACCGAGAAGGGTATTAATGCTGTTATGAGTTATTGGAGTGATATGGGTATTAATATGGGCGGTTGCTCATTATTTGATGGTAGTGGCCTTTCGCCCAAGAATAGAATTTCGCCTAATTGTTTATCAAATATTCTCTGTTCTGTTGCATATAACGATAGTTTTAGAATGTCGTTACCCAAAGTGGGGACTGAAGGCACTGTTAGGAACTTTATGAAGGAGTCGCCCATTGCTAAGTATCTTTCTCTTAAAACCGGAAGTATGCAGGGAGTACAATGTTATGCTGGATACTACGATGATGGTAATAAATTATTCTCTATTGTTGTTATGGTAAATAACTTTAAAGGTACTCGCAAAGATATTCAAAACGAGATTGGTGATTTTATTGAGAAATTAATTAATAATAATTGATATGGATTATAAAATTGAACTTACTGAACTTGAGGATAGAGTTCTTAATGCTCTTATTAATAGGACTCTTACTCCTGATAGTGCTAACGATGAGGAGTATGATGCTATTTTCAGCATTGTAAATAAGGCTGGTAGATTGATGATGGAGTTAAATGTTGCCGATGAGGTTGGTGATAATGTTATTGGCTGGTTTTACAATATGTATGTGAAACAGAGTTGTTAGTTGTTTTATTAGGAATGAGGAGTTAGGAATTAGAAATGCTTTGTTAATTCCTAATTCCTAATTGTGGTGAAACCACAAACTAATTTCTAATTACTCATATCTGATTGCTTCGATTGGATCAAGGTTTGCGGCTTTCTTGGCTGGGTACCAACCAAAGAATATTCCTGTTACTGTACATACGGCAAACGACAACAACACACTCCATAGTTGTATGAATACTGGCCAATTTGCTACATATTTAATTAATAGAGATATTCCACAGCCAAACAATACTCCTATTATTCCTCCTGTTATACTTATTAGTATTGCTTCTATCAAGAACTGAGAGAGTATATCTACTCCTCTTGCTCCTACTGACATACGTAATCCTATCTCCTTTGTTCGCTCTGTTACCGATACGTACATTATATTCATAATTCCTATACCTCCTACAATAAGAGATATTCCTGCAATACAGGCAAGTAGGGTTGTCATTAGGGTTGTGGTGGTATTTAGCATTGAACTTATCTCTTCTTGTGTTCGAATGGTAAAATCATCTTCTTGCCACTCTTGCAGATTGTGTTCTCGGCGGAGTATCTGCGATATTTCCTCTACGGCCAAGGGTGAATACTTCTCTTCTACTGCTGATGCATATATTGAGTTCAAATAGGTTTGTGCCAATAGTCGCTTCATAACGGTTGTATAGGGTGCAAGCACTATTGCATCCTGGTCGAAGCCCATTGCATTGTATCCTTTGGGCTGCAACACTCCTATTACTTTGAAGGGTACTTGATTGAATCGGATTACTTTGCCTATTGGTGATGAACCGTCAGGAAAGAGGTTGTCAACTATTGTTTTCCCGATTACACATACTTTTGCCGATGTTTTAATGTCGTTTTCAGAGAACATTATTCCCTCTTTTACCTTTAATTGGCGTATGTGCAGATAGTCGCCATTTACGCCTGTTACTTGTGAGGGATAGTTGTTTGCTCCTGCTATGAGTTGCCCTGATGAGGTTACATTGGGACTTACCGCTGACACCAATTTTGAGTGTTGGCGTATTGCTTCAAAATTTTCTAATTTGAGGGTTTGCATTGCTGATGGATCTTGACGTACTCCTCCTCGTCGGTCGGCTCCAGGATGTATCATTATCATATTTGCTCCCATATCGGAGATTTGATTCTGAATGCTTATCTTTGACCCTTGTCCTATCGCCAACATGGCAATAACTGATGCTACTCCTATTATTATTCCTAACATGGTAAGGAATGCTCGCATCTTGTTATTTGCTAATGCTCGTAATGCTATTTTAAAGAGATTTGTTATATTCATTACTCTTCATCGTTTTTAGGCAGTGTTTTTAGAACTTCTGCTGCCGATTGTATATTTGTATTTATTGTATCTTCTATCACTTTTCCATCGCGTAGTCGGATGTTTCTACTACTGTATCGTGCTATATCAGGATTATGGGTTACAAATATTATTGTTCGTCCTTCGCTGTGTAGTTTTTGAAACAAGACTAAGACTTCAAATGAGGTGCGCGTGTCAAGATTTCCTGTTGCTTCATCGGCCAATATAACTGCAGGGTTGTTTACTAATGCTCGTGCTATTGCTACACGTTGCATTTGGCCTCCAGACATTTGATTTGATTTATGTTCCAATCTGTCGCCAAGCCCCACCGCAACAAGGGCGTCAATCGCTCTTTTGCGGCGCTCTTTTGCTGATACCGATGTGTTATACATTAGTGGTAACTCAACATTTTCAACGGCTGTTGTTTTGGGTAATAGGTTATAGTTTTGGAATACAAATCCTATTTTTCGGTTTCGCAAAACTGCTCGCTGACTTTTACTCATTGTTCGGACAGATATTCCATCTAAATAATATTCTCCTTTGGTAGGGGTATCTAAGCATCCCAATGTGTTAAGCAGTGTACTCTTTCCTGAACCCGATGTTCCCATTATGGTTACAAATTCGCCTTCGTTTATAGAAAAGGATACTCCGCGTAGTGCGTGTACCATCTCTTCGCCTACTTGAAAGTCGCGACGTATATTGTCGAGTTCTATTACTTTTCTCATATTGAAGTGTTTGTTTATTTTTTCTTTTTACTTCCTGGATGTTGTGGCATAAATGGGCTACGCTCTTGCGATGCTCCTGCAGAAGGTGCTAATTCGGTAAATATCATATCTGATACTACCTCATCGCCTTCGCTCAATCCTGAAACTATCTCGGTATTTATTCCGTCAGTTAATCCTATTTGAACTGGTACTGCTGTAAACTTTTTATCTTTTAATACCCATACTTTGTTTGGTGCTTCACAATCTTCTATTGTATAACCAACTGCTAACTCAGCATTTGGTGTAAAGTGCAGTGCCTTTGAGGGTACTATTATTACATTGTCTTTGAAGAAGGTATATATTGAGGCATTTGCTGTTAAGCGGGGTTTGAGTTTTAAGTCAGGATTTTCTGCCGAAATTACAACCTCATATGTTACTACGGTATTGGTTGAAGTGGTTAGTGATTTATCGGATATTGTGCTTCCTAAACGTACTTGTCGTACCTCACCTATAAACTCATCATTTGGATAGGCATCTACTCGGAATACTACATAGTCGCCCTCTTTTACGTTAGCAATGTCTGCCTCATCTACATCGGCTACTACCTCCATCTTTGTTAGGTCTGCTGCTATGGTAAACAGTGTGGGAGTTTCAAATCCTGATGCTACGGTTTGCCCCTCCTCTACGCTTCTACTTGTTACTACACCATCAATTGGCGAAGTGATTGTTGCATACGATAAGTTTCGCTCTGCTTTTGCAAGTGCTGCAGAACTTTGTTCGTATGCACTTTTTGCTCGTTGATAGTTGTAGGCACTCTGCTCGTAATCGATTTCACTTATCAACTCTTTTTCGTGTAATATTTTATTTCTGTCATAGAGTTTTTGCTGGTACTCATACTCTGCCTTATTTCCGTCATATTGCGCTTGTGTTGACATCAATTCGCTTTGCAGGGTTACTTTATCCATTTCGGCTATCAACTGACCTTTTTTTACTACCGAATTGTAATCAACGTATATACGATCAATTATTCCCGATACTTGTGTTCCTACTTCAACCTCAACAACTGGCTCTATTGTTCCTGTCGCTGTTACCGAACTTCCAATCTCTCCTACTACTACTTTTGTTGTGAGGAACTCAACTTTACTCTTCTCTTCGCGTGATGAGAATATCCACCATATAACTGCTACTACAACAAGTAGTAATACTGAAATGATGATTTTTTTTCTTTTGCTCATGATATTTTGTTTTTATTATTTTCTGATATGGGTCTTTTTATAACTCTATTGGGGTTCCTGCATAAAAGTTTAGTAACAAGCGTTCTAATATTGCCATATATTTTGCCTGTATTACCTCCTGTTGTGCTGATAGATAGTTGTTCTTCTCGGTTAGAAGTTCTACTATGTTTTTCATCCCGAGCGTAAATTGCTCGTTTATCATATCGTAACTTGTTTTGCTGCTTTTTAGTTTTGATGATGCCACAATGTATTGTTGTTGTGCATTGTCGGCTTCGAGTCGCATTGTTTCAATAGTTTGATACAACTCCTTTTGTATGTTTGCCATCTCCATCTGTATTGAGTTGTATTGTAATTCGGCTTTTTGCTTTGCACTCTTGGTTTGGCGATTGTCATATAGAGGTAATGATAGGTTTATGCCTATCATATTATTCCATCCATGTTTCATCTGTGCTGCCCAATTATCGGCACTTGCACTATTTGTGTTGCTGGCAGTTGAGGCATTTATTGATATTTGGGGATAGTATCCTGATTTTGCGATTGCTACGTCTAATTTTGAAGACTCTATATTTAGTTGTCCACTCTTAATCTCGGGTCGTAATTGAAGTGCTGCTAAATATATCTCCTCGTGATTGGGTAACGGAGATAATACATCACTATCATCTAACTCTATTATTTGCAACTCCATTGGTGTTGTTCCGGGTATTTCAAGCAGTTGTTTTAAATCAAGTATGTAATTGCGAAGTGCATTCTTGCTCATTACTAACTGATATTCATCATTGGCAACTTCGGTTTCAAGTTGAGATATATCTACTTTTGACAGTGATCCTACACGATACAACTCTTCTCCTCGAGATAGGGTTGCTTTGCTTACTTCAAGTGTGTTCTCGTTTATCTTAACGGCCTCATTTGCATACAATATTTGTATATAGAGTTGTGTTATCTGCTCTTTTAATTGGTTTTCTACTTCCTCTACATTCAAACTTGCTATCTCACGTTCGCTTTTACTCTGTTTTATTAGATTGCGACGACGGTTTCCGTTCCATACTGTCCAATTGGCATTTATTCCATAACTTCCGTTATAGGTTGATTTACGGTCACTTGAGATAATTTCGCTGCCGCTTACAGTACTACTATTCTCATCAAATGGACGATTGACCAAATTGTGATTGGTTGAAAAAGAGAGTGACGGAAACATATCGGCTCGTGCCATCTTTACATCCACATCGCTCTGCTCATATGCCAAACGACTTTGTTGTAGTTTAATGTTGTTCTGGATTGCATAATTGATACATCTATTCAATGACCATACATTACTCTCCTCCGCCATAAGAGAAAATGCCGAAAAGAGGGAGATTAGGGTAACTAAAAAAGCTTTATTCATAATTTTTATAACATTATTTTTGTGTTAATGCTTTGTCTTAAAATAGTTTTGTAGTACTTTTGCACAACTATATACACTTTAAGATATTTGTAAGACAACTTAAAGAGAGAATGGTTTATTTAATTTTTTATTTTTTTTTAGAAAATGAGTACTAAAAAATTTATATTAACAGAACAAGATATACCAACTGCTTGGTATAACATTGTTGCTGATATGAAAAACAAACCTCTGCCTATGGTTGACCCTAAGACAAGAAAACCTGTTACAGAGGAGAGTATGCAACAACTTTTTGCTAAAGAGTTAGTAAAACAAGAACTTAATACAACAGATGCTTGGATTGAAATTCCGGAACCTGTTCGCGATTTATATAAGATATGGCGTCCTACTCCTCTTGTTAGAGCAACCGGTTTGGAGAAGGCTTTGGATACTCCTGCTCATATTTATTTCAAAAATGAGAGTGTAAGCCCTGTTGGTTCCCATAAACTTAACTCTGCACTTGCACAAGCATACTACTGCAAAGAGGATGGTTGTACTAACATAACTACCGAAACTGGCGCTGGTCAATGGGGTGCTGCCCTTTCAATGGCTTCAAAGATTTTTGGTTTAGAACTTGCCGTTTATATGGTTAAAGTTAGTTACCACCAAAAACCATATCGCCGCTCTATTATGCAAACTTTTGGAGCGCAAGTTATTGCCTCGCCAAGTATGTCAACTAAGGCTGGCCGTAAGATTTTAACTGAAACGCCTAATAATCAAGGTAGTTTGGGTTGTGCTATTTCTGAGGCAGTTGAACTTGCTATGCAAACTCCTAACTGTAAATATGTTTTGGGTAGCGTGTTTAACTGGGTTAGTTTACACCAAACTGTTATTGGTTTGGAGGCTGAGAAACAGATGGAGATGGCTGGTGAATATCCTGATAGCGTTATTGCTTGTTTTGGTGGAGGATCGAACTTCTCGGGTATTGCTTTTCCATTCCTTCGCCACAAACTTAACGAGGGTAAAGAGGTTGAAATTATTGCAGCTGAGCCTGCTTCATGTCCTAAACTTTCAAAAGGGCGTTTCCAATACGACTTTGGTGATGAAGCTGGATATACCCCTCTTATTCCTATGTATACTCTTGGACACAACTTTATGCCATCAAATATTCACGCTGGTGGTTTGCGTTACCATGGCGCTGGCTCTATTGTTAGTCAACTTCAGAAAGATGGTTATATGAGAGCCGAAGATGTTAACCAACTTGAGGCTTTTGATGCTGCGACTCTGTTTGCTAAGAGCGAGGGTATTATTCCTGCTCCCGAATCGTCTCACGCTATTGCTGTTGCTATTCGCAAAGCATTAAAGGCTAAAGAGGAAGGCAGAAAAGAGGTTATATTGTTTAACCTTTCAGGTCATGGACTTATTGATATGGCTGCATACGACAGATATATTGCAGGAGACCTCACTAATGGTTCTGTCACAGAAGAGGAGATTACTCGTAACCTTAAAGATGTTGAAGATTTTAAGATTTAATCTATTAATATCGGTTAAAGATTTTATACAACAAAAGCGAGGTATGCCTCGCTTTTGTTGTGTTATGATAGTTGCTTATAATTGTTATTTATTAAACATCTCTTTTATTGAGGCTATTGAGCTTAAAACTCCTGTTGCTTCAAATGGCATATAAACAGTCTTAGTATCATCTCCTTGTGTCATTTGACTTAGTGTCTCAATATATTTTATTGCCAACATATAGGTTGCTGGATCGGTTTTTGATGCACTTATTGCTTCGGCTACTCTACGGATTGCCTCTGCTTCGGCTTGTGCTTGCAGGATTTTGGCTTGTGACTCTCCTTCTGCTTTTAATATCTCAGATTGTTTTAGAGCCTCTGCCTCGTTTATGCGAGATTGCATCTCTCCCTCTGAACGTAGGATTAGTGATTTTTTCTCTCCTTCGGCATTTAGAATCTCAGCACGGCGGTTACGCTCTGCTTGCATCTGTTTTTCCATTGCTTCACGTACACTCTCTGGAGGTGTAATATCTTGTAACTCTACTCGGTTTACCTTTACTCCCCACTTGTTTGTTGCTTCATCAAGGATTGTTTGCAAACGTGAGTTTATAGTATCGCGTGAGGTTAGGGTTTCGTCTAACTCCAACTCTCCAATTACGTTACGCAACGAGGTTTGTGTTAACTTCTCAATTGCTACTGGCAAGTTGTCAATCTCATATACTGCCTTTTTAGGATCTACTATTTGAAAATACAATAAGGCGTTAATCTCTGTTGTTACGTTATCTTTTGTAATTACTTGCTGTGAGGGGAAGTCGTAAACTTGCTCACGAAGGTCGATACGAGTAGTTGATGCTACACGTGTCACATATCTGCCATCAAACCCTCTTGCTGCACTACGTATATATATCGCTCTTGGTTTGTCGATAAACGGCCAGATGATATTGATACCCGGTGATAGTACACTTTGAAAGCGTCCTAATCGTTCAATCACTCGTGTCTCTGACTGAGGCACTATTTTAACTCCAGCAATTACTGTTATTATTGCTATTAATACTAACAGAGCTAATACTACTTGCATAATCTTTTATTTTTATAGGTTTATAATTTTTTATCTAAACTTCTTCTACCTCTATTATTATACTATCGTACGATACTACTCGAACTCTTCTACCCTCTTCTATCTCTACTCCGCTTATGCTTCGTGCTTGCCAATTGTCTCCATCAATACGGATTCTTCCTAACTCGCCATCGGCTGGAATTGTTTGTGTTACAACAACTGTTCTACCAATAAGGGCATCCATATTACTATTTTGAGTTTTGGGATTTTTTTCACCTTTCTGTTGTTGCCACTTACGTATTACTGGAGCAAGAAAGATAAACGATAGTATTGTTCCTATTGCCAACGCTAATAGTTGCATATTGACACTTGTTGAGAACAGTGATACTATCATTGATGCCAAACATCCTATTGCCAAGCAGAATGATGCAACCATTCCCGTTATTAACTCTATTATTACCAATACGGCTGTTGCAATAAGCCACATTACCCAAATTTCCATAATTGTGATTTTATAATTCTATTTTAATGGTTATTATTCAATAATAAATCTGCTTACTTTTTATCTTCCACAAAGATACAATTAAAAGTATATGAAATTAATATTTCTGCAACTAATTATTTATACTCTACACAAAGATAGTGTATCTTTATTGTAAGAATAAAATATTGTACTATAATTTACCATATTGTTTCCCCTGCTGTGTATTTTATTATTGCTTGGGTTAGTAGTGAGGTAATCATATATTGATTTAATTGACTACCACAAATATAATAGATTTTGATATAAATATAGTTTGTAAGGTAAATATTTGTTTTTTTCGTATCTTCGCACTATATATAAACACTTTTTTTGTAATTCATAAATAATTGATTGGATATGGGATATGGCAAATGGATTGGCGGTATTATAGGTTTTATGGCTGGTGGTCCTTTGGGTGCTTTGGCGGGTTATGCGTTGGGTTCTTTGCTTGATAATAGTGATAGTGACAACTCTGGTAATTATAGTGGTAGAGATATTAATAGTAGAACTAATTATGGACAACGAAATAGTTTTTTGTTTTCGTTGCTTGTAATGTGTTCTTATATTATTAAGGCTGATGGTAAGGTTATGCATAGCGAAATGGAGTTTGTCAGAAAATTCCTTCGTGCAAACTTTGGCGAAAATGCTGTTAGTGAAGGCAACAACATTCTACTTAAACTTTTTGAGCAACAGAAAAGGATGAATGCTCAAAATCCTATGGCTTTCCGAAATACTATTTTTGAGTGTGGAGAGCAAATAAAAGTCAATATGAGTTATGAGCAACGTCTTCAACTGCTTAGTTTTCTTGCTTGTATTGCTAAAAGCGATGGTAATGTTTGCTCTGCTGAGATTGATGCTTTAAAAGAGGTTGCCCGTGCAATGGGATTATCGGCTAAAGAGGTTGACTCTATGCTTAATCTTGGTGGTAATAGTTTGGAAGCGGCTTACGCTGTTCTTGAAATTGATCCTACTGCCACTGATGATGAGATTAAAAAGGCTTATAAGAAATTGGCATTGAAGCATCACCCCGACCGTGTGGCTTCTCTTGGTGATGATATTAGAAAGGCTGCTGAAAAGAAACTTCAAGAAATCAACAACGCTAAGGATATTATTTATAAGGCAAGGGGGATTAAGTAGTTGTTAGTTGTCAACTTCGTTGCCCCTACGGGGTAGTTGTTAGTTTTTAGTTGTTAGTTTGGCTATCCCCTGCGGGAGAGTTTTACTATAGATAAAAAAAAGCGAGTCATGGACCCGCTTTTTCTTATGTATTTGGATTACCCTGATTATTTGTTCAATACTTGTGCTACGTCAACTGCACATGCTACTGTACATCCTACCATTGGGTTGTTTCCTATTCCTAAGAATCCCATCATCTCAACGTGTGCTGGTACTGATGATGATCCTGCAAATTGTGCGTCAGAGTGCATACGTCCCATTGTGTCAGTCATACCGTATGATGCTGGTCCTGCTGCCATGTTGTCTGGGTGTAGTGTACGTCCTGTTCCTCCTCCTGATGCTACTGAGAAGTATGGTTTTCCTGCAAGTACACGCTCTTTTTTGTATGTTCCTGCTACTGGGTGTTGGAAACGTGTTGGGTTTGTTGAGTTTCCTGTGATTGATACGTCAACTCCCTCTTTCCACATGATTGCTACTCCCTCGCGAACATCGTCTGCTCCGTAACATTTTACTTTTGCACGTGGTCCGTCAGAGTATGCTATCTCTTGTACTACTTTCAACTCGCCTGTGTAATAGTCGAATTGTGTTTGTACGTATGTAAATCCGTTGATACGTGAAATGATTTGTGCTGCGTCTTTTCCAAGTCCGTTAAGGATACAACGCAAAGGTTCTTTACGTACTTTGTCTGCTTTTGCTGCAATTTTGATTGCTCCCTCTGCTGCTGCAAATGACTCGTGTCCTGCAAGGAATGCGAAACATTTTGTCTCTTCGCGTAATAACATTGCTGCAAGGTTTCCGTGTCCGATACCTACTTTACGATCGTCTGCTACTGATCCGGGGATACAGAATGCTTGTAGTCCGATTCCGATTGCCTCTGCTGCCTCTGCTGCAGTTTTGCATCCTTTTTTAAGTGCGATTGCTGTTCCTACTACGTATGCCCATTTTGCATTCTCGAAACAGATTGGTTGTGTCTCCTCGCAAGTCATATAAGGATCAAGACCATATTGCTCGCATATTGCGTTTGCTTCTTCGATGTCTTTGATGCCGTTTGCGTTTAACGCTGCAAGTATTTGATTGATACGGCGATCTTGGCTTTCAAATTTTACTTCTCTAATCATAGTCTGTGTCCTCCTATATTATTCGTTACGTGGATCAATGTATTTAACTGCTCCTGCTTCTTCAGTAAAGCGTCCGTATGTTCCAGTCACTTTCTTAAGTGCTTCGTTTGCATCGGTTCCTTTTTTGATTTCATCCATGAATTTTCCAAGGTGAATGAACTCGTATCCGCAAATCTCATCGTTTTTGTCTAATGCGATGCGGTTGATGTAACCTTCTGCCATTTCAAGATAACGTGAACCTTTTGCAAGTGTTCCGTAAAGTGTTCCTACTTGGCTGCGTAGTCCTTTTCCTAAGTCCTCAAGTCCTGCTCCAATCATCAAACCTCCTTCTGAGAATGCTGATTGTGTGCGTCCGTAAACGATTTGTAGGAATAACTCTCGCATTGCTGTATTGATTGCGTCACATACAAGGTCTGTGTTTAGTGCCTCAAGGATTGTTTTTCCCGGAAGAATCTCAGATGCCATTGCTGCTGAGTGTGTCATTCCTGAACAACCGATTGTTTCAACTAATGCTTCTTGAATAACTCCCTCTTTTACGTTAAGAGTTAGTTTACATGCTCCTTGTTGAGGTGCACACCATCCAATACCATGAGTAAGTCCTGAAATATCAGATACCTCTTTGGCTTTTACCCATTTTCCCTCTTCAGGTATGGGAGCGGCTCCATGATTTGGGCCTTTTTTTACAACACACATGTGTTCTACTTCGTGAGAATAAATCATAATTCTTACTTTTAGTGTTTATAATTAAGCTTAATTTAAAATTGCCTTTACTTATCTCTCTCAATTGGTAAACTTATATTCATAAACAAAGTTCGCCATACAAGACACAAAAATAGTGAATATTCTATTTTTTGCCAAATTTTTGCGTTTTTTTATTTATTTGTCATTTACAACTTCAGACGTGGCAAACCACGTCCCTACTTTTTGATAGTTATGGCCTGTCTGCCCAATCGTAATCTGTGGCAGAAATGGTTGGCAATGATGTATATCCTACACTATCGGTGTTTTCGTTTGCTCCTCCTGTGCTTTCATATTTATAATTTGAGGAATAGGTGTCGGTTCCTATCAAAAAGTTACTATGACCACATAGTCCTGGAAATCCGCCGTCACCTGTTATATCAACCATATACCACACATCATCTACTTCGGTTACGTTCCACGCATGGTTGCCCCATGTTTCGCTGGTTGTTGATGTCATCATTGAGCCTGTTACATATACACACTTCAATCCTACTCTTTGGCATAACATCAGGTATGCTCTTGAGAATCCTTCGCATACTGCCTTCTTAGTTATAAATGAGCCTGTTATATTTCCACAATTTGCATTGCTTACTCCTCCGTAATCTGCCCAGTCGATAAATCCATCGTGTATGATTTTTGCTCTATCAAACTCGCTTGTTGTGGGTGTTATGGATGCTGTTATTGTGTTACATGCTTCATATACTTGTGCCATCTCTTCGGCATATTTCTCTGGGGTGTATGATATTATTACTCGTAAGTAATATTGATATTTGCTATAATCGTAACGATAGATATAGTTTACTAATATGTATGCTTCGGGAACATCTTTGATGATAAGGTTTGTGAGTTTCATTACTTTGTTTTGATCTACCGACATTCCTTGCGAAGCAAAATCAAGATATACTCTATGGTTTATATCAGAGTATGTTGTTGAATTGCTTTCAAATGCTAATATCTGTTTTAATATGTAGTTGTATATTGCTTTATCACTTTCATTTAGTTCGGAATATCCATGTCGATAAACCGACTCTCCATTTGCTACTACGGTGATTGCACATTTGGCTTGTTTTCCATGAGAGGTGGCTGTTATTGTTACTGAGCCTGCTTTTTGTGGAGAAACGTTTCCTTTGCTATCGACAGTTGCAATTGAAGCATCTGATGAGCTCCACTCAATAATGGGTGATATGGTTCCTTCATAATCTACATCTGCCTGAAGTGTATAGATATTACCTTGTAGAAGCCCTATTGCTGCACGATTGAGTGATATTGAATTTACTTGAACATTGGGTTTCTTTACAAATTTTATACTATCTACTTCGGCTAATACAAATGGTACTTTTGTTCCATCTTTTTTATATATAAGTAGTGAATCTTGCGATATGGCAGGGAGTGCTACAAAAGCAATTAAAAGTGATATAAGCAATCTCTTCATTATCCTCATATTTTTATTCTATAATTTGTCTTGTTTTACTTTCATGGTGGAAAGGTACAAAATATTGGCTTATCAGCAAAGTATTTACTCCGTTTTTACTCTATTAAATAATAAAAACTAAAAACTAACCAAATTTAGTTTTGCAGTATGAAAAAAAATAACGAAATTTGTATCGATTTTGAGGGTGGTATGATTTTTCCACACCACTCCTTGGGATACTTTTTTGAATACTAATTTTTTATTAACTAATATTTATTTTATCAATTATGAAAAAAAGTGCTTTACAAGAGGCTCGTGCTGCTTACCAGCCTAAATTACCTAAAGCGTTAAAAGGTTCTCTTACATTAAAAGAGGGTGCTGCTACTCAATCGGTTGCAGACCAAGAGGCTATCAAAGAATTATTCCCTAACACATACGGAATGCCTGTTCTTACTTTTGAGCCTTCTGACGAAGTTAAAGAGTATCCTGCTATTAACATCGGTGTTATCCTTTCAGGTGGTCAGGCTCCTGGTGGACACAACGTTATTGCAGGTTTGTTCGATGGTATTAAAGCTATGAACAAAGATTCTAAACTTTATGGTTTCTTGTTAGGTCCTGCTGGTCTTATAGAGCATAAATATATTGAACTTACTTCTGATATTATTGATGACTACCGCAACACTGGTGGTTTTGATATTATTGGTTCTGGTCGTACCAAACTTGAGACTACTGAGCAATTTGACAAAGGTTTAGAGATTATCAAAGAACTTAACATCAAAGCGGTAGTTATTATTGGTGGTGACGACTCAAATACTAACGCTTGTGTTCTTGCTGAGTACTACAAACAAAAGAATACTGGTGTTCAAGTTATTGGTTGTCCTAAAACTATTGACGGTGACCTTAAAAACGAGATGATTGAGACCTCTTTCGGTTTTGATACTGCTTGTAAAGTTTATTCTGAGGTTATCGGTAACATTCAACGTGACTGTAACTCTGCTAAAAAATATTGGCACTTCATTAAATTGATGGGACGCTCGGCTTCTCATATTGCTCTTGAGTGCGCTCTTCAAACTCAACCTAACATTTGTATCATCTCTGAGGAGGTTGAGGCTAAACAAATGACTCTTGGTGATGTTGTTGATTACATTGCTGGTATTGTTGCTGGTCGTGCAGCTGAGGGTAATAACTTTGGTACTGTTCTTATCCCTGAAGGTTTAATTGAGTTCATCCCTGCAATGAAAAAACTTATTGCTGAACTTAACGACTTCCTTGCTGCTAATGGCGAAGAGTTTGCTAAAGTTCCTCAAGCAGAGCAAATCAAATTTATTGCTGATAGAATTTCTGCTGAGAACTCGGCTATCTATACAAGCCTTCCCGAAGGTGTTGCTCGTCAACTTTCATTAGACCGCGACCCTCACGGAAACGTTCAAGTTTCTCTTATCGAAACTGAAAAACTTCTTAGCGAAATGGTTGCTCGCCGTTTGGCAGAGTGGAAGAAAGAGGGCAAATTTGTTGGTAAATTCTCTGCTCAACACCACTTCTTCGGATACGAAGGTCGTTGTGCTGCTCCTTCAAACTTTGACGCTGACTACTGCTACTCTCTTGGTTACAATGCTTCAATGCTTATTGGTCAAGGTAAAACAGGTTATATGTCATCAGTTCGCAACACTACTAAACCAGCAGATGAATGGATTGCAGGTGGTATCCCCGTTACTATGATGATGAACATGGAGCGTCGTCACGGAGAGATGAAACCAGTTATCCAAAAAGCTTTGGTTAAATTGGATGGTGCTCCATTCAAATACTTCGCTTCAAAACGCGAGGAGTGGGCTAAAAATACTTGCTATGTTTACCCAGGTCCTATCCAATACTTTGGTCCTTCTTCAGTTTGCGACCAACCTACTCAAACTTTGAAATTGGAGCAAGAATAAGAAGAGTTGTTGGTTTTTAGTTGTTGATTTTTAAGGCAACTATTTACTAATGTATATATAGCAAAAGCGAGGCATGCCTCGCTTTTGTTGTGTTTTTATAGTTTATTGTTTTTTTAGTCGCAACAATTAGTCCTATTGGTCTAATTGGATTAATATGACTAATTGATTTTTCTAACAACTAAATCTCCAATAACTCAAGCCAACGCATTGTTTTTTCATCTATCAAAAGGGTTAACTCTTCGTAGCGTTTTGAGAGAGAGGTTATCTCTTCTGCCGAAAGGGTGCCAGATGAGAGTTGTGTTTCAACATCGACTTTCTCCTCCTCTAATTTGGGTATTTCAATATCAAGTGCCTCTAACTCTTTTTTCTCTTTATAGGTTATTTTGCGTGGTCGTTCTTTCGCCTCTACTGGTTTAGGTGCGGTTTTCTTCTCTTGTTGCTTTGCTTGTTCTCTTTGCTCCTCCTCTTCTAACTCTCGCCACTCTCGATAGTCGGTGTAGTTTCCTGGAAAATCTTTTATTTTTGCATCTCCATTGAATACCAATAGGTGATCAACGACTTTATCCATAAAGTAACGGTCGTGCGATACTACTATTACGCATCCTTTAAAGGTACATAGGTAATCTTCCAACACGTTCATTGTGGCTATATCAAGATCGTTTGTAGGCTCATCGAGTACAAGGAAGTTGGGGTTTTGCATTAAGACGGTACAGAGATATAGTCGGCGTTTTTCTCCTCCACTTAACTTATATACATAGTTGTATTGGGTTTCGGGGGTAAAGAGGAAGTGTTGCAGAAATTGTGATGCTGACATTTTTTTGCCTCCTCCGAGATCTATCTCTTCGGCTATATCACGAACTACATCTATTACTTTTTTTTGTTCATCAAACTGCAATCCGTCCTGACTGTAATATCCAAACGATACGGTTTCGCCTATATCAAACGAGCCACTATCGGGTTTTACCATTCCTAACAGCATTTTTAGGAAGGTTGATTTTCCTGTTCCGTTCTTTCCTACTATTCCCATCTTTTCGTATCGGGCAAAGTTGTAGTAGAACTGATCGAGGATTTTGAGGTCGCCATAAGATTTTGAGATATATTTTGCCTCAAATATTTTTGAACCTAAATAGGTGGCTTTTACTGCGAGTTTTACGTTTCGCTCTTCTCTACGCATCTTTGCTCGTTGCTCTATCTCGTAAAATCTATCAATGCGTGATTTTGCTTTTGTTGCTCGTGCTTGTGGTTGACGGCGCATCCAATCTAACTCGGTGCGATAGAGGTTGTTCATTCGGGCTGTTTCTGCATTGAATACCGCCAATCGCTCCTCTCGTTTTGTGAGATAGTATTGATAGTTACCTTCATAGTGATACAGCCCAAGTGCATCAATCTCTATAATATCTGTACATACTCTATCAAGGAAGTAACGATCGTGCGTCACCATAAGCAACGCTCCCGATATTCTACGTAAAAACTCCTCTAACCACTCTACCATTTCGAGGTCGAGGTGGTTGGTTGGCTCATCTAATATCAACAGGTCTGGTTCTCCTATCAAAACATTGGCTAATGCTACTCGTTTTAGTTGTCCACCCGAGAGTTCTCCTATCTTTTGATTAAAGTCGTGAATTTTAAGTTTTCCTAATATCTGCTTTACTCGCGATTCATAATCCCATGCTTTGAGCATATCCATCTTTACCAATATCTCTTCAAGGTTTTCGGTATCAAGATTAAGCATTGCTCTTTCGTATTGGGCTACGGTTTGTGCTATCTCATTATCAGAACGCATACAGGCATCTAACACTGTTAGTTCTGATGGGAATGAGGGAGTTTGTGACAGATAGCCTACTCGCAAATCGTTACGGAATGTTATTCGGCCTGAATCGTAATCCTCCTCCCCTGCTATTATATTTAAGAGGGTTGTTTTTCCTGTTCCGTTTTTTGCTACTATGGCTATACGTTGATTCTCTGCTACTCCGAAAGAGATATTTTCGAATAGCACTTTTGCTCCAAACGACTTGGTTAGGTTTTCTATTTGTAGGTAACTTATCACTTGCTTTAATGTTTTATTAACTTAAACTCTTTTGTTACTGCTTGGGGTATCTCATGCGTGTAGTGCGTTACATATACAAGTGTTTTTCCCTTGCGGTCACAAAAACTCTCTATTATTTTTGATGCTCGTTCTTTGTTTGCTACGTCTAATCCGTGTAGTGGTTCATCTAATATTATAAGGTCAGGATCTTTTACAAAGGCTCGTGCCAATAGTGCCAACCTTTGCTCTCCTGATGATAGTGAGAGAAACGAGCGGTGTGCTATATCTTCTATTCCAAAACATTTTATCCACTCCATTGCAATAGTCTCTTGCTCTGGTGTGCATTTGCGAAATACGCCTATTGAATCAAAAAATCCTGATGCCACGATACGCAACAGAGGTATATCTTCCATAAAATAGAGGTGCATCTCGGGAGAGACGTATCCTATTCGGGATTTTATATCCCAAATACTTTCTCCTGTTCCGCGTTTGCGATCAAATAGATATAGTGTGTTTGAATATGATTTTGGATTGTCGGCATAGATCAAACTCAATAGCGTGCTTTTCCCCGAGCCATTTGGCCCTATTAATGCCCACTTCTCTCCATTCTTTACCTCCCAATCAACATTCTTCAGTATTGTTCTGTTACCGCATACTATATTTACATCTTCCATTCTAAAGGTTACTTGATGCTCTGATGCCTCTCTTAGTTTCTCGGGCAACAAAGGTTCAACCGAAGAATAGTTGAATAGTTGGGTATGTAATGCTGTATCAGCAATAAATTCTTGTCGTGTTCTTGCTCCCATACACTCCATATCCTTAACAGGCATTACGTGTGTTACTATCTCGGGAACATCGGCAGGATTTGATAATAGTAGTAATAGTTGCATTCCGTTTATCTTTGCCATTGAAGAGAACATCGCATCGAGACTTTTTCGAGATGCTGAGTCTAATCCTATATATGGGTTATCTACTATTAATAGTTTGGGATGCGTTAGTATTACTTTTATTAATAGAAATTTTCGGAGTTCTCCACTTGACAGAAATATTATGCTCTTATCAAGTATATCTGTTAGATTTAGCATCTCAAAGAGTTGTTCAATTTCAGAGAGTGGCGCTATGGGTTGTAGTATCTCTTTTACGGTTACAACTCCTTCGGCATCTTGCGAATGCCATCGTTGTTGATAGTAGGCGGTTGTGCCATCTACCATTGTATATATATCTTTAAATGCTATTGTGCGTATTGCTTCAAATAGTGGCTCGGTAAAGTTATATTTTATCTCTCCGTCTAAATCACGCAAGGCTATTCGCCCCTGTATCATATTTGCTAATAGCGATTTTCCTGAGCCATTTGCTCCTACAATAGCCCACTGCTCGCCTTTGTTTATATTCCACATTATGGGTGTTTTAAACCTAAACTCTGACATTCGTGGAACTGGGTGTATTAGTGATATTAGAGTGTTCATTTTGTTCTGTTCTATTGAAGTACAAATTTACTACCTTTTGGGGAGATATGAAATATCATCTACGCTATACCTGTATGTTCAATTCATTCATTCCTATTGTCATATAGGAGCGAGCGAGGTCGGTTGGTTTTATTACATCATTGTTCCAAACTACTATATCTATATCAATTATTACTTTCCCGTCTGCTTTATGCTCTGGCAAACGCCCTGCTTGACGTTCATACTCTTTCAGGCGGAGTTTTAACTCTTCAAAGGTTTCTGATGTGGTAATAACTCCTACGCAATTGTGGTAGTTGGGTTGGGGTAATGAGCCAATGGCTACGGTTTCATATATTGATGAGAATTGCGCCTCACTAACCATCTTTAATATATCTGCACAGCACTTCTCTACTCTTTGCTTTGCTGCGGGTATGTTTGAGCCGATACCTATTATTGCTCTATTCATTATTATGCGATTTTAGGGTTATTAATGTTATCTCAGGATACGCTCCTAAACGGAAGGTGAAGAGTGTGCATCCTATTCCATCGTTTACATAGAGTGATTGTTCTCCCTTTTGATAGAGTCCACTCCACCAATCTCCCCGCAACGATGCTAAAGAGTATTGTTTATCTCCAAACGAGAATTTTAGTTGCATTGCATGAGTATGCCCCGATAGTGTTAGATTTATATTTGTTTTATCTAACACCTGTTGCCAATGCTCTGGGTTATGCGATAACAAGATTTTATATTTATTGTCATTGAGTGTACGATACGCTTTATTCAAATCGCCATAACGCGGAAATGGTGGATTTCCCCAATTCTCAACGCCAATAACCACTATTGAATCTCTTTCTCTTACGATTGCGTTACTCTCATTGTTAAGCAATATCCAACCCATATCTTTTTGACAGGTTTTTAGATTTTGCAGGTTGTTTTGTTTTTCAGAGAGGTTTTTCCAATTTACATAATCGCCGTAATCGTGATTACCTAATACTGAATATACGCCATCTTTTGCTTTCAGTTTTGAGAGTTGAGTTTTATATGTGAGTAGTTCATCGGCAGAGAGTGTTACTACATCGCCTGTTATACATACGATGTCAGGATTTAGAGAATTTATCTTCTCTACCATACTTGCAATAAGAGTGGTATCGCCATATAAACTTTTTAAGTGCAGGTCTGATATTTGAACTATTTTAAAATTATTGAAGGCTACAGGCAGTTGCTTAGACGTTATTTCAACGTTGTTACATACTATCTTTTTTCTGCCTACTGCCATACCGTATAGTAATGTTGTAAATAGAGCAATAGAGATTATTGTTGCTACTATGGTAAAATAGTATTTTCGTTTTTTACTCCATATCTTTTGAAGATAATCTAATGGCGAAATTATTAAGAATATTATTTTGGGTAGAGTGATAAGAAAGAATATAAATACTACAAGTTCAATATTCTGGCTTATTATAGTTGTATTTTTTACAAATATTAGTGACACAAACACTAAAAAAAGTATATATACTAAAGTATTTATACTCCATATTACCACCTTAAAAATGGTATTCCTGAAACGATTTGGAAGTTGTTTAATGATGTATATATCTGACAATATATTAATTGCCAATAGTATCATTGACAACAATAATGAAATTCTCATTTTCTCAATATTTTATAATGTTCCAAAATTACACAAATTATTTTGTTTAAAATTACCATCATATCATTATTTATAATTAATTTTGTACGATATAAGTTTTTTACGCATATAATTATATTTATATATAAATCATGGATTGGTTAAGTAATCTTATTTTTACTCCAGGTTTAGCAAATACTGTAATATTATATTCATTTATTATTGCTGCGGGAGTTTGGTTGGGTAAGAGAAAAATTTTTGGTATTTCTCTTGGTGTTACATTTGTTTTGTTTGTTGGTATTTTAGTTGGTCACTTTACCGACTACTTCTCAATTAACAAAGATGTATTGGATTTTGCTAAAGAACTTGGACTTATCTTGTTTGTTTATTCTATTGGTTTACAAGTTGGACCAGGATTCTTCTCTTCTTTCAAAAAAGGTGGTATGATTCTTAATGCCTTAGCATTAGGTGTTATTCTGTTGAATATTGCCACTGTTATTTCAATTTACTTCTTAACCGATGCAAGAATGGAAGATTTGGTTGGAGTTCTTTCAGGTGCTGTTACCAATACTCCTGGATTGGGTGCTGCCCAACAGGCTCTTGAACAGTTAGGAAAATCTTCTGATATTCCAAGCACTGCTGCTGGTTATGCTGCCGCTTATCCTCTTGGAGTTGTGGGAATAATTATATCAATGATTGTCATCAAGAAAATTTTTAAAATAAGTGCTACCAAAGAGAGTAAACTTATTGAAGAGGAGAACGAAGCATCTGTTCAAAAACCTATGATTATTAGTCTTATGGTTGAGAACAAAATGTTGGATGGTAAAACTCTTAAACAGATTCTTGATTTCTTAGGAAGAGATTTTGTTATCTCGCGTATTAAGAAAGAGAGTGGAGAGGTTATAATCCCTCAATCAACTACCGTTATAAACAAAGGTGACTATATGATTTTAGTACTCTCTCCTTCAGATGAGGAGGCTGTTGAGGCTTTCATTGGTCAAAGAGTTGAAATGGATTGGGATGCTATTGATGCTCCTGTTGTTTCTCGCAGAATATTAATTACTAAACCTGAATACAATGGTCGTTCTATCAGTTCTCTAAAACTTCATGCAGGTTTTCAACTTAACGCTACCCGCGTAAACCGTGCTGGTATGGACCTTGTTGCGGCTCCTAACTTAAAACTTCAAATGGGTGACCGTATAACTGTTGTTGGTAAGTTAGAGGATATTAATCGCCTTGCTGACCGTATGGGTAACTCAATGAAACGTTTGAATGAGCCAAATATGATTACCATATTTGTGGGTATTCTATTAGGTATTATCTTAGGAAGTATTCCTTTCCAATTCCCCGGAATGAGTACCGCCATGAAACTTGGGTTGGCTGGTGGTCCGCTAATTGCCGCTATTTTAATTGGCCGCTTTGGATATAAACTAAAACTTATTACATACACATCAACAAGTTCAAGTTTAATGTTACGCGAGATTGGTATCTGCTTATTCCTTGCCAGTGTGGGATTCTCGGCAGGTGGAAGTTTTGTTGATACTATCGTAAGTGGTGATGGTCTTTGGTGGGTTCTTTGGGGATTCATTATAACTACATTACCTCTTTTGATTGTTGGTACTATTGCTCGTCTTAAATTCAAACTAAACTATTGTACCATGATGGGATTAATGAGTGGTAGTATGACAGATCCTCCAGCTCTTGCATACGCTAATAAGTTAGCAAATAATGACGCTCCTGCTGTTGCATACTCTACCGTATATCCACTTACAATGTTTATGCGTGTTTTAACTGCTCAGTTATTGATTTTGATATTCTGTGCATAAATTGCTTTTTGAGTTGGCTTTAGTATAGTTTTTGTTTATATTTGTACTATTCAACTGCTCAAAAAAGAAGAAAAAGTTTTTAATTGATTAATTATTTAATAGAAATATAATGTTTTCAGGTATTGTAGAAGAGTTTGCTACTGTTACTCGTCTTGAAGAAGAGGGTACAAACTTAAACATTACAATGAAGTGCAGTTTTACTTCTGAACTCAAGATTGATCAGAGTGTTGCACACAATGGTGTATGTTTGACTGTTGTTAATATTAATGGTGAGGAATATACCGTTACTGCTATTAAAGAGACCTTAGAGAGGAGTAATTTAGGCTTGTTAAATGTTGGCGATAAAGTTAATGTTGAACGTAGCATGATGATGAATGGCAGATTAGACGGACATATTGTTCAAGGTCACGTTGATACTACTGCTGTTTGCTCTGATGTTAGTGAGTGTAACGGAAGTACATACTTTACTTTTGAGTATGAGTTTGATAAAAAGATGGCCGCTGAAGGTTATATGACTGTTGAAAAAGGCTCTGTTACTGTTAATGGCGTCAGCCTTACTGTTTGTAATAGTTGCGACAACTCATTCAGTGTTGCTATCATACCTTACACTTTTGAGAATACTAACTTTCATACTTTCAAAGTTGGCACAGTTGTAAACCTTGAATTTGATATTATTGGCAAATATATTAGCCGTCTTCAAAAATATACATCACAAAATTAATTTATAACACTATAACAAGTTCACTAAATATTATGAGCGACCAAAGATATAACCTTCGTGGAGTTTCAGCATCAAAAGAGGATGTACATAACGCAATTAAAAATATTGATAAGGGTATTTTCCCTAAAGCATTCTGTAAAATCATTCCCGATATTTTAGGTGGTAATGATGAGTATTGTAACATTATGCACGCTGATGGTGCTGGTACAAAATCTTCATTGGCATACCTATATTGGAAGGAGACTGGAGATATTTCGGTTTGGAAAGGCATTGCTCAAGATGCTTTGATTATGAATATTGACGACCTTCTTTGCGTTGGTGCTACTGATAATATTTTGGTCTCTTCTACTATTGGAAGAAACAAACTTCTTATCCCCGGCGAAGTTATATCGGCTATTATAAATGGTACTGATGAACTTCTTGCAGAGTTGCGTGAACTTGGTGTTAACGCATATGCAACTGGTGGTGAAACTGCTGACGTTGGCGACTTGGTTAGAACTATTATTGTTGATAGTACTGTTACTTGTAGAATGAAAAGAAGTGATGTTATATCAAATCACAACATTCAACCTGGGGATGTGATTGTTGGTTTATCGTCATACGGACAAGCTACTTACGAAAAAGAGTACAATGGAGGTATGGGTAGCAATGGTCTTACCTCTGCTCGACATGATGTATTCTCAAAATATCTTGCGGAGAAGTATCCAGAGAGTTACGATGCTGCTGTTCCCGATGATTTGGTATATTCAGGAGGATTGAAACTTACCGATGCAATAGAGGGTCTGGATATTGATGCTGGAAAGATGGTGTTATCTCCTACTCGTACATATGCCCCTGTTATAAAGAAGATTTTGGATGCTATGCGTTCAAAAATTCATGGTATGGTGCATTGTTCTGGTGGTGCCCAAACAAAAGTTCTTCACTTTGTTGATAACGTTAGAGTGGTTAAAGATAACCTATTCCCTGTTCCTCCTCTATTCAAAACTATTCAAGAGCAATCGGGTACTGACTGGAAAGAGATGTACAAAGTGTTCAATATGGGACACCGTATGGAGATATATCTAAGCCCTGAGTACGCTGAAGAGGTTATTGCTATAAGCAAGAGTTTCAATATTGATGCTCAAATTGTGGGACGTGTTGAGGCTTCGGAGAAGAAAGAACTTATAATAAAATCAGAGTTCGGAACTTTTGAATATTAATTCTTAACTTTCAAAAAAAAAGACCTATGAACACTGTTTCAAAAGAGATTATCGATAAACTTAGACAGTTATCGGACCTTTTAGTTGTTATTAAAGATAGTGGCAACAATACTCCACAAATTCTTAAAGAACTTGCAGTTGAAAAGTGTTCTGAAATTTATAAGGCTCTATCTTTGGATGAAGATGTTATTGAATATAAAATAGATGCTCCCCAAACCGAAGAGGAGATTGAAGATGTTGAAGAGAGCCAAAAGAGTGTAGATATAGACCCTCAAGTAGAGGAGATTTATCCCTCATCTGATAATATTACAGACTCTGAAGAGGAGAATGAACTAACAGAGGACAATAGTGAAGAGTGTGAAGAGATTGAGGTTGATAATACAGAATATGATTATACACCACAAGAGGTTAAGGCTGAAATTAAAGAGTTTGAGTTTGAAGAGGCTATCCCTTTAAAAGAGGAAGAGGAGTACTTTGACACCCAAGATAAAGAAGAGGAGGAAACCTTAGAAGAGGAAGAGGATACTTACGTTTACAGTGACCTTGAAAACGATAATGAGCCTCCTTTTGATGTTGAGTACATTGAAGAGAAAGAAGAGGTTGAGGAGAGTGTTGAAGATGATGAAGACTCTATCACAACAGATAAAGATATTGACCTCTTTGCATCAAAAGAGAGTTTCAAAAAATGTAATCACAAAAAGATTCGCTCGGTATTGAGCATTAATGACATATTCCTATACAAAAGAGAGTTGTTTGGCAACAGTGACGTTGATATGACCGATATGTTTGACGGCATTGATGAAGCAGAGTCGTTTGATGATGCCATGGAGTATATCAACGAATATTTTGCCTCTGACGTAGAGACCGAAGAGATGGTGATTGAGTTTATTGATAGAGTTAAACAATGTTTTGAATAAAAGAGATGGCAAAACTATATATTGTTCCCACTCCTGTTGGTAATCTCGAAGATATAACTCTGCGTGCTTTAAGAGTATTGAAAGAGGTTGATTGTATCTTGGCAGAGGATACCAGAACAAGTGGTATTCTGTTAAAACATTTTGATATAAAATCGAAACTTCAACCACATCATAAATTCAACGAGCATAAGACTATTGAGAGTGTTGCCCAACGTATAAAGGGCGGAGAGAACATTGCTCTAATTTCAGATGCCGGAACTCCCGGTATCTCAGACCCCGGTTTTTTGTTAGCGAGAGAGTGCGCCAGACAAGGGGTTGAGGTTGAGTGTCTACCCGGTGCTACTGCATTTGTTCCTGCAATTGTTGCTTCAGGGTTACCTTGCGACAGATTCTGCTTTGAGGGCTTTTTACCTCAAAAGAAAGGCAGAGTTTCAAGATTAACTGAACTATCGACTGAAGAGAGGACTATTATATTTTACGAGTCGCCATACCGCATTGTTAAACTTCTTACTCAAATCTCTGAGATATTTGGTAGCGAAAGAGAGTGTGCTGTTTGCAGAGAAATCTCAAAACTTCATGAAGAGATTGTAAGAGGCTCTATTGCTGATGCTATTGCTCATTTCTCAACTCACGAACCTAAAGGCGAGTTTGTTGTTGTTGTTGCAGGGAAATAGTATTTATAATTAGGTATTAGTTTAATTCCTAATTTGTAGTCCCTAATAATCAAGCCTATGCTTGTTGAATCTGCTCTCACTCGGCATTGCCCAAACATGTTTGAGAATGCTCTTACTCAACCAAGAATTCCTAATTATTAACTCTCGCCCCTAAATAAATATTAATTTGATATAAAAAATTTTTACATTTTTTGAAATTGCATTTCTAATATATACTTTCGTGAAAAATATAAAATTATAGATTTATGAATAAGAGTTTATTATCGCTACTATTTAGTGGTTGTATATTGTGTGTTGTTTCGTGTCAGAAAATCAGTAATGATGAGAATGCGGCATTAAAGCAAGAGAACGATTCTTTAATGTTAGAGAATGCTCAAACAAAGGCAGAATTTGAAGAGGTTTTGATGCTTATAAACGAAATTCAGGCAGGTTTTAACGAAATCAAGAGTGCCGAGAACTACATTGTTGTTAACAATAACATTGGTGATGATTTAAGCAAGAGTACAAGAGAGAGAATTGCTTCGGATATGACTCTTATTTCAAATATTCTCAAAGAGAACAGAGAGAAGATTAACAGACTTCAAAAACAACTTAGCAATAGCCAAAATGAGTCTGCCCAACTTAAAGAGACTATCAACTCGCTAAATGAGATGATGGATGAGAAGACTCAAATTATTACCAACCTTCAAAGCGAACTTGCCAAACGCGATATAAGAATTGCTGAACTTGATGATGCGGTTACCACTCTTACCCAAATTAATGCTTCTCAAAGTGATATGATACTCTCTCAAGATAGCGAACTCAACAGAGTATATTATGCTTTTGGCACTTCGAAAGAGTTAAGAGAGAATAAGATTATAGAGAAGCGTGGTCGTAATCTTCTAAAAGGTGATTTCAACAAAGAGTACTTTACAGAGGTTGATATGCGTGATATTACTGAGTTAGAGATTGGTAGCAAAAAAGCAGATGTTTTAACTACTCATCCTAATGGTAGTTACTCTATTGACAAGGATAGTAACGGATATTTAACTCTTAAAATTTTGGATACCCAACTTTTCTGGAGTACTTCGCACTACCTTGTTATTGAGGTGGAGTAAAAAATTGAAGATTATATATATATTGGTTTATAGGCTGTGTAACACAGCCTTTTTTATTTTCTTTTTTTATATTAAAACATATTAGTGTTAATTATTTGATTTTAATAACGTTTGTAACTATTTTTGTATTTTGAGTTAATTTTGCAAAATAGATATTTTATAAGTTTAATATGAGAAAGTTTTGTACTCTTATTTTATGGGGAATGTTACTATGTTTTACAACTCCAGCAATGGCTCAGTTGAGCGAACTATCTGGTAAAGTTATTAATGCGATTGGCAGTGAGACTTCATCTTTTACTACTAATCAATGGTACTTGATGTATAATAGAGGTAGAGGCACATACGCCTACGAACGCTCTAATGGTATGATTTACGTTAAAAATAGCGAAGTTCCTGTTGTTGGAGATAATGCCTCCTCAAAAAGTGCTTTTTTAATTCGTTTGGTGGAGAGTGGAACTACCGATAAATACTATATACAAACAGGCAATGGTAACTATTTTGGAACTTTAACTGAAGGAAACAATAATGGTATTACTGCCAATAAGAGTGTGCTTTATAGTTGTAATACTATTAACGGAAATGTCGGGCACTTCTATTTTAACGATGGCAACAATATGATTATGGATGCCAATGGTCCCGGCGATGCCTCACTTGCAGGTTGGGGATATGGTAATGTAACTTCCACTAATGGCAATAACGACTGGGCTTTATACCCTGTTACTTTAGGTAATCCAACTAACCTATCGGGTGCAGAACTTTTAGAATATCAATTGGAAAACCACTCTCTTTTTAGACTTAAAAACAGAAATGCATACTCTACTGGATGGAGTAATCCAATGCTTTCAGAAAATGATAATAACAATTTAAGCATCAAAGAAAAAACTTCTGACACAGACCTCTCTCAAATTTGGATTATTGAGCCTAATGGTAATGGTTACACTTTGCGTAATGCTAATTCGGGCAGGTATATTAATGATTTATCAACAGGCTCTACAAGCTCTTCAAGTTCTGAACCAAAAGTTTATTATATTAAATACGGAGATAATAACTCAAGTTCAAGTACTAACTATATTACTATTAGTGCTACTGATGATTTTTCGGGGAGAAATAGTTTGCACCATCAAAACTATGCTTGTGCAGGTGGTGGACAAAACCTCGTGGTTTGGGATGCTGGTAGTGGTGGAAACTCCACTGCTTCGGACTGGACCTTGGAGGTTGTTACTAATATTACAGAAGATAATATAAGAGACCATTTTACTGAAATGGCAGGTGTGGATACAGAAGTTGTTGCCGGCAAGATTTACAGATTTATCAGCAACTCATACGGGAATGTTATGACTGAACTATTCACAAATAACTCCGTTAAATGTATGCCTCTTGATGAGAACAACTTTGCTCAATATTGGAGAGTGATTGCCAACGGAGATAACTATATTTTACAAAATGTTTTAACTGAACGATATATTCAGGCTCAAAGAGGTACTTTTTCTGTTCCCTACTCTACCGGAACTTCGCAACACACTTTTGCTATTAATAGCAGAGGAGATAAATGGATATCTTCATTTACCATTACTGATTACAGTACTGTTGGTTTACACTGTGCCTCTTCACAAGAGAACTATGTTGTGGGATGGTATACAAATACAGATGCTTCGGTTTGGCGTGTTCAATCAGTTAATTTAACTGACAACGAGATTGAAGAAGCCCAAGAAAGTTATAATGCATTTAAGGATTTACAAGATAACAAAGCTGCTATTCAAACTCGTTTAATGTATTTCTTTGAAGATTATGCTTGCACAACTCTTAAAGCTGAATATCAATCGATGACCGATGATATTTTACTAATGAACTTGGAGAATAAAGATATTTTCAATCCTCTATTGCAAGAGATGATTCTTAAAGTTAAAAACAATAGTTGGCAAACTTACGATATTGCTTGGAATAAGACCGAAAAGACATTCCGTATTGCAGACTATAAAGTTTATAGCGATTGGGATTGGGATGCTTGGACTGCTATTACTCAAAATGGCTATTGCTTTAGCAGATTGAGCAACCCTACCGGTATATGTGGTAAGAGCGGTGATGTTATTTTAATATTAGTGGATAGTGATATTCCAAGCGGTGTGTCGCTACAAATAGAGGCCGTTAATGGAACAAGTAGCGCTGGAGTTACTTCTCCTCTCGCAAAAGGTTTAAACTCTATTATTTTAAGTGAAGATGCAAACTTATTTATATACTATACTGCCGATGTTACCAACGATGGTTATGGCAACTACTCTTATCCTAAACTTTCAGATATTGCAGATATAAAGATTCATATTGAGGGTGGTAGCGTTAACGGATATTTTGACCTCACAAAAGGAGATAACAACATTGACTGGAGTAAATTGCAATCTTACCTACTCAAAGACAGTGAGGTAATTAACTTAAAGACTGACTACTTGATGTTTAATATGAATTGTGAGTTGGTTAAACAATATTGCCCTGTATATATGGTTGAACTTTTAACTATTTGGGATAATATTATTAAGTCGCAACGCGAACTTATGGGATTTGAGGATTATGAGGGTTATTTTAACAACTTGCTTATTGCTGCCTCAATAGGTAATAGTTATATGTATGCAAGTTCGTATGGTACATATTATAACGAAACTACTCTGCCAAGTGTAATGAACTATGAGGAGATGAACACAACTGGTGCTATTTGGGGTCCTGCTCACGAGAATGGACATATTCACCAAAACGTTATTAATATGGTGGGATGCACAGAGGTATCCAATAATTTGTTCTCTAATGTTGCAGTATATAAGCAAGGTCGTTTTACAATGCGTGCCGATGAACTTTCTACTACCATTAATAACTTTGCAAATAATGTGCATTGGACTGCTCGTGATATTTGGGAGCAATGTTTAATGTACACAAAACTTTATTACTATTACCATGTTTTGGGTAATAATCCCGAGTTCTATCCCAACTTGTTTAGATCGTTGCGTAACGATCCGTTGGACAGAAGAAAGGGTGTTACCATAAGACTTAAAGATGAGAGTTTGAAATTTGTTCGCCACGTATGCGATGTTGCTGGAGAGGACTTAACTGAGTTCTTTAAAGTGTTTGGTTTCTTTGAAACTCCACAAAATAATGGTAATGATTTAGGTTTCCATAAGGACGATTATGGCAATTTCTATATTGACACAAACCCAACTACTACGGCTGAAGATATTGAGGCTACTCTTGAGTATATTAAGAGCAAAAACTACCCTAAAAATAGTAGCATCATCTTTATTGATGACCGTATTAAACCATCACCTGCTAACTATGATAGTATGCCTATTGGAGCTTTAAGAGGCGACTTTAATAATGAACACCCAATAGGTGAGGTTGGTGACGTTGGTCAATATAACGACTACTCTGACGAGTTTAAATGTAATGGTTATAAGTTTACTTCAAGCAATGGTAATATTACTATTGAGGGAGAGGGGGCTGTTGGTTTTAAAGTGTATGACCAAAACGGAGTGTTAGTTTATATATCAAATACTAAAGAATTTACTATACCAACCGATATTTTAAACTCATTAGGTAGTAACTTTGAAATTAAGGCAACTGAAGGTAATTGTGAGGATATCACTATTGCTAATGCAAATGAAACTTTATATAATTTAGATGTTTATTATGGCAAGAATGAGAAGAAGACTATCTACTCAAATGGAGAGGCTATTACCCTACCCGATAATGCTCTTGTTTTTGTTACTGGTAGCAACAGATATGATGCTCCCTCAACTTTGACAAATAGCCAAAATGTTATCAATGCCTATAATATGGCTTCAGAGGTTGTTTTAAAAGATAATGTTGATTTCTATGCTCCATACAACTTTACTGCTACTGAGGTAAATTTTGATAGAGGTATTGATGCTAACGAAATGAGATTGTTGGTTGTTCCTTTTGATGTGAATAGTAATAGTATTAATGGTGATGTTTATGCTTTTGACAAGGTTGAGGGTAATATGGTAAACTTTACTTCATATAGTGGGGTGTTAAGTGCTAATACTCCTTATTTGATTTACTCAGAGAGCAGTGATAATATTGTTACTCCATTAGAAAACACAACTATCAAGGCTACTCCAAACGCAATATCTATTGGAGGTAGCAATGCTTCATTAGTAAGTAGTTATAAGGTAAGTGCTACAACAGAAAATCTTTATGAGTACGTTGTTGGTGGATTTGAGAAGTTACAAGAGGATTGGTTACCCTTTGAGACTATGTTGCAGATTAATGACAGTGAGGTTTTTGACAGATATATTATATCGTTCAATGGAGAGGCAACTGGTATTGAGATTCCAACTAATGACAACTCGATATTCCCTGCCGATGTGTATGATTTGAACGGAAGATTGATTAGAGTAAATGCTGAGTCTCTTGAAGGTCTTTCAAATGGTATTTACATTGTAAATGGTACAAAAATTATTTGGCAAGATTAGTAATTTTATATTTTAATTTCAAATTAGCGGAGACTCTGAACAAGTGTTTCCGCTTTTTGTTTTTTAGGTATTGATATGATTTTTTTTATTTATTGCGTTGATATTGTGTTTTATTAATAAAAAATTGTAACTTCGCCATATAATATTTTTTGTTTTGTCGCTAATTTTCATTAATCATGGAAGAGGTTAATAAAAAAGAGATTATTCTTGTACAGATTACAGGTGATGATCGTCCAGGTGTTACAAGTGCTTTAACAAACATTTTGGCTAAGTACAATGCTATTGTTTTGGATATTGGTCAGGCTGATATTCATCACTCGTTGTCGTTAGGTATTTTGTTTGTTACAGATAGTATTAATTCTGGTTGTATTATTAAAGAACTTCTTTTTAAAGCGACTGAGATTGGTGTAAATATTAGATTCTCGCCCGTTAGCGAAGAGGAGTATAATAGTTGGGTTGGAAGACAAGGTAAGAGCAGATATATTATCACTATATTGGGAAGACGTGTTACTGCTCAACAAATTGGCGAGGTAACAAAGATTGTTGCCGAGAATGAACTTAATATTGATGCTATACGAAGACTTACTGGTCGTATGCCCTTAGAAGAGGTGGAGACTGAAGTGGGTGTTTCTTGTATTGAACTCTCGGTCAGAGGTACTCCTAAGGATAAAAACAAGATGCAAGCATCGTTTATTGAACTCTCTTCAAAGTTGAGCATTGATATATCGTTCCAAGAGGACAACATTTTTAGACGTACTCGAAGGTTGATTTGCTTTGATATGGACTCTACTCTTATTGAAACGGAGGTTATTGATGAACTTGCCGACCGCGCTGGCGTTGGTAAAGAGGTGAGAGAGATTACAGAGTCGGCAATGAGAGGTGAGATTGATTTCCATGAGAGTTTTACTCGAAGAGTTGCTCTTCTGAAAGGGTTGGATGTTAGTGTAATGAAAGATATTGCGGAGAGTCTTCCAATGACAGAAGGCATTGAGCGTTTAATGAAAACTCTTAAAACCGTTGGTTTTAAGATTGCTATCCTCTCGGGAGGCTTTACATACTTTGGCGAATATCTTAAACGTAAATTTGGCATAGACTATGTTTATGCTAATGAACTTGAAGTGGTTGATGGAAAACTTACAGGCCGTTATGTTGGAGATATTGTTGATGGTAAACGCAAAGCGGAACTTTTGCGATTGCTGGCTCAAATAGAAAATGTGAATATTGCTCAAACTATTGCCGTTGGTGATGGTGCTAACGATATTCCTATGCTAAATACTGCTGGTTTGGGTATCGCATTCCACGCAAAACCAAAAGTTAAGGCTAATACTAAACAATCTATTTCAACTATTGGTTTGGATGGTATTCTTTATTTCTTAGGATTTAAAGATTCGTACTATAACTCTCCTCTTAATGACTAATTATTTACAATGTAGAGCAGTATGAAATTTATTCATAAACTTTTGCTTTTTATTATACTTATAATTACTACAACCCACACTTATGCTCAAAGTGTGGGTTTGGTTATGAGTGGTGGTGGTGCAAAAGGTATTGCTCATATTGGTGTTATTAAGGCTCTTGAAGAGAATGAAATTCCTATTGATTATGTGACAGGAACTTCAATGGGGGCTATTGTGGGGGCTCTATATGCTATGGGATATACCCCAGAGGAGATGATGGAGGTGGTTAAATCTTCTCAGTTTGAGAGTTGGAGTACTGGTGTTATAAGTAAAGAGCAACAATACTACTTTAGAAAAAGCGATCCTTCGTCTCGCTTTGTAGCTATAAATATGGGACTTACTGAAGGTAGTAAGAAGGTTACTACAACTTTTTTGCCTTCGAGTTTGATTAATCCTGTTCCTATGAACTACGGATTCCTTCAACTTTTTTCAGTTTATACTGCTCAAGCAAATGGTAATTTTGATAATCTTTTTGTCCCTTTCAGATGCGTTGCTTCAGATGTATATAACAAGAAAGCGGTTACTTTTAGAGGTGGAGATTTAGGGGATGCTGTTAGAGCTTCAATGACTTTCCCCTTTGTTTTCAAACCCATTGAAAAGGATAGTATCTTACTATACGATGGTGGAATATATAATAACTTCCCTATTGATGTTATGAGAGAGGATTTTGCTCCTGATTTTATTATTGGAAGCAAAGTTGCAAGTAATCCAACTAATCCAAAAGATGGCGACCTTATGGCTCAAATTGATGCCATGGTTATGCAAAAAACCGACTACAATGTTGATGAAGATGAGGGAGTACTGATTTCATTTAAATTGGATACTATAGTGGGGTTATTGGACTTCCCTAAAGCAGATATGATTTTCGCATTGGGTTATCAAAAAGGGTTGGATATGGCTGATTCTATTAAGAGCAGAATTGACAGACGTGTTCCTCTTGCTGCTAAAACTATGCAACGTGCGGAGTGGAAGAGTAAAACTCCTGAACTTATATTTGATAAGATTATTGTTAACGGTGGTAATAATACTCAACAATCTTTTATTCGCAAACAGTTTGAAGTTGAAAAAGACTCTACTGGTATTCTTGACGTAAAAGGTATGGAGAATGCATATTATAAACTTATGTCGGATAACAAAATTTCGGACATGGTTCCCCATGCTGTTTACAACGATTCAACAGGAGTGTTCTCGCTAATTCTTGATGCTAACCTTAAGGATAATTTTGAGTTTGGATTGGGTGGATACGTATCTTCGGGTAGTACAAACATGATGTACTTAGATGCCAAATATAAGACTCTAAGCCTCTACTCGTTAGATGTTGATCTTAACGGATATATTGGTAGAGCATATAACTCAGGAATGGCTTCGGTTAAATTTGAATTGCCGAGCAAAGTTCCTGTATATTTAAAATTAATGGGAGTTTTCTCAAGAAAAAAGTATTATGAGAGTGAACGTTTGTTTGTTCAAAAGGAATCTCCTACATTTATTTTAAATCAAGAGGCTTTTGCTAAAGTGAGAATTGGTTTACCTTTCCTAACAAGCAGTAAAGCCGAAATTTCATTGGGCTATGGTTACTTAACTGATAAGTACTACCCTACCAATGTTGTTGATTATGCTAATACTCCAAATGACAAGAGTAGTTATAACCTTTTTATGGGCTCAGTAAAGTTTGAGCATAACACTCTTAACAATTTAATGTATCCATGGGATGGCAAGAGAGTTACAATTATTGGGGAATTTATATCTGGTAAAGAGAAATATAGACCGGGCAATGCAAGTAGTACTACATACCAGAAACGTCACTCATGGTTGGTTATGCACGCTAATGCTAATAAATATTTTAATCCTAACAAACATTTTGGTATAGGCGTATTAGGAGATTTCTTATTTTCAACAAAAAACTTTAATAATACGTATACTTCTACAATTATTCAAGCTCCTGCCTTTACTCCAACGCCTCATAGCAAAACTGTATTTAACGAGGCTTTTAGAGCAAATCAATATATTGCTGCGGGGATTATTCCTATTTGGCATATTATTAAGAACTTGCAACTTAGAGGCGACTTTTACTGTTTTGTTCCATTCTTTAAAATTGAACAATCTGCAACTAACCCTGATAAGGCTGTTTATGGTAAATTTATGCGAAATCCTGAGTTCTTAGGTGAGATTACTCTTGCTTATAACCTTCCATTTGCTTCGATTAGTTTGTTTGGCAACTACTACTCATATCCAAGTAAAAACTGGAACTTTGGTATAAACTTTGGTATTCTTATGTATAACCCCAAATTTATTGAATAAGATTATAAAATTACATTTACTCCTCCATAAAGAAGGGAGGTAAGATAAACTGCAAACTAAAAGAGGAGCATCCTTGTGGATGTTCCTCTTTTAGTTATGTTGCATTTTTATATTATTTCATAGCAACAGGCATCAACGCTTTTACTGCATCTTTGTATGCCAATACTCCGCTCTCACTCAACTCTACTGTTGTTGCATTTCCAAATTGATCGTAAACGTTTACATTGTTGTCATCAACAAATGTTAAGAATTTGTGGCTCTCTCCGTTTACAACTGCACTCCAGCTGTCGTCTGTGTTATCATATACTAACTCAACAGTTTCGTTTGTGTTCTCGTCTGTGATAGTATATCCTTTTTCATGGCTATTGATTACATATTTACTATTCTCGCCCTCTACAAATTTGCTTCCGTAAACAGGGTTAGTTCCTTTCCAGAACTCAATTGAGTTAATAACTAATACGTCTGCTAATGCTGTAATCTCATATACAGGAATAATCATAAAGCAGAAAAATACTACTTCGTTTACCCATTTGCTTCCAATACTCTTATTCCAATCAAGAGTTTTGTGTGTTAATCCAAATGATCCGATACAAGATGAGAAAGTCAAACTGCAGCATAGTACTAATGCCAACGCAATGTTAAGTTTGTTTCTTTTCATAATAAAAATTTTTATAAGTGAATACTATGGAGCAATGCTCCTGTTAATAATAAAATTCTATTGGTTTAATATTGTTCCAAAACTAAATAATTAAATTTACATAAACAATATTTTTTTTGTTTTTTTTAAATTAAAAAATGTTTCAAAAGAGGGTTAGATTTTTAATCTATTAATCTTCAGGCATATTTTGTTTGTAAAACTGATAGAGTTCCATCACTTTTATTACGTAGGCTATTGTCTCTTTTCCTTTAAAATATCCGCACCGACATACTGAATCGTTGTAATATTCCGGGTAGTTTTTTAATAATAAGGCTTCATCTACATTTCCAAACCACACTTGTGGATTTTTTCCATACTTCCCAGCAAGTGCTATTGCATCAAATATATGACCTAAACCCGAATTGTATGATGCTAATATAAATTTTATTCGTTCATCTTTATCTTCAACTCTTTTTCTTAAACTTTTGTTCAATGATGCTATATATCGTGTTGCTGCCGCAATGTTTTCTCTATTATTTGTCATACTCCAACCTTCATCACTAAAATATTTTGCAGTTGCTGGCATCAATTGCATCATTCCTTTTGCTCCTGCCCACGAAACAAGCGATGAATCAAATTGTGACTCGTTATATGCCATTGATGCTAATATTCGCCAATCCCAGCCAAGAGAGTCTGCATATTGTTTAAATAGATGATCGTAGGGAGAAATTACTCCATTTTTTAGAGAGATTGCCATCTGGTTGGGTGATATATGCTCACTCCCCCACTTACTCATCTTAAAATATTTCTGAAGAGTTGATATATACTTTTGACTTTTGTTATTTTGTTCTACCCAATGGTTTATACTATCTGCCAATTGCTCACTCGCTTTATTAACCAACCACGAACTCTTTTGTGAAAAACCAACTGTTAATCCTATATTTAAATTCTGATAGTAACTCTTATTTAGTGCAGCTGTTACATTATCTGCTATAGTATAATCTATTATTCCATTTGCTACTGCATCAATAAATCCTTCGGTTGTTGATGTATCGGGAGTGTTATAGTGTATAGTTATCCCTCCTCCTAACTCTTTATTAAGGTTTTTTGCTCGCACCTCATATCTTGTTCCTTTTTCAACGTATATGTTTTTTGATATTAAATCTTTTACTTTTTTTATTAATGTAGTGTCGGTGCGTTGCACTAATACTTGAGTTGTCACCATCTCAGGACCACAATAAGTAAAGTTCCTTCGTTTTTTTAGATTCTGTGGCATATCATATACTGCTATATCGCCTTTCCCTTCTTTTAATAATGTGATTATCTCTTCGTATGATTGTGCTACAATGATTTCAAGTTTGAGATTATGGTTATCGGCAAACTGTTTTATAAGTTCATATTCACACCCCATCTCCTCTCCTCTATATATAAAGTATGAGGTGGAGTTTTGCATTGTTATTGCTCGTAACAAACCCTCAGTTTTTATCTCATTCCAATCGCGATATACAACCTTTTTATCACGATTGGCACATGAGGTGATATATATAAGCAGTAACGATATTAATGCTATTTTAAAAATTGATCTATATCTATTTGAAATCATATTACAAGAAACAAGTTGTTTGTTATATGCTCACTTATTCGTATCTTTGCAAAGTAAAACTATTGAAATACTTCAATATCCTTACTTTTTAGATGAAAAATTGATAATACTATTACAAAGATACAAAAATAATTATTAGAAATGGTAAAACATATAGTTCTGTTTAAGGTTAAAGATTTTGAAAACCCCGAAGATAAGCGTAAAGTTTTAGAACAATTTAGAGATGCCCTTATGGCTTTGCCAGAAAAAATCTCTTGTCTTGTTTCTATTGAGGCTCAAATAAACGAAAATCCTGCTGAAAGTTTTGATTTGGCACTTACTACCGTTTTTAATAACTACGAGGATTTGGCTACTTACGCTACTCATCCCGACCACGTTGCCGCAGCTTCAATATTTAAGGCTGTTGCAGCAGGTAGAGCATGTGTTGACTATACTTTTTAATATTTAAAGACTGAATGGAAAAAATTATTATATATCAGGTACTACCACGTTTGTTTGGTAATACCACAGAAAATTGTGTTCCCAACGGAACACTGAAGGAGAATGGAGTTGGTAAATTTTCGGATTTCACTCCCGAACGATTGAAAGAGATTAAAAGTTTAGGTACTACTCATATATGGTACACAGGTGTTATTGAACACGCTACCGCTACCGACTATTCGGAATATGGTATTAAACCAGATAACAAATTTGTTGTTAAAGGATTGGCTGGTTCACCCTACGCTATAAAGGATTATTATGATATTGATCCTGATTTGGCTGATGATGTTCCTTTGAGAATGAAAGAGTTTGAGGCTTTGATTAATAGAACTCATGAGGCAGGAATGAAAGTTATTATGGACTTTGTTCCTAACCACGTTGCTCGTCAATATGCTTCAGATGCTGCACCAGAAGGTACTGTTGATTTGGGCGGCAATGACAACAATAATTGGGCTTTTTCAACTCAAAACAATTTCTACTATTTACCAGGGCAAAACTTTAGTCCGATGTTTGCCATTGGAGAGGGTGAAAATCATTATAACGAGTTTCCTGCAAAGGTTACGGGTAACGATTGTTTTACTGCATCTCCATCAATAAACGACTGGTACGAGACTATTAAATTGAACTATGGTGTTGATTACGCTACTGGATGGTGTCATTTTAATCCTATACCCGACACTTGGTATAAAATGAGGGATATTCTCCTATTTTGGGCTTCAAAGGGCATTGATGCCTTTCGTTGCGATATGGCAGAGATGGTTCCTGTTGAGTTTTGGGAATGGTGTATTGCTCAAGTTCAAGAGAGATACTCTAATATTATTTTCATTGCTGAAGTGTATAATCCTAACCAATACTATAACTATGTTAAGCGTGGCGGTTTTACTTATCTGTATGATAAGGTAGGACTTTATGACACTCTTAAGGATATTGTTAGAGGCCGTCACACTGGTGCTATTACTAAATGGTGGCAATCAATTGGAGATGTTAAAGAGAATATGCTACACTTTACTGAAAACCATGATGAGCAACGCTCTGCTTCGCAATTTTTTACGGGTGATCCTCATAGAGCATTTCCTCTGTTTGCATTGTCGGCATTGATTGATAATAATCCCATAATGCTATATTTTGGTCAAGAACTTGGTGAGAAGGCTACTGATGTGGAAGGCTTTAGCGGCGCTGATGGCAGAACTACTATTTTTGATTATTGGAGTGTTCCTTCAGTTAGGGGTTGGATAAAAAAAGGATTGCGTGGCTTAACCGCAGAACAGAAAGAGATTAGAAACAAATATAAAAAACTACTTAACATTGCAGCAAAAGAGAAAGCCATAAGCAATGGACTATTCTTTGACTTGATGTATGTTAATGGTAATAATGACGCTATCTCAACAGGCAGGAGTTATCTGTTTGCTCGTTTCTTTAAAAAAGATTTGTATATTGTGGCTATTAACTTCCGCCCTCAAGAGGCTGAATTGAATATTAATATTCCTTCGCATCTTTTTGATTATTTCAAAATCAATGAAGGAGAATATAATTGTAAAGAGTTGATTTCGGGAGAGAAAGAGATTAGAAATATATCTCAAGAAACTCCTTTTGCTACTAAATTATTGGCATACGAAACAGCGATTTGGAAATGCACCAAAAAAAAATAGAGTTTTATAACATTTTCATAGAATAAATTACTACTTTTGTAAAACTTTTAAGAGAGACTTTAAAGTTAAAAATAAATATAAAACGGACTACAATGAGCAACGAAAGACCGGTAAAGGTATTTGCAGGAACAAACACACGCTATTTGGCAGAGAAAATTTGTGAGAATTTAGGATGTCCTCTCGGCAACATGATTATTCAACACTTTGCAGACGGAGAGTTTGCTGTTTCGTTTGAAGAGTCAATTCGTGGTTGTGAGGTATATTTAGTACAATCAACATTCCCCAACTCGGACAACTTGATGGAACTTTTGCTTATGATTGATGCGGCTAAACGTGCATCAGCAGCATCAGTTATTGCTGTTGTTCCATATTTTGGATGGGCACGTCAAGATCGTAAAGATCGTCCCCGTGTATCAATTGCTTCAAAACTTATTGCAGACTTATTAAGTGTTGCTGGTATTGACAGATTGATTACTATGGACCTTCACGCTGACCAAATACAAGGTTTCTTTAATGTACCTGTTGACCACCTATATGCTTCATCGGTATTTGTTGATTATATAGCATCACTAAAACTTGAAGATATGGTTATTGCATCGCCTGATGTTGGTGGATCAAAACGTGCAAGTACTTATGCTAAGTATTTTGGTGTACCTCTTGTTCTTTGCCACAAACAAAGAGCAAAAGCAAATGTTGTGGAGAGTATGATGGTTATTGGTGATGTTGAGGGCAAAAACGTTATACTCGTTGATGATATGGTTGATACTGCAGGAACAATTACTAAAGCTGCCGACCTTATGATTGAGAAAGGTGCTAAATCGGTTCGTGCAATAGCAAGTCACGCCGTAATGTCTGACCCAGCAAGTGAACGAGTAACAAACTCAAAAATGACAGAGTTGATATTCTCAGACAGCATACCTTTTACAAAAGATTGTCCAAAGGCTCACATCATCAGTATTGCCGATATGTTTGCAGAGACAATTCGTCGTGCCCACAATAATGAGTCAATCAGTTCACAATATATAATGTAATATTTATACTACATTATTGTTTATCAAAGGGAGTGTCTAACAAGTTTTTTAGACACTCCCTTTTTGTTAGAAGTTGTATAACAAGAGGGATTTCTAGGCTTGTGTAGCCCAAAAAAGCGGAGTTTACTCGGCGTAAATGAGTATTTAGAGGGCAAGCATAACGCAGAAATCACCTTGTTAGACAGCTTCTTTTCTATTATAATATAACAGATATGTTGTTTTTTGCGAGAAACTGAAAAAATATTTTGTATTATCAAAATTTATATCTATATTTCGGACAAATATAGTATTAACTATTAAAAACTATTAGGGTATGAAACGTGTATTATATTTATCAGTAGCATTTGTAATAGTAGCAACATTCTCTCTTTCCGCACAATTACAAGTAGATAGTTTGGGTAGAACATTCGTAGGATATGAGACACTGCCAACTACATCTATCAAAACATTAAATGTCGCATCTCCAGACTCAACAGCAGGACTTAATATCGGAAATATATTATCAATATATTCAAAATCGTCAAATGGATTTGTGGGAGGATATATAACCGCATCAAATAGTAACCATGGATTAAAAATGTCGGAGCAAGGAAAGATAAAAATAGTCCCAAACGATGGAGATTTAGAACAAACATTAGAGACAACAGCGGGATATACATACTATTCACCTTACACAACAATCTATCCCCAGTATTCCGAAGCGGCAGTGAATATAATAACAAACGGAAGCGTAGGCTTACATTCAATAATAAAATACCCGACCACAACTACAGGTATCCCAATGGAAGGAATCCGCTCAGATGTTACAAATTCATCAGCATATCCATTTGTTGCATATCAAAAATGGGGAGGATATTCAGAAAGAACATTTTATGTGAAAGGAAATGGAGAAGTATATGCAGGTGGCGGTTATGTAGAATTATCAGATGCCAATCATAAAGAAGATATAGAAACAATAACCACATCATCATTAGCAAAAATAGACTCGTTACGCCCAGTAACCTACCGCTTTAAAAATAATGCTTCTCAACAAAATAAATCTCAAAATAATAGTACCGCCACAACAAACACCAATCCCAAGAAAATAGGATTAATAGCCCAAGAAGTAGAACAGGTAATCCCCGAAGCAGTACGAACAGCAGAAGACGGAACAAAAGGAATAGCATATAATGAAATAATACCATTACTAATAAATGCCATACAAGAACTCAATACCGCAGTACAAAACCAACAAATAGAGATAACTGAATTACAAGCAGAAATAGAGGAATTAAAAAATCCCTCAACACCATTGTTGCCACAACCCATAACAACAAAAAGTGTAGCACAAAATTCATCAAGCATATCAAATACTATTGATGAAGCATATATGTCGCAAAACGCCCCCAACCCATTTAGTGGCGAAGCAGAAATAAGATACCAAGTACCACAAACAGCAATATCTGCATATATAGGAATATATAATCTTAATGGCCTGCAAATACAACAATACCCATTAGAAAAAGGAGCAGGAACAATAACAATATCAGCAGGAAATCTTTCATCAGGAATATACATATACTCTCTTATAATAGATGGAGAGGAAGTAGAGACACGAAGAATGGTAGTGCAATAGGACATCATATACGATAAGGACAAAAGTAATAACCTCTAAAATGCACTACCATGAAATTGAAACAATATAACCGAAACATATTGTCAATAATAATATTATTGGCAACAATGTTATTGTCTCATACAATAACAGCCCAAAACATAACAGGAGGATTAGACCCTGATACTTTAGACATCTCGTTAGGGAAAACAGGGACATATGATGATATAGAAGCAAAAGGCTTAGAGCAATATGCTGAAGAGGGATTTCCTGCACTTCCCTCAAAGAGATTACGCTATGTATTACCACAAGGAGCAGAAGTATCTAATTTGGAAATTTTTTATAGCGATACAACTATATATCCCGGATTGTATAATATATTTCCACAACAGCCAGCAGAATATTATTGGAATCCCGAAGAAACAACCACCCTTATAAAAAATGATAGTATATACAGTTTAAATCAATCATACCCCGCTGAAGGAGTAAGAATAGTATCTCAAGGAGAAGAGTTTGGATATAATATAGTAACAATAGAGATAACTCCATTTATATATAACCCTATAACAAAGGAGTTATGTATTAGAGATATAGAATATACCCTAAATCACACTCAAGGATCTATCCCGACAAGACAGCCAAAGATGTCTCAATCACGCTTTAATAAAATACAATCATTAGTAAAAGTAACAATTGAGAATAAAGAAGAGATTGAAGAGTATGCCCCAGCTGTAATAATAACTGACCAGATGCAAAATGCAGCATTGGTAACAACTCAAACAAGAGGAGAGTTAAAATCAATAACCGATGCCACACCATTACAATTTTTAGGCGAAGCAACACCTGAATATATCGTTATAACTTGTGATTCATTAATACCCGCATTCTCAAAACTAATAGAATGGCGAAAAGATTTAGGATATAGGACCATAGTAAAAAGTGTAGAATCAATATACGAAGAATATAATACCGGAAGTAAAATACATAGTATAAAAGCCTATTTGGATGAATGCTATGAAAATTGGGGTACACTATATGTTTTATTTGGAGGAGATATAGATATAGTTCCAAGTCAATTAAAAGAAGGACATTATTCTCAACTATTTGCATATGATTATTTTTTTACTCAGAAAGGGGATGGACATACTCATCTGTTTTCTCGAATACCTGCACAAAACAGTCAAGAAGCGAGGACTATTATTGATAAAATAATAACATACGAAAAAGGAAATTTTTATAATCCGTCGTATATTGATAATTATCTTGCAATCTCTGCTATATTAGGTTTTAGGAATGGTTCAGGTAAAAAAGTTCCTAGTCAAAGTTATAAAACAAGAGAAGAAATTTATCGAGATAATAAAGTCTATGGAATAAATGATTTTTATATAGTTGATGATTTGGGATGTAAGTATGATTATTCTTCTATTACGGATTATACTAAGTGTCAAGAATTACCTCAAGATAGGTCTGTGGAATTGACTTCTCTAAATATGTTTAGAGGAATAAATGGAGAATTATTCAATAATACCAAATTTCATATAGTATATCACGAGGATCATAGTTTAGAAGATTCTTTTGGGAGTTCGTTTTTAGATAAAAGAGAGTCTATATTTAACAGGGACATAGAGTCGTTAGATAATTTTAATGGATTATACCAAGTTGTATTGTCAAATGGATGTTGTACTTCTAATTTTTTGTATGATTGTATAGCGGAAAGTTATATAAAACATCCAAATTCTGGATGTATAGCATTTTGGGGGAATTCAAATATAGGATATGTTGGGAGATACCCTTACGATGACCTATTAATGGCATTGTATGATAATATTGCAAACAAAGTTTCTGAAATATTTTATTCTGTATTACATGAAGGTGTAATTAATGGAATGGCAGTATTTGGAGACCCCTTAACTCCTATATGGACTAAAATTCCTCAAACATTATCTGTTAATGTAGGAGATATAAGCAATGATGAAGGATATACGCTACTACCTATATCTGTAACAAACCTTCAAGAAGGAGAAGTTGCAGAAGTAACAGTAAGAAAAGGTGATGATATATTTGCGAAGGCTGAAATAACGTCTGTAGATAATAGTAAAACCTTTGCATTTTTACCACATACAAATGATAGTATTACAATATCTGTTACATCACTTGATTATAAACCTGTAATTATAAAAGTTGCAGATATTGTACCTGAAAACAGACTCACACTTGGCGAATATGAGGATATAATATTTACGACAGAAGATCCAACCATAATAACAGATGGCGCAATTGCGGGGGCAACAACAAAAATATCTTTACCAATTGCAAACAGAGGAATGTCTCAAGCCTCAGGGGTATCTGCAACACTTAGATATATTCAAGAATCATTGTCTGATACAATAATAACCATATTGGATTCAATACAAGTATATGGAAATATAGCTTCCGGAGCAGAAGTTACAAAAGAGTTTACTATTATAACAGATAAAAATGCCCAAACATTGTTAAGAGATGGAGCATTAAATGGTAATAAACTACAACTTCAAATAAGCGATTCAGAAGGCAACTGTTATACCGAAACCTTTAAAATAAGCATATACACCCCTGAAATAGATATTGTAAATTATTCTCATAGAAGTACAAATGTAACATTAACGTTTAGAAATAAGACAGAAGTCCCTATATGCTTAAACTATTTTGGAGGGACAAACAATGTTGTTGATAGCACGAATATTGTTAATTTTACACCTGTAACAGATGAATATATTATTGGAGAGGGAGAAACTTTAAGAAGAACATTTAAAGTAACAAAAAGTACATCAAATAATAATATTCATTGCAATATTATAGTAAAGAGCAAATATGGACAGGAATGGGAATATGAGTTTAATACTTCAGACAGAATCTCAATTCCATGGAATTTAAAAGGAGAGTCAGAAGGTGAAAATATAAAATTATCTTGGAGTACTCCTACAAATGGAAGCGTTGCAGGTTATAAAATAATAAGACACAAAGTAAATAGTGACGGTTCAATAAGTAATACAAGCACTACCCTTAATGAATACCCTATTGATGCACTCTCATATACAGACTACAATGTTCCAGACCTTAATTATTATTATAGAGTTGCAGCAGTATCAGAATATGGAAGAATAGGAATATATGATACAATATATACATATAGAGAGAATACTCTAAAAGATGGTTTTCCTGTAAACTATCGACCACGAGGAGTAGAAGATACAGATTTAAAGTTTACTCACTATACCTATGCTCCTGTTTTGCTCAAAGATATAGATAACAATGGGGAAGATGATATATTTACTGCCTTTTCAGGTGTAAGCACAGATAAATGTATTGGGAATATAGTAGCAGTAAAAGGAAGTGGTGAAAAAATAATGTTTGAGGAGACGGATACAATTAAAGACCACAGCAATATAAAATCATTTATGAGAGGAGCAATTGCTATAGATGATTTAAATAATAATGGGACATATCAAATGGTTTGTGCGACCAGTGATACAAAAGGTACTCCATCGCCAATAAATAAATATAATTTTGAAGATGGAGTATTTAAAACAGATACTTCTATTCTTTGTGCAGGAGCAGGTCATTATGCCCCTTATGGTGCAATAATTACAAATTTAAGTGAAAACAATAAAGATAAAAGTATTATAGTCAGGACATCTCCATATTCATGGAATAATAACGGATCAAGAATACATATTTATGACAAAGACTTAAAAATTATTCAGAGTCTCACCGATTCTCTTGTATATGAGGAAGATCAAGAAATAAGTATTGAATTAAAATCTTTTGGTCGAATAGCAATAGCAGATGTTAATAACGATTGCAAAAAAGAGATATTTGCTGCATGTAGTAATGAAAAAGATACTACATATTTACATAAAGGAATATATATGTGGAGTATGGAAGAAAATGGCAAATATTATGGAAAGAGAATATATACCAATGATAGTGTTCAATTTTGTAGTGATATAGTAATTGGTGATATAGATGGAGACCTACAAAAGGAGATAATATTTGCTGCAAAAATGAATAAAAATAATAAATTCACTTTTTATATTCTAAAAAAAGATATAGAGAATAATTATTATTGTTACTTCTCTCAGTATGTACCATACGATTTAGATACAGAATTTAAGGTTCTCCCATTATCTCTTGGAGACATTACGGGAGATAATATTCTTGATGTAGTATTTACATCTTATCTTTATTATACATTAAATAATAAAGGGGAGAAAATTTCTTATTGTGGTCGAGTTTATAAATACTCAAAGGGAGAATTGAACGTTATTGCTGATAGTATCGACTACATAAATCCTATTATTTCTCCATTGATTGCAGATGTTGATGGTGATGGAATGGCTGAAATAATTGTTCAGCCTCAAGCTTCAGAAGGAACTATTGCTGGGAAAATATATGCATATAATTATGATGGAACAGAGGTAAAAGGATTTCCTATAAATTTGAGAACCAATTTTACAGGAAGTATTGCAGCAGGAGATATAGATGGTGATGGTAAAACAGAACTTGTAGGAGGCTCATATCGTAGCATATATGCATGGGATACAGAAGGAGATGCATCTCTGATAGAATGGGGAATGGCACATGGTAATTGGTCATCTACGGGAGAATATATAAATAACAAAAAATATACGACTTTAAAATCAAATACAACCATAGATTCTTTAATTCTTAAAATGCCAATGGTTATCCCTTCGGGTTTAACATATAGAGTTACGGGAGAATTAACTTCAATATCAGATTGTGGCAAACAGGCAAATTCTATAACAATATTAGAGGGAGGATCGTTAATAATAGATGGAGGTGTTATTCGAGACGCCTTTATAAAAGTATGCTCAGGGGGAATATTGAATATTATTAATGGTGGAGTAATAGATATGACAATAGAGGGAGAATCTAAATTAGATATAGAACAAGGAGCAATATTTAATTTGGTAAAAGGAATAATTAAATAGATATTATAACCTTTAAATATGCAAAGATTATGAAACGAATAGCAAAAATAATTAGTAAGTTAGTTTTATTAACACTGCTAATATTAACCTCAAATATCTCTATATATGCCCAAACAGAAGAAAATATAACCCTACCCGAAGTATTCCCTACTGAAGATGCAGTTTGGGTAATAGAAGTAGAAGTACAAGCAGAAAGATCTTGGGCAAATCCAGAAACAGGATTATGGTATGATATATATTATACATACTACACATATTATTTAGAAGGGGATACTATTATGAATGATAAAAAATATTCTAAATTATATGTAAAAGACATACAAAAAAATATAGATTATGGGTATGTTGGAGGAATAAGAGTTGAGGGTGAGAAGGTATATATTGACCCTGTCGATTTCGATTACGAAACTTTAAATTATGTTACAGGAGGGAGGGCTCGCATATTTTTTGGGGTTGAAGAAGGCGAAGAAGGAGTGTTTGATGAGTTTTGTCTGTATGACTTTTCTTTGAATGAAGAAGATGAGTTTATTACAGTAAGCATTGCAGAAGGAATAGGAACTCCATATTGTACACCTTTTGAATATAACATTGATTGGGGGCCCTATATTCAAGAAGAATGGATAAAAGGAATAGGTTCAAAATTTGGTTTATGGTATGATAGGATTGCATATATGACAGGACTGTCTTCATCTAACACGATATATTCTCTTCATTCTTTCCACTACAAAGGCAAACAATTTTACCCTACTGAAGAATCAGGAATTAACGAAACTCCCAAAGAGGAGAACATCACCAAAGCATACGTATCTGATGGGGTATTGTATATTGAGAGTGCCGAAGATATAAACTCGGTTACGGTTTATGATGCAATGGGAAGAATAATAACTTCAGGAACATACAGTAACGCTTCACTTCAAATTCCATTACCCACAACCCTTAAAGGAGTGGTAATGGTTAAGGTAAACAATGAGGTTGTAAAGGTGATTTGTGAATAGTTAAATAGATATGACAATAGAGGGAGAATCTAAATTAGATATAGAACAAGGAGCAATATTAAATCTGATAAATGGAACAATTAAATAGATATTATAAACTTTAAATATGCAAAGATTATGAAACGAATAGATAAAATAATAACTAAATTGGTTTTGTTAGTTTTGCTTACAACCTCAAATATATCTGTATATGCACAAACAACAGAAGATATAACTCTTCCCGATGTATTTCCTACTGAAGATGCGGTTTGGGTAATAGAAGTAGAAGGACAAGCAGAAAGATCTTGGGCAAATCCGGAAACAGGATTATGGTATGATATATATTATACATACTACACATATTATTTAGAAGGGGATACTATTATGAATGATAAAAAATATTCTAAATTATATGTAAAAGACATACAAAATAATATAGATTATGGGTATGTTGGAGGAATAAGAGTTGAGGGTGAGAAGGTATATATTGACCCTGTCGATTTCGATTACGAAACTTTAAATTATGTTACAGGAGGGAGGGCTCGCATATTTTTTGGAGTTGAAGAAGACGAAGAAGGAGTGTTTGATGAGTTTTGTCTGTATGACTTTTCTTTGAATGAAGAAGATGAGTTTATTACAGTAACTTTTTTCGAGGATATGGGATCTCCATATTGTACTCCTATAGAGATGTATAATTGGGGTAATAATGATATTCAAGAAGAATGGATAAAAGGAATAGGTTCAAAATTTGGTTTATGGTACGATAGAGTTACTACAACTACAGGAATGGGATCAAATGTGAATTTTACTTTAAAATCTTTCTACTACAAAGGCAAACAATTTTATCCTGCTGAAGAATCAGGAATTAACGAAAGTACCGCAGAGATTAACAACACCAAAGCATACGTTTCAAATGGGGTGTTGTATATTAAAAGTAACGAGGAGATAACAGACATAAGCATATACGATTCTATGGGAAGAAATATCCTCTTCCCCAACTCCTCAGCGGTAGAGAGGGAAGTTGAGATACCTCTTCCAGATGTAAAGGGAGTATTGTTGGTAAAGGTAAACAATGAGGTTGTAAAGGTAATTTGTGAGTAGTTATTAGTTCAATTATAAGAATTGAGGTAAGGTCTTTGGCTTTACCTCTTTTTTTATGAAGCGAATTAAACAAACAACCTACTCTTTATGGTTTTTAGAGCATAAATAGAGGTTATTCCGCTAAAAATGATTATCTTTGCACCCGAAAAATAACAGAGAAATATTAAACACTTTAAGAATGAAAAAATCAATTAAACAAATTATCTTTACTTTGGTACTGCCTTTGATGGTTTTTACCAGTTGTATTAAAGATGAGTTACCTAATGCAGAGGCAGATATTGTTGATGTATTATTGGGTAAAGATGTTATAATAAGTAAAAAAGTTGAGAATGAACGTATAACTATATTTATCTCGCCTGGTGCATATGGTGATAGAAAAAATATAACTGACATTTCGTTTGTTCTATCAGAGGGTGCAAAAATTATTAGAGGTAATGACAATTTTGACTACTCTGGATCTCATGAAATTGAGGTTATATCAGAGGATGGTAATTGGAAAAAGACTCACGAAGTGAGAATCTTAGATATGACATTCCCTACTGAATACTATTTTGAGAATTGGTCAGAGAACCGCTCAACTACTGGTGTATATGATGACTGTTTTGAGAAGTTAATGGATGAAGACGGTAATGTTTCGGATCTTTACATCTGGGCTTCGGGTAATATGGGATACAGAATTACTGGTAATGGTAAAAAACCTTCTGACTATCCTACCTACAAAACGCTATCTCAAGATGATGCTCACAATGGTGCATACGCTACAATATTGGAGACTCGTTATGTTGGTGCAATTGGTCAAGGCTCTCCTCTTGCCGCTGGAAACCTTTTTATTGGAGAGTTCTCAGGTAAAGGTATCAACATTATGAAAGAGCAGATGAAAGCGACTCGCTTTGGTATGCCTTTCAATAAAAAACCTAAATCTCTAAAAGTTTGGTTTAAGTACAAAAGCGGTGGTGAAATTAATATTTATGATGCCAATGGAGATATTACTGGCATACGTACAAAAGACAACGACAATAGCGGAAATAATCAAAATATTGACAACAAAGACTATGCTGCTATATATGCCGTAATGTTTGACAACGTTAAAGCGAAAGAACTATATAAAGGAAAAAATTACTTAGATGGTAAGACTATTCTTTCGAGTGAGGCTGAGGTTGGTAGAGCAATTCTTTCTGACAATGACAAATATGGAACTCCTACTAACGAAGAGGGTTATCCTAACGAATATGTATTTAAAGAGTTACCATTTACCTTCTCAAAAGAGATAGATCCTGCTCGTTTGGCTTATTACGAGTATAGTATTACTATCGTATTCTCATCAAGTTACTATGGAGCAGAGTTCCAAGGTGCCCCCGGTAGTAAACTTTGGGTTGATGATGTTGAGTTAATTTGCGAATAATCATATTTTAAATAGATAAAGAATGAAAAAGATATATATAATATTGGTTCTTATATTGGCTTGCTTGACTATTGAGGATATAAACGCCGCTAAAGTAAGAGTTAGAGAAAAACGTATTGAAAAGGCTGCTCCTGCCGACAGATTTGTTTTTGCAGCAAAGGCTGGTTTTAATCTTGGAGGTACTGCTCCTATGGGACTCCCCGCTGAGATTAGAACAATTAATTCATTTAAGCCTACATTCTCTTTTACAATATCAGGTACTGCCCAATATAATTTCAACAACAAATGGGGTTTGCAATCGGGTATTAAATTTGATATAAAAGGTATGCAAACTGATACTTCGGTGAAGAATTATCAACTGGTAGTATCAATGGATGGTTCTACTATTGAGGGAGTTTTCACTGGTGATGTTACAACAAAAGTTCGTAATAACTACATAACTATCCCACTACTGGCAGTTTACGATATATCTCCACGTTGGGACCTTAAATTTGGTGGATACGCTTCGTTTATGGTTAACGGAGAGTTCTCAGGAACTGCAACCAACGGCTATATGCGTGATGGTTCTCCAATAGGACCTCGTGTTGACGGCGTTGATGCTGTTTATGACTTTACTGATGATATGCGTAAGGTTGATGCTGGTGTTCAAGTTGGTGTGGACTTTATTCCTTACAAACACCTTTTAATATCGGGAGATTTGACTTGGGGTTGTATTCCTCTTTTCAAAAGCGACTTTACCGCAATGAGTTTTAATATGTACAATGTCTATTTCAACATAGGCTTTGGTTATGTATTTTAATTAACTAATATTAAAAAAAGAGTATGCCTTTAACTATTCCCGTAAATCTTCCTGCAGTAGATTTATTAAAGCAAGAGAATATATTTGTGATGGACTCTCAAAGGGCGTCATCACAGGATATTCGTCCGCTTAAACTTGTGATTTTAAATCTAATGCCTCTCAAAATTACAACTGAGACTGATTTGATAAGATTACTCTCAAACTCCCCTTTACAGATTGAGATTGATTTTATGAAGATTTCGGGACATGTTTCAAAGAATACCCCCATAGAACATATGGAGGCTTTCTACAAAGAGTTTTCTCTTATAAAAAAGGACAACTACGATGGTATGATTGTTACAGGAGCTCCTGTTGAACAACTTGAATTTACTGATGTTTCGTATTGGAATGAACTTACAGAGATTTTTGATTGGGCAAGAACTCATGTTACATCTACTTTGTTTATATGTTGGGCAGCACAAGCTGCTTTGAACTACTACTATAAAGTTCCTAAATATCCTCTTTCGGAAAAGATGTTTGGCGTTTTCTGCCATTCGGTATATAATCGTAAGAATCCTATATTCAGAGGTTTTGATGATAAGTTTTATGCTCCTCACAGTAGACACTCTGAAATTAGAAGAGAAGATGTTGATAAAATCAAAGAGATAGAGATTCTTTCAGAGAGTGAAGATGCTGGTATATATATGCTCATGGCAAGAAATGGACGTGAGATTTTTATTACCGGACACTCAGAGTACTCTCCTAATACTCTTAAAGACGAGTATTTCCGCGACAAAAATAGAGGATTGGACATTCAAATTCCGCAAAACTATTTTCCTAATAACGACACTTCAAAAGACCCTCAGGTTAAGTGGCGCGCACATGCCAATTTATTATTTTCAAATTGGTTAAACTACTTTGTATATCAAGAGACGCCATACGATATAAAATCAATTAAATAAGAGTGTTATGCCTCATCGTATTGAGTTATTATCCCCGGCTCGAGATACTTATATTGCACGAGAAGCAATACTTCATGGAGCGGATGCTGTATATATAGGCGCTCCTAAGTATAGTGCAAGAGTTGCGGCAGGAAACAACATTGACGAAATTGCCTCGCTGGTTGAGTTTGCTCATATATATGGGGCTAAAGTTTATGTTGCTCTTAATACAATCATTAAAGATGAGGAGATAAAAGAGGTTGAAGAGATAATTACCTCGCTATACAAAATTGGAGTTGATGCTCTTATTGTGCAGGATATGGGCATCACAAAGATGAATATACCTCCTATTCAACTTCACGCAAGTACTCAATGCCATAATACAACTATTGAACAGGTTAAGTTTTTAGAACAATCGGGATTCTCGCAAGTTGTGTTGGCGAGAGAACTCAATATTTCTCAAATTAATGAAATTTGCAAAAACACTAATGTCCCAATAGAGGTTTTTATCCATGGAGCGTTATGTGTTAGTTACAGTGGCAGATGTTACTTAAGTCAGGCTTTAGCTAACAGAAGTGCCAACAGAGGTGAATGTGCTCAGTTTTGCAGATTACCATATAACCTTGAAGATGCAAATGGTAATGTTCTTGTAAAGGATAAACATCTTTTGTCGCTAAAAGATATGAACAGGAGTAACTCTATTGAAGCGCTCTTAGATGCTGGAGTTACCTCTTTTAAAATTGAAGGAAGGCTAAAGGATGTTGAGTATGTAAAAAACATAACCGCCTATTACAGAGGAATATTGGATGAGATTTTTTCAAGACGTAAGGATTACATTGCCGCCTCTTCGGGAAAAGCAAAAATAAGTTTTACTCCAAATCCATACAAGAGTTTCAATAGAGGGTTTACACCTTACTATGTTGGTGATAAGAGTTTTGGTAATATTGCTTCAATTAACACTCCTAAATCAATTGGTGAGGAGATTGGAGTGGTTAAATTGGTTAACTCTAATTCCATTGAAGTTTCTTCAAAAATAGAGTTACACAATGGAGATGGCCTATGCTTTACATCAAAAGATGGAAAATTCTCAGGGTTTGGAGTTAACAGAGTGGAAGGGAATAGATTGTATCCATCTTCAATGCCAGAGATTAAGTGTGGCGATATAATATTTCGCAACAGTGATACTAAGTTTTCAAAATTACTTGCCTCACCTACTGCAGAGCGTAAAATTGCTATAAAAATGAGTTTGAGTTACTCTCAACCTTTTTTATTGTTGCAAGTTTGTGATGAGGATAATAATTCTATTACTATTAAAGAGGAGATTAAAGATTTAGAAATTGCTAAAACCGCCCAAGGGATAAACCAACAGACTCAACTAACTAAATTGGGGAACACTCCATTTGAGGCAATAGAGGTTGAGATAGAGGAGAGCAAAAACTTATTTATCCCATCATCAATTTTAGCAAAGATAAGACGCAATGCTATTGAGAGCCTTATTAATCTTAGAATTAAAAATTATCCCCGACCTGAACGTAAAAGAGATTCTGTTCCATGCTACACTCAAGACGAAGTAAGTTTTGAGACAAACATTGCAAATAGTAAAGCAGAGGAGTTCTATCTTGAGCGTGGAGTAAAAAAAATATCTCGTGCCTACGAATTATATTCTGTTGAGGATGCCCCCTTAATGACAACACTACACTGCATTCGCCGCACTTGTGGCAAATGCCTGAAAACCAATGAAGGAAAAGAGTGGAAAGAGCCACTATTCCTTGTTTTGGGTAAAACAAGATTACAACTCCACTTCAACTGCAAAGAGTGTAAAATGATTATTAAAAAAGTATAACTTTTCTCTCAAAAAATTGATATATTATATTGTTTAAAACTTTCTTTCAAAATATGAGGGAAAGTAGAGATTATTTTCTAAATTTGTAGTTTGAAAATTCATTTTGCTATGATAGAGACTAAAAAAATTAAAACAGCATTAGTATCCGTATTTTACAAAGACGGATTAGACGAGATTATTAAAAAGTTAGACGCTGAAGGTGTTAAATTCATCTCAACTGGAGGTACTCAAAAGTTTATTGAATCATTGGGTATTGAGTGTACTCCCGTAGAGCAATTAACAACATACCCATCTATTTTTGGTGGTCGCGTTAAAACTTTACACCCTGCTATTTTTGGCGGTATTCTTTGCCGTCGCAACCTTGAACAAGATATGCAACAAGCTCAACAATATGGTATTGAAGAGATAGATCTTGTTATTGTTGATTTATATCCTTTTGAAGAAACTGTAGCATCGGGAGCAAGCGATGCTGATATTATAGAAAAGATTGATATTGGCGGTATATCTCTTATTAGAGGTGCAGCCAAGAACTATAATGATGTTGTAATTGTTGCATCTAAAGGACAATATGCTCCTTTGATGGAGATGCTTAACAAGAATGGCGCAGCTTCAACTTTAGAGGAGCGTCGCTGGTTTGCTAAAGAGGCATTCGCTGTATCTTCTTCATACGATTCTGCTATCTTCAACTACTTTGATGGTGGTGAGCAATCAGCATTTAGAGCTGCTGCAGACAATGCTAAATCATTACGTTATGGAGAGAATCCTCACCAAAAGGGTGCTTTCTTTGGTAACTTCAACGACATGTTTGAGCAAATTCATGGTAAAGAGATTTCTTACAATAACTTGTTAGATATTGACGCTGCCGTAAGTTTGATTTCAGAATTTGACGAGACTACCTTTGCTATTCTTAAACACAACAACGCTTGTGGATTGGCTTCTCGCCCCACCCTTCTTGAGGCATGGAAGTGTGCTCTTGCAGGAGACCCTGTTTCGGCATTCGGTGGTGTGTTAATTGCAAATGCTGAGGTTGACGCTGCTACTGCAGAAGAGGTTAATAAACTTTTCTTTGAGATTATTATTGCTCCTTCGTACACTGCAGAGGCTTTAGAGATTTTAAAACAAAAGAAAAACCGTATAATTCTTATTCAAAAGAGAGGTATAGATGCAAAAGTTCAATACCGTTCACTTTTGAATGGTGTACTTATGCAAGAGCGTGACTTAAAAATTGAACTACCCGAAGAGTTGAAACAAGTTACAAACAAAGCCGTTTCGCCTGAAGAGATTGACGACTTGCTATTTGCTAACAAAATTGTTAAACATAGCAAATCTAATGCTATTGTTTTAGCAAAAGGCAAGCAACTTTATGCAAGTGGCGTTGGACAAACTTCTCGTGTTGACTCATTACGCCACGCCATTGAGAAAGCAAAATCATTTGGATTTGACCTTAACGGTTCTGTTATGGCTTCAGATGCTTTCTTCCCATTTGCTGATTGCGTAGAGATTGCACACAACGAAGGAATTGATACCGTAATTCAACCCGGTGGTTCGGTTCGTGACAACGAAACTATTGAATATTGCAACAATAACAACATTGCAATGGTATTTACTGGCATACGCCATTTTAAACATTAAAAAATGGGACTATTTTCATTTACACAAGAGTTGGCTATTGACTTGGGTACAGCCAACACAATTATTATAAAAAACGGCAAGGTGATTGTTGATGAGCCTTCAGTGGTTGCTTTGGATAAAAGAACCGACAAACTTATTGCCGTTGGTGAAGTTGCTCGCAAAATGCACGGAAAGACTCACCCCAATATTACAACAATTCGACCTCTTCGCGATGGTGTGATTGCCGACTTCTATGCGGCTGAGCAGATGATTCGCGGAATGATTAAAAAGGTTGATACTCACAAGCGTTGGTTTGCTCCTTCGTTGAGAATGGTTGTTTGTATCCCTTCGGGAAGTACTGAGGTTGAAATTCGTGCCGTGCGTGACTCTGCCGAGCATGCTGGTGGTAGAGATGTATATATGATATACGAACCTATGGCTGCCGCTATTGGTATTGGTTTAGATGTTGAGGCTCCACAAGGTAATATGATTGTTGATATAGGTGGTGGTACTACTGAAATTGCTGTTATTTCATTGGGAGGTATCGTATCCAACAAATCAATCCGTATTGCAGGCGATGACCTAACTTCTGATATTCAAGATTATATGAGCCGTCAACACAACGTACGTGTTGGTGAAAGAACCGCTGAAGAGATTAAAATCAATGTTGGTTCAGTATTGACTGAATTGGATAATCCACCAGAAGACTTCATTGTTCATGGACCAAACAGAATGACTGCTCTTCCTATGGAGGTTCCTGTAAACTATCAAGAGATTGCACATTGTCTTGAAAAATCAATTTCAAAAATTGAAGCAGCCGTTTTGAGTGCATTGGAACAAACTCCTCCTGAATTGTATGCCGATATTGTAAGAAACGGTGTTTATCTTGCTGGAGGTGGCGCCTTATTAAGAGGCTTAGACAAACGCCTAACTGACAAAATTGGTATTCCTTTCCACATTGCTGAGGATCCTCTACACTCGGTTGCAAAAGGAACAGGTATTGCCTTGAAGAATATTGATCGTTTCAACTTCTTAATGCGATAAATAAGCACTAATATTGCGACATGCGCAGGTTGATTGATTTTATAATAGCACATAGCAGTATACTCGTATTTGTAATTTATGTTACAATATCGATTATACTGTTGTTGCGTTTTAACCCTTACCAAGAGAGTGTGTTTTTTAACTCCGCAAATGCTGTTATAGGAAAATACTACTCAATAATAAACAATATTACCGGTTATATAGGATTAAGAGAAATCAATTCTGAACTACAACAAAGCAATAGTGAATTGCTACTACAACTTTCACAACTTAAAGCAGAGTTTGAACAACTAAACAGCGAAAAAAATATTGAAGAGTTTTCTAAAGGTGCTATACAAAAAAATAAAATTTTTGCTATTGCCCGACCTGTTAATGTTACAACAACAAATGCTCACAACTACATAACCATAGACAAAGGTATGGATGATGGGGTTAAAGAGGGAATGGGTGTTGTTAATCGTAATGGTGTTGTTGGTATTATAAGTACAGTTTCAAAGAACTACTCATTGGTTATATCAATTCTTAATCCCAAATTAAGACTGAGTTGTAAACTTAAAAATAGTGGTTATTTTGGGTCTTTAATATGGGATGGCAAATCGGCAGAATATGCTATTCTTGAAGAGTTACCTCGCCATGTGGAGTTTGAAAAAGGTGATACTATTATAACAAGTGGATACTCTTCTGTATTTCCAGAAGGATTGATGATTGGAACAGTTGAGGAGTCATCACGACAGAAGAATGACAATTTTAATGCTTTAAAAGTTAAACTATCTACCGACTACTTTAAATTGGGTGATGTTTGCATTATTGACAACATAGAGAGAGAAGAACAAGAGTTATTGAATGTAAAATGAAAAGGGTTACAGTAGGATATTATATTATACTTGCATTCGTATTGATTATTTTGCAAGTAACCATACTTAGCAACATTGCACTATGGGGTGTTGCCACGCCTTTTTTATTTTTATATCTAATAATGAAACTTCCTGTATCTACCTCACCCAATATTGTTATGACAGTTGCTTTTGCTATGGGTATCACAATAGATATGTTTTTCTCAACTCCGGGAGTATATGCATTATCATCTGTTGTCTCTGCTTTTATGCGAAGACCATATATTACGCTGGTTTTACAACATGAAGATGATTATGGTACAATGTATCCATCAATAAGGACATTAGGTACTGCACCATTTACTGTTTATACTCTTATTACAGCACTTACATTCTCAAGTGTAGTATTTATTGTTCAATCATTTTCATTATACTCTCCGCTTCATCTTATACTTAAGATAGTAACCAGCACTCTGTTCACTTACATAATGGTAATGTGCGCAGAGTATATTCTTAAAGAGAAAAGATGAGAAAGGATTACAATCTTGAAAAAAGGAAATATATTATTGGCGGATTTATTGTTGTTATTGCCATTATATATATTGCTCGACTATTTATGCTGCAAATAGTTGATACAGATTATAGACGCTTTGCTGAAGGAAATGCTTTCTTAAAGAAAGTTCAATATCCATCAAGAGGTTTGATTTATGACCGTGAAGGTCGCTTGATGGTTTACAACCAATCGGCATATGACGTTATGATGATTCCTCGCGAGGTTAAAGAGTTTGACACTTTGGCTTTTTGTAATGCAATTGATATTACAAAAGAGGAGTTTGACCAACGAGTAAAGAGGATGAAAGATAGAAGATACAATCCGAGTTACTCTTCATATACTCCGCAACTTCTAATATCACAAATGTCGGCAGAGGAGTATGGCAGATTGCAGGAGGTGTTATATAAATTCTCAGGTATATATGTCCAAAACAGAGTAATCAGGGAATACAATTACGATATTGCTGGTTCTCTATTAGGTAATATTCGAGAAGTATCTTCATCGGATATTGAGAATGATTCATACTACAACGCAGGAGACTATACTGGCGACTTGGGTATTGAGAAATCGTATGAAAAATATCTTCGTGGCGAAAAGGGTATTGAAATTCTTCTACGCGACTCTAAGGGCAGGATTAAGGGTGAATATGAGAACGGCAAATATAATGAGGCGCCTATATCGGGTAAAAACTTAACACTCTCTATTGATGCAGAACTTCAAGAATATGGAGAGTATCTGATGCAAAATAAGATTGGTGCAATAGTTGCCATTGAACCATCTACTGGCGAGATATTGGCTATGGTATCTGCACCTACATATAAACCCTCTTCGTTGGTTGGACGAGAGAGAGGCAAGAATTACGCAAAACTGGTAAAAGATAAGTATAAACCTTTATACGATAGAACTATCATGGGAGTTTACCCTCCCGGATCTACCTTTAAACCGACTCAATCTTTAATATTCTTACAAGAGGGTATTATAAAAGCATCCACATCATATCCTTGCCATGGAGGTTTTATTTCGGGACGACTTAAGGTTGGATGCCACCCACATAGTGCTCCTATCGCAATGAAACCTGCTTTAGCAACATCGTGTAACGCATATTTTTGCTATGGATTTAAGTCAATGCTCGACAACAGAACAAAATACGATCGTACAGATGAGGCTTTTACTCTATGGAAAGACTATATGGTCTCAATGGGATATGGATATAAATTAGGTGTTGACCTTCCTGGAGAGAAACGAGGTTTTATCCCTAATAGCGAATATTACGACAAGTATTACAGAAAAGGACGCTGGAAAGCATTAACTATAATTTCAGTATCTATTGGTCAAGGCGAGGTGTTGGCAACTCCTTTACAGATTGCTAACCTATCTGCGACTATCGCCAACCGTGGTTACTATTATACCCCTCACGTTGTAAAGCAGATACAAGACTCTGAGATTGACTCTATATATACTCAACGACACACCACAATGGTTGAAAGTAAATACTACGAAGATATTGTTGAGGGTATGCGTATGGCTGTAACAGATGGGACATGCCGTATAGGGGAGATTGAAGGAGCCGAAGTTTGTGGAAAAACTGGTACGGCACAAAACCCTCACGGCAGAGACCACTCAGCATTTATGGGATTTGCTCCTAAAAACAATCCTAAAATTGCTATTGCAGTATATGTTGAGAATGCAGGTTTTGGTGCAACATACGCTGTTCCAATAGGCAGTTTAATGATGGAAAAGTTCTTAAACGACACTATTGCAATAGACCGCAAACCTTTAGAAGAGAGAATGGCTAACTCAAATACAATTATTTACAGTGGCGTCAAGAAACACTAGCATAAACATATTGTCACAAATTGACAAACCTACGTTGGTTCTCTATATAATACTGGTCTTTTGGGGCTGGGTTACCATCTATGCTGCAAGTTATAACTTTGATGATACATCAATCTTCAGTATGGATAGCCGTGCTGGCAAACAACTATTATGGATGGGGTTAACTACTATTTTGGCTTTTGGTATATTAGCAATAGATCATCGCAAATTTGAAGCATACGCCTATCCCCTATATGCCTTAACTATATTTATACTGATATTAACAATATTTATTGCTCCAAATGTAAAAGGCTCTCACTCATGGATTGTTCTTGGGCCTGTAAGGGTACAACCTGCTGAGTTTTCGAAGTTTGCAGTAGCACTATGTCTTGCTCGGTTTATAAGTGCATATAACTTTACTCTTAAAAATTTATCAAATCTGGTTAAGGCAATTCTGCTAATTGTAGTTCCTGCTCTGATAATAATACTTCAAAGAGAGACAGGCTCAGCACTTGTATATTTAGCATTTACGTTAGTTCTTTTCAGAGAGGGAATGTCAGGATTAATTCTTTTGACAGGAGTTGGTTCTATTACATACTTTATATTGGCTCTTAAATATGCCGAGACGTTTTGGGGTATAACTTGCGTTGGTGATTTATTGGTATTAATCTTAATATTAGGTGTGTTGGTAATGATGACAACTTCGAGATATAAGAAGCGTGGAAGTTTTAAAATTATACTTATAATATGCTCCTCTGTTGCATTGATTACTGGAATTATAAACATATTTACTCCCATAAATTGGGTATATGCTTTATATGGAATGATTACAGCAACATCAATATATACTTTTATTCTATCGGTTAAGGCAAACACTACTAAACTACTTTTGCCAATAGGTATTGCTTTGGCTTCAATACTTTTTATGCTATCGGTAAATTATATGTTCAACAACGTATTGGAGCCTCACCAACAGTCAAGAATTAAGGTATCATTTGGTATGGAAGATGATCCTCGAGGTGTGGGTTATAATGTAAACCAATCAAAAATAGCAATAGGTTCTGGTGGTTTCTTTGGAAAAGGTTATTTAGCAGGTACACAAACAAAACTAAAATATGTTCCAGAGCAAGATACCGACTTTATATTTTGTACCGTTGGTGAGGAGTTTGGTTTTGTTGGCTCTACCATTCTTATTCTATTGTACGTTTCATTAGTGCTAAGGATTATTACATTGGCTGAACGGCAACGTGATGCTTTTGCGAGAGTTTATGGTTATTGTGTTGCATCAATATTTATATTTCATATAGTAATTAACCTTGGTATGGTTTTGGGTATATCTCCTGTAATTGGAATACCACTGCCCTTCTTCTCATACGGAGGCTCATCGTTGTGGTCGTTTACTATTCTACTATTTATTCTATTACGAATTGATGCCTCTCGTACCGAAAGAGGGTATTAAATGAAACTATTTTCATTATTACATAAAAGATAAATGACTTTATAATTTACTGTCTATTAACAATATACAAACCGAGTGAAAAATATTTCAAAAAAAATCATATAAAAGTATTGTCAATTCAAAAAATAGTAGTACTTTTGCATTCGGAAAACGGTTCCATAGCTTAATTGAATAGAGCATCTGACTACGGATCAGAAGGTTGCAGGTTTGAATCCTGCTGGAATCACAAAGACTGTACTTAAGTACAGTCTTTTTTAAGGGAAACCTTAATAGTGGTAAGGAGGAAACTTCTCCACTAAAATGCGGGAATAGCTCAGTTGATAGAGCATCAGCCTTCCAAGCTGAGGGTCGCGGGTTTGAGCCCCGTTTCCCGCTCTAACATCCCCAAAAAAATGAGAGTCATAGTAAAAAGAAAACTCTCACAGGTTTGTAGAGTAATACAGACCGCCAAATTTAGGATGACAATATATATTCGCCCAAGAAGATGAATTGTCGGGAGCAGAAATGCTCGGTGAGATCCCAAATGGGGAAATCACTAACGACAAATTCAGGCTTCTTTTTTTTTATATCTATATTTTAATACTCTAAAAGAGATATAAATAAGATATTTTTGAGATATTATTCAAAATATACGAACAAACGAGCGAGAAATATCAAGTTTACTTGAATATTTATCAAAGCGAGTGCAGACTATATTCGAGTTTACCTCAAATATAATACAAAATAAAGGACAGGGTACTCTGTGAGTACCATGTCCTTTATCTATATAGTTTGTTTTAATTTTCCTTATCAAGTATATCTATTTACCTATACAAAAATAATCAAATCCAAGTGATAGCAACTCCTCTGAATCATAAATATTTCTACCATCTATTATTAGAGGATTACTCATTACTCGCTTAACAACTTGCCAGTTTGGAAGACGGAACTGTTTCCACTCGGTTAGTATAAGAAGAGCATCTGCATCTAAAAGGGTGTCGTACATATCAGTTGCGTATTCAACCTCATCTCCTAAACGGCGACGACATTCTTCCATTGCTACTGGGTCGTATACTTTTACGACCGCTCCTGCTTGTTTTAAGAGCGATATGGTTACAAGAGATGTTGCCTCTCGCATATCGTCTGTTTCAGGTTTAAAAGATAGTCCCCAAAGTGCAATTCGTTTACCTCTTAAATCTCCACCAAAGTAGGTATTAAGTTTATTAAATAGAATATGTTTTTGCTTCTCATTTACACTTTCAACTGCTTTGAGGACCTCCATTGAGTAACCTTTACTCTCGGCTGTCTTTATAAGAGCCTTTACATCTTTTGGGAAACAACTACCTCCGTATCCACAACCCGGGTAAAGGAACTTTGTTCCTATACGGGAGTCGCTTCCTATACCCTTACGCACCATATTTACATCTGCTCCTACTAACTCGCAAAGATTAGCAATATCATTCATAAAACTTATGCGTGTTGCCAACATTGAGTTTGCCGCATATTTAATCATTTCGGCACTTGGTATATCAGTAAATATAACTCTAAAGTTGTTTAGCAAGAATGGGCGATAGAGTTTTGTCATCAACTCTTTTGCTCTGTCACTCTCAACTCCTACCACTACCCTATCAGGACTCATAAAATCTTTTATGGCTGCTCCCTCTTTTAAGAATTCAGGATTGCTTGCAACATCAAAGGGAATCTCAACTCCTCGTTTTTCCAACTCCGCTTCAATTACAGCCTTTACCTTTTGCGCTGTTCCAACAGGTACAGTTGATTTTGTTACAAGAACTGTGTATTTTTTTATGCTCTCTCCAAATGTTTTTGCAACAGCAAGAACATATTGCAAATCGGCACTTCCATCTTCATCAGGAGGTGTTCCTACTGCACTAAATACCACCTCTACATCATCAATACACTCTGCTAACGATGTGGTAAATGATAAACGTCCTTCTCTATGGTTACGTACCACCATCTCTGAAAGGCCTGGTTCATAGATAGGCACTTTACCATTTTGCAATGCCTCTATCTTATTTTTGTCAACATCAACGCAGGTTACATTAACACCCATCTCCGAAAAGCAGGCACCACTTACCAAACCCACATATCCTGTTCCAACTACTGCTATATTCATTAATATAAACTTCTATAATTAAGTTCTATTTTACACCAAGGAATCGTAAACATCTTTTACTTGTTGAGCGATATAACTCCAGTTATATTTTGACATATCATACTCAACCTCGTTACTCTCGCTTGCTAATTTTAAAGTTAATTGTTTTTCAAGAGATTTTAGATTACCACATTCAAAATAGCAATCCTTATCTAAACCCACCTCTGCATTTGCAGGTATGTCACTTACCAAAACATCGGACTTTGAATTCATTGCCTCTAAAAGAGCTATTGGCAATCCTTCGTGATATGATGGAAGAACAAATAGTTTTGTATTAGAGTATAGTTGCGAAAGTTTATCTTTTTGAATAAAGCCTGTTAGAATTACACCATTCTCCTTAGCCATCTCTTTGAGTTTTAGAGAGTATTTTGATTCATGGTCAGCTCCTCCTGCTATTACCAATTTCTCCTTACAACCAATATTCTTATAGGCATCAATTAAAAGGTCAAAACCTTTCTCTTCTACAAATCGTCCAACTGCCAATATGTACGAACCTTTTTCTAAGCCTAACTCTTTGAGATAATCAGCAGAGTTGGAAGTGCAACTTAAGTTTACTCCGTTATGTATTAGGTGAACTTGCTTTTGTGAGGGGTATTTGGTGTTTATTATATTCTTTATATGCTTTGATATTACTATCACTCTATTGGAGTATTTTGCTCCCCATTTTTCACCTAATCGTAATATCCACTTTGAGAACTTACCCCATTTCTGGCGATCATAATCTGGTCCATGGTGAGTTGTCACCACTTTCAATCCCAACAAGCGAGCAAACGGAACAATTATTGAAGGGCCTATGGCATGAATATGCACTATATCAGCATTTGTAAATCTCGCATACAATACAGCCAATATGGTATGAATTACCGCTTCAAAATGTTTTGTTCTTAGGCATGAGATATCTTTGATTTTAACACCACGATATTCTGTAGTTTCATATCCTTTAGATATATACTCTTTTCTACGGACAACCACTACTTGATGATTTTCATCTACCAACAATGGGTATAACTCCTCGCAATGTGATTCAACACCTCCTTGTATACCCGGAATTCCACGTGTTCCTGTAACTACAATTTTCATTTATCGTTAAGTTCTATTGAAATGGGTTTACCTACTATTGTATTCCATTTATTTTTCATTACCCACTTCATGGGTGTTGCAATATATTTCTTCATCACAGGAGATGCTGTTCCTACCATCCAACAATTTTTTGGACAATTGCGAACCTTCTCTCTTATCTTATTTGCCTGCTCACTTTGCCAGATCTCATCAAACGACTCAACATCTTTTATATTACCCATGCTCTCTTTCCAATGCTTCTCCTCCATTCCGTTACAAGGGTATACCTCTCCAAATGGGTCAACAAAGAAGTTTACAAGACCTGCTTCACATGGCAATAAACGGCGATTTCCATGTATATAGTTAATCAAGCCCATATTAAAGTATGCTCTAAACCACGATTTGGGGCTGTTCTCTTTTAGTTGCCACTCCATTAGTGTTTTAAAGTTTCCGCATACTTCTTCTTTATTGGTTATTTGATTATCATCTTTGTGGAAATAGTAAGAGTTATGGAATGCTGCTGTTGCAAACTCCATTCCTAATGATTTTGAGAGTTTATACAACGAGAGCATATCGGCAGAGTTATGGTTTGATACGGTTATTCCAAAACCAATATCCTTTATTCCCATATTCTTTAAGGTTAATAGAGTTCTTAAACCTTTATCAAAACCGCCTTGACGTCCACGTAACTCATCATTTTTTTGAGATAATCCCTCAATACTTATTCTTATTCCGATATTAGGGAAACGTTGAGCCATCTTTATTACTCTATCCTCAAACCAACCCGAAGTTGAAATTACTACACGAGGCGACTTTTGGAAACAAACCTCAATAATATCCTCTAAATCCTCTCTTACAAAAGGCTCTCCTCCTGTTATATTTATAAACTTAACATTAGGAAGTTTTTTAATCTGTTCTATTGTTATCTCCTCACTCTTCTCTGTTGGATTTTTCCAGATATTACACATCTGGCACTTCATTGGACAACGATATGTAACTATAATACACATATCTGTTGGTTGTTGTACTGCTCCCATAATATTTCTGTTCTTTTGAAAATCTTTAACCTATTATTTATCCTTACATTTTATATAAGGTTTTTTCACAAACTTATCGTCAGGAAGAGATTTTAAAAATTTAACCTTTTCATCCCAACTCATAAAACCAGTTCTTAAATTACCCTCCTTAAGTCTTTTAAACCATTCTTCTGTATATCCTATATGTCTTATAGGATTACCTGCAACCATATACCCTGATGGGATACTTTTTGTAACTACAGAACCTGCTCCTATTATCACATTATCTCCAATTTCTACTCCTGCCATTATTTTACAACCTTCTCCTATTGAGACATAGTTCCCTATTTTCACTTTTCCATACCATTCTAATTCGTAATCATTATAGTATTTTCTAATACTATGCAACATTCCATGCGTAAAGAACTCAGTATCTTTTGCAATACGACAATAGTCTCCTATTTCTATTAAAAAACCTTCTGAAGTAGATAAATGGCATGGAGAGATATAGCAACCTTTACCAACCTTTACCCCATGTTTACGTAGATAATTTTCAGGGGTGTCATAACAACCTGATATTAAAAACTGCTTTACTTTTGAACGATTTATAATTCCCATATCTAATATATTTTACTTTTTACTTAAATTCAATAACTCTCCACATTTAGTTACTCCTATTTGCACTCCCCAATTATTACCAAAGAGAGTTCCTTTATCAAATGCTCCTGCAAGTGAGAAGTTCCAACCCTTCACCTTATTGTGAGTATAACTCAACTGCAACATTGAGGCAAATTGATGCTTAATGTTTGTATAAGGGGCATATGATGTTCCCCAACCTCGTTGATGCGAAATAAGGAATTTATATCTTAATCCATCAATAAGCGTTCCATCAATACCGCCATAAAAGGCTCGTGTTATATTATTTGTAAAACCTAAATAGCCATCTTTATTGTATAGTGGCGATGTTATAAAAGGCGTTCCTATTGTGTGACCACGATGTGTCCAACCATTATACATAATATGTGCATAATAGTTATCTCCAGCACTAACCTGTACGGGTATCTCAGATGATTTATCCCAAAGGAACGGTCCACTCTGATTTGTAGCATTCATAACTTCAAAGGTTACTCCTTCAATATAGAATTGTTTTGATGTTCTATAAGACAATCCCCATAACCCATCAAACTTGTTACGGAATGTCATTCCTGAGTGATCATCAAAGAAGTGTTCGTAATATGCCCTTAACTCCCAATTCTTTTTTTTGTATCCCAAAGCAAGTATATATATTCCCAAATGATTACCAGAAACATTTACTTGATCTATTGCAGGAGAATCATCTCCTCCAGATAGGGGTATAAAAACTTTTAAATACTCTTTTATTCCAGATGGGAATTTTATGGTTTGGCTTCCTCTGTAATCATATACAGTACCTCCAAATTGAGTTGCCATATCAATTCCTATCAAACCATACAAAGGTTTTGAATCATGTCCTATCTTAAAGATTATATTTTTACGATGGTAAAGTAGATTTTTTGTATATTGCATACCATCTGCCTTAAAATCTTTTTGATAGCGATAATCAACAAACCATCCATACGATAACCCTCCACGCACATGAAACCAACCTTTTGTTCCTGGAACTTGCGTAAATTGAGGTAGTCCTACGTATATTTGAGGGATAGGTCGTGCATTTCCACTGTGTAACATACCTCCGCTGCTTAACTCCTCATCCCATAGCATTGTTTTCTCCTCTCTTGCTCCAGCAAATATACTCCAATTCTTTAATTTGGCATCGAAATATGCTTGTTGAAGATATATAGGAGCCTCATTTCGGTATGCACCCACTAATTCTAATCCAAATGAGTACGAAAATTTTTTCTCCTGAGCAACCTCTTTATATAGCCCTAATCGCAAATAACCACTATTATTCTTATCAGATACCACACCATTGGTATTGTTCATTAACCAAAACGGTGTATAATCTCCTCCTCCACTAATTATATTGGCTTCGGCTTTATATGAGAGATTAAAGTCTTTTGCTGACGCCGTAAATATTAGAGAGAGCATCAATGTCAGAGATAAAATTATACGCTTCATACTCAATAATATTTACGAAATGAATATATAGTATCGTTAACCGATAACTTTAATGATTTTGATGTTAACTCTCGTATAGCAAATTTACGTTCTTGGGTCTTCCAATCTAAATATCTATTTCTCTTAGCAATATTTATATACTTTTCAGGTACTGATATTTTTATTGAATCGCTATTTAATAGGTAGTTAGCAAATATCTGTTCTGCATAATGGGGATAAAAATTTCTCAATGTTTGTATTTCACATACTCCACTATCAAAGCTCCAAAAGAGAGAATCTGTTTCAAGAAAATGTTGAGGAGACTCTATAGTGGTTGCCTGCCACCTTCCTTCCAGCTTTGTATCTCTATCATTTGAGCAAGAAGTTAATAACAACAGTACTATAATTAATATATTACTTATCTTAATCATTAATAATATAAGTTTACAATCTTATTGTAATAAGATTCTTTCGAAAATTTACTACGCGCTGATTCTCTTATTAATTCATAATCAAACACACGACTATACATAATCTCAATCTTAGTCTTTAAATCCTGCACATCGTATGACTTAAATAACATTCCACAATAAGGGGCAGTTATAGTTTCAGGAATACCTCCAATATTTGCACCTAAAACAGGGGTTCCTAAACATTGAGCTTCAATATTACCTAATCCAAAAACCTCATAACATTCCGATGGTGTCACAAGGAATTTTGCTCTTGATAATATTTTTTCAATATCTGACCACTCTTTAAATCCTACAAATTCAATATTTGAAGGGCTATTTATAAATTTATTTTTTAGAGAGCCATCTCCTATAATAATAAGTCGATATGGTAATTGTTTCGCAGCTTCAACCAAAGTTCTAATACCTTTAATATCTTCAAGCCTTCCTACAAAACAATAATAATCTTCTTTTTTTATATCTCCTTCTTCGGAAAATTCTCTATTAATAAAATTTGGCAAAACTTCTATCTTCTCTTGAGGGAAAGATGCTTTAACCAACATCTCTTTCATAAAATTACTTGGAGCGATAAATTTATCTGTATATGAGATCAACTTCTTTTTACTCCAATATACAGATTCGAGATATGCCAAAGAGCTTGCTAACAAGCTATCTTTCATACATCTATTTTTTATCACATTAAGAGTTGATGATGAAACACATTTTTCGCAGATTTTACCTCTATTATAACATAAATATGAAGGACATATCAATTTATAATCGTGCATTGTCCATATTACTTTACATCCGTGTATCTTCGCTAATTTAGCAACAATAGGCGAAATATAAGAGTGGATATTGTGCAAGTGAACAACATCGGGATTGAAATCCTTTAGTAATTTAAGAAATTGTTTTTTAACATCACCTATACCAAATATACGTGCTGCTGCATTCAGTTTATTCTTTATCCCACCTGTAAAACTAACCTCTGAGGGATAATAGTTATCATATCCCGAAGGAATGTTTTGAGGATATTGCATTGAGAATATAGCAACCTCATATCCTTTCTCTAACAATAACTTCTCTAATGCTAACGTAGCAACACAATCTCCTCCTCTATTGTAATAGAACTTATTTACTAATAATACCCTCTGTTTTTTCATATTAATTTAAATTTTTCTATTAAATAGGCTTATTATTTGGAATAGTAACTACTGTTTTTCCAAAAAGCAATCTATTAAATAATTTTAGATTGTAATAATCTAATATTTTTGCTGTAACTATTGGGAACACAACTCCAAACAATAGAGCTAATATCATACCTACATAAAATTTTAATATAGGATTAATATCTAAAATAGTAAGTGCCACTGTTACAACACCCATAAATATTGTATGAAGGAAATATATCTCGGATGAATATTTACCCATGTATGAGATATATTTATCTTTTTTATCATACAAATACAAAGATAATGAATATATTGAAATAATACCTAATATAGCTAATATTAATGAGTCTATTCTATACAATTCAAATATCTTTGATACAACAAATATTAGCACCATTAATAATGATGACACTAACAATATAAGTAACGGGCGTTTTATCTTAAAACCATTAATGGTTTGATTATATATTAATATTCCCAACGAAAAGAAAATCAGATGTTTCGCCACCAAATTTAAACAAAATATTTCAGGCAATGGAATAAAGTATATAATAAAACTGAATAGAAGTAATATTTTGAGATTCTTAAAAAGGGGTACTATCAAAAATATTACAAATAGAGCATATATATACCATAAGAAAGTTGCGAAACCGCCCATTGGCGTTACAAATATTGAATATAGTAAAGAATCAAATTCTATTGGATATTTCAACGTAACAAAAATTCCCGTAACATATTTTATTGCAAATAATAATATTGTTATAGAGACATAAGGTATTAATAAACGAGAAGCTTTTTTCTTAATAAAAGAGAGATAATTATCAGTTAATGGAAATGCTTTTGCAAAGAGGAAACCAGACAAAAACATAAAAAGTGGCATATGAAAGGTATAAATAAAATCTCTTATTAAATTAAATGCCTCTGAAGAATAGCCTCCTGCTCCTTCATAATGACCAAGGACAACAAGAAATATTCCTATCCCTTTTGCTATATTTATATTTCTATATGGATTCATAAATTATATAATATAACGCTTAAAAACAGTATAATAAAGATTAATATTGAGAGCCACCCTTTTTTATCCAATTTAAGTATAAAATAGCGTCTTACATCAATTAACCTATAAATAAACATTGTAGATGATGATATAATATTTGCAGTTATTGCTCCCTTAATACCAAATAGAGGTATGAATATCATATTCAATATAAAAGAGACTATAGTAGCTAATACTGCAGAATATATTGCCCTTTTTGCTTCAAACGAACATTCGTATGCCAAGTTTAAGAAAAACGATAACGCCAAGAATACTACTGTTAGTAGTTGGAATGGAATGTATGGCAAACTTTCATAATACTCTGGAGCGATTAATATTTTATAAAAAATTCCTATTCCTATTGTTATTGACGCAACCAATAGAGACAAAAACAAAAGATAGTTATTAAAATATTTACTGAAATATTGACTTCTATTGGTTGTATTGTAATCGCGTATGGCACACTCCTGCCAAGTTTGCTGATATATTGTTGTTATTACCAAAAATATATTACTGAATTTTACTACTATTGCATAAATACCGAGTATATGGTCATAATCAAAATATAGGAAAAATAGTTTTCCCCAATTATTTATTCCCATTATTGCCAAATTTGCAGGCAAAAGAAACAGAGAATAGGATAATATTTGTTTTACAGAATAGTTATCATCAGCAATACCTTTGTCGTTAATTTTTTCTCTCTTTTTAAACAGTATTGGATAAACAATCTCTACGTATAGTGCTGCTAATAGTTTTGAAATGGTGTATGCAATTATCAAACTATTCGCCTTTAAATTGGTTGTTTTTAACAGAGTAATTGTAATTCCTGCTATTAAAAATGCAGAGATAATATTTGCTATAACATATAGTTTTGTCTTGCCTCGTCCTCTAACTATCTGCTGATATACTTCAAAGAAATTAAATGATAAAAAGAACAAAGCTATAAGGTATGGGTTAAAATATAAATCAACACCCATCATATATGCAATGGTTGCTCCTATACCTAATATTACGATATTATATAGTAAAATATTTATAAATAGTTTCAATACCCGATGAAAGACTTTCTCATTATCTGTCATAACAAAGCGAAATGCCCCATCACGCATATTGAGCATTGCCAATGCTCCCAACCACATAACAATGGTAAGAACAACATCAAATTTACCTAACTCCTCTGGAAGTAGATAAAAAGTCATAATGGGATACAATAGGAACATTATAAGTTTAGAACTTATATTTCCTACTGCATATATCGAGAACTTTTTAAGAAAATCTTTTTTTGTTGTCATATACTATTTTCTTTATTTACAACATCTCTTAAAGCAATTGCACAAAGCATCATTGACAATATCCCTCCTCCTAAAACAAATGCCGCTCCTGCAATACTCTCAATTAAGACAAACATCAAACATAAGAATGCGACATGAATATTTTTATCTGATAATTCAAATCTCTTTGCTCCTCTCTTAATTCTCTTATATATAAGACAAATAAATGTTATATATAGTAACAGACCTATATATCCGAATTGTACCATAACGGGATAATATGTATCTGCAATAAAGTCGTTCATATCTTCAGAGATACCCCATATTTTATTCATTTCATACTCGGCATAAAGAGAAGAGTACGGGTGGGCTGAATAATATGTCGCATACGATGCAAAACCAGTACCAAAGAGAGGGTGATCTGCTAATATCTCGGGAGAATACACGTATAATGCTGCTCGCGCCACTGATTCCGAGATCTCATCAGTTGAAAATTCTCCTCCTGATATAAAATAGTAATCAATCTTTTGCCATGCTACCAAAAGCATTAACAATACAGCAAAGATACCTACAACAATATACTTTATCTTTATACGTCCAAGCATCTCTCTCTTAAAAAAGAAGAGAAAAAAAAGTGCTACAACAAAAAAACCATAAAATTTTGAACGGGCACCACAAAAGCCTACTGCAAGAATAAAAATGGTTATTATCTTACTCCGTTTATCTCCATCTGAACAGTAGTAATATATAAGAGCCAAAACGGTTGCTGTTATTCCCAAATAAGCAGGATGAAAATATATTGCCTCCCATATATCCCCTGGCATAAGAAATAGTAGTAACATAAGTATTGCCAAAGAGAAACAAATGTATCTTAACCACGTTTTTTGTTTTAGGGTAAATTTAGGAGCTAACGCCAATGTAGCAAAAAAGGCAATGAAGGGTTTAAGTTGAACCAAAAAGTCGCTTAATACTGCACCCGTTGTATTATATTGTGTAACAATTATACTATATACCAAATAAAAAACAGATATTGCTACAAGCAACCAAAGTTTGTTGAATTTAGAAAAGGAGTTTTTTGCAAATGCAACAACAAGGGCCACACCAAGTAATGACCAAGACAACAACTCATCCGTAAACTTAAAGACTGAGAACGCATTATTAAAATATAATCCCATCAAAAGCATTAATAGGAATATAACATAATATGTTTTGTTTATGGAGAGCATCTCTTACAGTTTTCAATAATAATTTCTATCTCTTTTCTGTTTCTTCTTCCTCTATATTTTGTTTTAAAAATACTCTTAATTGTTGCCACAAGCCTTTTCCCCATAACAGCCACAATATGGCAACTATTTCTGTTACAAGTACCATTACTATAACTGTTAATGAACGTCCTAATCCTGCTGCTTTTAAAGGAACTATCGCTGGTTCAACTACGGCAAAGGCGGGCTTTGCTTCTTGCACTTTTGCTCTTACTAATTGTAACTGAGTTGCTACATTACTATATAGTTGATATGCAAGTAATGCTTCGTTTTGTAATCGTTCCTCCTCTGCCTTTGCACTTTGAAGAACAATATTTTTATTAGAATCAACATATCGTGCATATTCATCCTGCTTTGCATGATAATCGGCTTTTCGTTCCTCATATATATGCTCCCAATACTGGCAATCTTGGGCTACTTTGGCTATTCTATAATTAATTATTTTCTCCTTTAATTTTGTAACAACTGTATCTGTTAATATTGCGGTAACTAATGGGTCTTCTGTTGTAACTTCGATATTGGTTACTCCTGTTTTATTACTTACATATGTTATAATTTTTTTGCGAAGTGTTTTTATATGTGTTAATTGATCTTTTGTTATCTGATATTCATGATAACGAACATCTTCGTCTTCATCTGAGATCATCTCTTTCAAAGCCTTTATACCTTTTATTGGTAATGCCACAATTTTACCTAAAATTGAACCTGTATGATTTTCAAGATATTCGACAAGAAGTATCTCCTCTTGGGGATTATCTAACATCTTTACTTGAGTATCAAGAATATCAAGCATAAATGGAGTTGAGGATACGATATCGGGATATAAATCAACATTTAAAGCATCTGCATCTTCTCCGATATTTAATCCTCCCATACCCAACATAGAGGCTACTCCTGACAACATTCCCTCACCATTTTGTCCTGCTTCTGGTGCCAATGTTACCATTGTTGAGTATTTTTTAGGGATTAACAATACAATAACACATGATATAACAAATGTTATTATTCCTATTTTTATAAGAGTTTTTCTTAAATCCCAAATCTTCTTAATGGTGGTCATTACATCTATTTTTATATCACCATCATCAACTGCATTACAATTTTTGTTTTCGCCTTTCATTTTATTTTCAATATATTAAGTATCCAAATTAAGCAATAATTAAATCGTTAACCTAAAAGGTTAACGCAAAAAAAATATATTTATTGTACTGCAACAATAAATAATTATAGAACTTGACCTTTTTATTTCTTCGTCAAAGTTATATTCAATAGGGATTATCAATACCTAACTATTACAAAGATAGTATATTTTGTTTTAATAACATTGCTTTTAATATTGATATAAAATAATTTTATGGCTGAAACTGATATTTATTCTTTAAAAAATTAAAAAGATTTCTCTAATATGATAAAGATTAAAATTGTAGTATTATGGGGTAAAATCCATCTATTTTTTTAACTTTTTTCACTTTTTTATGTGTAATATTTTATTATTTTTATGTTAATATTGTAAATTAATATTTTAAATTTGCATCTGTTGAAATGGTATAGTTTTATATTGTTTTATTCGTGATATTTATTGATAATAAATTAAAAAATATACAATAATGAATTTTAGATTTTTTGCAAATGCAGTTCTTGTAATGAGTATTGCTTTAGGTGCTTCGGCGTGTAAAGAGGAGAGCAAAGTTCAAACTCCTCCTGAATATGCAACTATTACTGTTAAAGAGGATAGTGTTACCGTTAAAAACTCGTTTCCTGCTACTATTGGTGGTAATTCTGATGCCGAAATTAGAAGTAAGGTTTCAGGGTTTATTGTAAAGATAAATATCAGTGAGGGTGATATGGTTAAAAAGGGTGATGTACTATTTGAGGTAGATCACGAAATTTATCAAGCAGAGTACAATACCGCTTTGGCTCAACTTCATGTTGCTGAGGCTAAGGTTGAGACCTCGAAACTTACTGCTCAAAACAAAGCTAATCTTGCTAAAAAGGGTATTATAAGTGAATACGAAAAGAAACTTGCAGAGAACTCTTTGGCTCAATCGGTTGCTGAATTGGAACAGGCTCGTGCTATGTTAGATAATGCAAGAACTAATTTAGATTACACCTATATCAAAAGTCCTTCGGATGGTGTTGTTGGCAATATTCCTGTTAGTATTGGTAATTTGGTTTCGCCCTCAACTGCCGAGCCCTTGACTATTGTTTCGGATATTAGCAAGGTGTATGCAAACTTTTCAATTGATGAGAAGTTTATGTTATTCTATACAGAAAAGGGTGGCGTTAATGACATCTTAAAATTTATGCCTAACGTTGAACTTAAACTTGCTACTGGCGAGATTTATACAGAGAAGGGTGTTATTGAGACTATTAGTGGTGTTATGGATACCAAAACAGGATCGGCCAAGATGAGTGCTATGTTTAAGAATCCTAAACAACTTTTGCGTAGTGGAAACACTGGTAATGTTCTTATTCCTAAGATTATCAAGAATGCTTTGTTAATACCTCAAACTGCTACTTACGAGTTGCAAGACAAGAAGTTTGTTTATGTGCTTAACGATAGCAACGTTACGGTTAATAAACAAATTGAGGTTGAACCTTTAACTATCAACCAAAACTATATTGTTACTAAAGGGTTGGCGGCCGGAGATAGAATTGTTATTGAGGGAGTTGGCTCATCTGTTAAAAATAACATGAAAATTACTCCTATTACTAAAGAGCAATCGGATGCTAAACTTCAAGCGGCAACAAAGAAATAGATGTTAGGTGTTGGTTGGCGGTTGTTGTTAGACTTTTAGGATTTAAACATAAATATAGAAACTGTCTTATTTTTGTTTATATCTATACACAAACCAAGAAAAAATATTTTAGAATTTATTCATTATGAAATTAGATAAGTTTATTGAACGTCCGGTACTCTCGACCGTAATTTCTATTCTTATAGTTATTCTCGGTATTATCGGTCTTATGTCGTTACCCATTTTGCAATACCCCGATATAGCCCCTCCTACTGTTGAGGTTAAGGCTTCGTATCAAGGTGCTAATGCTCAAACTGTGGTAAATAGTGTTATTGCTCCTTTGGAAGAGGAGATTAATGGTGTGGAGGAGATGACATATATGACCTCTACTGCTACCAATACTGGCGATGCTACTATTACCATATACTTTAAGCCTGGTTGCGATCCAAATATGGCTGCGGTTAACGTACAAAACAGAGTTTCTAAGGCACAAGGTTTTTTACCTTCGGAAGTTACAAAGGCTGGTGTTACTACAAGTAAAAAACAGTCGAGTATGCTTATGGCGTTCACCGTTTTTAGCGAAGATGACTCGTATGACCAAAACTTTATATATAACTACCTTAAAATTAATGTAATTCCTCAAATTAAACGTGTTGAGGGTGTGGGTGATGCCTTTATTCTGGGTTCGGAATATTCTATGAGAATTTGGTTAAAACCCGACATTATGGCTCAATATGGTTTGATGCCCCAAGATGTTGTTAGCGCTCTTAATGAGCAAAACATTGAGGCTGCTCCTGGTCAGTTGGGAGAGAACGCAAAGAATGTTTCGTTCCAATATATGTTAAAGTATAAGGGGCGTTTGCAAACTCCCGAAGAGTTTGAGAATATTGTTATTAGAGCAAATAAAAATGGAGAGGTGTTATACCTTAAGACTATTGCTGATATTGAGTTGGGTTCATTGAGTTATGCCCTTGATACTAAATCAAATGGTCATGAAGGTATTACTACTATGATTTACCAGAGTGCTGGTTCTAATGCTACTCAAATCATTAACGAGATTACTGAGTTACTTAACAGAGAGTCTGAAGATTTTCCTCCAGGTATGGTGTATGATGTGTTGCTTAACACTAACGACTTCTTGTTTGCATCTATCCACGAGGTGTTAAAAACTTTGATTGAGGCTTTTATCCTTGTATTCTTAGTTGTGTATATCTTCTTACAAGATTTCCGCTCTACTCTTATCCCCGCAATTGCAATACCTGTTGCATTGATTGGTACTTTCTTTGTTCTGAAATTGATTGGTTTTAGTATAAACCTTCTTACTCTTTGTGCTTTAGTTCTGGCCATAGCCATTGTGGTGGACGACGCCATTGTGGTAGTTGAGGCCGTCCACGCTAAACTGGAAGAGGGTGCAAAGAGTGCTAAAGTGGCTGCCATAGAGGCAATGAACGAGATTTCAGGTGCATTGATTTCTATTACGTTGGTTATGATGGCGGTGTTTATTCCCGTTAGTTTCATGTCGGGTATTACTGGTACATTCTATCAACAATTTGGTTTGACAATGGCTATTGCTATTGCTTTCTCGGCTATTAATGCTCTTACCCTATCTCCTGCCCTATGTGCTATGTTCTTAAAACCTCATGCACACGAAGAGGGAGAGAAAAAGAGATCGTTTATTCAACGTTTCCACATTGCTTTTAACACTGCTTACGATGCTACTCTAAAGAAATACACAAAAGGTGTATCGTTCTTTATTAAACATAAAATATTAGCATTTGGCTCAGTTGCTGCTGGATGTGCTTTGTTGGTATTCTTAATGGCTACTACTCCTACGGGATTAGTTCCCAATGAGGACACTGGTACTATATTTGTTACTCTTGATATGCCTCCTGGCACTTCGCTCGACAAGACTAAAGAGAGCATGGTTAAGATTCAGAAACTTGTTGAGGCTAACCCCGCAATCAGAACATATACTGCCATTTCGGGATTCAGTTTGTTAAGTTCAGCAACTGGTAGTTCTTATGGTTCGTTTATCTGTAAACTTCATGATTGGGAGGAACGCGATGAGAGTCAAAGTGCCGATGCTATTAATGCCTCTATTGCCGCACAAGCAAGAGAACTTGTTAAGGATGGTAGGGTGATGACATTCTCAATGCCTATGATTACTGGTTATAGTATCTCTAATGGTTTTGAATTTAACCTTCAAGATAAGACTGGTGGAACAATAGAATCGTTCTATGAGGTTTCGCAGGAGTTTTTGACAAAACTTAATCAACGCCCAGAGATTGCCGCTGCTCAAACAAGTTTCAACCCAACTTACCCTCAATATATTGTTGAGGTTGATGCGGCTAAATGTAAACAAGCGGGGTTGGCTCCGTCAGATGTTTTGAGCGCTCTTCAAGGTTATATGGGTGGTTTGTATGCTTCGAATTTTAATAGATTTGGCAAACTTTACAGAGTTATGGTTCAGGCTCGTCCAGAGTTGAGAATTGACAAAGATGCTCTTAATGGTATTAAGATTAAGAATGGTGATGAGATGACTCCTATTACTCAATTTATGGATTTGAAGAGAGTTTACGGACCAGATAATATAAAACGCTTTAACCTGTTTACCTCAATTCTTGTTAATGGCAGCCCCGCCCCCGGTTATAGTTCGGGAGAGGCAATTAAGGCTATTGAAGAGTGTGCCAAAGAGTTTCTACCTCAGGGTTATGCCTACGAATATTCTGGTATGACTCGCGAAGAACAAAGTCAAAGTGGAGGTCTTGGTGCTATTCTGGCTATTTGTATAATATTTGTATATCTGCTACTAAGTGCCCAATATGAAAGTTATATCTTACCTTTGGTGGTTATTCTTTCTATTCCTTTCGGCCTTGCTGGTACATTTATTTTTGCATGGATGATGGGTATTGATAACAATATATATCTACAAATTGCTCTTATTATGCTTATTGGTTTGTTGGCTAAGAACTCAATTCTTATCACTGAATTTGCTCTTGAACGCCGACAAAATGGAATGGGTATTGTTGAGTCGGCAATTGATGCTGCTGTTGCTCGTTTGCGTCCTATTTTGATGACTTCGTTGGCAATGATTATTGGTTTGCTTCCTATGATGTTTGCCTCTGGGGTTGGCGCAAATGGTAATAGTGCATTAGGTTCAGGTGCAATAGGCGGTATGCTTATTGGTATGGTGTGTCAGGTATTGGTTGTTCCGGCCCTATTCATCGTGTTTGAAAAGTTACAAGAGAAGTTTAAACCTATTGAGGTTAAAAATAGTATTGCAGAGGTTAAATAATTAGTTTTAAGAAGGATGAGAAAATTTATATATATAACCATTAGTGCTGTTTTATTGAGTGGTTGTCATATTTACAAGAAGTATGAACGCCCCGAAGATATTAATGTTGCAAATGCATATCGTACGCCTGAGGGAATGAACAACTCTCCCTCTACAAACAATATAGGTAATTTGGAGTGGAAGGATATTTACCCAGATGAAAAACTTCAGGAGTTGATTAATTATGGTCTGCTAAATAATACCAACCTTCTTATTGCCATAGAGAAGGTTAATGAGGCTAAAGCGGCTCTTACTTCGGCGAGATTGTCGTTCTTGCCATCAATTTCTCTTACTCCCGAAGGTGGTGTAAGCAGCTTTGATGGTAGTGCTGCATCGTGGAGTTATAATGCAAGTGCAAGCGCAAGTTGGGAAATTGACCTGTTTGGAAAACTTCTAAACTCTAAACGTAAAGCACAAGTTGCCCTACTTCAAAACAAGGAGTATCAACAAGCAGTTCGCACTCAACTTATTGCAACCATAGCAGATTACTACTTTACTCTTACTGCTTTGGATAAACAACTCGCTATTTATACTATTACAGAACAAAGTTGGGCAGAGAGCGTAGAGACTATTAAGGCAATGAAAGAGGGCGGTATGACAAATGAGGCTGCCGTTGCCCAGTATGAGGCTTATCACGCTTCTATTGCTGCGGCTATTCCTGACGTGAAGGCTGAGATTATAAAACAAGAGAATGCTCTTGCTACTCTTCTTGGAGATTTTCCAAAGTCAATTGATAGAAACTCAATTGACTCACAAAAGTGCGACTTTCCAATTGAGGTAGGTATTCCTGTTGAGTTACTATCAAATAGACCTGATGTTAAGAATGCAGAATATCAGTTAGCCGCAATGTATTACAACACTAATATTGCTCGTAGTTCATTTTATCCCCAACTATCAATTGGAGGAAGTCTTGGTTGGACTAATGCTGCAGGGGCGGCAATAACAAATCCCGGAGGTTTAATACTCTCGGCTCTTGCATCCATTACTCAACCTATATTTAACAAGGGGGTAAATATTGCAAAACTTAAAATTGCTAAGGCTCAAGAAGAACAGGCAAAACTCAACTTTAAACAAGTGTTGTTAGATGCTGGTAGAGAGGTTAGCGATGCTTTGGCTATTTATGATGCTGAACTTAAAAAAGAGAGCAAACGGGAATTGCAAATTGAGAAACTATCTAACGCAGTAGAATATACTAAAGAGTTATTGACATTAGGCTCTTCAACATACTTAGAGGTGTTAGATGCTCAACAATCGTTACTGTCGGCACAACTTACAAAAACTGAAGACCAACTAAAAAAACTCAATTCGATAACTTCGCTTTACCACGCTCTTGGTGGAGGCAGAGAGATTGAAGCGAATGATTAATTTAATTAGGAATGAGGAATTAGAAATTAGGAATTTATGAGTAAGCCATAAAAATTATGAGATCATTTTATAAAAATATTATATTAATAAAATTTATTCTTGGATTATTTATATCTACATCTTTTCTATCATGTAATGATGATTCTAAAATTTGTGAAATAAAAGTTATTACAAGTGAAGGAGGTAGTACAGAATTGTCATCTAACAATGTAATATGTGGTGATATTATAACAATTAAAGCAAATCCTGAGGATAAATATAAATTCAAGAGTTGGACCATAAATAATATAGTTGTTTCTAATGAGAATCCATTATCAACAACTATAACAGAAAACACTACAATAAAAGCGAATTTTGAGAGCATATATACACCAACAGGTTACAACAATGGGCATGGCTATGTTGATTTAGGCTTAAGTGTAAAATGGGCAATTCATAATATAGGTGCATCTACACCAGAAGAAAGAGGAGTAAATTTTGCATGGGGAGAAATATGTGCAAAATCAAATGGAGATTGGCATAGATACAAATGGTGTAATGGAAATAGTTTTACAATTAATAAATACAATACAAATGATGGTAAAATTTCTCTTGATGCAGAAGATGATGTTGCATATATGAGTTGGGGTGAAGGATGGAGAATGCCAACAAGAGCAGAAATAAACGAATTAATAACAAATTGCAAAATATGCAGTGACACTAAAGATGGTGTTTATGGTTTTACAATTACAAATATTAAAAATAAAAATTCAATTTTTTTACCTGCAATTGGCTCCAAATATGATACAAGAACTGCTTGTTCGTATTGGTCAAAATCATTAGTAGAAGATAATCATACATCTGCATATATGTTATTTGTATATTATTCTTCAGGCATAAATATAAAAAAACAGAGTAGAGCAAGTTGTTTGATTGTTCGTCCTGTGTGTGAATAATATTAACTTTATGACAGAAATAGAAAGAGAGAAACGGACTGTTGAAAGAATGATAAAACTCTATTGCCGACATAAGGAGGGCAATAGAGTTTTATGTTGTGATTGCAAAGAGTTAAAAGAGTATGCCTTTGCAAGACTTGATAACTGCCCTTTTGGCAATAATAAAAGCAGTTGTAAAAAGTGTAAAGTTCATTGCTATAAAGCAGATATGAGAGAGAGGATTAGAATGGTGATGCGATATGCTGGACCAAGAATGTTACTCTTCTACCCTATTGATGCAATTGTTCACATTATTAAGGAGTTCAAAAAATAAATTTATAATGCTGTTTTTTTATTTTTTAAACAACCTTTATTTTTTGTTTGATAAATCAATACGTTTGTTTAACTTTGCATAACCTTGATATGGAAATATTAATTTATTAAATATAAACGCTATATGAGCAAAGGAAAAATTTTGGTAACTGGTGGTGCTGGATATATTGGTTCACATACCACAGTTGAATTGCAAAATGCAGGTTACGAAGTTGTTATCGTTGATAACCTTTCAAACTCAAATGCCGATATGATTGACGGTATTGAGCGTATCACAGGTACTCGCCCCACATTTTATCAAGTTGATTGCAACGATAAGGTTGCTATGAAAGATGTTTTTGAGAATAACAAAGGTATTAAAGGAATTATACACTTTGCCGCAAGTAAGGCTGTTGGTGAGAGCGTTCAAAAACCTTTGATGTACTATCGCAATAATTTAGACTCTTTGATGACTCTTATGGAGTTGATGCCTGAGTATGGTGTTGAAGGTATTGTGTTCTCATCATCTTGTACTGTTTACGGACAACCCGATATTCTTCCTGTTGATGAAACTGCACCTATTAAACCTGCTCTTTCGCCTTATGGAAACACTAAACAAATTAACGAGGAGATTATTCGCGATGCAATATATTCGGGAGTTCCTTACAAAGCGATTATTCTTCGTTACTTCAACCCAATAGGTGCTCACCCAACTGCTGAGATTGGAGAACTTCCAAATGGAGTACCTCAAAACCTTGTTCCATTTGTTACTCAAACAGCAATGGGTATTCGCAAAGAGTTGAGTGTATTTGGCGATGACTATGATACTCCCGATGGTTCATGTATTCGCGACTACATTAATGTTGTTGACCTTGCTAAGGCTCACGTTATAGCAGTTGACAGGATGTTAACCAACAAATCGGAAGAGAAAGTTGAGATATTTAACCTTGGTACTGGTCGTGGCGTTTCAGTTCTTGAACTTATCAACGCATTTGAGGCTGCAACAGGTGTTAAACTTAACTATAAGATTGTTGGAAGACGCGAAGGTGATATTGAAAAAGTTTGGGCTAACCCTGACCGCGCAAACAACGTTCTTGGCTGGGTTGCTAAAGAGAACTTGGAAGATACTCTTGCTTCGGCTTGGAAATGGCAAGAGAAACTTCGCAGAGACGGTATAATGTAATTTATATTAATTAGGAATTAGTTCGTGGCTAAAGCCTCAATTAGAAATTAGGAATTTTTATTAGACTAATAAACGATAAAGGTTGTAACGCTCGCGTTACAACCTTTTCTTATATGATTTTGTAGTTAAAAACTACTTTTTATATACTATCTCGCAAATTTCAGGGTTACCTGTGATTGCTATTTTCTTAACCTCTGCTGTTGGGGCAAATGAGTAGTATAACGATGTTACATCGGCAGTTGCCAACTCCTCGCCTGTTGCTGATAGTTGTTTTACTTTTACTCCGTTTGCTGAACGCATTAAGATTGTACACTCCTTAATGCCTTCGGGTAATATGATTGTAGCCTCTTCGGTTGGAGTATATGTTGTTTCAAAGTTTTTGTCAAACACGTTCTCCGTTCCGTTTGCACCTGATAGATCGGCTGTAAGATCAAACTTATCCAGTTTCATTCCAACTGCTGAAGAAGTGTTATTTATATAGCGAATATAACGACATGGCATTGGTGTTGTATTCCACTTCTCTCCATCTTGTGAATACTCTGCTACAAGAGGTGCATTAAACTTGGCATCTACATTCTTTATGGTTGCAATAAATGGTAACTCAACACCTACGTATTCTCCTGGATTAAGTGTTATAACCTCCAATACGCGTTTTACTACTATTTGATCTTTGAATGTTGTTACTCGGTTATTTGCAAGACGCTCAACATTGGTATATATTGACGCTTCGCGTTTTACCGGATTTACTTCGAATGAGCGAACTGCTACCCAGTTTTTACGCTCCGACTTATCGTTGCGCGCCAAACGTACATATCGTGCCTGAATTGGCGCTCCCTCCCAAATTATATCATATACGCCATTAATATTATCGCGTAAGAGTTGCCACTTTTCACCATCAAGAGAGTACTCTAATCGCGCCATATCAAAGTAGTCAACATCATTGGGGACATTGCGACCTTGATTTATTATGATGGTTTTAACCTCTGTTACCTCTCCTAAATCCATACCTATCCAACTTCCATCTTTTTGAGCATCGCCAGATGTGTAGAAACTATTTTTATCGCCATCAAACATAGGCTTTACTTGTGTGGTTGCAAGGTTTGCAAATGTTCCTATTGCTTTGCGTACTGCAAGAGGTGTTCCTGATACTGTTGAGTAGTATTTGTTTGCCAATGCATCGGTTGTATTCTCAATGAAGGGTTGCAGTTTTAATGTTCCCGATTTGTGTGCAAGATATGCGGCCTGTTCATCAAAATCCATTCTATTCTCTTCAAACAAGTTCCAGAACTTATCATACTCTCCTGCCTCGTAAAGTTTTATCAACTCAAGGGTGTTTTGTCCTCTTACTCCAAGTTTCTCAAACTCAACCAACCATGGACGGAGTTCCTCAACCAATGCTCTATTTATACAGAAAGAGTCGATTGTTGCAGGTGCTGCTTCAATCTTTTTAAACTCAGCCATTAATGCATCGTATTGTGCTTGGGAGTACTCCTCAACTGTGAATGTCTCTGTCTCCCACGATTCATCACGGCGGTATCCTGTTTCGGTATCGCATGAGTGGATTGCGAATGTGCGATATGCCTCTTTTGCGTTAGGCATCAACTCCTTCAAACCATTCTCCCAATTATCCATAGGAGTGTAATCACTAATATTCCAAGTGTAATCGGCAACTCCGTAAAGAGCCAATTTTGATGCCTCACCATGCTCCATTGGGTTACTTACAAATCCTGCCATAGTAGAAGTTGTTGCTGTGCTGTCTAATCCATATACAGGTCCTTGAAGTATAAGGTTACGAACATAGTCAGTTACAGGGTAGTTCCACCATATAAACGATGGGCGTTTGATACGCTCACTTACCCAATCGAGTGTTTCAGGGGTAATGTCGCCACAAACAAAATCTCCTGTCCACATTACATGAATTGATGGATGTAACACTTTACCTAATAGTGCTAAATATCCGTCTGGTGCAGGATTTGCCCAAAGTTTAGTGTAGTCGGTTGGACAAATAATCAATGGTGCAACATCTCCTTTTACCTCAACAAACTCGGTGTGTAGACGGTTGAGAAGTTGAGCCTGCATATCGGGACGTGTTCCTATTCCCTCAATATCATCAAAGAATAGTGCGAATGAGCGAATACCTAAATCGTACATCGATTCAAACTTCTCATATAGTTTTTTGTAATCACTCTCAGTCCATTGAATATCTTTTCCCGGATGAATTGCCCAGATAAAATCAACATAGTTACGTTTTGATGCTTCTACCAACTCTTTGATTTTTTGAGCCTCCTCCTCGGGGTATGGTAAACGCCAGTAGGGAGAACTATGATATGGATCATCTTTTGGACCATATAGGTATGAGTTCATTTTGAACTTACCATAGAAATCGAGTAACGAAACGCGTGTTTGGTGCGACCATGGTGTTCCGTAAAATCCCTCAACTACTCCGCGATATGGCATATCGGGATAGTCAGTTATTGTCATATATGGAATCTCGTTCTCAGTTGATAGTTGTTTTAGTGTTTGTATTGCGTAGAATGCTCCACGCTCATCGTATGCCGAAACAAAGATACCCTCTTTGTTTACTTCAAGGATATATGCTCCACTCTTATCAAGCATACTATCTGTTTGAGCAATAGCCTTATCAATGATAAACGAAGTGGGTACACCATTCTCTGTTATGTTCAAATGAACAAGTGATTGGGCAACCAACTCCGACTCTCCTTCAGGTGCAAAACCTTTTGCAACATTCAAACTACCCTTTTTAGCCATCTCAATTTTTTGAGGTGTTGGGTTAATACGCACTTTCAACTCTGCCGTACAACTCATCAAAAACAGAGCCGACATTACGATTGATAAAAATCTGATTTTCAACATAGTTTATATAGATGTTTGTTTTTGATTATCTCTTTACCTTTTGTGGTTTTATACACACTAATTGCAAATATAACCATTTTATCTGACTCAACAAGTTGATTTAGGGCAAAATGATGATATTGTATAAATTTAGAGAGAAATAGTATTATTTCTTCAACAAAATTGGGGAGATGGGGGTTATTATTCTATAATGTAAATTTATTTGTATTATGAAGGATAAGAAGTTTTTGACTAATGAGGTGGGAGCTCCTGTTGAGGATAACACCAACTCGCTTACTGCGGGTAAAAGGGGGGCTATGTTATTGGAGGATACTTGGTATTTGGAGAAACTTGCTCACTTTGACAGAGAGGTTATTCCTGAACGTAGGATGCACGCTAAAGGTAGTGGTGCATATGGGTTTTTTACTGTTACTCATGATGTTTCTAAATATACGTGTGCTACCGTTTTTGCTGAAGTGGGTAAAAAGACCGACCTCTTTGTGAGATTCTCGACCGTTGCTGGGGAGCGTGGTGCTGCTGATGCGGAGCGTGATATCAGAGGGTTTGCTGTCAAGTTTTATTCTGATGAGGGCAATTGGGATTTGGTTGGTAATAATACTCCTGTTTTCTTTTTGCGTGATCCTCTGCAATTTCCTGATTTAAATCATGTTGTTAAACGGGATCCTCATACTAATATGCGTTCTCCTCAAAACTATTGGGATTTTTGGACTATGCTGCCTGAGGCTCTGCATCAGGTTACTATTGTTATGTCGGATAGGGGTATTCCTGCTTCGTATAGGCACATGCATGGGTTTGGCTCTCATACTTATAGTTTGATTAACAAAGACGGGATTAGGCATTGGGTTAAATTTCATTGGGTTACTCAACAGGGTATTAAAAACTTATCGAACGAAGAGGCTGAGGCTATTATTGCCAAAGATAGGGAGAGCCATCAACGCGACTTGTTTGATGCTATTAACAGAGGGGATTTTCCTCGTTGGAAACTCTATTTTCAGATTATGACAGAGGAAGATGCTAAAAACTATAAGGAGAATCCGTTTGACCTTACTAAGGTGTGGAGCCATAAGGATTTTCCTCTGATTGAGGTTGGTATTATGGAGTTAAATCGTAATCCTGAGAACTATTTTGCCGAAGTGGAACAGTCGGCTTTTAATCCTGCTCACGTGATTCCGGGTATTGGTTTTTCTCCGGATAAGATGTTACAGGGTAGATTGTTCTCTTATGGCGATGCTCAGCGTTACCGATTGGGTGTTAATCATGACCAAATTCCTGTTAATAGGGCAAAGTGCCCGATGCATAGTTTTCACAGAGATGGAATGATGCGTATTGATGGTAATATGGGTGCTACCAAGGGTTATTCGCCTAATAGCATTGGAGAGTGGAAGACTAAGGGTGCTGCATACTCCTACTCTCCTACTGATGGGGAGAGTATGAGGTATAACCCTTATGAGGATAGGGATGATAATTGTTTTTATCAGCCTGGTAATTTATATCGTTTAATGAGCGAGGAGAAGCGTTGCTTGTTACTAAAAAATACGGTTGCTGATATTATGCCTGTTACTGAGAATGTGAAACTGCGTCATTGCGCTCATTGTTATCTTGCTGACACAGAGTATGGTTCAAGATTGGCAGAGATGCTTAATCTTGATTTGGAGGTGGTTAAATCATTAGCTGGCATGAGCCAGAAAGAGAGGTTTGAGGCAACTCTTTCTTGATTAGAAATTAATTGGTTGCTCCGCCACAAATCTGCAACTAAGCGAATACAATAAAAAAACTTATTTTAACATTGTTGAGCAAAAGCAGATTCAACAAACAATGGTTTGTTAATTAGTAATCAGGAATGACTTAAAAATTATTTAATGAGGTGTTAATACAAAAGAGACCGATTTGTCGGTCTCTTTTGTATTTATTTTTAGGGTTTGCGTAGAATGTAAAATCAGTTAAGGCGAATGCTTAACTGCATAATTACTATAATACGATATGTGTTCCTGCTTGAGGGTTGTCTATTGCCGATGCATGGGTGATTACTACCTCTTTTACTCCTGCTTCTAATGCTTTGAAGGCACTTTGGAGTTTGGGTAACATTCCTCCCGATACTATGCCTGCGGCTTTTAATTCTTCAAATTTCTGACGGTTTATTAGTGGTATTACCGAGTTGTCATCGTTCTCATCCATTAATACTCCTGGTTTTTCGAAACAATAGATTAAGGTTACATCAAACTTTTCGGCTACGCCTTTTGCTACTTCACTTGCTATGGTGTCGGCATTGGTATTTAGCAGATTTCCTTTTCCATCGTGTGTGATTGGTGCTACTACGGGGTATGTTCCGCCTTGTAATAGGTTGGCTAACATTTCTCCATCTACTTTTACCACGTCACCTACATATCCGTAATCAATTGGTGTTGCGGGGCGTTTGTTTGACAGGATTATTCCTGCATCTGCTCCGCATACGCCTATGGCGTTTATGCCTCGAGATTGTAATGATGCTACAATGGTTTTGTTTACTAATCCTGCATATACCATTGTTACCACCTTAAGGGTTTCGGCATCGGTTACTCGGCGACCGTCTATCATCTGTGTTTCAATGCCTAATTGTGCCGATATTTTTGTTGCTGAACGACCTCCTCCATGTACAAGTATTTTGCGTCCTTCTACCTTCGCATAGTCGTTCAGTAGTATATTTAGTGTGTCGGTTTCTTCTACTATTTTGCCTCCTACTTTTATTACTTTTAATTGTTCCATTTTTTTGCTCTGTTTTTTAGGGTTTTACTCTCCTCCAAACTCCATAAGGTACGATTTTATGAATTGATCTAAGTCTCCGTCCATCACTCCTCCTACGTCAGATGTTTGATAGTTGGTGCGATGATCTTTTACTCTTCTATCATCAAATACATAACTGCGTATTTGTGATCCCCACTCTATCTTTTTCTTTCCTGCCTCTACTTTTGCTTGCTCTTCCATACGATGTTTCAACTCCTTGTCGTATAGTATTGAGCGTAGTTGTCGCATAGCATTTTCGCGGTTTTTTGGCTGGTCGCGAGTCTCGGTGTTTTCAATCAATATCTCCTCCTCTTCGCCGGTATAGGGATCTTTGTAGTTATAGCGCAGACGTACTCCCGACTCTACTTTGTTTACGTTCTGTCCGCCTGCTCCTCCTGAACGGAAGGTATCCCATGATATTGCTGAGACATCAACTTTTACCTCTATTGTGTCATCTACAAGGGGGGTAATAAATACCGATGCAAATGAGGTCATTCGTTTTCCTTGTGCATTGTAGGGCGATACTCGCACTAAACGGTGTACTCCGTTTTCGCCTTTTAGGTAACCGTACGCAAATGCTCCCTCGGCATGCATAGTTACTGTTTTTATTCCTGCTTCATCACCCTCAATCAGGTGATCTATTGCGAGTTTATATCCTTTTGATTCGCACCAACGCGAATACATACGCATTAGCATCTCTGCCCAATCTTGGCTCTCAGTGCCTCCTGCTCCTGAGTTTATCTTTATTACGGCATCCATTTTATCCTCTTCGCGGCGTAACATATTGCGAAGTTCTAATTCTGATACCAGATTTATTGCTCTTTCGTAGGCCTTATCAACGTCTGCCTCTTCAACAACTCCCTCTTTTAAAAATTCATAGGCAAGTTGCAACTCCTCTACTGCAGCGGCTACCTGATTGTATCCATCAATCCAGTATTTGAGTTCTTTTATCTTCTTCATCTGTAACTCCGCTTTGTCTCTATCGTTCCAAAAATCGGGAACGTGAGTACGAAGTTCCTCCTCTTCTAACTCTATTTTCTTGCCATCGGGGTCAAAGATACCTCCTCAACGCCAACTTGCGTTCTTCTGTCTCTTTTAGTTGTTCTATTGTTATCATCTATATTACTTTTTTGCAACAGCGAAATTAATATTTGTTATGGGATTTGCCAAACTTTCTTAAAAGATTGATTACAGAGCATATTTTTACTATTATAGATTATGTAGGTTTGCCATTTAAGAGTTATCTTTGCAAAGATAGTTTTGTCATAATTATACGACATATTGGCATATAATTGTATAATTTAACCATTGGTACTATTTTTGTATCTTAATTTTGTGTAATTTTATTATAATAAATAACGATAGAGATTTTAATGGATATTCAAGAACAACTTATTTCAACTATTGTTGATTCAATTCAAGATAAAAAGGGTAGTAAGATTATTGTTGCAGACCTCTCTGATATTGAGGGTGCAACTGTTAGAAACTTTATTATTTGCACTGCCAAATCTACAACTCAAGTTGCTGCTGTTGCTGATAACATCAGAGAAAAAGTTCGTATTGACTTAGGTATTAAACCTTACGGATACGATGGCTATAAAAACGCTCAATGGATTGTTATTGATTATGGGCATATGTATGTTCATGTATTCTTGCCTGAGGTAAGAGACTTTTATAAGTTAGAGCAACTTTGGAGCGATGCTAAAATAACAGAGATTCCAGATCTTGATTAATTACATGTTCAAAAAGATTTATGAGTAAAAAAGGAGGATTTAAAATAAGTTTATATTGGGTATATTCGCTTATCGCAATTGCCCTTATCGTTCTTTTCTACAAGAATGACGATTCGGTGAGTAAAGAGGTTCCTTGGAGTACGTTTGAAGAGATTGCCAAAAACGAGAACAATGGCATTAAGACCATAAAAGTGTTCCGCAATAGCGGTACGCTTGAAGCCGTTCTTACCGATAGTTTAGGAGCAAAGGTTTTTGAGAAAGATATTACTAAGGTTGGGAAGAATCCAACTTTGATTGTTAATATTCCTTCTGCTGATAATTTTAGCGAATCGGCTTCGGAGTGGAGGAAAGAGAATAACTTTAATGTTCCTATCACATATGATGATAGTAGCGATTTTAGCGACATTTTATGGGGATTTGGTCCTATACTACTACTCGTGGTATTTTGGATTTTTATAATGCGTAAAATGTCTGGTGGCGGTGGAGGCGGCAATGGTGGCGTCTTCAACGTTGGGAAAGCAAAGGCTCAAGTTTTTGACAAGAACGGACCTATTAAGGTTACTTTCAACGATGTTGCTGGTTTGAGCGAGGCAAAACAGGAGGTTGAGGAGATTGTTGACTTCTTGAAGAATCCTAAAAAATATACTGTATTAGGTGGTAAAATTCCTAAAGGGGCATTGCTGGTAGGCCCTCCGGGAACAGGTAAAACTCTTTTGGCTAAGGCTGTTGCAGGTGAGGCTAATGTTCCTTTCTTGTCACTTTCGGGTTCTGATTTTGTTGAGATGTTTGTGGGTGTGGGTGCTTCTCGCGTTAGAGATCTGTTTAAGCAGGCTAAAGAGAAGGCTCCTTGTATTGTGTTTATTGACGAGATTGATGCAGTAGGTAGAGCCAGAGGCAAGAATGTTGGTATGGGTTCAAACGAGGAGCGTGAGAATACTCTAAACCAACTTCTTACCGAAATGGATGGATTTGGTTCTAATAGTGGTGTTATTGTTTTGGCCGCTACTAACCGCGTTGACATTTTAGATAAAGCTCTTTTACGCGCTGGACGTTTTGACCGTCAAATATATATTGAACTTCCTGAACTCAATGACCGCAAAGCTATTTTTAACGTTCACCTAAGAGGTGTTAAGATTGATGAGAGTGTTGATGTTGACTTACTTGCAAGACAGACTCCTGGTTTCTCAGGTGCCGACATTGCTAACGTTTGTAACGAAGCGGCTTTGATTGCTGCTCGTAGAAACAAAAAAGAGGTGAGCCGTCAAGACTTTATGGATGCAGTTGATAGAATTATTGGAGGTTTGGAGAAACGAGGTAAGATTACTACCGAAGAGGAGAAACGTTCTATTGCTATTCACGAGGCTGGTCACGCTACTTTGAGTTGGTGGTTACAATATGCAAATCCATTGGTTAAGGTTACTATTGTTCCAAGAGGCAAGGCTTTAGGTGCTGCTTGGTATTTGCCTGAAGAGCGTAAGATTACAACTTTGGAACAAATTCAGGATGAGATTTGTGCTATTCTTGGAGGACGTGCTGCCGAAGAGTTATTTATTGGCAAAATATCTACTGGCGCTGCTAACGACTTAGAGCGTGTTACCAAACAGGCATATGCTCTTGTTACATATTTTGGTATGAGTCCCGAGTTGCCTAATATTTCGTACTACGACTCATCTGGTCAAGGTTATGGATTTACAAAACCTTATAGCGAAGATACGGCCAAACTTATTGACAAGGAGGTTAATAGACTTATTGCAGAGCAATATGCGAGAGCCAAAAAAATTCTCTTGGAGAAGGCCGAAGGACACCACGCTCTTACTTCAATTCTTTTAGAGCGCGAGGTTATATTTACCGAAGATGTTGAAAAGATTTTTGGTAAACGTCAATGGAGTTCTCGTACCGAAGAGATTATGGAGGCAGAGGAGAAGAGATTAGAGGATGAGAAACGATTCATAGAAGAGAAATCATCTGAAACAAGCAATAGTTGTGAAGAGGAGAAAAGCGAGGAGAAGAACGTAGAGGTAGAGGAGGTAATAACTAACAACATTTTGGTTGAGGAAGAGAAAACTGATAGTACAACCGATAAAGATTAATTTTATGAAAAGTGTTATTGTAAGAAGCATTACAGGTATATTTTTTATTGCTTTTGTTGTATGGGCAATAATGTATAATCCTATATCGTTATGGGCGTTACTTGCTATCATAACTGGTGTTTCATTGTATGAGTTCTACAAGATTATTTTCAAAGGCGAGTTTACCTTTATGCAATATATGATGCACATTACTGCTGGTATCTACCTTACGACTATTGTATGGATGGAATCTACCATGGTAATGGATGCAACAGATAATAAAGCAATAACTTATGCTCCATACTTGCTATATGTTATGATTGTTTTCATTACAGAACTTTATGCTAAGAGAGAGGAGCCTTTTACATACGCAGCCAAGAGTTTGGTAGGTCACTTATATATTGCTCTTCCTGTTGGACTTTTGAGTTTTATTGCTTTTAGCGGATTGTCAATATTGTCGATATATATACCAACAATGCTTCTTGCTCTGTTGATTATTATATGGGTTTATGACACTGGGGCTTTTGTAACAGGTATGACCTTTGGAAAACACCGTTTGTTTGAGCGTATCTCGCCTAAGAAATCGTGGGAAGGCTTTTGGGGTGGTGTAGGTTTTGCCCTACTCGCATCTTGGGGCATTTATGCTATTCTTGAGAACTATGGTTTAAACCCTATGGAGTTATATAAATGGTTAGGGTTTTCTATTGTTGTGGTAGTTTCTGCTACAATGGGCGACTTAACTGAATCTCTTTTGAAACGTACTTACGGGGTTAAAGACTCTGGCAAGATACTACCCGGACATGGTGGTATGATGGACCGATTTGACAGTGTATTTATGGCTGCTCCTGCGGCTTATATATACCTAAGTATTGTAATGTAAGTGGAGAAGTTATCTAACTTAGTTGATAAAAATCAAGCGAGTTATCTCTGGATAACTCGCTTGATTTTTAAATATGTATATTCTACTCACTCACAGGGCGGATAGGGTATCCATAATATCGTGGAGCAAGACTTGATGATATATTATCTGATGTCAATTGCAAAAGCCTCGCATTATTACAATAATCTGTATAAAGAGTACTTGACCAATAATAGCCGTTTGCTGTCATAAGATTCTTATTCTCATTATAATATCCCGTTATTGGCAAGAATATTGTATTTCCGTTTTTCTTACTTTTTACAATATATCCACTTACGCCATTAATTGTCTGCAAAAACCATTCACAGTTATTTGTCTTGCGTAATTCATCTTGCTCCTCTTTTGTTGGCATTCGCCAACTTCCTCCCCAATTAATTCGTGCGGCATCATCTTCTAAATCAAGTTGGGTTTTATCATCAATTGTTCCAAAACTTGATTTACTACAATATTTATTCATTGTTTCCCGAGAGCCACCGCACAATTTATATGTAGTCCAATCGTACCAACTTTTTGAAACTGTTTCGCCCCATGCAAAATACTCTCCTACCTCTTCAGGTGAAGTGGCTCCTACATTGCAAGTTGCCCACTTTACAGATAAGCCAAGATCAACGTAGGCATGTCCGTTTATACTTCTTTTTAATTTTATACTATCTATCTCTGATATATACTCACTATATATTAACTCTCCTCCTTTATATATTTCAACTTTGTTTTGTGCTATTGTTTTAACTGAAATTAGCGCTATAATCAATAATATTATTGACTTGAATTTCATATATATAGGGTTTGCTTATGAGATTAGTTTAAACGAATTACTTCTTTGCTCCTCGTGTACGATAGTCGCAATATACTTTACCCTTTAGAATGTTGTTGAGTTTTCCTTTTATCAACTGCTTGCGTATGGGCGAGGTGTGGTCGATGAACAATTTGCCTTGCAAGTGGTCTTGCTCGTGTTGTATTACACGTGCTATATAACCTTCGAACCACTCAGTGTGAGGTTCAAATTTTTCATCTACGTAACTTACTTTTATCTTCTCTTTACGTGTAACAGACTCGCTTATTCCGGGCAGACTGAGACATCCTTCGGGACGTGTAATGTTTTCTCCTTCCAACTCCTCTATTACTACATTCATCATAGTTTTTTTCAATCCTTTATACTCAGGATAGGTGTCTGAGATAGGATCAAGATCTATTATTAGGAGATTCAATGCTAATCCCACTTGTGGTGCGGCCAAACCTATTCCTTCTGATTGTGTAAGGGTTTCGTACATATTCACCAACAATTTATCCAAATCGGGATAATCGGGTGTTACATCTTGGGTTTGCTTACGTAATACGGGCATTCCGTATAGATAGATTGGTAATATCATAGTTTACTGTATTTTATTTGTTCTAAATAACTTTGTAGTATTATCACAGCACTTACACGATCGGCAAGCCCTTTATCCCGCCGTGCAGTTTTTTTTACTCCTCCCGATAAGATTGCTTGATGTGCTAATACGGTTGTAAATCGTTCATCGTGCATTACTACATTGATTTGTGGAAATTTCTCTTTAAATTTGGCTACAAAAGTATTTACTCTGGCAGCATTTTCACTTAATGTCCCGTTGGTTTGTTTGGGCAATCCAACAACAACAGTCTCTACCTCCTCTTTTGCAAAATAGTCGGTAAGGAATTTAATTAACTCATGGGTTGCAACTGTTGCTAACGAGTTTGCTATTATTTGCAGGGTATCTGTTACTGCTACTCCTGTTCGCTTTGCTCCGTAGTCTATTGATAATATTCTTGCCATAATTCTTCACAAAATTACAAAATAAGGGGGTATTGGCAAAAAGTTAGTTCTATTTGTTTGGTTTTCTCTTTGTTTTTTTATTTTGTTTTAATAAATTTGATGATTATTTTAAATTTGATAAATATTAGAACGATGTATTTACATAAAGAGTTGGAGACGATGAGTCGTCCCGAGATTGAGAAACTTCAATTAGAGAGATTACAGAGGGTTGTTAAACACTGTATGAACTCTCCATTTTATAAGAAACGTTTTGAAGAGATTAATCTTAAACCAGAAGATATTAAGAGTTTGGATGATCTTAAAAAGATTCCTTTTACTACAAAACAGGATTTGAGAGATACTTATCCTTTTGGTATTGCTTCGGTTCCTTTGGAGAAGTGTACTCGACTTCACTCTTCAAGTGGTACTACTGGTAATCCTACCGTTATTCTGCATACAGAGAAAGATCTTCAAGAGTGGGCTAAGGCTGTTGCAAGATGTCTTCACATGGTTGGCTTACGACCTTCAGATGTGTTCCAAAATTCATCAGGTTATGGTATGTTTACTGGTGGCTTAGGATTTCAGTATGGTGCTGAACATTTGGGTATGCTTACTGTTCCTGCCGCTGCGGGTAATACTAAACGTCAAATTAAGTTTATTACCGACTTTGGCACTACTGCTCTTCACGCTATTCCAAGTTATGCTTCTCGCCTTCATGAGGTGATGGTTGAGATGGGTATTGACCCTCGAAAGGATACTAAACTTAAAACTTTGATTATTGGTGCTGAACCTCACTCTGAAGAGCAACGCAAACGTATTGAGGAGATGTTAGGCGTTAAGGCTTACAACTCGTTTGGTATGTCAGAGATGTGTGGCCCCGGTGTTGCATTTGAGTGTACCGAACAGAACGGCTTGCATATATGGGAAGATTACTATATTGTAGAGATTGTTAATCCTGACACTTTGGAACCTGTTGCTGAGGGAGAGGTTGGTGAGTTGGTTCTTACTACTCTTAATCGCGAGGCTATGCCTCTATTGCGTTACCGCACCCGCGACCTTACCAGAGTATTACCCGGAGAGTGTCCTTGTGGCCGTCACCACAAACGTCTTGACCGAATGAAAGGACGTAGCGATGATATGATTATTCTTAAAGGTGTTAATATATTCCCAATTCAAATTGAGACTATACTTCTTCAATTCAAGGAGTTAAGCACTGATTACTTGATTACTCTTGAGACTAAAGACAGCAATGATGATATGACTATTGATGTTGAGTTGAACGATATGTTTACCGATGATTATGGTCGTTTGCAATCACTTACTAAAGAGATTACTCGCCAAATTAAGGATGAGATTTTGGTTACTCCTCATGTTCGTTTGGTTTCAAAAGGCTCACTTCCTAAGAGTGAAGGTAAGGCTGTGAGAGTTAAAGATCTTCGTAAAACTTTTTAATTTATTATAAATTATGACTGTTCATCAACTATCGGTTTTTGCCGAGAATAAATCGGGAACTATTCAACGTGTTCTTGACCTTCTAAAAGAGGGTAATATTCAAATTATAGCATCAACTATTGCTGATACTACCGACTATGGTATTTACAGAATTATATGCTCTGAGCCTACTCGTGCATACGAAACATTGAGAGAGGCTGGTATTTCGGTTAACTTGACTGACGTATTTGCTGTTACTTTAGAGAATGAAGTGGGTAAAGCTGCCGATACTATTAAATTATTTAGTGATGCTGGTATTGATATTTCATACTTGTATTCGTTTATGTTAGGCAATAAGGGTATTCTTATTTTCCGCACTAAGGATTCGGATAAGGCTCGCGAAATTATTATGCTTAACAAACTTAATTTTGTTGCAGAAAAGGATTTATCATCTCTCATTTAAGAGAGTTTATCTGCAATAAACAAATAGACCAATTAGTTTAAACTATTTGGTCTATTTGTTTATAAAAGTTTTAATCATTACTCTATGGTTATTTTGTTTGCTGCAACTCTGTCTGTCATAAATATTTTTGCAGTATTCTCAAACTTCTCAACCGAATCCGTTGTAAGATATATCCTCTCCCCTCCCTTTGTACAACGTTGCTCCATTTCGGGATGGCGTTTAAGATAGTCTTTCAAACTCTCTGCTACCAACTCGCCTTGCAGTATAAGATTTATGCCTTTGGGTAATGCCTCTCGTATTTTATCTTCTAATATTGGATAGTGTGTACAGCCTAATATTACAGTATCAATATCAGGAGATTGAGACATTAGTGCATCAATATATTTTTTTACGAAATAATCGGCTCCTTGTTTGTCATATTCTGAGTTCTCAACCAATGGTACAAACATTGGACACTCTTGTCCAAACACTTCAACATCTGGAAAGAGTTTCTTTATCTCTAATGGATAGGTTTGCGATTGTATTGTTCCTGTTGTTCCTAATACTCCCACTTTACCTGTCTTGGTTAGATTGCCTATTGCCTCTACTGTTGGGCGAATTACTCCCAATACTCTACGTGTGGCATCAATAGTTGGTAAATCTCTTACCTGTATAGAACGGAGTGCCTTTGCAGATGCTGTATTACATGCCAATATTACGAGCGGGGCCCCCATCTTAAACATTTGCTTTACGGCTTGAAGTGTAAAATCATATACGGTTTCAAATGAGCGTGTTCCGTATGGTGTTCTTGCATTGTCGCCCAAATAGATATAATCATACTGGGGCATCGCCTTAACTATCTCCTTCAGAATTGTAAGTCCTCCAAATCCTGAATCGAATACTGCTATTGGTCCTCTCTGCATCTCCATCTCTTATATTTTTATTTGTGCTGTAAATTTACAAATAAAAAAGAGAATTACAGACTTTTACTGTAACTCTCTTCTTTATTTTTTTATCTTTTTATTATAGTAGGTCTAATTTTGCCTTTACAAAGATGGTTATATCTTCAAAATTTGCTCCTTTGTAGAGCATTTGGGCTTCATCTATTACAAACATATATCCGCCTTCATCTCCTACCGACTTTACTGCTTCCATGAGTTTTGCTTTTATGGGCATCATCAATAGTTCCTGCTGTTGCTTAATATCATTTTGTGCAACCATCATAAAATCTTCTATTGCTTGTGATATGGTTAGCAACTCTTGCTCTCGGCGTGCTCTAATATTCTCAGGCATTGTTTGACGAGATTTTACATAGTCGGTATATTTGTTCTCATACTCGTTCTTTATGCTCTCATTCTCTTCCTTATACTTCTGAGCCAAATCCGCTAATTTTTTATTTGCCTCTTCGGTTTCGGGCATTGCTTCAAATATCTCTTGTAATCTTACAGTTGCAAACTTCATCTGAGTTTGAGAGATTGCCAACATTGGGATTATTGCAAATAGCGATAATAGTAATATTTTTTTCATAATGTATTATTTAAAAAAATAAGAGAGTTGAAAACTCCCTTATTTTTATATTTAACTAAATTGAGGTCTATTGTATTCCTAATTTTGCTTTTACTTTGGGAGTAATATCTTCGGTCATTGTTCCTTTAAATACAACTCCTGTCTCATCAAGAACATATACATAGTTTCCTTCTGTTCCAACCTCTTTTACTGCTGTCATCAATTTCTCTTGAATTGGAGCCATTAGTTTCTCTTGCTCTGCTTGTATATCCTCTGCTGCCATTCTCCTGAAATTCTCAGTGCGTTGCTCAATCTCTTGCAACTCTGCTAAACGTGCATTTAGTATATTCTCAGGAAGTGAGTCTTTTTGCTCAGTAATGGCAGCATATTTGGTTTGTAATTCCTCTGCCATCTTTGACAACTCGTTCTCGTATTTCTTTTGTTTATCTTGCAATGCTGTTGTTGCAGCTGCAGTCTCAGGCATTACTTGAAAGATTGCTTGTAAGTTTACTGTTGCAAATTTAAGTTCTTGTGCCGAAACACATATTGGCAACGCTAAAAGTGCCACTACTAAAAGTTTCTTTAACATGATATATTTTGTTTAATGGTTAATTCTTATCTTTTCAGTTTGCAAATTTATATATTTATTTTGAATATCCCAACTTTGCTAACACTTCGTTGCTTATATCTATTTTTGGGGTTGCATATATTACGCTTACAGCCGATGCACGGTCAAGTATCATTTGATAACCCTTATTGGTTGATATGGTTTTTACTGCTTCGTAAATATCATCTTGAATTGGTTTCATTAACGCCTCACGTTTTTTATACAACTCTCCTTCGGGTCCAAAATAGTTACGTTTCATTTCAAGAGTCTTTTTATCCTCTTCGTATATCTCTTCCTCTTTTTTTGCTTTTTGATCAGCGGTATAGAAGATTTGGTTTGCTTGGTAATCTTTATACATTGCCTCAACCTTTTGTGCTTGTTGCTCAATCTCCTTCTCCCACTTTTGAGATACTTGCTTCAACTGCTCATTAGCCATTTCATATGCTGGTATATTATTTAATATATACTCCATATCTATTAAGGCAAACTTTTGTGCTTTTGCCTCTACTGCTAAAAGTGCGATAAACGCTACCAGAATGATTGATAACTTTTTCATAATTTCTGTTTTTAAATTGTTTTCTGTCTTTTTGACAACAAAAATTTGAATTGGTTTAATACATACTATTATTTACTCATTCCTAATTAAGAGCAATCGAGTTCTTGTTTCTAAAATTCTTGACCTATTATAAAGTGAATTTGACTTCCTCCAACTTTGTCGTTTGATGGGAATGCTTTGTCAAATCCATACGCCCAGTCAATACCCATAAGTCCAATCATAGGCAAGAATATTCTGACTCCGACTCCTGCCGATTTCTTAAGTTGGAATGGGTTAAAATCGCGAACATCTGTCCATGCATTTCCTCCTTCAACAAATGCCAATCCATATATGGTTGTTGAGCCTTCCATAAGGATAGGACATCGCAACTCTAAACCAAATCGGCAATAGGCATATCCGTCATATCCGTATGGGGTTAACGATCCATTCTCATATCCACGTAATGCGATGGTCTCTGTTGCGTATGTGCTACTATATCCAGACATTCCGTCTCCTCCCATGTAGTAGGTTTCAAACGGAGATTTTTTTGCTCGGGTGTATGAACCCAAAATACCTGCTTCGGCTCTTGCCATAAGCACCAATGTATATTTTGAGTCGTATCGTGTAATGGGTAAGAATATACGTCCTTTTATCTTCCACTTGTGGTACTCAATCCATTTGTATTTCTCGTAATCTTTTGCTGTTGCATAATCGACATTCTCCCATAGCGAGTATGGCGGTGTTATTTGACACGACAGTACGAACTCTGATCCACGACGTGTATATAAAGGGTTATCCATTGAGTTTCGAGAGAGGGTTAATCCTAACGATATGCTGTGCGATTTTCCGTTTTGCATATAGTATAGGTATTGCCAATCTTTTAAGATATAGAGTTGATAACTTAAACTGGCTGAGAATTGGAAGTAATCATCGGGCCAATTTAAGCGTTTACCAAATCCTATTGATACTCCAAAGAGTTGTAACGATTTATCAGGGTCGTATGAGTATCCATAACTATATCCGTTGTTGTAACCATATCCATATCCTCCATATCCATATCCTCCATAATATCCGTATGAATATGGATCGTAGTAGTTATTGTTATAGTAACTTGAACTTACGTCAGTTTGACGACTATAATATGCAGAGAAACTGAATGAGTTAGGACGTTTTCCTCCAAACCATGGGTCAAGGAACGATATACTATATGACTGATAGTAACGAGCATTGGTTTGCGCACTAATTGAAAATTGTTGTCCTTGTCCTTGTGGTATTATTCCCTTATATGATTTTGGGTTGAATAGGTTTTTAAATGAGAAGTTTGTAAACTTAAGACTTACTTTTCCGACAACTCCTGTTTGTCCCCAACCTAACGAGAACTCTATTTGGTCATTTGCCTTAGATTCCAATCCATATATAATATCAACAGTTCCGCTCTCGGGATCTGGTTCAGGACGAATATCCATTGTCTCAGGATTAAAGTGTCCCATCTGTGCAATCTCACGAGCAGAACGCATCAAATCTGATTTACTGAATAGATCTCCCGGACGTGTACGCAACTCACGACGCACTACCTCTTCATATAGACGGTCATTTCCTTTAATTATTACGCGGTTTATTCTTGCCTGAGGACCCTCCATTATACGAATCTCCAAATCTATTGAGTCATTTTGAATATTTACCTCAACTGGCTCTATATTGAAGAAGAGGTATCCGTTATCCATATATAGGGTTGAAATTGCATCTTCATCCTCGGTCATTCTTTGACGTAGTAACTTTTGGTTATATACGTCTCCCGGTTTCATCCTTAACAATCGGTTAAGAACCTCTGTTGGATATACGGTATTTCCTACCCAGTTTATATCTTTTAGATAGTATTTTTGACCTTCATCAACCTCAATATAAACGTCAACCATACTCTCCTCAAAGGGTACAATGCTGTCACTTACAATACGAGCATCGCGATATCCCAACTCATTATATTTTTCAATTATAAGATCAAGGTCGCCTTTATATTCGTTTTCTATGAATTTTTTTGATTTAAATAGTTTTAATATATCTCCCTTTTCGTTGGTCTTTTTCATTGTACGCTTAAGTTTTTTATCTGTAATTACTTCATTACCCGATATATAGACCTTGTGTACTTTTACCTTTGCCTTCTTATCAATATATATATCAACTATCATATAGTTCTTTTTTGATAAATCGGGATGGGTTACTATTCTGACTTCGGCATTTTTATATCCCTTTTCATCAAAGAACTTCTTAATTATCTTTTTTGCTCTATCAATTATATCTTGATTTACTTGTGAGCCTTTTGCTATTCCTATTTTTCCCGACAGGTCATCTTTATCGCTCTTTTTTAATCCTTGAAAGCGAACATCCGAGACTCGTGGCTGCTCGGTTAGATCAATATTTATCCACGCCTGATTACCTACTGTTTTGGTAAGTGTTATTGATACATCTGAAAATAGGCCTTGTTTCCAGAATCTTTTAACGGCTGCTGTTACTTCATCTCCCGGTATAGTGATTATTTGTCCCTTTGTTAATCCTGAAAAACCTATTACTACATAGTCGTCATAACTTTCTGCTCCTGTAACTGTAATATCTGCTATCTCATATTTTTTTGGATATGAGTAGTTTACCTTTGGCGTTGTTATAGTATCGGTGGCAGTGGTTTGTGCTTTTAATTGTGCTGGAAGTAACACTATTAAGAGCAAAACTATGTATAGTATTAATTTATGTATTGAATATGTTTTGTTCAAAATCATAATTGTTCGCTTGTTTTTCCGAATCTTCTCTCGCGAGATTGATAGTTGCATATAGCCTTATATAAACTCTCCTTTCCAAAATCTGGCCAATACTCTGGAGTAAAGTATAACTCTGAATATGATATTTGCCACATCAGGAAGTTGCTTATACGCTCCTCTCCTCCTGTGCGGATTAACAAATCGGGATCGGGAATGTTTTTTGTTGTAAGAGATTGAGAGATTGTATCTTCGGTTATATTATCAACAGAGATCTCTCCACTACTTACTTTAGAAGATATTTTCTTTACAGCATCTACTATCTCCCAACGCGATGAATAACTCAATGCTAATACAAGTGTTACTCCTGTACCTTGTGCTGTATCAGAGATACATTTATCTAATCGCTGACGTACCTCCTCGGGCATACGACTAAGATTTCCTATTGCTTGAAGTCTTACGCCGTTCTTTATCAAATCAGGAGTCTCACGTTCAATAGCCATAACCATCAATGCCATTAAAGCATCAATCTCCTCTTGTGGACGGTTCCAGTTCTCTGTTGAGAAAGTATATAGTGTAAGGTATTTTATTCCAATTTCGGTAGCCGCTTCGGTTACTGTACGCACCGAATCAACTCCTTTTTTGTGTCCGTATGAACGATCTAACCCTTGTGCCTTTGCCCAACGTCCGTTTCCGTCCATTATGATTGCTATGTGTTTTGGCAATCGGGTTTTGTCTATTTGCTCTAAATAAGATGTCATCTCTATAATATTACTTCTTAATCTATATTGTTACATACTCTACGTTTTAGACCAAAATCATAGGTCACAGAAAACATTAAGTACGAATACCAATCGGTATTTTTCAGTGCTGAACTCTCAATTTTGTAGGGGTCATCTAATGCTTTTCCATCAAGTTTATCACCAAATGTTTTTCGCATAGAAAACTCCAACATCATATTCCATCTTTTGCCTACTTTGTATTTGACTCCTGCTCCTAAGGGTAAAGAGACTGAATAGAAACCGTCTCCTGCTTGGGGAATCATCACAAAATATACTCCAGCCAAGATGTAGGGCGATATTCGCTTTGTATTCAGATAGGTTTGTCCAATTCCGTAGTTGAAAAAGTTAAACTCTCCTTGAACTCCCAAATCAACTAATTGTCTTTTAAATGAGTAAGTTGCAGCCGAAGGGTAATATAACCCTAATCCAGAACTCTCTCCTCGCATTGTTGCGGTTGATAGACCACACTTTAATGCCCAACGATAGTTGATGTTCCATCTGAACGTCATATCGAATGCTGCTCCCGGTTTACGGAATGGTTTATTTGGGTTTGCATCGCCCATGTAAAATCCCATACCTGCACCCGCTCCAATCTCATATTTATAAGATTGCGCACTGATAATGGTTGTTGTGATAAGAAATAATATTATTAATAACGTTTTGTTCATTGCTTTTTGTAAAGAGTTTTACGCTCTTGTTTATTTAAACGTAAAATTTTAAATAAAATTATCTCTTATCCTTTTTTTATAAATTTTCTATGGTATCGGAGGGAATGTTAATCGCCAAATAACTCCTTTCCATACCTCATTTATAAAGTTATATTGTAACTCACTGCTTCCGCCAACCATATATACGAATGGGACTGTCTGGGTCTCATCGTTGGTGAGCGACATTAGTTTTGTTATATTTTTTGTATTTAGTAACTCTATATCTCGCCACACTGGTCCTTGTAGGTCAGATTTCATTTCTATTGGAGAATCCAAGACAAACACATCGGCTCCCATGCGTGGTACTATTGCCGAAGGTAATGCCATAGGCGAGGTTGCTCCTGCCTTTTTCCACTTTCCTCCAAGATTTGTAGTGTAATATAGATCATTTGTCATCTTTTCACCATCCCAGCCTCCTACTATAAAGTATGTGAGAACTTTGGTGTGTAAATCTATCTCTGAGTTATATTCGTAGGTGTAGTATGTAAACATTACAACTCCTGTACGTGGTGTTATTAAAGAACCTCCACTCACTGCATTATTCAGTATTGCCCAGTTGCTACCATCAAATCCCCATACAGCATTAGTTAGAGAACCATCTCGTTTCTCACCACATGCTATAACAATTTGGTCGCGTGTCCACTTGCTTGTAAATGTTACTGATTGAGAGAATCCCTTTATGGGGAACTCTTCGTTCATTGGCGAGAGTGTTATGGTTTGATTTGTAGCATTTATTGTTGCGTGATTATATTTTTCGTTATCTTTTACTATTGCCAATATATTATTTTCATATACTCCTATTAACGATATTGGAGTGTACGCTCCCATTAATGTTGATTCCTCAAATTGAAGAGTATTTATATCGGTACAACTATATAGTTTGTTATCGGCAGAGAGAACATATAATGATGTCCCATCGTATGTTAGAGTACGCCAATCCATGTTATGCAATGTAACTTTTGTACTACTCTCCCACTCACTAAAATTTGTTGTACGATATACTGCCAATTCACCACTCTTGTCTTGAACAAATAGATAATATGCGTTCTCTATTGATATACATTTTGATGATGCTACATTGTTTTGTTGTACTGGGATTGATGCGGTCTCAATCTTTTTCCAATATAACGAATCGGCAACAACTTTATGAACATTCACTTTTAATGTGTATGTTTGCGAAGTGTGGCCATCGGCAGCAATTACCTTCATTTTAACTTTATTTTCTTCGCATTTTCTGAAGTCAATTGTTGCATGGCTTGTTGCTAAATAACTGAAACTCTTTATAGATCCGTTTTCATCCTCGTAATTTACATATACATTAGCAGGATTCATAAAGGTTGCTTTAACTGCTATTTTAGAAATATCAGTTCCTTTTGGAAGTGAATCGGCATTATAGATTAGACTTCTGTCAAGGTCAATAGTAAAGAATATACTATCAAGGTTTGACAATACCGAAGTGTCTTTTTGTAACGAAAAGGCACATATCATTGTGTTTTGCTTTGAATAGTATATACCATCCTCCTCTAAACTTCCGCACGATGATAGCAAAACAATAACCGATACAACTGCTAATATTGTTATTTTTTTCAGAAATTTCATTTTGACCATATTTTACAATTTGCAAAGATAGTAAGAATTTTTTGCTTTTCCCTTATAAATAAGGTAACAAATATGGTGCGAATATGTTAATAGAAGTTTAAAATATAACTAAAAAGAAAAAAAAGGGCGAGTCGCCCTTTGTAATTCTGTTATTTATCGTTGTAAAGATGATAGATTCTGGAACTTCCACATTCAGATGTTTGTGCTTCATCAAAAGATATTTTAGGAGCGGTTATTCCTTCTTCAATAACAATGGGCGATACCTCTCGGCGAATTTCATCCCATACACCGCAATCAATGAACGACTGAAGTGTTTTTGCTCCTCCCTCAACCATTAGAGAGGTTACTCCACGACTATATAATTCTTTAAGAATTTGAGGTATTATATTTTTAGAGAAATCTATTTTTATATAGCGGTGGTCTGTCGTAGTTTGGCTTAAATCTGTAAATATCAGTGTTGGACTTTCACTATTGAAGATTTTACTATCAAGTGGAAGTTTTCCTTCACGGTCAATTACTACTCGCAACGGATTTTTACCTTTCCAGCCTCTCACTGTAAGTGATGGGTTATCAGATAAAACGGTTTTTGTCCCAACCATTATTGCATCACAGAGAGACCTCTCACGGTGCATATAAACAGAAGATACTTGTGATGAGAGTTGAACAGGTGCTGGCTCCCCGTTTTTTAATGCGGCTATATAGCCATCGCTGCTTTCACACCATTTTAGCAAAACGTATGGACGCTTTTGTGTATGGGCTGTTATAAACTTACGATTTATAAACCTACACTCTTCTTCCAATACTCCAACTTTTACCTCTACTCCTGCCTCTTGTAATATACGTATTCCTCGTCCTGCCACCTCAGGGAAAGGATCTTTTATCCCTATTACTACTCGTGGTATTCCACACTCTTTTATGAGGTTGCAACAAGGTGGTGTTTTACCATAATGCGAACAGGGTTCAAGTGTTACATACATTGTACTGCTTTTCAATTGGGTTTTATCTTTTACCGATGCTACCGCATTTACTTCGGCATGTGCCTCTCCACACTTACGATGATACCCCTCGCCTATTATCTTTCCGTTACACACTATTACTGCCCCCACCATCGGATTGGGAGAAACATTACCTTCGCCACAACGGGCAAGTTGTAATGCTCGTTGCATATAAAATTTATCACAATCCAATACTGAGTTCATTTTTTTTATAACTTTGTATATTAAATTATCATCCTTCAAATATGAAAGATTCTATCAGATATATCGCAAACCGCCTCTCTTCATATTACGATGCAAGGGAGTGCAACTCTATTGCTCGGTATATTGTTGAAGAGTTATCGGGCATGAGTTATACCGATATTTTGGTCAAAGATACAAAATTTTCGGAAGTTGATAGAGAAAATATTGATGTTATAGTAAAAAGGTTGTTAAATGGAGAGCCTTTGCAATATATTTTAGGATACTCATACTTTTGCAACTTGAAGATTGGGGTTGACAATAATGTTCTTATTCCCCGCCCCGAAACCGATGAACTTTGCCATTTGATTATTGAGAGATACAAAGAGTCTGCTCCTAAGATTCTTGACGTTTGCTCGGGTAGCGGTTGTATTGCTCTGGCTCTTAAAAATGGTATTCCTGAAGCATGTGTTGAGGGCGTTGATATTTCACTTGGTGCGATTTCGGTTGCTCGTAAAAATGCAGAGAATCTAAATCTTGATGTTGAGTTTAATGAGTATGATGTTATTGCTGATACTCCAAAATTTATAAATAATTACGATATAATCGTTAGTAATCCTCCTTATATTTGTCAATATGAGAAGGAAAATATGAAGAGTAATGTATTGGATAATGAGCCTCATATTGCCCTCTTTGTTAATGATGACAATCCTCTTATTTTTTACGATAAAATCGCAGAATTGGGATGTTTAATTTTAAAGAGTGGAGGTAACCTTTTCTTTGAGATTAATCCTTTGTTCTATAAAGAATTAACAGAAATACTCAAAACAAAAGGATATGTAAATATTGAGGTTATTGATGACATTAACGAACGTAAGAGATTTATTGCATGTACGAAGATATAGAGAAGAGTAAACGAAGTATAGAGAAGAAGGAGGCTTTAAACAAATGTTGTATAATTTGCGCTAAGGCTGAATACTCTATTTGCGATATTAGAGAGAAACTCCGCAAATGGGGTATTGATTGCGACACCCAAAACGAAATAATCGAATATCTTTGCAAAAATAATTTTATAAATGAGGAGCGATATGCTGAGTGTTTTGTTTCGGAGAAATTCAGATTAAGCCACTGGGGACGTATTAAGATTGGTTATGCTCTAAGACAAAAAAAGGTTGCCGAAGAGTATATATCTTCGGCTATGGAAATTATTGATGAAAAGCAATATTTTGAAATTCTTAAACAACTTATCTTAAGTAAGAGCAAAGGCGATATTTTGGATTTTAAAAAGAGAGCGTCAGTTTATAATTTTGCTTTATCAAGAGGGTTTGAGGCAGAACTTATAAATAGAGCATTCAAGGAGATTAGTTGTTAGTTAAAATGATATTCTTATGAAAATAAGAGAGGTTATATCGGCTACTGTGGATTTGTTCTACCCCAGACTATGTGTGGTTTGCGGCACTGCTCTTACAAGTAGCGAGAAGCATATTTGCCCTTCGTGCATTGCCTCTCTTCCTCGCACAAATTTTCATACTGGATTGAGAAATATAGCAGAAGAGTCGTTTGCGGGCAAGGCTCACGCAAAGAGTGTATATTCATGGTTCTTTCACTCTCACGAAAGCGAATTTGCGAAACTTATTTACAACTTTAAATACAGAGGCAATTACAACTTGGCTGAGTATTTAGGAGAGATGTATGCCAAAGAACTTTTAGCCGATAATATAGGTCTGAGTTTTGACTATATAATCCCTGTTCCTCTACACCCTAAGCGTAAAAAAAGTAGAGGGTACAACCAAAGTTTCTATATTGCAAAGGGTATTAGTAATGTGTTTGGTGGTGTTGTAAGAGAGGATATTTTATTGAGAAAGAGCGAAACAGAGTCGCAAACCAAGAAGATGCGATTTGATCGCTGGGAAAATATTAAAGATGCTTTTGAGACTACTCCTGCTACACTTGATGATATAGAGAAAGAGATTCTTATTGTGGATGATGTCACCACAACTGGTGCTACTATTGCTGCCTGCATAATCTCTTTGCGTGAGTGCGGTTATAAAAATATTTCGGTACTCACTTTGGCGTATGCTAATAAATAGTTATTAGTTGTCAACTAAAGTTGCCCCTACGTGGTAGTTGTCAGTTTTTAGTTGTTAGAAATATTTTTACTTGAAAAATAATTTTATTTTTGCTTTCGCTATTTGCAGATTATTATGTAACTTTGATTTTTAAATCAAATAGTGACTAAGAACAGAGGTTAGAAATATTAATTTTAAAAATATATTTATCATGAATTCCGTTGACAAATTATTGGCTAAAAAGTTATTAGGTATCAGTGCTGTTAAACTTCAACCTAAAAATCCTTTTACTTGGGCATCGGGATGGAAATCTCCTATCTATACCGATAACAGAAAAACTTTATCGTTCCCTGATGTTAGAACTTTTGTTAAGATTGAACTTTCTCGCCTTATTGCCGAGAAATTTGAAGAGTTTGATGTTATTGCTGGTGTAGCAACTGGTGCTATTGCTCAAGGTGCTATGATTGCTGATGAACTTGGCATGCCTTATGTTTATATCCGTTCTGCTGCCAAAGATCATGGTATGGGTAACTTAATTGAGGGCGACATTAAACCTGGTCAAAAAGTTGTTGTTGTGGAAGACCTTATTTCAACTGGAGGTAGTAGTTTGAAGGCTGTTGAGGCTGTTCGCCAAGCAGGTTGCGAAGTTGTTGGTATGGTTGCTATCTTTACATATGGCTTCCCTCTTGCTGAAGAGAAATTTAAAGAGGCTGGTGTTACTCTATATACTTTGAGCAACTACAACGCTGTATTGGAGGCTGCTGCTGAAACTGGTTATATCAACAGCGAGGATATTGAGACTCTTAAAGTCTGGAGAGAGAATCCATCACAATGGATGCAAGAATAATCACAAAAGATTTAAATATTTTAAATGAGTATAAGTAAATACGAAAGTTCTGTAAAGAGTGTAAACTCTCCTGTTGACGCAATTTATAACACCCTCTCTGACTTAAACAATATTGAGAGGGTTAAGGATAGAATCCCTGCCGACAAAGTTAAAGATATTAAATTTGACAGAGATAGTTGTTCGCTAAGGGTTGATCCTGTTGGAGAAGTTAAGTTTATAATCTGCGACAGAGAAGAGAATAAGACAGTTAAATTTACTGCCGAGAACTCTCCTCTACCTGTATTTATATGGATTCAGATGTTGCCTGTTACTGAAACTACTTCAAAAATTAAGGTTACATGCCACTTGGAACTTAATATGTTCTTACGAGGTATGGTGGGTAACAAAATTAAAGAGGGTATTGAGAGAATTGCAGATACTTTGGCTGCTATAAACTATTAATCATATTCACAAAAAAAGATATGGCAGAGAAACTTTGGCAGAAAACCACTATTGTTAACTCAGAGATTGAGCGTTACACTGTTGGTTTGGATAGAGAGTTAGACCTGTTTCTTGCTCCATTTGATGTACTTGGCTCTATTGCACACATAACTATGCTGGAGTCAATTGGGCTACTGACTGAGAGCGAACTTAAAACTTTAACAACTGAGTTACAAAATATTTACAAAACTACCCAAGATGGCTCGTTTGTTATTGAAGAGGGCATTGAGGATGTTCACTCGCAAGTTGAACTCCTACTAACTCGAAAACTTGGAGATATTGGAAAGAAGATTCATAGTGGTCGTTCGCGTAATGACCAAGTTTTAGTTGACCTTAAACTCTTTATGCGTAGCGAGATTAAAGAGATTGTTACTTTATGCGACAAACTCTTTAAAACTCTTATTGCCCAAAGTGAGAACTACAAAGAGGTGCTTATGCCTGGATATACTCACTTGCAAGTTGCAATGCCATCTTCGTTTGGTTTATGGTTTGGGGCTTATGCAGAGAGTATTGTTGATGACCTTAATGTTTTACAAGCAGCATATAAGGTTGTTAATCGCAACCCTCTTGGCTCTGCCGCCGGTTATGGTTCTTCGTTTCCTCTAAACAGAACTATGACTACAAACCTTTTAGGGTTTGACTCAATGAACTACAACGTGGTTTATGCTCAAATGAGCAGAGGTAAAACAGAGCGTATTGTTGCTACTGCTATGGCTTCTATTGCAGCAACTATTTCGAAACTTGCTTTTGATGCGTGTATGTTCAACTCTCAAAACTTTGGATTTATTCGTCTTCCTGATGAATATACAACAGGCTCGAGCATTATGCCTCACAAAAAGAATCCTGATGTGTTTGAGTTAACTCGTGCTAAATGTAACAAACTTCAAGCATTGCCTTATCAGATTACTCTGATTGCAAACAATCTGCCTTCGGGCTACTTCCGCGATATGCAACTTATTAAGGAGTCGTTCCTTCCTGCTTTTGCCGAACTTAAAGATTGCTTGATTATGACAACCGAAATGGTTAGATTAATTGAGATTAAAGAGGATATTATTGAGGACGACCGCTATAAATATGCGTTCAGTGTGGAGGAGGTAAACCGCAGAGCAAAAGAGGGGACTCCTTTCCGTGATGCATACAAACAGGTTGGTATTGAGATTGAGCAAGGATGCTTTACTCCCAATAAAAATATTTGTCATACCCACGAAGGTAGTATAGGCAACTTATGCAACGACAAAATTGTTGAGTTAGAGGAGAGCATCATCAAAGGTTTTGCTTTTGACAAATACGAAAAGGCTCAAGAGGAGTTACTAAAGTAGTTATTTATTGTTAGTTGTCGGCTTCGCCGCCCTACGGGTAGTTGTTAGTTGCGGAGATTAAAATATGTTGAAAAAAAAGGTTATAACGCTTCTTTTTATAATTCTAATGATTTGTTGGGGGTGTTCAAGCATTAACGATGAAAGAATACCCCTTACAAGTGTTAGAATAGAGGTTACACTTGCTCAACAACAAAACTCAGAGTGGTGGGCTAATGCCCCTGCCACGCATGTCTCCTTCTTAAAGCCAAACATTCCATATGGTTTTCCATATACTATTTCTGCTACAACCGGTTATGGAGGAGTACTTCAAGTTTGTGGTTTTGATAATGAACTATTTGCTTTTGATTTGAGTTGCCCCTTTGAACACAACCCAAACATCAGAATTGCCATTAACGAATCTCTTAACGCTTATTGCAGAGAGTGTGGCTCTGTTTATGATGTTTTCTATGGTAGCGGAGCACCTATTGAAGGGCCTTCGGCTATAAACGGATATTCACTTCGAAAATACAATATTAGATATATTACAACAACAGGCTCTTATATGATTATAAATTAAGAGTTTGTTATTTAAAGTCAATTAAAATCATCGCAATATGAAAAGTTTAAAGAGATTCTCAGTTTTGGTATTATCGCTTGTAATATCATTTTCGGTATATGCCGACAAAATTAAAGTTGCCTGCATAGGCAATAGTGTTACATACGGACACCTACTCCCATATAGAGAGGATAACGCCTACCCTGCCCGATTGCAAAATCTACTGGGAGACAACTACATGGTTGGCAACTTTGGCAAGAGTGGTGCGACTCTGTTGAATAGAGGTCACCGCCCGTATATGGAACAAGATGAATTTAAAGAGGCTATGGCTTTTGAGGCTGATATTGCTGTTATTCATTTAGGATTAAACGATACCGACCCCCGTAACTGGCCTAATTATAGTGATGACTTTGAGAAAGATTATTACACTTTAATTGACTCTATAAAGAGTTCAAATCCCAAATGTAAAGTTTGGATTTGCAAGATGTCGCCAATAACATACGAGCATAATAGATTTAAATCAGGTACTCGCGATTGGTACAGAGAGATTCAAAGCAGAATAGAGGATATTGCCAAGATTAAAGAGGTGGGATTGATTGACCTTCAAACTCCTCTTTACAACCTCCCTAATATGTTACCTGATGCTCTTCACCCAAACGTTGATGGTGCCAAGATTATTGCAAGGACTGTATATTCGGCTATTACTGGTAATTATGGTGGATTAAAAATGTCTCCTATGTACTCAGACAATATGGTATTGCAACGCAACACTCCTCTTGAGATTAAGGGTATTGCAAATGCAGAGGATAATGTAACTGTTACAATAGCAGACAAAAAATACAAAACCAAGTGCGGAAAAGATGGCAAATGGAGTGTTACTATAAAACCTTTAAAAGCAGATACTGGTTATGTACTTACTGTTGCCACCAAAGAGAAGAGTTTAACTTACTCAAATATTGCGGCTGGTGAGGTATGGTTGTGTTCAGGACAATCGAATATGGTATTCACTGTTGGCGAGAGTGCTACTGCCGAAGAGGATATTGCTACTGCCGACAACTTTAATATCCGTCTCTTTAATATGCAACCTACATACTTAACTGATACTTCTACTTGGAGTATGACTTTCCTTGATTCGCTTAACCGATTGGACTACTACAAACCTACCAAGTGGCAAGAGTGCAACGGTGAGAGTGTAAAATCGTTCTCGGCAGTTGGCTACCATTTTGCCAAAGCAGTGTCGGATTCATTGAATGTTCCTGTTGGTGTGATATGCAATGCTATAGGAGGCTCAGGTGCTGAGGCGTGGATAAGCAGAGATATTCTTGAAATGGAGATTCCCGATATATTCTATCACTGGACCAAGAGTGATTACATTCAGGATTGGGTTAGAGAGAGAGCAGAACTCAACTGTAAACGTTACGAAATCAAGAGACAACGCCACCCATACGAGCCATCGTACCTATATGCTGTAAATGAACTATGGATTAACGATTTCACCGTAAAAGGTATGCTTTGGTATCAGGGCGAGAGCAATGCTCATAATATTGAGTTGCACGAAAAACTATTCCCTATGGTTGTTGAGAGTTGGCGTAAACAACAGAACAATCCCGAAATGCCATTCTACTTTGTGCAACTATCAAGTCTAAACCGTCCATCATGGTGCAGTTTCCGCAATAGCCAACGTATATTGAGCGAGACAATTCCTAATGTAGGGATGGTGGTTTCATCGGATAAAGGCGACTCTCTTGATGTTCATCCTAAACAAAAGAAGGAGATTGGTGCAAGACTTGCTCGTTTGGCTCTTAACAAAACATACAATATGAAGAAACTGACTCCTTGCGGACCTATGATTAAGAAGGTTGACTTTAAGAGGGGTGCTGCATACCCAACTTTTGAGTATGGCAAAGATTTAAGGGCAGAAAGTGGCGACACCATATTAGGTTTTGAGATTGCTGGAGAGGATAAGATATTCTACCCTGCTATTGTTGAGAACAACAAAGGTGAACTTAAAGTGTGGTGCGTAGAGGTTAAAGAGCCTAAATATATCCGCTACGGATGGCAACCATACACCAACGCAAACCTTGTTAATGGTGACGGACTTCCCGCAAGTACGTTTAGGTATTAAGTCAAACTTTTATCCTCAACCAATTACTATCAATAAAATATTAGACTAATTGGTCATATTGGACTAATTAGTCTAATTTGTTAATAACGGGGATAATATTACCTTAACAACAATGAGGAGTCGCCATAACTTAGGAAACGGAAGTTGTTTGCAAGGGCGTAATCGTAAATTTCTCGCCAACGCTCTCCGCCTATATAGGCCGATACCAATAATAGCAGGGTGCTTTTGGGTTGGTGGAAATTTGTGATTATTCCGTCAACTACTCTGAATTTATAACTTGGCACTATTATTATTTGTGTTGAGGTTACAAGTTGCATCAAGCCATTTTTCTTTAGATAGTTTACTATATTATGGAATGCCTCAGAGCGTGATATTTCAGAGGGAGAGTCGTAGGGCTGCCACTGCGACACCTTTAATGACTCTGGGTTTTGTGGCTCTCTACCCAATGCTACTCCTATATGATATAGCGACTCTAAGGTACGTACTGATGTTGTTCCTACGGCTATTACGGTGCGATTTGTTGTTGCTATTTTTTCGATTACTTCGAGAGGAACTGATATTAATTCGGTATGCATATCGTGACCGCCTATGGTATCACTCTTTACAGGGCGGAATGTTCCTGCTCCTACATGCAAGGTTACTTCGGCGGTTTCTGTTCCACTATCTCGCAATGCATCAAACACTTGTGGGGTAAAATGCAACCCTGCTGTGGGTGCTGCAACAGACCCCTCAATTTTTGAATATACGGTTTGATAGGTGGTTTTGTCGCTCTCCTCTGCATCACGGTTTAGGTATGGAGGTATTGGCAATTCACCTGCTGCATCTAATAATCGGGCAAAGGTAAATGAGGGGTTATCCCACGAAAAACGTATGGGTTGAGGTGAGCCTATACCTATTCGCTCGGCTGAGAAATTTACGGTTTCTCCGTCAAGTGTGATAGTGCGTGTGAGTTTTCCCTCTTTCCATTTTTTTGAGTTTCCAACCAAACACTCCCATATACATTCGGTTGTTGATTGAAACGATAGTGCATAATCGACTGGGGTGTGTGGCTCTAAACAGAATATCTCTATTGAGGCTCCACTCTCTTTTTGAAAGTGTAGTCGTGCCTGTATTACTCTGGTATTATTAAATATCAAAAGTGAGTTCTCTGGCAGATGCGAAGGGAGTGCGTTAAACTTGTCTTCCGATATTACTCCGCCTTTGTATAATAGCAGTTTTGATGTGTCGCGTTGGGGTAATGGAAATTTTGCTATTCGCTCATCGGGTAGCGGATAGTCATACGATTCCATCGATATTTTTTTATACTCTTTATCCATTACTTTATATATTTTTCAAATCCTTTGCTGTAATATAGTTTGTATTGCGATGTATCGCCCGGACATATCAGCATTGCCTCCAATGTTGTATCTGCATCCACCATTTTCATTCCCTCTTCTACGCCAAGTACCATAAGGGCTGTTGCATAGGCATCGGCTGTGGCACAATTGTTGGCTATTACTGTTGCACTTAATACTCTCGACTCGGTTGGATAACCTGTGCGAGGATCAATTATATGCCACACTTTTTGATTATCTTCTACTTTGAATTTTCGGTAGTTTCCCGATGTTGCTAATGCTTTATCGGATAGTTGTAGTATGGTATGAATATCTCCTCCAAGATTACTCTCTTCGGGTTTATCTACGCCTACTCTCCAACTCTCACCTCGTGAGTTTACACCTTTGCACGATATTTCGCCCCCTATGTTTACCAAATAGTCGGTTACTCCGTTATCTTCTAAGAGTTCAGCAACTTTATCAACTATATAGCCTTTTGCTATTGCAGAAAAGTTTAGTGTTATATTTGGGTATGCTTTTACTACTTGAGCATCAGTGGTTAGTGTTATTTTGTTCATTCCAACCAACTCTCTTAACTCTGCTACTTGTTCATCGGTTGGAAATGTTTCGGTTTTAAATCCAAATCCCCATGCGTTTACAAGCGGTGAAATGGTAGGATCAAATGCTCCCATTGTTGCTGTGTAAACTTGTTGAGACAGGGTTATTACATTGCCTAACATTTTATCAACTCTGACGGTTGTATCGTTATTGTTTATTGCTGTAAGGAGTGACTCTTTATTAAAAGGGGAGAGCGAAAGATCACACTCGTTCAAGAGTTTAACTATTGATGTATCAATATTCTCACTTGATTTATATGTTACGCTGTAAAAGGTTGAGAATTTTTCTCCTACACACTCATTGTATAAGACCTCTTTGGTATCGTTTGAAAATAGTCGTATTAACAAAAAGGCAACTAATACTACTATTGATGCCACCCATCCTTTAAAATTTCTTATATAGTTCATATATTTTTCAATCTTTTATCGGAATGTAATATGAAAACATCCCTGTTTTACTTCGTATTTTACGTAACACTTGCCTTCTTCTCTAAACTTTTGCAGAGTTTCGGCAAGTAGCAGTTTTAAATCAAGGTCTGATATTATAAATTGCGGGGTGTATTTACTATATCTACGATATGTAATATCAACGGTTGTTCCGAATAGGTGTGCGGAGTTTTCTGTTGAATTTACATTCCATCTGCGCAATCGTTTTATATCTGTCTCTTTACGAAGCACACTGGTTATTATAAATCGGTAACTTCCTCCTCCTCGCTCGGCTAATGCTTGATTAAATGCTTCGCCCAATTCATCTAATCTTGCTTTTGCATGAGGTACTAAGTATGGGTGTGAATGTGTTAGTTTATCAACTTCGTAATAATTACAAGTAACAACCTCCTCCAAAGCACCCTCCTCTACCGATTTTTCAATATCTACTGGTTGAGATACTATTCCGTACGATTTTGCAACATTGAGATGAACATCATTTTTATCGTTAAATGTTCTGCGATATGATCCTTTAAAGTTGGTCTTGATATCCTTTTGAACGGTTATATAATAGGTTTCAGAGGGTTTTATTATAACCTCCTCTTTGGGCATATACTTATATATGGTCATTGCTACTGCAACAACAAAAAAGAGTAGCGAAACTGCAATTATTATATATTTATATCTCTTTATCATAGGTTTTGCGAAGTTACAAAAAAAGAAGGGGTTTCCCAAATATTAAGAAACTCCTTCGCTATATTTTTTCTCTCAATTTTAGATATTTAATCAAAGTGAGTTTGGATGGTGTTTTCTTAATCAAACATTCCCTCCATTATCTCCTCCTCAACTTTGGTCTCCTCTGTAATTGTTGCTGTTATAGAAGATTCTTCCAAATCTCCTTCTCCACATACATCCTGATACTCTTCTGGAACTTCAAAATCTAAATCTTGCGAATATCCAAGTGTTTGATCGGCATATACCTTTTGCATAAATAGTCCGTATATTGGAAGTGCCATTGAGGCTCCTTGTCCAACCGACATACGATCAAAGTGTATTGAGCGATCCTCTCCTCCTACCCATACTCCTGCGGAAAGTTCAGGAGTGAATGCCATAAACCAACCATCGGAATTATTGTTTGTGGTTCCTGTTTTACCTCCCATAGGTGCGGTTATTCCGTACTTATATCTCATTCTAACACCTGTTCCCTCGTTTACTACGTCTTTTAATATTGATAACATTTTGTAGTAGGCTTGTTGACTTACTACCTCTGTCATATTTGGAGTAAAGGTTGATATTACATTTCCAAAATTATCTTCAATTCGTGTTACATACATGGGGTCTACACGAATTCCTGCATTTGAGAATGCTGTATATGCTGTAACCATCTCCTCAACTGACACTTCGGCTGGCCCTAAGCATAGAGCCACTACTGGATCAATATAGTTTCGTATTCCAAATGAGTGCATAAGAGTTGCCAATGCTTGTGGTGAGAGTTGATTCATCAGCCATGCAGATATCCAGTTGTTAGAGGTTGTTAATCCCCATCGGAGTGTTACATCTTCTCCTACTCTCTTATCGGAAGCATTACGTGGAGCCCAAACATCGCCTGTATATTTATCAACAATGTATGGTTGTACGTTTGGTGCAAGGTCACATGGTGTGAATCCCTCTTCCATTGCCAAAGTGTATAGGAAGGGTTTTACGGTTGATCCAACCTGACGACGTCCTACCGATGCCATATCGTATTGGAAATAGCGGAAATCTACACCTCCTACGTATGCTTTAACATGTCCGTTTTTTGAGTTCAATACCATAAATCCTGTGTGCAGGAACGATTTATAGTAACGTATTGAATCCATTGGTGTCATTGTTGTATCAACAACTCCTCGCAATGTATATACCTGCATATCGCATGGTGTTTTAAACGCTGCATCTATCTCTTTTTCGGATTTACCTGCTCTCTTCATTGTAAGATAACGGTCGCTCTGCTTTTTGCTCCGTTCTAATATTGATGCTACCTCCTCAGATGTTACATCTTCAGAGAAGGGGGCATTTTTCTTACCTCGCAACTCTTTAAAGAATTCACGTTGCAAATATCCTCCAATATGCTCTTTTACCGCCTCTTCAGCGTATTCTTGCATACGCGAATCAAGAGTGGTATATATCTTTAAGCCATCGGTATATATGTTATATTTAGAGCCATCGGGCTTTCTGTTTTTTTCGCACCATCCATATAGAGGATTTGTTGCCCACGCAATTGAGTCGTCAACATATTGTTGGCGTTGCCATCCGCGATAGTTTGAGCGTTTAGGTTCTTTCGCTGTTAACATTAAACGTAATTTCTCTCTAAAATATGGTGCTGTTCCCTCTTTGTGGTCAACCTTTCGGAACTTTAATGTTAGGGGTATTTTACTTAATGAGTCGCACTCTGCTTCAGTTATATATCCTGCTTTACACATTTGTGAGAGTACTACATTTCTACGCCCCTCTGTCTTCTCCTTTCGGCGAACTGGGTTGTATAGTGCTGGATTCTTTAACATTCCCACAAGCATTGCCGCCTCCTCAATTTTTAAATTATTGGGTGTAGTGCTGAAATATACTGATGCGGCCGATTGTATTCCTACGGCATTATACAAGAAATCGAATTTGTTAAAGTACATTTTTATAATCTCTTTCTTGGTATAGAATCGCTCCAATTTTAGGGCAATTACCCACTCTATCGGTTTTTGAAAAAGACGTTCTAATTTATTGTCGGCACTGGGCGAATATAGTTGCTTTGCCAACTGTTGTGTTATAGTACTTCCTCCGCCTGCTGTTCCAACTCCAAGAACTCCTTTTACAACTGCTCTCGCCAATGCACGAAGGTCAATTCCTGAATGGTTATAGAAACGTATATCCTCAGTTGCTATTAAAGCATTTATTAGATTGGGAGATATATCTTGATACTCAACATATACTCTGTTTCCTTGACTTTGATGATAGTTTCCTATCACTTTCAAATCGGCAGAGTATATCTCAGTTGCAAATTTATCTTTTGGATTTTCCAACTCCTCAATAGGGGGCATATATCCAATTTTTCCGTTAGATATAAGCACAAAGATTAGTGTAACAGCAAGTATTGCTACTACAAATAATATCCACAATGCTCCTATTACCTTATTTTCTATTTTTCTATTCTTAATAATTCCCATTTTCAAATCTGTTTTAGGATTATCCTATTCGAGACAAATATAGTATCTATGTTCGCAGTAGTTTATATTTTCGCAAAGATAATCTTTTTTTTTAGTTGAATATGTCAATATTATTTAAAACTGGACTTTTATTTACAAGAAAAAATTTTTTATATCACATTTTAATATTTTTGTTAAGGATGTTACAATAAGTCTGTTTTTTTTTATAGTTTTGTAATGAGGAATGTTGTGTATCTGTAACATTTTGCAACACACTCATTATTAACGATTTAATTTTTTACATTGCTTCTTTTATGAAAAGTGAGAGTTTGGTCTCTATTACCGACTACTCCAAAGAGGAGATTTTAGAGGTATTGGAGAGTGCAAGACATTTTGAGGAAAATCCCAATCAAAAAATTTTAGAAGGGAAAGTTGTTGCCACTCTGTTTTTTGAGCCTTCAACAAGAACACGTTTGAGTTTTGAAACTGCAGTAACTCGTCTGGGAGGTAGAATTATTGGTTTTTCTGATGCCTCTACAACAAGTTCGACCAAAGGAGAAACTTTGAACGACACTATTAAGATGGTTAGCAACTACGTTGATTTAATTATTATGCGTCACTACCTGGATGGTGCTGCGAGGTATGCTTCTGAGGTTTCGGACAAACCTATTATCAACGCTGGTGATGGTGCTAATCAACACCCATCTCAAACAATGCTCGACCTCTACTCTATATACAAAACTCAGGGTACATTAGAGGGATTGAATATTACTATGGTGGGTGACTTAAAATATGGTCGCACCGTACACTCTCTAATTATGGCAATGTCACACTTTAATCCAACATTCCACTTTGTTGCTCCCGAAGAACTTAAAATACCCGATGACTACAAAAAGTTCTGTGAATCAAAGGGTATAAAATATTACGAGCATACTGAATTCTCGCAAGAGGTTATAAACAATGCCGACATACTATATATGACTCGCGTTCAACGCGAACGCTTTACCGACTTAATGGTTTATGAGAAGGTAAAAGATGTTTACGTTCTTAAAAACAGTATGTTGGATAATTCAAAAGAGAATTTAAGAATTCTTCACCCACTTCCTCGCGTGAACGAGATTGCATATGACGTTGATAACAACCCTAAAGCATACTACTTTCAACAGGCTAAAAACGGGGTATATGCACGTCAGGCTATAATTTGCAAAGTATTGGGTATTAAAATTTAATTGCTATGACTGAATTGAAAAAAGAGTTGAAGGTTGCCGCTTTAGAAAACGGAACTGTTATTGATCATATTCCATCAGATAAACTTTTTAAGGTTGTTGAAATTCTTAACCTTTCGGAGTTAGATAAGGCTATCACTATTGGCAACAACTTCACAAGTAAACAGATTGGCAAGAAGGGTATTATTAAAATTGCCGACTACTTTTTTAAAGAGGAAGATATTAACAGAATTGCGATTGTTGCCCCTAAGGCAAAAATTAATATAATTCGCAACTACGAAGTTACTGAAAAGTATGAGGTTGAGTTACCCGATGAGTTAAGCGATATTATTAAATGCAACAATCCTAAGTGCATAACAAACAACGAACCTATGCACACTGTATTCTATATTCAAGATAAAGAGGATATTAGGGTTAAATGTAAATATTGCGAACAGGTTGTAACTTTTGAGGATATTAAACTTGCATAATCTGCTGTCAGTTGTTAGTTAACGAACATACGTTCGTTGAATCTGCTCACGCTCGGCAAAGTTTAAGTAAACTTATTTTGCCCTCGGTTAACCGCAGATTTGTTAGTTGTTAGTAAAGTATTAACAATTCCTCATTCCTTATTTAAATAAAGATGCACGTTGCCTGGAAACCTGGAACAATGATATATCCTCTGCCTGCCGCTCTTATAAGTTGCGGTAGTTCGCCTGAGGAGTACAACATGCTTACGGTTGCATGGGTAGGCACAATATGTACCAATCCTGCAATGTGCTACATATCGGTTCGCCCCGAAAGACACTCATACCCTATCATTAAAAAAAACGGAGCCTTTGTCATAAACCTCACTACCGAGGCAATGGCAAAGGCTGTTGATTTATGTGGTGTTAAGAGTGGCAAAGATTGTAACAAATGGGGCCTTACCGGTTTTACCCCTATCGCTTCGGAAGTTGTTGATGCTCCCTACATTAAAGAATCGCCTTTATGTATTGAGTGTAAAGTGGAGCAAATTATAAAATTAGGCTCACACGATATGTTTATTGCCAAAGTTATTCAAGTATTGGCTGATGATAAATATCTGAATCCAGAAAACGAAAAGTTTGAGTTAGAGAAGGCTAATCTTTTAGCATACTCACATGGCCACTACTACGGATTGGGTAAAGAGATTGGTAAATTTGGTTGGTCGGTAATGAAAAAAAAGAAGAAAAAATGAGAATTATTTTAATTATAATATCGCTTCTTATAGCATTACCTCAAACCTTTGCTCAAGAGAAAAAGACAAAGGATAGCAAAAAGTTTAACTATGGTGTTTCTCTATCGGCAAATGCTCCTTTTGTACACGACAGAAAAACTTTAGTCAATAACATAGTGGTGAGCAAACCTTCAAACGAAACTAAAATGGCTGGTAGTATATCGCTATTCGGCAGGGTTAATTTAAAAAATCACTATTTACAATTAGAGGCAGGAACTTCGGTTATAAGAGATGTTGTTACTCTGGATATTAAAGAGTTTGGGTATTCAAGTAACCTAAATATTGATTCAAAGAATTTTGCACTTACCCTTGACATTCCACTCATATATGGATACAACTTTATTAAACGCGATAAATATGAGTTATCTTTATTTGTTGGTCCTAAATTAAGATATACTTACTTAAACAAAGAGGATATAAATAACCCACAGAATATAACATTCAATCTTAACGAAGATACAAACCCTATTACCGCATGTGTAATTATTGGTATGGGGACAAAGATTTCGAGAGTTCTAATTGACTTTAAATACGAATTTGGAATAACCGAACACAACAAACCTGGAACGTTCTCATTATACGAAAATAGTGTTTTGATTTCGGAAGGTACATTTTATGCTAAAAGAAGTATAAATTTGTTGAGTTTTTCTTTAGGAGTTATTTTGTAAGTAGTAACTTATTGAGTAACTTTGCAACTCATTTCAATCCCTACTGTTTTGGGGATGTTGAATAAAACAGATTTTTTTTAAAAACATATCATATTTTATGGAAAGAGATAACAAAATCTTTGACATTATCAAGAGAGAGAGAGAACGCCAAATGAAGGGTATCGAACTTATTGCTTCGGAGAACTTCGTTAGCGAACAAGTAATGGAGGCTATGGGTTCATGCCTTACTAACAAATACGCCGAAGGTTACCCCGGAAAGAGATACTACGGAGGTTGCGAGGTTGTAGATGAATCAGAGCAACTTGCTATTGATAGAATTAAAGAACTTTATGGTGCTGAATGGGCAAACGTTCAGCCTCACTCTGGAGCTCAAGCAAACATGGCTGTGTTTATGGCATGTATGAATCCTGGTGACAAATTCTTAGGATTAAACCTTTCTCATGGTGGACACCTTTCACATGGTTCACCTGTAAACTTCTCAGGACTTGTATTCCAAGCATTGGAGTATGGTGTTAAAGAAGATACAGGATATGTTGATTATGATATGATGGAGGAGATTGCTCTTCGCGAACGTCCCAAATTGCTTATTGGAGGTGCTTCGGCTTACTCTCGCGAATGGGATTATGCTCGTATGCGTGAAATAGCAGACAAGATTGGTGCTATATTTATGGTTGATATGGCTCACCCCGCAGGTCTTATCGCTGCCGGCTTATTGGAGAATCCTCTTAAATATGCTCACATTGTAACTTCAACAACTCACAAAACACTTCGCGGACCTCGCGGCGGTATTATCTTATTAGGAAAAGATTTTGATAACCCATGGGGTAAAACAACCCCTAAAGGTGAGATTCGTAAAATGTCATCATTGTTAGACTCGGCAGTATTCCCTGGAGTTCAAGGAGGACCTCTTGAGCATGTTATTGCTGCAAAAGCAGTTGCATTTGGTGAGGCTCTTACTCCTTCATATAAAGAGTATCAAACTCAAGTTAAAAAGAATGCCGCTTGTATGGCTAACGCTTTTGTTGAAAAAGGATACAAAATTATTTCGGGAGGAACAGACAACCACTGTATGTTGATTGACCTTCGTACTAAATTTCCTGAACTTACAGGTAAAGTTGCAGAGAAAGTTCTTGTTGCTGCCGACATTACAGTAAACAAAAATATGGTACCTTTCGATAGCCGTTCTCCATTCCAGACTTCGGGTATTCGCGTAGGAACTCCTGCAATAACTACTCGCGGTGCTAAAGAGGACTTAATGGTTAAGATTGTTGACCTTATTGACCAAGTATTGGCTAACCCCGAAAGCGAAGCGGTTATTAAAGCCGTTAGAGATGAGGTAAACAAAACAATGAAAGATTACCCTCTATTCGCCTACTAATATAGAGTATGACTACTAAAGAAATCCGCACGAGAAAACAAAGTGCGGATTTTTTAGCGTTATAACATATCTTATTAATATTACTCTTTTGAAAGAGTTTTAGGTTAAATAGTTACATTTTTTAAGCAAATTACTATTTATTAAATTATATAATTATGTTTACAAGTTTTAAAGGATTTGATCTTATTGACAAATACCAAAAGGCTAAAAAGGCAAAAAAGGATAACAAAAGAAGCAACAAAGCTAAACTTATCAAGATTTTATTTGTTGTTGCTGTTTCTCTTATCTTATGGTTCTTGCCTTCTGACAGTTTTGGTATCGAGAATTTAACAGCAATTGAGCAACGAGTTATTGCTATTTTTGCATTTGCTGTATTGATGTGGATTTTAGAGGCTATTCCCTCTTGGGCTACATCTATGATGGTTGTTGTGTTATTGCTTGTAACCTGCTCTGACGGAGGTTTAGATTTCCTCACTGAAGGAGGGGATGCAGCAGTAATTGGGAAAACAATCAAATACAAATCGTTGATGGCATGTTTTGCTGACCCAATTATCATGCTATTTATTGGAGGATTTGTATTGGCTATTGCAGCAACTAAGAGTGGTTTGGACTCTGTATTGGCAAAAGCATTACTTAAACCTTTTGGAACTCAGTCAAAATTTGTTCTTCTTGGTTTCTTGTTGGTAACAGCAATATTCTCAATGTTCTTGAGCAACACTGCTACCGCTGCTATGATGCTTACATTCCTTACTCCTGTATTGAAAGCACTTCCTGCTGATGGTAAAGGTAAAATAGCATTGGCTATGGCCATCCCTGTTGCTGCTAACATTGGTGGTATTGGAACTCCTATTGGAACTCCTCCAAATGCTATCGCTCTTAAAGCCTTAAACACTTCAATTGAGGATGGAGGATTAGGATTGAATATTGGTTTTGGTGACTGGATGATGTTTATGTTGCCTTTTACTATTCTTTTAATTTTCATTGGTTGGTTTATCTTGGTTAAAATGTTCCCATTCAAAGCGAAAACTATTGAACTTGATATTAAAGGTGAGAACAAAAAAGATTGGCGTTCAACTCTTGTAAAAATTACATTCATTATAACAATCTTATTGTGGATGACTGATAAAGTAACTGGATTGAATGCAAACGTAGTAGCAATGATTCCCGTTGGTATATTCTGTGCAACTGGTATTATTACTCGTAACGACTTATCTGAAATCAACTGGAGTGTTCTTTGGATGGTTGCAGGAGGTTTTGCTCTTGGTGTAGCTCTTAACGAGAGTGGATTGGCTGCTCACATGATAAACTCTATTCCTTTTGATTCATGGGCTCCATTGTTGGTAATCATTGGCTCAGGATTAATCTGCTACTTATTATCAAACTTCATATCAAATACTGCAACTGCAGCATTGTTGGTTCCAATTTTGGCAGTTATTGGTAAAGGTATGGGTAGTGCTCTTGCTCCTCTTGGTGGTGTTTCGGCACTATTAATAGGTATTGCTATTGCAGCATCGTTAGCTATGATATTACCAATTAGTACGCCTCCTAACGCATTGGCTCATGCAACTGGAATGATTGAGCAAAAAGATATGGTTAAGACTGGCATTATAATGGGTGTTATAGGATTAATCTTAGGATACACAATGCTTATCATTCTTGGATCATTCGGAATTATTTAATATAAGTTATTAGATAATAAAAAACAACCCCCAAAGACTTTGGGGGTTGTTTTTTTTATAGTAGTAACTAATTGTATAGAGAGGGTGCAACTTAATTAAGAGTTACTGCTTTGTACTCATAGCCGAGGCGATTGAGTTCAATTGCAGCACCTATGCGGAATAGTACTTTACAAGCACGAGAGAATGTATGAAATGCCATTATTGATTGAGGCTCTATTCCACTGTGTTGTATTTGAGATAGTGTGTAGTCACCTACTATACGCATAATATCTTTGATGCGATCTGCATCGGCACTTGCTTGAGGTACTCCCATAATATTAAAAAGGATATTATCATCCATATCATCAAATCCGCGAGAACCATAAAATTCGGAATAAGTCATCTTGCTACACTTTTCCCAATCGGTATGCCACATGTTTGCTACTCCCATTCCTAAATAGGCTGCCCAAACTAATGCCACTGTTGGGTACTGTGCTATCTCTTTAACGGCATCTGCCATATATTCGGGTGCAAAATCGTGCCAACGTTGTTCTATATCGGCACTCTCAAGCAGTGTTCCTGATAGCATACCATTTGTTGTACATGTTTTCAAAAGGTTATTTTGTAGAGATGTCTCAAAACTGTTTAAAAATTCGTAGTCCATATATTTTTGTTTTTATCTATTAGCAAAGATACGAATAAAAAAGCGACAAGTTATTGGTTTTGAAAATATAAATAATTACTTTTGAAGAATAAAATATCACATTATTATGAAAAAAATAGTTTTATTTGTTTTATCTGCAATTCTATTTAACTCTTGTTCTCCTTTATATTACCAACTTTGCAAAGTTTCAAGTGAATTAGAAACTTCTGAATCAGGAGCATATTTTCATAGCACAAACTCTTGTACGGTAGAATATAACTTCTGGAATGAAGGGGGTTATATTAATTTTACTATTAGCAATAAGTCTGATAGTATTCTTTATATAGATTTATCAAAATCATTTCTTATAAAAAATGATATAGTTTTTGATTATTATCTTAACAGAATAATTAGATCTTCAGACCTAGTCTCACATATTGAAAAACCTATTATCGCAATACCTCCTCACTATTCGAAAGTATTCTCGGAATATCCTATTATGAATGTTTCATATAAAGATTGTGATTTAACTAAATATCCTCACAAGGACAATATTGCAAAGATGACCTTCTCAATATCTACAACTCCCGTAAAGTTTAAAAATATTATCTGTTATCGTGTAGGTGAGTATGGCAAAGATAATTTTATTGAGAATTCCTTTTATGTTAATGAAATAGTAAATCAACATGAATCTATAACAACTCAAAGAGTTAATATAGTTTTGGACGAATGTGAGTCTGAAATAGATACAAGTACTAAATATTATCCATTTTATTATACATATGAGTTCATTCACACATCTCCTAAAGAGTTTTATATTAAATATTAATTCTCTACAAGAATAACTTTTAATATTGCTTATTTATAAAATATCTACATTAACTTATATATATTATGGGAAAGAAAATTTTAATTTACATCGCAGGAATTATTACAGGAGTAATACTAACATTTGTATTTGCGTACGCAATAACAAATAAGAACGATAAATTTGACGGTATCAAATATTTTAAAAACGAAATTAGTTACGAAGATAAATCAAGTACTTCGTTTAAGGTTTTTCAAGTATTAGATAATTATGCTTTAGCAAATGAAAAATCAGAATATAATATGTATCTTGGCAAGATAGTTTTGCTTATATCAAACGATATTTCATTTTATAGTGACCAAATAATAAAAGTGGATAATCCTAAACAAATAGGGACTTATAGTTATGAAAGCCAAGGAGGAATGCAATTAACAGTCCCTGTCATTGATATATCTAAATAACTTCTCTAAAAAAATAATAGATAGAAAAAACTTACCAAAAGCACATAACATATAAAATATTTAAGGTCATTAAGGTCTTTAAAGTATTAGGGGATACGACGTAAGATACATTTCCACTTACTTTTAATGTTCTTTTATGCGGACGTGGCCTGCCACGTCCCTACTTTTTGAATCCCAGAGAGTGATAGGATTTATAAACTAACCCCTCCGACTTACTCCCTCCGTCGCATAGGAGTTATGTTCCCTCATACTGCGGTCGGATTAACATTCAGTTAATTCTATTTGCTAAGGCAAATACCTTGTATGCTCCTAAATCAGGGGAAGAGTTTTTTTGCTTTACATACACAACGGACGTGGCAGGCCACGTCCCTACTTTTAGAATCCCTGCGTATAATAAAAAAAGCGACAAGGTTTTTTGTCGCTTTATGGTGATCGAGCTGGGATTCGAACCCAGGACCCACAGCTTAGAAGGCTGTTGCTCTATCCAGCTGAGCTACCCGACCGACCTTATTATGGCTATACCTTTCAGTATTGCGACCGCAAAGGTAGTAACTTTATTTTAATTATGCAATTTTTTGGGGCCTTTCGTTATTGCTTTTCCTAAAATAGTAATCAATTCTTAAAAAGAGCAATTAGTTATATACTCTTAACTGATTATTTCTAAAACTCTCTTCCCGACATTGGTGCTTTGTCTGATCCTCGTGGTTTAAATCCTCCTGACAGTGTTGGTTCCCAAGGATTACCATGTTGGTCATGCAAATCTGTTCCATTCCTTTGCAATTCAAAGGTTTTTCCTAAATCAGGATCCCACACTTTAATTATATCACTTGATGCTACTACTCCATTACCAAAGGGATTTGAGATAGTTTCTATAATCATTGACAATCCTCCTGCAAAGAACATAAAAAGTAATATAAGAAATAAGACTAACCACACTGCGGCTATACCTATAAATCCTGCTAACAGATTCATCATAAAGATAAATATTACATACATTACCCTACGGTTTGTGTTATAAGTATATAGACACGCTCCGTAAGTTAGCACTATTGGCATATAGCAGAGTATTGCTGCGCTTGCTCTTGAATCTTCAAATCCTACTAATGCTGCAATCAATCCGTTTATCAACGATAGGAGTAGAAAGCGTCCGCTATACGCTACATATTTGTCATCAGAGTCATCTATTTGAAGTATCTTACACTCCATTTTTGGATATACAAATATTATCACTACTCCTAATATACATAGTGGTAGTGCCACTTTAAAGAATGATGAATCAAACAGGAGCATTGAGTCAAATCCTGCTTGGGGTATTAACTCAAATATAAAGTGTATTGCTATACATATTACAGATACTATCAACAACGCTTTTGTGGGTGAGTAAGGACGTTGCATAACTGATGTTTTATCTACCTCTATATTTTCATATTTCTTTTTAGAAAATAGTATTGTTCCTTTATGCATAAGGTATGCTACTACCAATGCATATGGAATAAAGGTATATAATCCTGCATCGTAACTCCACAATTTTATTCCTAAAAGGATATAGAATAACGGTAATACCATTGCGTATCTTAGTGTTTTTAGCAGTTCAATATGTTTTAGTGTTGCCTCTACTCTATCTATTGCCCTATTCAAGTTGTAGGCACTTAGCCAGATTGGTATTGATGATATGAGCATTGTTAGGTATGTGAATTTCTCGAACACTATAAATATTTGATAATTTATAAATGCTGTTACATATAGCGAGAGCGCATATATGGTTATTGCTCTGGTTAAATATCTACTTATTCCTTTTTCGTACATTTCGTTATAACGATAATACAACACTAATGGTATAATCATAAAGAATGCTCCCCATGACCAACTTGGGACTGCCATTGCTGATAAGAGACCAAAAAACATTCCAACCCCCATCACTAAATAGTAGAATATTGACAAATGTTTGTATATAAATTCTACTATTTTATCCAACAACTTTATCATAATATATTTTTTAGTTTTTATAATACTCCTGTTTACTTATCCTCGCTTTTAATCACAATCCAACTGGCGAATTACTATTGCTCGGGTTGTTGTTCCCGGCAACTCGCCATCGTTGGTTGCTTTTAGTATTTGATTGCGATTTACTCCATAGTGCAGTAGTTGGTCTATTGCTCGGTTTGCACGTGCGTTGCGTAAGCGAATATTTATCTCCTTTGAACCTGTTTCGTTATCGGCATATCCACATACCTCAAATGTATATTTGGGATTTGCTTTTATTATTTCGGCTGCTGCTTTTAGTTTTGCTCTGTTCTCTTTTGTCAACTCCGAAACCCCTATTTTATACTCTAATATTGCTATTATTCGTGTGTTATTTTCTCGTTCAATGTATTTATACTCAACTTGTGGCTGTTGCGACATAAGGCGTGTTCTTAAATCTTGATTGTTCTCTTTTAGTTGTGCATTTACTTGTTCAAGGCTGTCGTTTAGTGCAGAAAGATTTGCACATAGTGTTTGATAGTTCTCCAACTCTGCCGAGCGGTCTTCTACGATTTTTGCTTTCGCATATCCGCGTGGTTTGAATTTATAGGTTAGAGATATTCCTGCCGATGCAGTCAGGTCGCCTCTACCAAAGAGGTCTTGTCCATCAAAAGCATTTGAGAGATAACCCGCTCTGAGATCAATATTAAAATCTACTTGCTCAGATAAACGAAATTTATTTTGTAATCCTACATTAAAGGCTGGTGAGATGATTATTCTTTCGCCTCCTCTGTTTAATTCCGCCTCTACGTTTGCTCCGTTATTTACATATACTCCACCGCCTAAAGTGAGTATCATATCATACACTCTGCTCTCTTTTGCCTTACCTAAAGAGTTTAGCAAACTTATCATAACACTGATATTGGGATTGAATGTTACAAAGTGCTGATATTGATAGTTGTCAACATTCTCATCGTTATGTAATCTGTTCCAATATTTATGGGATTGAATAAAGTTTGCCTCCTCGTTATTGTATGCCGCACCAAAATACTCTGAAGCGTTTAACTCAAATTTAAAACCTACACATGGAGTAAACCATTTTCCAAAATTAAAACTACCGCCCCATCCTATTCGGTCAATAAAATCGAGTTGGGCATCAATCTGTCCCATATAGATGTTTGCATTTACTCCTGCCTCAATAAACCAATTTCGTTTACCTTTTTCATAAACTATTTGAGAGGTATCCTGCTCAGTTGCAAAAGATGCAACTGAGGCAATAAGCATTATGATTATTAAAGATAAAATCCTTTTCATCTTATTAATTACCATTAGTTAAAAATATGATTATTTACTACATATTTATATATTGTTGCAAATATACGAATAAACGAGCGAGAAATATAAAAACTTGTTTTTAATATTTTTTACTGCAAGTGAAAGTATATTCGCTGTTTTCAGCAAATATACAAATAAACGAGCGAGAAATATAAAAACTTGTTTTTAATATTTTTTACTGCGAGTGAAAGTATATTCGCTGTTTTCAGCAAATATACAAAATATTGTTTATTTACAATAGTTTATAATCACTTTATCGTTTTGTGAAACATCTTTTACACAAAAAATATTAAGACATCATACAATTATTAATTTCAGTAGTTAAATTTAATTAATATTGTTGCATATTAATATTCATTGTTTTAGATTTGCGTAATAAGAAAATTTTTTAACTACTAAATATAGATATGAATATGAGAAAATTTTTACTTACGTTTTTAACACTATTGCTGACCACAACAGCATTTTCGCAATCGGGTAAATTTTTAACTCTTGACGGAACGAGTCAGTATATGAGAATACCCAATCACGCAGATTTTAATATTGGTCAGAATGAAAGTTTTACCGTAACTGCATGGTTTAAAGTTGCAAGTTACGAGTCAAATGTTTCGGCAGCACAACGTTATATCTCAAAACGTTGTATGGAGGGTGTATCGGGCGATAATACAAGTGGTTATGAATTGTGGGGAGCATTAAACGGCAATGCTTCTTCTGGATTTTTTGCTAACAATGCTCCCGGTCCAAATTCGACAGCTCACACCAATTCAATGAGTGTATGGTCAACTTCTGGAGGTTCATTAAACTCATGGTTTCATGTAGCGTTTGTAGTTGATCGTTCGGCAGGTAAAATGTATCTCTATCACAACGGCACACAAGTTGGTACATCTGGAACAAAAGATATTTCTCCATGGTATGTTCGCAACGATTTTGATGTGTATGTTGGTACAGGATTATTAAACGCCTCAACAGTTTCATACTTCCTTGATGGTGCCGCTGACAATGTGCGTTTCTACAAAAAGGCTTTAAGTGCAACAGAGATTGCGAACGATAAAAATTCCAACTCGATACCTGCAACTACCGAAGGACTTATTGCTGCATACGACTTTGAAAATATGACCGACACATCTGTTCCCGATGTGAGTGGTAACGGACATAATGGTGTTTTGGTTGGCTACTCATCGGCTGGGGCAATTTCAAATGTTGTTCTTTTAGGAGATCCCAACTATACAGGAAGAGGCAATATTGCTGAGCCTATTGTTAGAGCAACTGTTTCAGTTACTGGTGAGGCTGCTTCGTTAAGTAGCATTAACGTAAATATGGAGGGGACAACAGATATTACAGATATTACTGCAATAAAGGTATATTCAACAGGAACAACCGAGTTGTTTAATCCAAAGAAAACATCGCAATATACTCTATTAGGAGAGTCAAATCCTGCCGAAGGGGATATTGAGATTCCTTTAAGTGGAACGCTTCCTGTTGGAACAAACTATCTTTGGGTAACATACGATATTTCAGAGACTGCTACTGAAGGAAACCTTGCTGACGTAAGTGTTAATTCTATTTCATATTCAGCAAACTCAACATATAACGTATCAACTCCTGCATCGGAAGGGGCAAGAGAGATTTTATTAAAGAGAGTATTGATTTACTCTCCCGGTGATTACTCTTCAAAGAACTATCGTATTCCTGCCATTGTAACAGCACATGATGGTTCATTGGTTATTGCCACTGATAAACGTAAGAATAACCAGAACGACCTTCCTGATGATATTGACGTTCTTATTAACCGAAGCACTGATGGAGGTAAAACATGGAGTGAGCCTTTGACTATTGCTCAAGGTACTGGCTACGGAGCAGGTTTTGGTGATGCTGGATTGGCAAGAACAAACGAAGAGAACGGATTAATTTGCGTATTTGTGGGAGGTAAAGGTTTCTTTGGAGGAACACCAACCGACCCCAACCGAACATATATATGTAAGAGTAACGATAACGGACAATCATGGACAGCACCAATAGATATTACTCCACAACTATTTGGTAGCGAGTGCAGCGATCCTGTTCGTAGAAATTGGAACGCTTCGTTCTGTGCTTCAGGTGCAGGATTATTAACTCGTGATGGAACAATCTGCTTTGTGGCGGCTGTTCGTGAAACAAGTGATTCGAGTGTTGGTTCAGTATCGAACTACGTATATTATTCTGAAGACAACGGAACTACATGGAAAGTTTCAAGCGTATGTAAACCAAATAATGGAAACGAAGCAAAAATTGTTGAGTTGAACGATGGTAGTTGGTTGGTAAGTATCCGCAACCAAAGCAAAGGTTCTCGTTACTACACAATTTCAAAAGACCGCGGACAGACTTGGAGCGAAGTTAAACTTTGGAATGAAATGTATGAGCCCGGATGTAATGGCGATTTGATCCGATACACTTCTACAAAGGATGGATATGATCGTAACCGCTTGTTGCACTCTGTTCCATTTGATGCTGTATCTCGTAAAAATATGAGTGTATTCGTAAGTTACGATGAGGGTGAGAGTTGGAGTGTTCACAAAACTATCTGTCCGGGTAACGGAGCATACTCTTCAATATGTATATTGCCTGACGGAACAATTGGTGTATATACCGAAGAGGATTATATGACACCCGACATGTCAACCTTCTTCCTAAACTTTACTTTGGATTGGTTGACTGACGGAGAAGATACCTACACCCTTCCCGATAGTTCTGAGTTAACCGACAAACCTGTATTTACCACTGAAAGTGGAACTACATTTACCGAAGAGAGTGCTGTCATAAAATTTGAGTCGGTAGCACGTAACACCAAAATATACTACACAACTGACGGAACAATACCTACAACAGAGTCTGAGAGATATACTTCAGAAGGAATAACCATTACTGAAAGTACAACCATCAAAGCCTTTGCAATAGCAACAGGTAAACGTGGAAGTGATATAGTTACTGCACGTTACTACTTCCCTGATTATTGTAAAGATGAAAATCGCAGTTCAAGAACTGACCGTTATTTGAGATCTGTTCAATTCTCAGGAACTTTGACTCCTTTCAATAGTGGAACAATTGAGTCGGGCGCTCACAATGTCTATTCAGACAGAAGAGATTTAATTATCGAGGCTATACCCGGTGCTACTCTTACTCCAACTTTAGATTGGGTAGGATTATGGATGTGCGGATATATACATATCGATTATGATTGTGACAAAGAGTTTAATCAAACATTAAATGTAAATGGAACAAATGGCGGAGAGGTTGTTTCATACAACTATTACGAAGGATATAATAGTATAGGAACCTCAATAAGTAGCGGAAGAGACTTTTCACAACTTCCAGCATTTACACTTCCTTACAATATTGATGAAGGCGACTATCGTTTACGCGTAAAGATTGACTGGAACTCATTAGACGCATGCGGAAACCCAACTCAATCAATTGCAGCAAACGGAGGTAGCCAAGTTGATATGACACTTCGCATTACATACCCAACAAGTATTGAGGAGAACAATGCTGATGAAGCAAAAGTGTATGCATCGGCAGGAGCAATCAATATTTACGGTTACAGCGGAGAGGTTAAAGTTATAAATACAACAGGTCAAATTGTAAAAGATGTTACCATAAAAGACAACGAGCAAATTGAGATTAACAAAGGTATATACCTTGTTGTACTTAACGGAAGAAGTGAAAAAGTTATAGTTGAATAATTTTAGTTGTTAGATACCAGTAAAAAGCGACAGAGAATTCTGTCGCTTTTTTGTCCCTACATTGTATGCTTTAGTATGATTTACAAGAGGCTGATGAAATACGAATAGCAACTGGTGTACCTTTTTGAATTCCATAAGTAGTTATATGGGTATAGCCATAATTGGGGGCATATTGACCTTTAGGAATATTGACAACTCCTGTAGTATAGACTGTTTTCAAATCAAGAGAGAGAATCTCTACTGCTACTCTAACATCCTCAGGCTGTACTTTTGTAATTTCTAAATAAACACTTACACCAGTATGGTTTCCTGGAGAAGTAACTTCATCAATTGGATTTTTAACTGTTACTACAACAAAATCCTCTATCCCAGCAACGGGACAAGTTACTTCTCCTGCAGATACAGATACAGCAATACCTAAAACAAACATAATAGATAAAATAATCTTTTTCATAATAATAAATTTTAAAAATATCTCCTACTCACTTTTCGGCTTTTCGGTTTACTCCGAGTTCCTTAATACCAATAAATACGCACATAAAAAAAGCACGGAACCTTTAGTTTATTCCTACTTCGAGGTGTTTGGCGTAACCTTGGCAGATGAATAACTAAAAGCCCGTGCTGAGATAGCACGAGCATTTCAACTATTATCCTTTTCTGCCTTATTAGTCGCCAAACTTTCGAAGCAAAAGAATAAATGCTAAAACGCTTTTTCCAATATATTTAAAATGTACGTATCAAACTATACGTTATGTTTCATAGGCTATTTTATTTTAATTAATTACATTGCAAATATAATAAAACAACATTCAATCAACAAGAAATATTAAGAACAATTATAAACAATCCTAATTTACACATCAATTAAACGTGTTTGTTACAATGCAACAAACTAAATACAATAAGGAGTGTGCCAAGATTAAATTAGACAGGCTCTTTTTGTATCTTTTAAATAGTAAATCATTTTGATTAGTTACAATTATTATAAATAAATACTAATTTTGTTTCAAATATTTATTAAATATGCGTGGTTTTGAAAATAATTGATAATTTTATTAATGTTTTTGTGGAAATTTGTTTGAAATAACACCTTTTATCACTATCTTCGCAGAGTTAAAAATTTAAGCACAAAAAATAGTAACAATATAGTAAAAATGACAGAGATGATTTCAGCACGTTTAAATGCTCTTTCGCCTTCGGAAACTTTGGCTATGTCACAAAAAAGTGCAGAGTTGAAGGCTCAAGGAATTGATGTGATTAATTTGAGTGTAGGTGAACCAGACTTTTTTACTCCCGATCATATAAAACAGGCAGCCAAAGAGGCTATAGATAATAACTTTTCTTTCTACTCTCCTGTTCCCGGATATATGGATTTGCGTAAAGCAATTTCTGAGAAACTTAAGAGAGAGAATAATCTTACATACGCACCTGAGCAGATTGTTGTTTCAAATGGAGCAAAGCAATCGGTTTGTAACGTGGTAATGTGTATTGTTGATAAGGATGATGAGGTTATCATTCCTACTCCTGCATGGGTTAGTTATGTGGAGATGGTGAAACTTGCTGAGGGTAAAAGCGTTCTTGTTAACGCTGGCATTGAGCAAGATTTCAAAATAACCGCTGAGCAATTGGAGAATGCTATTACTCCTAAAACTAAAGCAATTATTCTTTGCTCTCCTTCAAACCCAACTGGTAGTGTATATACTAAAGAGGAGTTGGCTGCTCTTGCTGCAGTATTGGCTAAATATCCTCGCATTGTGGTTATTGCTGATGAGATTTATGAGCATATCAACTATGTTGGCAAACATGAGAGTATTGCTCAATTCCCAGAGATTACTGACCGCGTTGCTGTTATAAATGGTGTTTCAAAGGCTTACGCTATGACTGGTTGGCGTATTGGTTTTGTTGCGGCTCCCCTTTGGTTGGCTAAGGCTTGTAACAAACTTCAAGGTCAATATACTTCAGGTCCTTCTTCAATAGCACAAAAGGCATCTGTGGCTGCTTTTGCAGGTCCTCAAGATTGTGTTGAGGAGATGCGTAAAGCGTTTGAGCGAAGACGCAACTTGGTTGTTGAACTTGCAAAAGAGATACCCGGATTTGAGGTTAATATTCCTCAAGGTGCTTTCTACCTTTTCCCAAAGGTTAGTTCTTTCTTTGGTAAAAGCGATGGTGAGCGAACTATTAACGATGCCGTAGATTTGGCTATGTATCTTCTTGAGGTTGGCCACGTGGCTACTGTTGGAGGTAAGGCGTTTGGCGCTCCTGAATATCTTCGTTTCTCTTACGCTACTTCAGATGAGAATATTGTTGAGGCTATGCGTAGAATCAAAGAGACTCTTGCTCGATTGAAATAATATTTAAATAATTGATATTAAAAACTCTCTAACAAACGGTTAGAGAGTTTTTTTTGTAAGGTGTTGATTGCAAATTAGACTAATTAGTCCAATTGTATATAAATATAGAAAAGTTAATAAGATTATTCACTTAACTGGTTTACTATTGCTTGAAAGAGCATTATATCAGAGGGAAGTGTGAGTTTGAAGTTTATCATCTCTCCTTTGGCTGGATATAGCGGTACATGTCCCAATTCACATGCCAATGTGAAGATTGACTGTGAATAGGTTATGCCTTTTTCTTCTGCCTCCGCTACCATCTGTTTCAACTCTTTTAAGTGAAAGGTGTGTGGAGTTTGAGCTCGTAATAGGTCTTCTCGGAGGATATAGCGGTATGTTTCAATATCTTTGTTTTCCCCTTTTTTCTCTACTTGCATATAACTCTCTTGACTTTGAAGTGAGGTTATGGCATTACCTCGCGATAGACAAACTGAGATGTTACTGCTTATTATGTCTTGAGAGATGAGTGGTCGCACTGCATCGTGTATGAGAACTACGGTGTTTTCATCTTCCTCCTCCGCTACTGCTAATATTCCATTTCGTGCTGACTGAAAACTGTTTTCGCCCGACTGTATAACTCCTGAGAATTTTGTTATTCCTGCTTCATGGGCTTGTTTTTGTACCGTTTGGTGCCACTCTGGCGATGAAACTACATATATTGCACTTATGAGCATATGTTGCTGAAAGGCTTTCATTGTGTGTTGCAGGACTGATTGTCCGTCAACCACAAAGAATTGCTTAGGTATGGTCAAATTCATTCTGTTACCTACGCCTCCTGCTAATATTAGTGCTATACTTTTATTCATCGGCTTTATCTCTCTATTTGTATTTTTCTAATATTTCGGTACATAGTTTTTCGTGACGGCGTATTGTATAAAATCGGAGTAGTTCAAAAACAGTTGACTCCAATATAAGATATAGATACGGCACGTTAAATCCAACACACAGGAACATTATTATTACTCGCAAATCGAATGTGAGTATATTTGTTAGTGGCATTATGGGCTTACTTCCTCTGCAAAAATCTTGACGGAGTTCTGTAGGTATTCCTTGTGGATATTTGCTTTGGATATGTTGCATCAGTTTATGAAACTCCTTTACTTGATCTTCTTGTGAGCCTGTGTATCGTGCGTAGAAATAGAGGTATAGTTTTTTAAACCATCCGCTCTTATCCCACTTTAAGGATTGCATCTCTTCTCTTAAATTTTGCGATGAGTCCAACTCTGCTTTGTCAGCCCCAAATTGGAAGTATAGGTGTATGTTGCGATAGTAGTCGCCTATGGCACATTGGCGACCATGACACCTAAATCCTGACCACGCTGCAAGTAGATATATGGTGATACCCCATTTTACATCGGTGAAAGGAATTAACTCTCCTCCTAATCGGATTGCTAAGAAGAGGTATATGAAGAAAAACCACACATCTCCACAAAAGCCATCCAACACCCTACCTATGAGGGTTTTCTTGCCTGTCATTCGTGCCAACTGGCCATCGGCACAGTCAAACCAGTTTGCCCACACAAGCATTGCCATTCCTATAAGATTAGTAGTCAGATTGGTACTATAAAAGAGAAAGCCTGTTGCCGACCCTATTACTATGCTTATTATGGTTACGGCTACGGGATGTACATTAAGTGCCTTAAAGAGTAACGCCCACAGGTAACCCGGTGTGCGTGTCAGATACAATTCAAAAGGGCCTTCGGTATCTTGGCTCTTCATTGTTGCTTTTACGTTATCTATAAGGCTCATAAGGTGATGATTGCTTTTTATGCTCTCTCCTACTCTGCTTCGGCTTCTGCCATTAGGTTTACACTCTCATCCTTTCCGCTTCGGTCAACGTACTGTTTGCGAAGTGGATTTGCTGTTATTTCATCATACATTACTCGATTGTTATATACATCTATTGCTGTATATATGGCTTGTCGCATTGAGTTTGCTGATGCTTTGCTCTTTCCTGCTATGTCGTATGCTGTTCCATGATCAGGCGAAGTGCGTACAAAGTCAAGCCCTGCAGTGTAGTTTACTCCGTCATCCATTGAGAGGGCTTTGAATGGTGCTAATCCTTGATCGTGATACATTGCCAACACACCATCAAAGTTTTTATATAGTGCGGCTCCAAAGAATCCATCGGCAGAGTATGGTCCAAAACATACTATTCCACTGCTGTATGCCTCTTGTATTGCGGGGATTATTGTATCCTGCTCCTCTGTTCCTATCAATCCGTTATCTCCTGCATGTGGGTTTAACGAGAGGACTGCAATTCGTGGACGTTCTAATTTAAAGTCTTGTATCAGAGACCTGTTGAATATGTTTAGTTTATTAATTATCAACTCTTTTGTTATCTTCTCAGACAACTCTTTTATTGGTGTGTGGGTGGTCACTAATGCTACTTTTAGTGTTTCGTTCATCAATATCATTAGTGGCTCGTTCTCGCCGCCAAATCGAGATTGCAGATACTCTGTGTGTCCTAAGAAGTTGAAATCTTCTCCTTGTATTGTATTTTTATTTATTGGTGCAGTTACAAGAACATCTACTTTACCATCTTTTAGATCTTGTACTGCTACTTCTAATGCCTTTAGCGATGCCATTCCTGCTACTTGCGATGGTTTGCCTATCTCAACTTTTAATTCATCATCAAAGCAGTTTACAAAATTTACTCTGTCAGGTAATATATTATCGGCATTTGCCACTATATTAAATTGTAAATTAGGCACATCTAACAGCTTTTTGTAATAACCTGATACTTTTGCCGCTCCATATACTACGGGTGTACATATTTCGGTCATACGTTGGTCTGATAATGCTTTGATTATCACCTCGTAACCCACTCCGTTTATATCTCCGTGAGTTATTGCTACTCTTAATTTATTTGGTTTCATAATGGTAATATCTTTTAATTATGTCGCTAATTTACAAAATTTATGGTTATTTCTTAGTGTTTGGGATGTTTATTCTCCTTTTTGCGATGCTAACATTCCACATGCTGCCGATACGTCTTCGCCTCGTGATGCTCTGATTGTTGCCACTACTCCCCGCTTATTTAATTCATCACGAAATGCCTCTATCACTGCATCGGATGAACTTTGTAGCGAGATTCCTGGTATTGCATGGTAACGTATTAGATTTACTCTACAATCTAACCCTTTTAGTAGTTCTGATAGTTTTGCTGCATCCTCTAAACTATCGTTTACTTCACGTAACATTATATATTCAAAAGATAAACGGCGTTGATGCGAGAAGTCATACTCTCGTAACATTGCTATCATATCTGATATAGGAAATGCTTTTTCGGCTGGCATATATCTTGCTCTACGCCCATCTGGTGCATGTAGGCTTACTGCCAAGTGACATTTACTCTCGTCCAAAAAGCGTTTTACTCCTTTGCGTATTCCTACGGTTGAGAGGGTTATTCGCTTTGGACTCCACGCTAATCCCCACGCTGCTGTGAGTATATCTATTACGGTCAAGACAGAATCAAGGTTATCGGTTGGCTCACCCATACCCATGAACACTATATTGGTAAGTTGCTCACTATGAGGTACTGCTAATATTTGATTCATTATCTCGGCTGGTGTAAGGTTTCGCTGAAATCCTTGTTTGCCTGTCATACAGAATAGACAGTTCATTTTGCATCCTACCTGAGATGATACGCAAAGCGTTGCTCTCTCACGATCAGGTATATATACAGTTTCAATGGTGTGTCCATCGTGCAAACGAAAGAGATACTTCTCTGTACCATCGCTTGATACTACTTGGTGCATCGGAGGTACAACTCCCACTTCACACTCTTTTGATAATTTTTCGCGATTATGCTTTGATATGTTAGTCATATCAGAGAAATCTGCTACTCGTTTTTGATATATCCACTCACACATCTGCTTTCCTGCAAATGCGGGCATACCTAACTCTTGCGATAGTTGTTTTAACTCTGATAGTGTTCTCCCAACTAATGTTCTCTTTTGCATCAACTCTTATTTTATATGATAAGGGGACAATTTCAATTGTGCTGAAACCGTCCCCTTGTTTTATATTATTGGAATCTTATTTTAAGGAGAATAATCTCAAAATATTTTCCAAATTTTCTCTTGTTTCCTTTTGATTAGTAGAACAATGTTCTATTGTCATCTATATCAGTTAGGTTGTAAATCAAATCGAAATATCTCTCATAGATATATTTTGTCATTGATGATTTGTAGATGTTTGTCTCACTTGCTTTATCAAAAGTCGACAATACATCGTTGTTTGCAACAACTTTGTATAGATATACTGCTCTGTTTCCTTGTACTGGTGCTTGCAACTCATCTACTGGTGCAAATGGAGCTGATCCTGCTAATTTAGGCTCAAATCCGATTCCCGGAACTACTGATGAGCGGAACACTACCGATTTTGCTGTATCAACTTTTGAAGCAAGAGCCTCTGCTGCTTGCTCAAGTGTAGTGAACTCTTTTAACAACTCCGCAATCTTTTCACCTTTCTTCTCTTGAAGAAGTCTTGTTTTCAACATAGGAGCTAAATCTTCGTATGTTTCATACTCATCATCTGAGATTTTTGCAACTTTTGCCACTACATAGAATTTCTTTTCTACATCAAATATTTTTGATAACTCTTTCTCATCTGCATTGAATGCCCATTGTATTATCTCACGTGCATTAGGAATGTATGAAAGATTGATATCTGCTTTTCCAATTTTTGCTGTTTGAACTGAGATTCCGTTATCAATATCTCCGTTAGAGAACTCTTCTGTCTCGCCTTTCTCTGTCATGTATTTGCTTAATTTGTAGTATTGAGCATCGCGAGTCTCCTGACTTGGTTTTACCTCAACAAGTAGTTGTGCTACTTTTGCTTTATCAACTGGTTTAGTTTTATCAGTTACCTCTAATAGGTGTATTCCAAATTGAGTTGTTACCTTTTGTACTCCTTTTGCTCCACGGAATGCCGCATCAGCAAATTTAGTTCCTAATTGTGATAACATAGGCTCTGTAAACCAACCGAAACTTCCTCCGTTTGATGAAGTGTTTGTGTCAACTGAATACTCTTTTGCTAACTCTGCAAAGTCACCACCATTTTTAAGTACATTGTAGATACTATCACAAAGTGCCTCTTGTGTTGGAGCAAACATTATGTGACGTGCCTCAACTGAGTCAGGAGCAACAGTTGTTGACATTACACGATATTTTTTGTATGTGTTATTTTCAAAGATTGTCTCTGATACATCTCCAACTTTTGCTTTGCTTACAAACTCTTTCATTTTTGGAGACATTGTTGAAACAGTCATATACTCTTTTGGTGCTTGAGCATATTGTACATGCTGAACATTTTCTGTTGTTGAAAATGTCTCTGATAGAGAGTTAAACAACTCTTCTGTTGCTTTGAAGTCGTCTTGTGTTGGTGCAACTGAAAGTGCTACAAACTCTATTGTGCGATTTTCGTCAATTTTATAGTTTTCGCGTTTTTTAGAGTAGAGTGATTTTACTTCGCTCTCTGATACTTCAACTAATGAATCGGGGATTGCTGTGTAAAGTTGAGGGACATAAGCAATATCAACATTTTTAGTTGTCTCAGCAAATGCTGACTCTAAATCAAGATCATTTGGAAGTAATGATTTTGAAACAAGGTTGAACATTTTACGACTTACACGGTCATTCTTTACAGCCTCCTCAAATGCGTACCAACTCTCTTGTGCCATTGCAATTTGATATTGTTGCTCCTCATCTAAGGTTGTTAGATCGGTTGAGAAAAGTTGTGATAAGTAACTCATCAACATCTCTTTGTCAAATTGTCCTGTTTGAGGATTTGTGTATTGTTGCAATACCAATGGTGAGGTGTTGTCGCCTGTGATTAGATCGTTCAACTCTTCTTCTGATACTGTAATACCAATGTTTTCGGCACAATCCGACATTGCTTTTGTCATTACCATTTCGGTAAATATTCTGTTTCTGTCGGCATCAGTAGTCTCTGCACCTAATTTTGACTGGAACTCCTCAGGTGATATTGCGTCACCATTTACTTTAGCTACATTGTTTTTGCTCATTTGTAGGAATGTGCCTCCTGAGTTTAGGAAGTCACCAATGATGAATGCTAACAATGCAACTCCAATTACAACAATAAGAAGTCCTGCTTGATTTCTAATTTTTTGTAGTGTTGCCATCTGTTTTTATATTTAATTTGTTTATTATTTACTATTTTTTTCAAAACCAAGTGCGAAGATAATAATTTTTCTCTGCTTATCCCAATTTATAGGTGCTGTTTTTGTCATTTATATTATTATTTTTTTTCGTTTGTTACTGCACTCTCTTGTTTTAGGGTATCTAAAGCATCGGTTGATGTTGCTTCTTTTCTTCGCATATCCTCCACGGGGAATATTCCTGTAGTTTTTAATATCTTGTATTGCGTCATATTTTGATTTGACTCAAAACCCAATCCCTCTATAATTCTATCTCCTCTTTCAATGTGTATTATGGTATCGGAGTATATCTTTTTTGCATCTTGACTCCAAAAGAGTTGCTCTGTAAAAAATCGTTCATCGTTGGTGTTTGCCATCTTGACATCTCCTCGTATCTCCCACAACCTCTTGTTTTTATAAAATATAGCAGTATCGCCCTCTAAGAATGCAGCAACATTGTAGTCATCATCGAAGGTCTCTAAATATATACCTCTGGGGAAATACCAGCGTGGTGTTTCTGAGTTTTCATACATATACCAATCGGGAGCAACTACCCTATAACGTGTTACTCCTGAGTCTGATATGAGCGTTGACACATCTTTGCTATATATGGTTGGTACTTCGTTAGGATCGGTAAAGGACTCTATCACAACTTTGTTGTCTTTGCCACAACCTATCATTGTAAGAATAAACAGAACTACAATATAGGGATATATTCTATTGGATAGAGCAGTTTTTCTATTCATCACGAATTAAGGTTTTATTCAATTCTGTTCTTGAAGAACCAGAACTCATTAAATGATATTCCTACCGAAAATATTAACCCATTCTCTACCAACTTTGCATCGGGTTTTAACTTTCTGTTGAAGTATTGGACTGATACGTTTACTAATGATTTGTCTCTCATTATAGGAAATCCCATTCCCACTGTTGCTCCTGCCTCGTACAAACCATTACCTTGAATTTTCATATACGACTTTTCGTAATATGCTCCTGCTCTAAATCGTATTCTGTCAACGTATTTTAATGAGTATAGTTCGTTCTTATACTCTGCTCCTACTGAGATTCTATATCTATTATTGAAGTTGTTTTTTAATGTCTCTTCGGTGTAATTTTTCTTCCAAAAGGGCAGATAGTTTGCATTTTTCCAAGGCTGATAGGTGAAGTCAACTCCAACAATAAGTTTTTCTCCCCAGTTATATCCTAATCCTACACCATAACTCTCAGCCATATCGTATGCTCCTTTCAACGATATTGTATCACTTTCAACTGTTAAAGAGGTTTCGCCACTTGTCTCTAACTGATAAAGGTCATAATATCGCTGCCCCAACATCTTCTTTTTAGGCGAATATACCGCACCTAATGTAATTGAGTGGTTGTCGTTTATTGGTTGGGTGTATCTTACTCCAAAATCGACCTTAAAATCGGTTATGTGCATTTTTGTTTGAGCAATCATTGCCACAACATTATACTGTGACGATGGCATAATGGTTGAACTATGCGTTATGTTTCCAAAGAGATATGAAACATTTGCTCCTATAAATAGATTCTTATGAAGTTTTGCTGCAAGTCCGAGATATACTTGATGTATTCCGCCTTCGCCATAATTTGAGTATTCGCCAAATGGTATTTTCTTTCCGTACTCGTAATTTACTCTTGAGAATGGTACTATTCCAAGTGATGCTGCCAAATGCTTACCTATCGGAAATTGTGCCACTGCATAATCAAAGTTGGCTGTGGTTTGCGTCTCTTTAAGTTTTCCCTCTTTTCGCCAATCAACCTCAACACTCATTCCTATATCAAAGAGGAAGGTAAGAGAGTCCATTGCTGCATACGATGCTGGGTTTTTAGGATTGATTTGCATCTTGTTATTTATTCCATAACCAACGCCTCCCATTCCTGAATTGATTCCTAATGAGAAATCATCAAGAGTTCCCAATCCGTACATCGAAAAGGGTGTCTGTGCCTTTGCGAAAAAGGTAGTTACAAAAAGAATTATTATTATTGATATATATCTATTTTTCAACATTGTATCGTAAAATTGCATTTAGACCTTTTAATACAAGGTACTCCTCATCAATTAAAGGTACGAAAGTACTATTTTTTAATTGATTATACAACAATAAATGATCTCCTCCAGTTAATATAACTTTAAGATTTGCCTCTTTTTTAGAAATTTTAGCAATATACCCCTCACATTCATACAATACTCCACTCATTACTCCCGACAATATGGCACTGTTTGTATCTACACCCAACAGAGGATATTCCTCTGAAACCTCAACAAGTGGTAACGATTTTGTAAAATGATTTAAGGCTTTTAGTCGCATTGATATTCCGGGCGCAATATTCCCCCCTTTATATACTCCATCGGCTGTTACGTAATCGTACGTTACTGCTGTTCCAGCATCAATTACCAAAGTTGACACTTCACCACAAATTTCTCTTGCTCCTACCGCTGCTGCAACTCTGTCCATTCCTAATGTTTGGGGTGTTGCATAATCAACTTTTATTGGTATTAGAGTTCGATATGTTAGATTAACAAAAGTTGTAGAATTCTCCTTTAGAGTTGCTAAAAACTCATTGTTAGGCAAAGATGATGTTGAGTATATGGCATTTTGATAGTTCAACCCCTTTATATAGGAGATTACCTCCTCTGCTGAAGAGAGGGCAAATATTTTGACATCTACCATACCCTTTTCATCAAAAAGAGCTATCTTTATAGAGGTATTCCCCTGATCTACTATAAGATTCACTTTGCTTTGTTATCTTGGTTTTCTTTCTCCTTTAGTTTCTTCTCTTCGCGAGATACTATAAACGAAGCATATAACTGCAATACTGCCCCTGACAAAAGTAGAGCCAGCCACTCTTGTTGACGCACATACATAAACCATGCTGCTGCGGTTATCATTAATGCCGAAAAAAGTTCTATTCGACATGCTCTCTTTTGACGTAGAGTCATTCCTTCTGTATCTCTAAAAAGTCGCACAAACACTAAACATGCTCCTCCTGCACCCAACATATATACTGATAGTTGGTGTTGGAACATAAACAATACTGTGGCCAGCAAAATTGAGATTGCTGCTATAACTGTTATCAGTCCTAATATATTAGGATTTATTTTTATCTTCTTCATCTCTCTTAGTCTATCATTATTTTAACATACAAACACAGATAAAGGATTACTCCTCGGTTGTAGTTTTTATTATAAATATATCTTCATCGGCTTTTTTATATCCATACTCCTCTCGAGCATACTCCTCCACTACATCCTTATCTCTCATAAGTTCCTCAATTTTAATACTATCCTCTTTCATCTGTATTAAGTAAGCATCAAGTATCTCTTTCAAACTATCAAGTTCGTTTTTATACTCCATACGAACTCGTATATTGTTTTGGTCAAAGAACATTAGATATACAAAAAACAGAACAACTGCTATTGGCAACCACCACTTACGCAAAATCTTAAAAAAATTCTTAATTGATTCTCTATTCATATCTCTTTATGAGCCTATATATTTTACGATATTTTCTATATGCATAAATTTATGCGAAGATATAAAAAGTTTTTGGGTAACGAAAGCAATAAGTCTGGTTATAGGAGTTAAAGAGGCAAAATTCCGATAATTAATATATCTTTTAACCAAACAAATAGAGATCTATCAAAAAAAACAAGAACCACAATCTTACGAATGTGGTTCTCATTGTTATTGTGTAGAACTCTTTAATTATTCAGCTACTACTACAACCTCTATCTCTGCTGATACCTCTTTATATAGTTTAATAACTACTTTGTGAGCACCAAGTTCTTTTAGAGGCTCTTTCAAAGCGATAAGGCGACGATCAACAGTGAATCCTTTCTCTGCCAAAGTATCTGCTATTTGTACTGATGTTACAGATCCAAATACTTTACCAGTCTCACTTGCTTTAGTTGCAATTGAGATAGAAACTCCGTTTAATGAAGTTGCCAATGCTTCTGCATCTGCTTTAAGTTTAGCCAATTTCTCAGCACGTTGACGATTGTCCTCAGCCAACATTTTAAGAGCTGACTCAGATGCGATAACTGCTTTTCCTTGAGGGATAAGATAGTTGCGTCCGTAACCTTTTTTTACGTTAACAACATCACCCTTAAAACCTAAATTTAGGATATCTTCTTTTAATATTACTTGCATTGTCGTTCCTCCTTAATTTTATTTCATATTATCAGTTACATAAGGCAACAACGCCAAGTGGCGAGCGCGCTTAACAGCTTGAGCAATACGACGTTGGAACTTCAATGAAGTACCTGTGATACGACGAGGTAAAATTTTACCTTGCTCGTTTAAGAATTTTTTCAAGAATTCGGGATCTTTGTAATCGATGTACTTAATTCCGCTCTTTTTGAAACGGCAATATTTTTTCTTCTTTACATCTACTGAAGGGGGAGTGAGATATCTGATCTCTGATTGAGTGTTTTGTGCCATGATTTAGTTCTCCTTTACTTCGTTATTTGATTTAACACTTCTTCTCTTCGCTGCATATTCAGCTGCGTATTTGTCTTGTTTGAATGTCAAGAAACGAATTACGCGCTCATCGCGACGGAAGTTTACCTCTAACTTAGCAATTACGGTAGGTTCTGCATCGAACTCAATAAACTCGTAAAAACCTGTTGTTTTCTTTTGAATGGGATAAGCAAGTTTGCGTAAGCCCCAGTTCTCTTCGTTTACTATTACGGCTCCTTCAGCTTTGAGAATGTTTGTGAATTTCTCTACCGCTTCCTTCATCTGTGGTTCAGACAAAACGGGAGTCAAAATGAAAACGGTTTCGTAATGATTCATAATTAATAAATTTGTTAGTTAATAAAATTTGCGGTGCAAAATTAGTAAAAAGTTTTTAATCGTGCAAATATTTCAGTTGTGAGTTGTTAGTTATAAAAAACAAGAGAGAATAACAAGAGAGAATAGTTATTAATTCTAATTTTTCTTGCTTACTTTGCGTTTGATTAGTTATAATTTTAAGTTTTTTGTATGAGAAACCCTTTACAAAGCATACGATACGTAATAGTTATTATTACAAGTTTTTTATGTTTCAACTCATTTGCTCAATACCAAAGTGATGAGTTGGACAATGGCCTATTGTGCAGAACTATTGACATGCCTGATGATTATGAGGGTAAGGTGGTGTGTACGCTCATAAAGAGGGATTGTAAACAAAAGAGCAAGAAGGCTCTGCTTTACGTGCATGGATTTAACGACTACTTTTTTCAGGCAGAAATGGCTGACCGCTTTAATGCTGAGGGCTATAACTTTTATGCTGTTGATTTGAGGAAATATGGACGTTCATTACTACCTCATCAAAAGAGATGTAACACTCGTAACATTAATGAGTATTTTGCTGATTTAGATAGCACGATTAATATTATAAGAAGTGAGGGAAACGATACCATTATTCTTATGGGACACTCTACGGGCGGACTTACAACCTCGCTATACTGCCACTCTAAGGGTGATGACTGCCCCGTTGATGCTCTTATTTTAAACAGTCCATTTTTTAAGTTTAATATGGGCGGAATATTGAATGAATTTGTAATACCATTAGTCTCTTTTATTACACCTGTATTACCTGATATTTCAATTCCACAAGGAGCATCTACGGCATACGCCGAGAGTCTTTTGAAAGAGTTTCATGGCGAATGGGAGTTTGACAAAGATAAAAAGTTAATGCTCTCGCCCAATGTTACTACCGATTGGATTTCGGCAATATACAATGCTCAAAAAATTGTATGGAGGGGATTAGATATTAAAGTTCCTGTTTTAGCAATGTACTCCGACAATAGTGTGAATGGCAACAAATGGAGCATAGAGTTTATGCATGGTGATGCTGTTTTGAATGTCAAAGATATTACCAAATACTCTCAAAATTTAGGGAACAATATTCAACGCCTTAAAGTTGTTGGTGGTATGCACGACCTTCTCTGTTCAAAACCAGAAGTAAGGAACAAGGTTTATAAGTTCATTTTTAAGTGGCTATCAACTATCAGTTGTTAGCATTATTATCCCAATTAGGCTAATTTATCAAATTAATATTATATGAGTACGGAGTTGCACATAAATATGCAACTCCGCTTAATCTAACAACTGAAATTAACGTGTCACGTTTAATTTTTACTCCCATACCGCACGAACAGAACGTCCGTAACAACGGAAAACATAACTAATACTCTGAACTTCCGGATAAAGATGCAAGTAGTAGGCACTTTCATTGCGTGCAGCAGGAAGCTTAGAAGACCAATATAAGCAATCCCAACCGTCACTACGAAGATCGTAAGCATCAATAGAACCCGCTGCAGGAAGAAAAATAAAGTTGCCGTTTATATTACTTGTTGCTTTATAACCATATATTCCGTTTTGAGAAATCCATTCCCATGTACAATAATCCATTAAATCTTCCAGCTCTGAATCTGTTGGCATACGCCAACTTCCACCCCAATTTACATGAGCTGCATCATCTTCTAATTCAAGCGTTGTTTTATTATCATCTACTATACCATAATTCAATGATGTACAATATTTTGTTAGAGAGGTTTTTGTTCCTTCGCAATATTTATAGGAAGACCATTCATAATACTCTTTTGCCTCAGTTTCACCCCATGCAAAGTAATCACCATAATCTTCGGGAGATTCTGCCCCCACATTACAGGTTGCCCACTTAACTGACAATCCTAAATCAACATATTCATAACCATTATGAGTAGGTATCTCAAAAACTGCCACATATTCGCTATTGGCTGTTACAATGGCCGTGTATGGATTTTGTGTACTTACAACATTTCCATTAAGCGTCCAATGCTTAAACACATAATTGTTATTGGGAGTGGCGGTTAATGTTGTAGTACCTCCATGTTTAACGATATTTGATGAGAGTGTTGCTGTTCCACTTGTTTCTCCTGATGATGATACTGATACAGTATATATTAAGGCATCTCCGCAAACTGCACGGATAGGTAGCCCTCCATAACAACTATAGTCAAGCCAAGCAATACTATTCAAACTGAAATACAAAAAATAGGGACGGTCACTAGAAGTATTGAGAGAACTTGACCAATAGCGACCAGCAACACCCGCAGAATAAAGGGTTTCGGTGTCGTAATAGCCCACAGCGGGAAGAAAGATACTGTTTCCATTCTTCTTGCTTATTATTTTATAACCGTTTACTCCGTTTTGAGTAGTCCATTCCCAAGTACAATTTGTGGCATCTCTTAGTTCATCTTGCTCTGCTTTTGTTGGCATTCTCCAATTGCCACCCCAATTTACATGAGCTGCATCATCTCTTAATTCAAGTATAATCTTATTATCTACTATACCATAATCTGACGATGTACAGTATTTTGTTTTAGAGGTTGATGTTCCATTACAATATTTATATGTATTCCAATCGTAGGTTGTTTTGGATTCTGTTTCGCCCCATGCAAAATAATAGCCACTCTCTTCAGGGGTAGTTGCGCCTACGTTGCAGGTTGCCCATTTGACTGACAAACCAAGGTCAACATATTCGTGTTCTATAAATTTTACACTGTCTATATCAGACACATATTCACTATACACAACCTCTCCGTCTTTATATACCTGTATCTTCCTTTGTGCTGTTGCACTTCCTACTAAAGCAAAGATTGCTATTAGCAATGTTATTATTCTTGTTTTCATTTCAAAAAATAAATTTTTTAATTAGAATTAAAAAACATTCCTAATTTCTAATTCCTCATTCCTAATTAATTATAATCTTCTTAGTTTCTATCTCTCCATTTGATTGAACTGCTACTACATAGATGCCCGAGGGGTAGTTTCCGACATTAAGAGTTGCCTCCTCACTGTTAGGAGTTTGAGACTGCATCAGCACTCCTTGCATATTGTAAAGTTGCACTTGGTTAATTACTTCGGGGGAGGTTATGTGTACTTCACCTGCCGATGCAATATAAATTATCTCAACCTCTGCCACCTCAACCTCGCTCTCCTCAATAGCGGTAATATCGGTATCGCCAAAGGTGATGACCTCAATATCTTCTATTGCCATAGGGGTTGCCACGCCAGAAATGGTGATGTTTACTTCATCCTCCGAAGGGAATGTGATTTTGTCTATTTCATCAATATTGATTGACTGAAACGAGCCTTGAGATGTTAGATAGACATTCATATAGTCTGTTGCGTGAATCGGTATCCACGTTATCAGTATGAATGCCATTAACATCAACATTTGTTTTATGTAGTTTTGTTGCATATTCTTTTTATTTTATTAATTTATTCTTTTTATAATTACAAAGATATATTTTACATAAAAAAAACAAATAATTAGCACTTTATAAGTTTATTTACTATGGCAAAAATTGTTAAACCTGCTGGGGAGTGTATCTGCAATTTTGCAGATATGTTTCTGCGATGAGTGGTTACAGTATGTACCGAAAGATATAATTCCTCGGCAATCTCTTTATTGCTCATACCTTTTGCTACGCATACTATTATCTCTTTTTCACGTTCACTGAGCGTTTGTATCTTCTCTGCATCAGTCAACTCTTCATCTTCTGCTTTTGACATCATAAACTCTCCTCGTGCAACCTTCTCCTCTATACGCACAACCGCTGGAACAAAGAGTTTATCCTCAACCATTCGGTGTAGCATTAGATCCTGTTCACAATTTATTATATCAAATAGTGCAGAGTTTAAGAGATTATTTTCTCTTTGTGGATAATAGCGTATAATTATATCTTTAAGTTCCTGAAGTTTATACTCTATACCGTTATGTTTCTCGGCAAAGACAGATATAGAGTAGTTTGCAGATATAACTCCTCGCAAAAGGTTATCAACGTATGTAAACACTGTTTTATTCTCGTGTTCCATATGAGCCCTCACCTCTCCTACATACTCATCGTAAAATTTTATTATCAGCATTGCCACACTGTCGCTTCCCGAGCAATCTATTGCCTCAATTAACTTGCGGCGGATGGCAGGAAGATTGAAATCCAAAAAGTAATTGTGTGCTTGCTTTAGATAGTTTATTATTGAGGGTAATGATATATTTTCTACTGCACATACCTTGTTTGATACAAAGTTGGCTACTGAAAGGAATGTTGCACAATCAACGCCTTGCTCCGAGCATATTGTCTGCACAGTTTTATCGCCAAAACCCAACGATATTCCAAACCTACTCATTACCATTATAAGCAAGTTGTTATCGTTTATTAGTGTACTCATTTTATGAGTTGGGCGATATTCTGTTATCATAAATTGTTTATTACTACACTCTCAATATTCTCTTTTGCTGACGTGGCTTGTCACATTCCTACTTTATTGAGATATAAATTTCTTAAGCAAAAATATACAATATTTTTATTAAGACACTACTGATTAACAATTTATAATATTTATTATGAGTTAGAAATTAATCCCAATTTCTAACTCATAATTCTTTATTAATAAGAAACGCTCATATCTGTTGGTACTGCTATATAGAAGTCGGCTCTGCCTTTGTTCTCATCTTCGAGCGAAGTGATATCATCTTGACGAACGTTGCATATTGTTACCACTCTTAATTGGGGAGCATACTCAGAGAGATAGGGGACTATACCTTGTTTAAAGTCAGAGTGGTAATTTCCGTTTATATGCAAAAAATATTTACTGCCACTCTTTGCTATATTCCATGCCATTGTGGCATCTTTTATCGCTTGTGCCTGTGCCATATATTCGGCATTTGATTCACTACCTGAAAACATCTGCATAAGAGAGAATGCCGAGTTCTCCTCCTCTTGTTTAAAGGTTACAGGCAAAGGCGGAAGATATGATTTTGCCTCGTGCGAAAGAGAATCTAAATATTGTAGACCTTTGTTCTTTACCACATTGGCATAGCGGCGTGGTACGTTAGTTGCCACAAAGGGGATATTATTCTCTTTTGCAAAATATACAAATGGGTAGTAATCGGTTGAGTAGTTGGGCCATAGACGTGCTTCATCTTCAAAGCGATCGTATGTTATTACCCTCTGCATATACTCATCTATTATCAACTGATTGTCTGCTTCAAACATCTCGGCTCCCATAGTAAACTCGTTACCATGTTGAGTGTATAGCGAACGTGCCACTTCCAACTCTAACCAGTGTACTATTGCACAGTTATGTATCTCTCCAAAGAGTACTACATTGTAGGGTGCTATTTCTTTTATCAGAGTTTCGTAACCTATCTCTTTACCTTCAGAATTGAATATAGTGTACGCCTTTTTATATCCCTTTTGTGCATTCACCGAAAGAGTGAAAAGAAATGTAAAGGTTATTATAATGTATCTCATATATTTATTTTATTATATTGTTTGACAACAAATAAAAGGCTGAAGTTTTAGGCTTCCGATGTTTGAGAAACCGCAGTTTACTAATGGTAAATGAGGATTTCGAAAACAAGGTTAACGACAAAATTCTCCTTTTTATACGCTCTTATTCTATCTCTTATAATCTCCAATATATAACAATATAGCCCTCTCAGAATGCAAATATTTATTAAATGCCTCTTGAAGTGTTTCGGGCGTAATCTCTGAAAGTACCTCCTCGTATCGGTTGAAATCAGATAGAGTTTCTCCGCTCTTAATAAGATTTATCAAATTGTTTTTCCAATCGGCTACCGCCTGCTCGTTTAACACCTGACGTTTGGTTACTATAAACGAACGTTTCAATGCTTGTAACTCTGTCTCTTCAATAGGAGAACTCTTTAGCGAGAGTATAATTGAAGAGAGTAACTCCTCTGCAAATGCCATATTATGGCTATCAACAGCTCCCATAAAATCGAAATAGAATGTTTGTTGTGGTAGTCCATTATATACAATTCCTACGTAGGGAGAGTATGCAATATTCTCTCTCTCACGAAATACTTTCAGAAATCGGTCTTGCAACACATCTCTCATCAATTTTAATGTTAACGAATTTTTTAGCGAAGGTGTATAGTTCCCTGCCAATATGTAATCAAAGGCTGTTTGTGTTTGATTATCACTCTCAAATGCCTCGCTATAATATGTTTGTGGGAGTTCGTATGGAGTTGAAGAGAAGGTATATGAAGCAGGTGTTGAACGCATATCTGCAAAAGTTGAGACCATAAGAGGTGCCATAGCATCTGCATCAAAACTTCCTGTCAACAATATTGTTGTTCCTTGTGGGTTAGAGAATAGGGTTGTATAGTATGTTGCTATTGAATCGAGATTAAGACTTTTTATATCTTCAACTCTTCTTGCTCTTATGTTTTTGTGCGAGGTGTTACCCAAAATATAATCCATACGATTTACCAACATTCGTTCAGAGTCTCGTTTCATCATCTTTTGCAGTAATGTTTCATCACCAAAAGAATCTACTTCATCTGCTTTTACCTCCTCAAAATCGGAGTAACAACGCTCTGGTCGGTGTATCTTTTCATATACAAGATTAAACATTTCCCCTGCCTTTGAGGTTGGTGCAGATGCTAACAGTTCGTGCCAATGTGGACTTATTCCTGTATTTAGTGCCAATGAGTTTTGCAACATATATGTTGTTATGGTGTCGTATGGAACAGCATCAATCATTCCCATCTCCATATATCCTGCTGTTGCATCGTATTTATACAAATCCTCTTCACTTAAATCTGCCACACCTCCTCGTGCAAAGAGTGAGAGTTGCACTCTATCAGAGCCATCGCAAGTGGGACGGAGTAGTATTCGTAATCCGTTTTTAAGATTTATCTCCGATACCGATATGTTTTCGTAATAGTAGGTTGATTCTACATCGTTGGGGTTAAAGGCTTTTGTAACCTGTAAACATTCAGGTGTAGATATAACAACCTCCTCTTCTTCCTCTTTTTGTTTATATATAAATGGTTCGGCTTGTAGAGTTGTTCCTCGCCTCCATGCCTCATCAATATCTTTAACCGAAATACTCTCCTCTTTGCCATATTTGTTTGTATATGCAACAAGCAGAGTTTCGTTCTTATAGTCAATCCAACGTTTAAGCATCCAAAGCAACTGACGTGCTTCTGTTCTGAGTATCTTCTCTACTAAACGCTCCATCTCGTGCTGCGTTTGAATATATCTGTCGCCTGAGATTATGTAATCGGCAAAGTCTTCGCACCACATTGATGAAGGTAGAGTGTTATTATATATCTTTAGTGAGTGTAACATACTTGACTTTACATCCGCCATTTCATCGGGCGTAAATCCGTTATGCCATACGTAATGAAGTTCTGATACCAACTCCGATATTTGTTGCAGTAACTCCTCTCTACTTGTTCCAGAGAAGGAGAATACCAAATGTTTTTTGTCAGCAAGATACCATGAATCGGACACTGAGATATTCATTCCTCGTGCCGAAAATCTGTTTGACAATGCTCTTATCAACAGGTTGTCTAACTCTCGGCGATATACTGTTTCTAATGTTTTTCCCACTATACATTTGTGTGGGATTATAAGTTCTAACTTTGATTTTCGCATCAAAGTATCACACACCTCTTTTATCTGTGTTCCTTTTTTGTAGGTTAAAGGATATTGTTCATACCCTTCAGGTGTATGTGTGGGTACAGAAGAGAATATCTTCTCTATTTTTTGTTTTATATCAGCGGTATCAACCATTCCAACAACAACCACAGAGGCTAATTGCGGAGTGTACCAATGTTTATAAAAACCTTTTAATTTTTTATTATCAATTCGTTTAATGTCTTTCTCTCTTCCAAGAGGTATATGGTCGGCAAAGCGTCCGTTGCCAATCTTTAGCGAATAGAAGTTATCTTCAATTTGATAACCGCGAAGTTCCTCTAATATCACTCCCCTCTCTTTTTTTATTCTCTCCTCCTCAAAGGTAATGCCACACAACCAATCACGTAGTGCAATTAACGAGGTATCAATTGCGGTGTCATATTGATTATCAACAGGCACTGTTACCGAATATATGGTGCGGTCGTAACCTGTATAGGCATTAATATCGCGTCCAAACTTCATACCTACACTCTCCCAATACTCAATCATTTTACGTTCAGGAAAGTTCTCTGTTCCTAAAAAGGCGGCATGTTCCAAGAAGTGTGCGGCACCCTTTTCGTTGCCTCTCTCCTGTACCGAACCTAAACGCATAACCAATCGCATCTCAACGCTATTATTGGGATGATTATTGGGGCGAATAATATAGTGCAACCCATTATTTAGCCAACCCTCAATGGTATTAGATGGTAACTCAATCGGCATCTTGTCAGACACCGATTGAGCATTTATGGTTTGCAATGATAGTGCAAATATGAATAGCGATAATATTCGCAAAAGTTTCATTATTCTCAACTATTTTATTTTGCTGCATTCATTACATATGTTACCTCTACATTTTGATAACCATATGAGTTATACATATCAAATGGGAATACAAATTTGAATGTTCCTTCCTCAAAGTTATATGAAGATGTTGGCTCTACCCAATCAGAAGGGTCGTTTTCAAAGTAATCTTCTGATATTGTGCTTATCAATAGATATTGTCTGGGATCCATTGATGCTCCATACTCAAATAATTCGCTCAATGTATATTCTACCATCTCTCCATCGCCATACTCATCAACCTCTACAATCTCTTCTGATTTTGCTTGTAGTTTATTCCATAACGAGAAGTTATAAGAGAATGGTACTGATATAATCATATCTCCCCATATATCCTCTACCTCTTGAGTAAATGTTATTTGATCATTCTCTATTGCAAGATCATCAAGAGTCATTTCAAATGTTTCACTTGCTGCAATCATAAATTTGCCATCTTCTGCAGGAGTATATCCTACTGCTCCCAACGCTGCAATTGAGTATGGGTATGAATACCATCCTTCGTAAACATCTTCGGTTGTGTTTTTACGCAACATCTCAAACATAAAGTCGTTCAATCCCATTGGATTTGATACCATTTTTAAAACTGGTTTGTCGGCAGTTGCGTTTTCGCTCAATGTAATAATTGTCTCTGATGTAAACTCACGAGCATCGTTTCCTTCATTAAAGTACTCTTTGTCATCACCTTCAACATATGGGAATGATACTTTTACAGTACAAGCAACTTTTCCCATCATACGATATAGGTCAATTCCAAGATTCTCTTTATATCCTGCAATCAAGGCTTTTTGCTCCTCAGTTAACTCAGGCATTGATGCAGCAGGTTGTACTTTTATTGTCCAAGGATTGCTCAACACAATTTTATCATTGCTTGATGATGCAATCTTAACTGTTACTGATTGCTCTGTTATTATAGAGTTTTTGTTGTTTGAATATACTTTCAACTCCGCAGTTTTTGTGTTTGCAGGAATCTCAATTATATTCTCCTCAAGACGTAGAATATCTCCCTCGTTACCAACCAAGTCGAAGTTGATAGTTGTTGTCTCCTCAACAAAGTATGACAAAAGGATGTTGATAGTGACAGGCTCTGTTGCATCCTCTGCCATTGTTGTTACTCCACCTGTTCCACCATTAACACTTAGTTGAACATAGTTTGTCATTTTCTCTGAGTCATCATCACCTGAACATGATGTTAACACAACTATTGGTAATGCCACCAATAAGAATAAAAAATTTCTTAGTTTCATAATTGTTTTGTTTTTAGTTAATATTATGTTTTTATGTTTATCTGTTTATTGGCCAACCATCGTTTTGCGATACTGCCTGGTTATATCGGTACTCTGATGCAGGTATAGGGAAAGTCCATTTGTAACTCTCTTTTCTAATGGTTGTATATGTTGATTTTCCCCATGCTGTATAGCGTTTTAAATCATTGTTTGCAAGACGTTTTATATCGAGGTAGTTTATACCTTCGCCCACAAATTCATTTAACTTTTCTGATATTATTCTCTCTATCAACTCCTCGCCCGTAAGTGTGACAGGTATTGTGTTTGCTCCGCAAAGTGAGAGATAGTGGTTTATCTTTGATATACCTGTACTCTCTTCTCCACTACGACAATAGGCTTCGGCGGCTATAAAATATGCTTCGGCATATCGCATCATATCTACATAGTTGTTTGCCTCCCCTTTACGATTATTCATATTGTATTTACCAAAGAGATTTCTGCTCTCCCCTGCCATTGTAAAGGGATAGAGATTATACTCTCGGCGAACATCACTCATGGCATACTCCACTTTAGGGTTTACAGCAAAGTAGTCGCCATTAGGCTCATCATACTGTATTGATGTGTAGTATGGATTGGTGGTATTGAATGCAAATATACGTCCTTCGTATGAGTTTGCACTCCATAGATAACGGTAATTTGTTCCTGTAAACCATGCGTCTTCTGCTCTGGATAAAACATCCTCAGCATACTGGGCTGCCTTTGTATAGTTTCCTGCGTACAACTCTAATTGCGACAATATGTGGTATATTGCAGTTTTTGACAACCAGCCGTTTTTATCGGTATCCGCACTTTGTGAAAGAGCATCGAGCAGTAGAGTTCTAATATAGGTTACACAATCTGATTTTGAAGAACGTGCAACCACTTCAACTCCTATCCTATTTTTAATTACCACGCCATCAGCATTTATATTTTTATGATATGGTGTAGCAAATAGTTGTAATAACTTGAAGTAACACAATGCCTTAAGTGTTTTTGTTTCACTTGCAATCTGTTTCTTCTCACTCTCTTCTGATGTGTTTGCTGTTGCTACGTTTGGCAGACGCTCTAACAACACATCACAATATGCAATGGTTGTGTAGTATGTACTCCATATCTCCCCTGCCAACTCGTTTATAGAGTTATCTTGCCAACGATATAGATTTTGTTGCGATACATCTTTTCCTGATAGGTTTGTGGGACAAAAGTCCTCTCCCAATATTGAGAGTTGATACTCATAATGGGGATATGATATGTATGCCGATGTTAACAATGAACGTGCTGTTGATACGGTTGTTATTGCATCGGGATCAGAAAATTGATCGGGTGGCGGAATGTTTAACGAACACCCACAAAAGATTGCTACCAAAAGTATGCAGATAATATGTTTTATATTTCTCTTCATTTTTTGCAGGTATTAAAATGTTAAACTCATATTAATTGTATATACTGGTTGCAGTGTTCCTGCCAGTGTTCCGCTCTCGGGATCTGACTCGCTATACTTTGTCCATGTAAAGAGGTTTGATGCCTGAAATGCAAAGTTTGCATACTTTATGAACTTTATATGTTGTGCCAACCACTTGGGCGGTACGCGATAACGTAACGATATTAACGATAGTCTTAAATAGTTGCTACTACCTACTGTAAGAGAGTTGGGATAGAGCGAAATATTATTCTCTGCAGTTGTTGATGTGTAGAACGGTGTTGGGTATAACTTGTCTTGATCTCCCGGACGGAACCACATATTTTCGGTTTGTCCTGCAACTGCATTTTTATGTATATCATCTTTTGTTCTTACGTATGAGTAGTTATAGCGTTGTATTCCGCCCAATGAGTAGTAGAAATCTACATCCAAATCGAATGATTTATATGTTAATGTCACTTTGAAACTTCCTGTGTATGGGGGTGTTGAATATCCCAATGCTATAACATCTTCTGCTTTTAATGCCTCAGTGGCTTGTTTCTCTGTTCCGTCAGGGAGCAGAAATACCGGATAACCAGTCAATGGATTTATTCCTAAAGAGTGTGGGCCATAGAGCATATCGTATGATTTGCCTACCTCATAATCGGGAACTATTGACTCCTCCGATGTGTATATTTTATCGGTATAGTAAAGGTCTAAAACTTTGTTTTTGTTATAAGCCATATTAGCTCCAATAATGAATGTCCAGTCGTATAGATCAACCACCTTGGCATTAAGACTCAACTCCACTCCTTGATTTTGTAATGAACCTATGTTGCGTTTCAAAGATGAGAATCCTGTTGATGCTGGTATTGGCACATCCAAGAGCGCATCTTCGGTTGTACGATTGTACCAATTGACATCAATTGTTAGGCGTTTAAAGAATTCAAGGCTCAATCCTGCATCTATACTCTTTGTCTGTTCAGGCTTGAGGTCACTGTTATAGAGAGCCAGCAAGTCCAATGGTCTTTGTGTCTCGTACTTTGATGTTGAGTAGGCAAAACTTGCAACGGTTGATGAAATGGATACTCCGTTAAGGTTTGCCATATATCCGTATGATGCTTTAAGATTTAGGTTAGTAAGCACTCGCTGACGCTTAAAGAAACGATATTGCGATGGTGTCCATCCTGCTCCAACCGCCCAAGCACTATTCCAACGTTTGTCGGCTGGCAATACTGATGAAGCATCTAATTTATAGGTTGCAAAAAGGTCGTATGTTCCATCGTAGGTATATCCACTAACAACTCCAATTCCTATTTGGGCACTCTTGTCCCGCAGTCCGCTAACGTATGGTTGACGGTTTCCCTGAAGCGACTGATTTATTGCCGCTGCTGAGTTTATTGTTCCAACTCCATAGCCTCGCATCAGAACATTATCTGATGAGGTCATATAGTAGTCGGTATTTGCACCAATAGTGAAGTCATGCTTATCGTTAAAGGTCTTGCTATATGTTATACGAACATTTGAAGAGAGGTTTATTGTTGAGAGTTTTGATTTTGAGTATATACCTCGCTCCTCTTCGGGAATACCAGAGTGCGTTTCGCTATATGCTGTTGAGGGTGTAAATTGACGATTCTCTGCCAACATAAAGTTTACTCCTCCAACGGCTGCTATATCTAACCCCTGAACAGGTGTTATGGTTATACTTGCTGTTGCTCCTGCATCTGTATCTGTTCCAACTTCGGAGAACTGATTCATCAGGTCTTTATATGTTCTTCCCGGATTTGACCACAACTCTCCATATGTTTGTTCATACGGGTTTAAATCATAGACTAATGACGCTGGATCATTTGTTGTTCCGTTAGGGGTATTTGTCTTTGAATATCCGCCGTTTACACTCATCATCAAATAACCAATCTTACCAAGGCGCTGGTCAAGGTTTAACCTTAAACTCATTCTCTGTTTGTCGTTTCCGGGTATTCTTCCGCCTTGCTGAGTGTAGTTGGCAGACACATAGTACGATGTTGCATCGCTCCCGCCTTTTAAACTCAGGTTGTGTTTTTGGTATAGACTTGTATGCAGTAGTTCATCAAACCAATCAGTGTTGATGTTTCGCATTGAGTCGAGTTTCAATGCTCCTTGCGCTATAAGATTTTGCAAGTTTGGATCGTTTGAGTGAAATCTGTTATAGTAGTCGGCACTATACCGATAACCTGGTGTCTCGGGATTTTGAATAAGACGCTCCAACTCTAACTTTTCGGCTGAGTTCATCATCTCTATGCCTCTTCTACCTCGTGCGGTTACTCCAATATTCATATTGTAGTTTACTGAGGTCTTTCCCTCATACCCGCGTTTTGAGGTTATCTCCAATACTCCATTTGCCGCCTTTACTCCATACAAAGCACAAGCAACGGCATCTTTCAGAACCTTTATATCCTGAATATCAGAGGTATTTAAATTGTAAAATGTCTCAGCAGTGATAACCTGACCATCTAATACATATAGTGGCTCGTTTGTAGCATTGCCTTTTCGCAACGAAGAGTTTCCACGAATACGAATCTCTGGGACTGCACCCAACTCTCCTGTATTTATCACATTCAAACCGGGCACAGAGCCTTGAAGGGCCAAACCCATATCTATCATAGGTTTCTCCTCAACGCGTTTAATATCGATGGATTGAACTACTCCACTTTTAGCACGTATATCTATCTCATTGATATTTGTCTTTGCCGATACAACAACCTCATCGAGTTGTGTTTCATCTTCACTTAGAACTATATCAATAACTTTTTCTCCTCTATATTTAATGGTTTTGGTTGTCATTCCCAAAAATGAGTACTCTATAACCGCCCCATTATATACGCCTACAAGTTGATAATTTCCGTCTGCATCCGACACAGTTCCCAACTGAGAGTCAAGTATTCGTATTGCCGCTCCCGGCAATGGGTTGCGATCGGCATCAACAACACTTCCTATTAGTCGCTTTTGAGCCTCAACGCATAGCGGTAAACAAAAAATTATCAATATAGGCAATATCCTACTTCGCCACATTGCTATTACTGTTTTTATATATCTTTTTAAAGTTTTACATATAAAAAAGTCTCATTTTTTCAAATTTGTTTCAAAATTACAAAATTATATTGCAAAATGTAACATTTATTTGATAAAATATAGGAATTTGAAAAAAATTAACTCTTTGTTAATTGCAAAGGGCTTTAGATTCTATAAGTTTTCAGGAGTGGCGATTGTCAAATCAGCAAATATTATTATAGTTGCATGATGCAAGCGACCCCTGTTCGTGGAAAGGCAAGTTTCTCAACTGAAAACAGACAACTTATCTTTAATTCTCTCTTCAAGAGCGATTCTCTCAAATGAGTATGTGCGATCTAACTCCTGCACCATAAAAAGGAGGGTTTGTGCTTTTTGTATCATAGCATAGTTTTGCTCAAAGCGAACATCTTCAATTATCATTTTAACCAAGAGTTCTACCAACTGCCAATCTCCTATGCGTTGCATAATATCATCACACTCGGCATTCATTAACCACTCTGCTGACACATTGAGTTCTCGGTAATATCCATCGGCAAGAAGGGTTATATCATCCCCTTCGCTTTTGCGTTTTATGAGATATGCAAACTTCTTTGCCAACTCTGTTATTTGTGCCAACAGATAATCTTTTTTTAACATAAACTTTTTTTTAACTCAATACAGTATGTTCAAGCAATATTTTTGTTCCAATGGCTATAAGTATTACGCCTCCGACCAATGTGGTGTATGTTCGCCAACGGGTACCAAACACTTTACCTATATAGCAACCAACAACAGAGGCTAAAAATGTTATGGTAAATATTATTATGGTTGCATGATGCAAGGCTATATCCAAAAATGCAAATGAAACGCCTACTGCTAAAGCATCAATACTTGTTGCTATACCCATCTGAATAAGGGTTACTGTTTTAGTTGGGTTAAAACAGCACTGCATCTCATCTTCTTTTTGTGTTACTACATCAAGTATCATTTTGCCTCCCAAGAATAGTAATAGTGCAAATGCTATCCAATGATCTACGACATGTATTATATCTACAAATCCTACCCCTAAGAACCATCCTATAACTGGCATTACTGCTTGAAAAAATGATAAATATAAGGCTATTTTTAAAACATTTGATATTTTAAATGGTTTTAATGCTACTCCTGATGATAGCGAAACCGCAAACGAATCCATTGAAAGACCAAGTGCCAATATTATTAGTGCCAATATACTCATATATCAATTAGGAATGTTTTTATTGGGATTATTTACTCTTTAAAGGTTTTCATTATATCTGCTGGTGGCAAACCTTTCTTTAACTGCTCTGCCATATAGAGCATATATGGTTTTGAGTGTTCAAAAAATTTATATAATCCTTTGCATAGATAGTTTAAACCCTCTTCGCCATCGGAGGTTTTTGAGATTCTATTCTTGGGACACTCTCCATTGCAAAGATGCAGAAATTCACACTCTTTGCATTGGCGTGGCAGAGTGGTAAATTTTTTCTCTCCAAACTTCATCTGCTCAGGCGAGAGCATCATCTCTGTTAATGTACGTGTGCGAATGTTTCCCAATTTGTATTCTGGAAAGACAAAGTGATCACAACTATATACATCACCATTATGCTCCATAGCAGCAGCATGTCCGCACACCTTTGCATATATACACACTCCTGGTTGCTCTCCTACCCAACCTGCAAGCGTTGAATCGAATAGTTGTATGAAGTATTGCCCAACATCTTTTCTTACCCACTCATCAAATATGGTGCAATAGAAATTGCCGTAATCTTCGGGAGAAACGCACCATGGTGGCATTTCAATATTTTCAAAGTTATTTCCGGGAGGAAGAAGTTCCAAGCCATCTGCACGATCTCCCCAACGCTCTACTATGGGAGAGAACTGCATATAATGGCTTCCTATACTCTTAAAAAAGTTATATACCTGCAACGGATACTTTGCACTATAATCGTTCACAACAGACAGGGTATTAAACTCAACTCCATGCTTTTGCAGGAGTTCAACTCCCTTCATTACTTTTGCAAATGTTCCTCTTCCGCTCTTATCTCTGCGATAGCGATCATGTATATGTTCTGGACCGTCAAGGGAGATTCCTACAAGAAAGTTCTCCTCTTTAAAAAATCGGCACCATTCATCGTTTAGTAAAATTCCGTTCGTCTGTATTGAGTTTGAAATAGTTTTTCCTCGTGCATGGCGTTGCTGTAAACGTATGGCTTTGCGAAAAAAATCTATTCCTCTCAAAAGTGTTTCACCTCCATGCCATGTGAATAGTACGTTTTGTGTGGGTTGGCACTCAATATAATCTATTATGTAACGTTCCAAAATATCATCACTCATCTTGGGTGATGTTCCTCGATAGAGTTCTCCTTTTTCAAGATAGTAGCAATAGTGGCAATCTAAATTACATAACGCACCTATTGGCTTTGCCATAACATATATGGGGAAAGTCAACGGATTGAATATTGCTGTCTTTGAGTTATTTTGCATTCTATTTCCTTCTTATTTGTTCAAGTTGTTGAGCAAGACGTGCAGTTTTTACTTTGCGTTTTGATGCAAGGTTTTTTGTTTCGCCTTTATCTGTTGAGAGATTGTATAGTTGTGGCTGTGGGTTATTTCCTGTCTCTATGGAAGTCCATCTATTAAATGACTCTCCTTGTGATGGTGATATATATTTCCATTTGCCTGACACTATTGACAACACGTTTTGTGCATTTTGCAACACAACTGTTTTACGTCCTGCGTTGGTTTTACCCATCCACGCATCAATCTTGTTCTCGCTATCCGGAGCAGCACCTTTAGGCAATGTAACCTCTAACATTGATGCAAATGATGCAAACCAATCTACTTGCGAAAGGAGTGCATTATTAACCTTTCCGCTATTTTTACCACTCCATTTTATAACACAAGGTATTCTTGTTCCTGCTTCAAAGGAACTATATTTACCTCCTCTATACTCTCCTCCCGGCTTGTGATCGCCTAACAGTTCTACGGCTTCATCTTTATATCCATCATCAACTACCGGACCATTGTCACTTGATAATACTATTATGGTATTATCATATAATCCCATTCGCTTTAATGCCGAAACAATCTCCCCTACACTCCAATCGAATTGTATTATTGCATCTCCTCTTGCCCCCATTCCTGATTTTCCTTCAAAACGACTATGCGGAACGCGTGGGACATGGGCATCTTGTGTTGCAAAATATAAAAAGAATGGTCCTTCTTTATGATTCTCTATAAACTCTATTGCCTTTTGCGTTAGCACATCTGCAATATCTTCATCCCTCCATAAAGCCTTACCTCCTCCTTTCATATATCCGATACGAGATATTCCATTAATTATTGAGAAATCATGTCCATGCGAAGGAGAGAGTTTTAAGAGTTCTGGATTATCTTTCCCCGTAGGTTCTCCCTCAAAATTTTTGTTATAATCTACATATATAGGATTTTCTTCATCGTAATTTGCTACTCTTCCATTTTCTACGAATACACATGGCACTCTATCGCCTGTGGCTGCCATTATATATGAGTAGTTAAATCCAATATCCACAGGATTGGGTGAAAGGTATGAATTCCAATTCTGCTCTCCGCTTACAGAGCCTAATCCTAAATGCCACTTACCTACTACTCCTGTTCTATATCCTGCATCAACAAAGAGATCTGCCAATGTATATCTTTCAGGAGAAATTATAAGTGCTGCATCTCCATTGGCTACTCCAGTTCCCTCTTTTCGCCAAGCATACTCTCCTGTGAGCATTGCATATCGCGATGGGGTACTTGTTGCTGCCGCACTATGAACATTTGTAAATCGTACCCCTTCGTGTGCCAACGCCTCTACATTTGGTGTTGATATTGTTGTTGAGCCATTACAACTCAAATCGCCATAACCAATATCATCAGCATATATGAATATCACGTTTGGCTGGAGATTCTCTTCTTTCTCTTGTGATACTGCATCAATCATTGACAATGATGCTATTGAAAATATTAATGGGATACGTTTCATTGTGTATGTTTACTTTCAAACATCTACAAAGTTAATATTTTGAATATATTTTTTAGTATCTTCGCACTATAAAATTCATCGCAATTATGAAAAAGAGAGTTTTGGTTACTTACAATATGTTCAGGGCTGGTTATGCCGAGTTGATTAAGAAATTTGATGTTACCTTTCCTCCCGAAGGGAGAGAGTCGTTTACCTACGAAGAGGTATTGGATATGATTGAGGATTATGATGTTCTTCAGTCGATGTTCAACTTTAAGGTTGACGAGGCTTTGATTAGCAAAGGTAAAAGACTTAAATTAATATCAAACTACGCTGTTGGTTTTGATAATATTGATGTTGCTTGTGCCACACGATTGGGAATACAGGTTACCAATACTCCGCACTCTGTTACTGAGCCTACTGCCGACCAAGCAATGGGATTGATATATGCTGTTACACGCCGTATTGCAGAAATGGACAGACGCATAAGAATTAAAGGGAATGTTCATGTGGGATTGCTCGAAAATCTTGGACACTCGCTTTATGGCAAGACTTTGGGAATTATTGGTATGGGCAGAATTGGTTGCGCTCTTGCTCGCAGAGCAATGGCTGCGGGAATGAAGATTGTCTATACCAAACGTAACCGTATGAGCGAAGATAAGGAACAAAAATATAATGCCGTATATATGAGTAAAGAGGAACTTTTGCGATGCGCCGATATTGTTTCGGTTAATGCTCCTTATACACCCGAAACTTTCCATATTATTGGCGAAGCGGAGTTTGAGTTGATGAAGCCTTCGTCTATTCTTATCAATACCGCTCGTGGTCCTTTGGTTGATGAAAAGGCTTTGGTTTCGGCTCTTAAAGAGGGTAAGATTTGGGGTGCTGGATTGGATGTATTTGAGAATGGTGACTACCCATCAGAAGAACTTGCCACACTCGACAATGCTGTTCTTAATCCTCATTTGGGGACTCAAACTATTGAGACTCGCAACGAAATGGCTTTTGTTGTTTCGCAAAACATCATAAACTTTTTTGAGGGAGGCGAGGTGTTTAAGGTAAACCATATTTAGAGTTGTTAGTTATCGGTTTCACCGCCCCTGCAAGGTAGTCATTAGTTATTAGAGTGAAAAGAGATGATATTATAGAGAGGTTGAAAGGTGTTGCAACTGCCGAGAAGAGGGAGGTGCAACTCCGATTTTTTAAGACTGGCGAGGGAGAGTATGGCTATGGCGATAACTTTTTAGGTGTTATGGTGCCACAAGTCAGGTTGATTGTTAAAGAGTGTGTTAACCATATTGATTTAACTGAGATTGAAAGCCTACTGCATAGCGAATACCATGAAGCACGTCTTACTGCTCTATTGCTTTTGGTTAAGATGTATGAAGATAGCATGAAGTTCTCTATCGGTCGTGGCAGGCCACGTCCCTACACTCAGAGTTACTCACCTGAATGTTTAAGGGAAAAGATTTTTAATATCTATATATCTAATACTCGCTATATCAACAATTGGGATTTAGTGGATTTGTCTACTCCCAATATTGTTGGCAACCATTTATATAATGGGGATTGTTCTCTGTTATATGAGTTTGCTAAAAGCAACCACCTATGGAAACAACGTATTGCTGTTGTTTCAACTCTTACATTTATTCGTAAAGGGGAGTTTACTCACACCTACGCTCTTGCCAAACTATTCATGGATACTCGCCACGACCTTATACAGAAGGCTGTGGGCTGGATGTTACGCGAAGCAGGTAAACGTGATGCAACGCAACTTCGCAATTTCTTAAACGAGTATAAAAACATTATGCCTCGCACAATGCTCCGCTATGCTATTGAAAAGTTCTCAATAGAAGAGCGTAAAGAGTTTATGGGGAGATAATTATTTAGAGTTGTTAATTATTAGTATTATTTATCCTCTTTATTCAGTTTGAATTTTACATTAGTTTAAAAGAAACTGGAACTGTGTGCCACACATTAACGGGTTTTCCATTTTGATATCCCGGAATAAATCCTGTAATAGATTTTACAACCCTTATAGCCTCTTGGTTGAGTTCGGGTGTTGACCCCACAAATATTTGTGCATCTCCTACTGTGCCGTCTTTCTTAACAACAAAACGGACAATAACTTTTCCCTCAACTCCTGCTTCTTGTGCTGCTATTGGGTACTTAATGTTATCCCTAATATACTCTAATAGTGCTCTTTGCCCTCCTTGATATGTTGGCATCTGCTCTACCACATCGTATATTTTTTCATCTTCGGTAGCAACATTGTTTGTTGCATAATATACTCCTAATTCCTCAGCACCGAACTCTTGTCCATTATGGCCTTGTGCTATTGTGCTCAAAACAAATAGGACTAATAATGAAAACATAAATCTTCTCATAACTCTAATATTTTATTTTTGGTTAATCTCTTTTCTACAAAGATATATTCTACCTTACTAAAAAACAAATATGTTTAAATATTGTGGTTAGCAATCCGTAGTGATGTGCCATTATTCTAAATCGCTCTTTGAGTGATTTTACATGGTTGCGAGTGGTTGCTCCCTCCTCTAAATAGTTTACCATATACCCTTCAATGGGTGTGCAATGGGTTGCTTTTGAGAGTATCTTCACGCACCAATCAAAGTCGGCAGAGAAACGGTATTGCATATCGTATGGCATTGCCAACTCCCGTTTGGGAAGGAAGGCTTGATGACACACCAACATCCCGTTTTTGAAACTGTTTCGTGTTAGGTTTTTGGGTGGGCGTAAACGGCGTGGACGCAGATAATTTCTTTCGGCATCTACTATTGCTGTATCGCCATATATTACATCAGGGTTGGTTTTAGCAACATCGGCTATCTGTTGCAATGTACTGGGGCTATATAGAGAATCTCCTGCATTTAGGAACATCAGATAATCACCCTTTGCCAAGGCAAGACCTTTGTTCATTGCATCATATATTCCTTTGTCTTTTTCGCTTACCAAGTGAGTGGGAGTAACTCCGCTATCTGCTATAACTTTTAGAGTATTGTCTTTTGATGCTCCGTCAACAATTATATACTCATACCCTTTAAAGGTTTGTTCCTTTACACTTTTAAGGGTTGCCGCAATCTCGTTTTGAGCATTGTAGCACACTGTTATTATTGATATTATGGGTGTTGTCATTACTCTTGGTTTAGTAAACGTTTGTATAGTTCAATATGTTGCAATGCCACCTTTTGGGGCGACATAATTTGTTCTATTTTTGCCATTGCACTCTCACGCATCTTTCCGTTAGAGTTTTGCAATAGCCAATTTATACCATTGGCAAAATCCTGAGTTGATGGGTACTCTGCAAGGTATCCGTTCTCTTTATGATCAATCAGCATTGTTTGCCCCGCATTGTTGAACGACACCGCTGGTGTTCCACACGCCATTGCTTCGGCTATAACCAACGAAAGCGACTCATAATGCGATGGTACAACCACTACATCGGCAGCCGAATATAGTTGTGCTAATTGCTCTTTATCCAACTGTTCTCCAACATATATATATCGACAGGGGATTCGTTGTAAAAACTCTTCATCATTTTTTATTGCTCCAAAGAGTAACAGTAGCAAATTCTCTTTCTCTCCACTCTCCTCTATTGCTTTAAAAAGCATATCTGCTCCCTTTATGGGATCGTTTAGTTTTGCTGCACCAAATGCCAATACCTTTTCGGTTGGCAATATTCCCAATCGTTGACGGCTCACCTCCTTTGAGTGAGGGCAAAAGGTATTGGTATCCATCACATTGCATATAACCTCTTTTGGGTTTGCAGAGGTTAATGCGCTTCTGTTCAGGCGTTGTAACATCCATTTGCTTATTGCTATAAATGTTACATTATGTTTATATAGGTTCTGTTTTTTCTGCCATACTTTTGCAGCGAGGTCTTTATCAGATGAGGTTGCCAAATAGGGGCAATTTTTACACTCGGTTGTGTATCTATTGCACTCCCCTGCATGGTGGCATATTGCAGTTGCATACCACATATCGTGAGGGGTTATTACTATTGGTTTGCCTGTTGCCACCAAACTCTCTATACCTTTTAGCGACACCATTCCCTGATTTACCCAATGGAGGTGTATAACATCTGCATCTTTTACTGCTTTAAGGTTTGCTATATCTGTACCAAATAGTGCTGTTGATACAGTAAAGAGGTTTTTACGTGAGAAACGGTTTGTTAACCATATACCTAATCGTTCAAACAGAAATGCTGTTCTAAATCTTATCTTACTCCACAAAGTTTTTGAGAGTACCTCAACCCTCTCGCCACCTTCGCCCTCAGCCACAATAAGAGTTGCATCAACACCCTGCTCACAAAGAGCCTTGTGCAGACGCTGAGCCGCTATTGCTGCTCCTCCTCCACTCTGTTTGGTATTTATAAGGGCTACCTTCATAAGAATATTCGTTTTAGCATTGCCACTATTGCCACTCGCAATTTATTTATATATGAGGTGCGTATCATATAGGTTTTACGCAATTTGTTTCGCATTTCTCTACTCTCCACAACAGGAGTTATCATTTGTGGGTGTATCTCATCGGCATATAGTTTTACCGAGAATAGGTCAGGGGTATTGCAATGAGTTGCTCCTGCTCCGAAACCACTGTTTGCAACTAATGGTTTACCTACATTTAGAGAGAGTTTGCGGTTTACAAACAGTGAAGCATTCCAACGTACTGCCCACGAGTTTATCTTACCATTGCACTGTTCCTTTAACATTCGGGTAAAGTGATAACCCATATCAAACTCACGCTCTCTCTTCTCCTCTTTTATCTTTTCAAGAAGTTTGTTTGCGTCTGGTTCAAAGTAACGCCAACCTCTCTTCCATGTTGCCCAGCCCCAACTATTGGCAAAACTTATAAGAAAGTTATCATCAAAAGTCATAGGCGAGGATAATACATGCGAGTTTATATTTATCACCTCCTCAACCTCTTTGTACATCTCCAAAGCCTCGTTCATATATGAAAGGAAGTGAGGAGAAAGCACCAAATCATCCTCTAAGACAATTGCTCTGCCATGCTTATCAAGCACCTTGCCAACACCATATATCACACTATCGGCAAGGCCTCTGTTTTGTGTAGCCTCCTCAATGATTACCTCTTTAAAACCTGTAATGCTTTTTATATAACTCCGCACCGCTAAAACATCTACCATATCTGCACCACCCTTTGCGGCATCGGAGAAGATATACAAGATGCTCTCACTTGCCAAGTGAGATTGTTTTAACGACTCAATACACCTCTTTGTGTGTGTCGCTCTACGATATGTAAACAGGATTATTGGTGCTGTCATTATGATTCAGGCGTTTTTGTTATTCCTAATTTACGTTTTGCCAACGACAGACACTCCAACCAAATCTCCATTTTAAAGAGTGCCACAATAGCAATATACGATAGTACAAATATTATTGTTGCCACTATAAGTTGCAACCAACTATTACTGAAAAACAGGAATGTTACAAGCGAAACGAGTGCCGAAACAAGAGCCACCACAAAGTAAGGGAGTATATCCTTCAAGAGGGTTACAACCCTGTAACCAACTAACTTGGATGCCACTATTGCTGTTACCACAAGCGAAAGGAGTGTATATATCACCCATACCCATATAAGGTTTATTATTGAGTTGCTCAGAACAAGAACTACGGCTATTGATAGCACAAGGAATATTTTCTTGGCAATTTCAAGTTTCAGGTTTATATCTGAACGCCCTTCGGTATTGAAGAGGTCATAATACAATATTATAAACGGAGAGAACATTCCTGCCAAAGAGAGTATCTGCAACATAGGCACCGATGCACTCCACTTTTCTGTAATAAGCGATATTATCAAAGGGTTTGCCACCACAATGAGTAACATCATTATGGGGAATATAAAGAAAGCAGTTGTTCTGATATACTTACCAAACACTCGCAACAGACGAGGTTTGTCATCGTTGATAGATGATAACACAGGAAATGCTACACTGCGGAAAATGTTTGCAATGAGAGCCGATGGAATGTCTTGCAGTTTTTGAGCCTGTGTATAGAATCCTACTGTTGCGGTTGAGAATGACTTTGCAATGATAAGGGGGTAGATGTTATTAAAAACAGCATTGAGAACCCCTGTACCCAAAAGGTTTGCACTATAACTCAAAAACTCTTTTATTGAGGCTATTGAGAATATCAGTTTAGGGAACCATCTGCCATAACACCACAAGAGTAAAGTTTTAAGTATTGATAATCCAACAGTTTGTACAACCAAAGCCCACACACCTCCGCCGTTTGATGCCAACCATATAGCAAATGCAGATGATATGGTTAGAGCCACAATATTTATTCGGGCATACTCTGTAAAACGAATCTCTTTAAACATTCGGGTTTGCTGTATCAATCCCAACGAGTTGAATATTATTGAAAGGAACAACACACGTGAGATTGACACCAGATCGGGTATATGAAAGTAGTTTGCTATGAATATTGCCGAGAAGTAGAGTATCAGATAGAACACTAACGATATTATCAGATTGAAGAAAAATATTGTTGAGTAGTCTCTATCTGTTGCCCCTTTCTTTCGGATAAGAGCAGAACTGAAACCACTATCGATAAGGATATTCGACAACACAATAAATATTGTCAGAACGCCTATCTTACCATAGTCGCCAGGCATAAGGAGATTAGCGAGGATAATTCCAGAAACAAAATATATAATCTGTTGTCCGAACTTATCCACGAAACTCCATATAAGTGCCTTTTCAGTTTTTTGCTTTAGGTTCATTTCAGTCTTCAGTTGTTAGTTGTCAGTTGTCAGTTGTCAGTTAAAATTCCAACAACCAAAAACTACCCCATTGGGACGGCGAAGCCGAAAACTAAAAACTCATAAATTATTTTACTTCACTACCTGGTGAAACCTCGCTGTTAGTAGTGGTAACAACCAGTCTGTTATTAACAAAGTCTTCGGCAGAGAGTATCATACCTTGCGACTCAATTCCCTTAATTTTGCGAGGAGCAAGGTTTGCTATAAAGCAAACTTGTTTACCAACCAAATCTTCGGGAGCATAATGTTTTGCAATACCCGAAACAATAGTTCTACCACCCAAACCATCATCAATCTTGAACATGAGTAGTTTATCGGCTTTAGGAACTTTAGTACACTCCAAAACAGTACCTACGCGAATATCCAATTTCAAGAAGTCTTCAAAATCAATGTTTTCTGCTATTGGGTTTGCTTTCTTTGCCTTTTGTTCGTTAGCAGCCTTTGTTTCTTGCAGACGTTGAATTTGTGCCTCAATGGCAGCATCTTCAATCTTTTCAAACAGTAACTCAGGAGCGTTGATAGCAGCACCTTCAGCAAGAATATTCATCTCACCCAAACGACTCCAATCGCACTCTGTCATATTCAACATTTTGCGAAGTTTAGCAGCCGAGAATGGCAAGAATGGTTCAAATGCTATTGCAAGGTTAGCCGATATTTGCAATGCAATGTTTAGGATTGTTGATACACGAGCCATATCTGTTTTAGCAAGTTTCCAAGGCTCAGTGTCGGCAAGATATTTATTTCCGATACGTGCCAAATTCATAGCCTCTTTTAGTGCATCGCGGAAACGGTAGTTTTGTAGTAACTTCTCAATCTCCTCTTTTACCGATGCAAACTCTGCTATTGTAGCATTGTCATATTCTGTAAACTCACCTGCAACAGGAACTTTACCCTCAAAGTATTTGTGAGTAAGAACAATGCTACGGTTTATGAAGTTACCAAGTATTGCAACCAACTCGTTGTTGTTACGTGCTTGGAAGTCACGCCAGGTAAAGTCATTATCTTTAGTCTCAGGAGCGTTTGCAGTAAGAACGTAACGCAAAACGTCTTGTTTACCGGGGAAGTCAACCAAATATTCGTGCAACCATACAGCCCAATTTCTTGAAGTAGAGATTTTGTCACCCTCAAGATTCAGGAACTCGTTTGCAGGAACATTCTCTGGCAAGATAAAACTACCCTCAGCCTTAAGCATTGCAGGGAATACTATACAGTGGAACACAATGTTATCTTTACCAATAAAGTGAACAAGTTTAGTCTCTTTATCTTTCCAATACAACTCCCACTTATCGGGCATCAACTCTTTTGTATTTGAGATATAGCCAATTGGAGCATCAAACCATACATACAATACTTTGCCCTCAGCACCTTCAACAGGAACTGGAACACCCCAATCAATGTCGCGACTTACGGCACGAGGTTGCAATCCCATATCCAACCACGATTTACATTGTCCGTAAACGTTGGTTTTCCACTCTTTATGTCCCTCTAAGATCCACTCACGAAGAAATGCCTCGTGTTGATCAAGAGGAAGATACCAGTGTTTTGTATCTTTAAGAACAGGAACACTTCCGCTTATTGTTGATTTGGGATTAATAAGATCTGTTGCATTTAGTGATGTACCACATGCCTCACATTGGTCGCCGTAAGCATTTTCGTTTTTACAATGAGGACAAGTACCTGTAATATAGCGGTCAGCAAGGAATTGTCCAGCCTCCTCGTCATAGTATTGAGCCGAAGTTTTCTCAATAAATTTGCCCTCATCGTAAAGTTTACGGAAGAACTCTGATGCTGTTTTGTGGTGTATCTCAGAAGTTGTACGAGAGTATATATCAAATGATATACCAAACTCCTCGAACGACTTTTTGATAATACCATGATAACGATCCACAATATCTTGTGGGGTAACACCCTCGTTACGAGCCTTGATTGTAATGGGTACACCATGCTCATCAGAGCCACCAATAAGAATAACATCCTCACCTTTTAAACGTAGGTAACGAGTATAAATATCGGCAGGCACATAAACTCCAGCCAAGTGTCCTATATGAACTGGTCCGTTAGCGTATGGTAACGCAGTGGTAACAAGTGTTCTTTTAAAGTTTTTCTCCATAGTATATATTTTTATTTATTTAATTTCAGTATATCTTCAATGTAAGTACGGTTATTGCTTAAACGAGGCACTTTGTGTTGACCTCCAAGTTTACCTTTTGCTCTAAGCCAATCCTCAAACAAACCTTTACGGGCAGATACAATCTCTAAACATTCAAGAGCAATACCTTTATAGCGTTTTGCCTCGTAATCAGAGTTTATCTCTTGAAGTGAAGCATCCAATATACGAGCAAATTCATCAAGAGAAGCAGGCTCTTTGTCAAACTCAATCAACCATTGGTGACGACCTCTGCTACCCTCCGACATAAACACAGGAGCAGCGGTGTAGTTTGATATTACCGCACCAGTCATAGCACAAGTTTTTGCCAATCCTTTCTCAGCATTATCAACCATAAGTTCCTCGCCAAAGGCATTAATAAAGTGTTTCACTCTTCCCGATATAGTAATTTTAACAGGATTCACACTCTCAACCTTCACAGTATCGCCAATCATATAACGCCATAATCCGCTATTGGTGGTAATCACAAGAGCATAGTTCTCACCCTTTTCAACCTCCCAATAAGGCAACACTTTAGGAGATGAACTACCAATCTCTGACATAGGAATAAACTCAAAGAAGATACCAAGATCAATTAAAAGTAACATTGATTGTTCATCCAAAGAGTTTTGCACAGCAAAGAATCCCTCCGAAGCATTGTAAGTTTCAATATAGTGCATCTTATCCGATGGGATAAGTTTCTTGTACTGCTCACGATATGGAGCAAAACTAATTCCGCCATGAAAGAAGAGTTCCAAGTTTGGCCAAATATCGGTAAGATACTGTTTATTGTTATCGTGTAACATTTTTTTGATAAGCACCATAAACCACGATGGCACTCCCGACAGATTTGTTACATTCTCGTTAACTGTAGTAGCGGCAATCTTTTCAAGTTTACTCTCCCACTCAGCCATAAGAGCAATATCCTTTGACGGCACTCTCACCTTATTAGCTAACTCAGGCATATTTTGAATAAGTATTGCCGAAAGGTCGCCACAACGGTAGTGACCTGCAAGATTACTTATCTCGTGACTACCACCAAGAATAAGAGCCTTACCATCGAACAAACGGCTATTAGGGTTAAGATTAAGATATGATGCCACACACGATTGTCCACCTTTATAGTGGCAATCCTTACGAGCCTCATCACTAACAGGAATAAATTTACTTTTATCGTTGGTTGTTCCCGAAGATTTAGCAAACCATTTTATATTTGTATTCCATATCAAGTTCTGTTCACCAGCCAGCATACGTTCAACATAGGGTTTAACACCTTCGTAGTCAATAACAGGCACACGCTCTGCAAAAAGGCGATAGTTGTCATCAATCTCAGAGAAAGCATATTTACGTCCTACCTCAGTATGCTTTGCAGTATTTAACAATGATGCAAGCACCTTACGCTGAATCTCCTCTCCGTTATTGGTAAACGAATCAAGTTCTTTAATTCGTTTCAAGAAGAATGGTCGTATTAAGGATGTTAAGGTCAAGTTCATCTTCTATTTCTCCACTAAAAAGTTTTTATAGTAACATTAAAAACATATCTGCCATTAATATGTAGGCACACAATTACGCATACATACTAAATAACTTACAAAGTTACAATAAATTTACAGGATTACAGATACATTTAGCAGGAAAAATTATTGACCAATAAGCACCCGCTCGTTGAATTAGAAATAAGAAATAAGTTTTCAGTTGTTAGTTGTTAGACAAAGAAGACCAATACCTAAAGTTGCGTCTCATCAACCAACAAAATTTGGTGGATTCTTTTACGTTTATCAAGAGACAAATTAAGACTGTCAATCATATAGCCATCAATAGAGCCATATGTACCTTCAAGAGCATTTATAACATTTGCAATATCGCGATGGTTATTGTGAATAACAGAAGCAACAGCCTCACGAACATCAGTAGGCAGATGCGATATTTTTGACATTATACGTCCTTTACAAAAATACTTGTTAGCCCAAGTATAATCCTCATAAACCTCATCAACTGCTACTCCTAATGAATAGAGAATAAACAATGAAGCCAAATCGCTGCAACCCTTACCGTAATGCGAAGATAAAATTATTGGATAGTTTGCTTCATCTTGCAAAACATCAAAGAGTTTAGAGAAGCACTGTTTTGCTTCGCCAGTAAGAGCCGAAAAGTAATAATCATTAATAACAGCACGTGCATCCTGAGAAGTGAAGTTACTTTGATAAACCCTGTTAATAACCGAGTCAACATTAAACGAAACATAAGGCATATAAACAACATTCTCCACGCCTAACTCCGATGCTGAGTATTTACACTCATCCTTATAGCGATACTCTATAATTGTTTTGGGAGCAATATTTTTAATACGCTGAATATCAATAGCAGAGAGAGTATCCAAAGGGCCTGTTCTGTAAATCATACCCCACTTTGTTTTTTTACCCGAGATACCAGAATATCCTCCCATATCGCGGAAGTCGTATGCACTCCTAATGTACGAAGCACGAGCAGCAACAATACGAGAGAAACAGTTATTAAAGTCGAGTAAGAAATAGTGACGTTTTAAGGGATCAGGAGTTGGGAAAACCGCAACACCATCATCGGCATCAACAACCGAGATAGGATCTTGCCAAGTATCAAAGTTATCGGGAGAATCAGAAACATATATCTTTACCTTACCCTCTGCCTTTGGAAAAATATCCCACTTAATAATATACTCATTATCCATAGTAATGTCGCACGACACGTTAGAATCGTGAGTATGCGAAAAACAAGCAGAGAACAAAAACAATGAGATAATTGTTATTAAAGAAAGGGAGTATTTTTTTATCATCAGCAAAAGGTATTTATATATTTCATATTTTTATCAGACTACTTTTGCAAAGTGTTTAAATATTCTTTTATAGAGTCTGAAATTACCTTTGCAAATATATTACATAAAGATATATATATTACACAACCAAACAATCATTAATATATAAAAATAACTGAAAATTGTTGCAATTTGTGAAAAATAGACGAATTTAGTAAATAATTGTAAAATTCAGGAGATAAAACAATTAGTCCAATTAGGCGAATTAGACTAATTAGACCAATTATACTAATAACAATCAAAAAACTGAGAGATTACCTCTTTGATATATAATTCTCGTACGACATACACACCTCGGTTGAAAATTCAAGTGCATATGAAATTATTTTATCCCAGCGGTCAAGAGGCAGTGTGAGCAAATCATTGCGAGTAACACCCTCCTTTATAATACCATAAATTACTCCTGCATTAAAGTTATCTCCTGCACCAATGGTGCTAACTGGAGTAATTTTTGCACTATCATAGTGACGGTGTCCTTGGGGAGTAAATAGTTCAACGCCATTAGCAGCGGCAGTGTATATAAATATAGGGCAATAGAAACTTATTCTGTTGTGATAAATTTTCTCAGCATCACTCTCTCCAAAGAGATAGAAGAAGTCTTCGCTTGAGCCTCTCACAATATCGGCAAATTCAAAGTTCTCCAATAGTGAAGGCATCATCTGTATTGCCTTATCGGCGTGCGATTTACGGAAGTTTGGATCGTAATATATAATTGTTTCTCGCTCTCGGGCATACTCCAAGAACTCCAATATCTTTGGACGTATATCAGGATTGAGTGCATAGAATGAGCCTAATAGAAAAACATCATCAGGATCAATTCTTGGCCACACTACACTTAATCGGGTATCAGGATAGTTGGTATAGAATGTATATTGGGCATCGTTATTTTCGTTAAGGAATGCCAATGAGAGAGCAGTCTGTCCGTCACAGAACATATCAACACTTGTAGTATCTAAACCATTCTCTTGCATAAACGATATAATACTCTTACCAACCGAGTCGTTACCCACCTCTGAAATAAAGTGAGCAGGAACGCCTAAACGGCCAAGTGTTATCATAGCATTAAACACGCTACCGCCAGGCACTCCCTTTGTGGGTACTCCGTTTTTAAAAACTATATCGTAAACGGTCTCACCAATACCAATAACCTTTTGCATTATGTAGTTGTTAGTGTTAGTTAACAATCATTCGTTTGTTACTTCTGTTCCTCTTCTCCACGCGAAAGTACTCCCAAATAGCCTCCGTGGTGGCGAAGTGCATACTTCTCTTTTGTAAAGCCTATTGCTTTCATAGTTCCAACAACCAAAATGTCGCCTATTACAGTCATCATTGTAGTTGATGTAGTAGGAGTCAACCCCAGAGGACAAACCTCCGCAGGGTTACCTGTGTAGAGGCACACATCAGCACGTTTAGCCAACTCACCATCGTTGTTACCAGTGATAACAATATATTTAAGTTCGGGGCGAAGACGCGAAGCCAATATCAACAGTTCCAAAATCTCACGAGTTTTACCTGAGTTTGAGATAACCAACATAATGTCGTTCTCTTGAATAACACCAAGATCACCATGTTGAGCCTCACTTGGATGAAGGAATATTGCAGGTGTTCCTGTTGAACAGAACGTAGTGGCAATGTTCATTGCAATTTGTCCTGCCTTACCCATACCACTTGTAACAAGTTTACCACCTTTTTTGTTCACTTGTTCAACAATTAAATTAATTGCTTTCTCAAAATTGTCTGTAACAGGTATATTCAATATTGCTTGAGCCTCGCTCTGAAGCAACTCTTTTATCTCTTCTGATTTCATATTATCAGTTTTCAGTTATCAGTTTCAGTTATTAGACCAATTTGACTAATCATCTAATTCTTTTAAATACTCAATACACTCTTGTGCTGAGTTAAATACTTTATAATACTCTTTATATACGGTTGGGGCAAACTTTGAGGAGTACAGTTTCTCAAGAGATGCTATCAACTCATCAAAAATTCCGTTAGTATTGCAAAATATCAACTCCTTATCATGGTATCCCAATTTACGTTGTGCTATGGTAGAGAAAACCTCATCCAAAGTACCAAAGCCACCGGGCATAGCAATTATAATATCGGAGTTTGATATTAGCAAATCTTTTCGCTCGCTCAACGATGTTGTAACAACCATCTTATCAAGAGCTTTAAAGGCAAACCCTCTATCAATAATAGTTTGAGGGATAACCCCAGTAACCGTACCACCGCTCGCCTTTACCGTCTCTGCAAAAACGTTCATCATACCTTTGTTGGTACCGCCATAGACCAAATTCTTTTTATTAGAGCCAATCCACGCAGCCAACAATCGGGCATCATCAAAAAACGATTCCTCAATATCAACGTAAGAGGAGCAGAAAATTCCAATGCTATTTATCATACTACTTGCGAAGATACTACAAATTTTTCAATAGCAAACCTTATTTATTAAAAATCCAGTCTAACGAGAAGTTATAATATATCATACGCATACCAATATCGGTAGGCTCAACGTGTCTGCCCACCTCAACCAAACAGCCTATTGTTCCGTCAGGCAGAATGGTTAGAGAAGAGTATGCACTCATACCATCAACCAATTGGCGTTTCACATCCCATGTTTTACCATTGTCGGTGCTGATATATATAGTAACATTCTCTCGGTCGGTTTTACTTGCGGGAATAGAGTGTATCAACAAATCCTTTCCTTGATATGTGTAACGCAAAATATCACCATCGCAGGCTGGTTCAATGAGGTTGTCCGACACGTAAGCAGGATGCCACGTTTCTCCTTTGGTTTTTGATATGGCAAACTTACGATAACCCTTTTCGGGATTACGAATACTCATTAAAATATCTCCGTTAGCCAACTCCACAACCTTAGCCTCATCGCCTCTGTTTGATGGCGAAGGTGTTGGCGAGTTTTGCGACACTTTCCATGTCTCACCAAAGTCATCGGAATAGACCGCATAGTTATGTAACGACTGATATGGTTTTGCTGAGTGACGTGCAGCCACAACAAACATCAAACGTCCACTCTCCAACTGCAAGGCGTGTCCCGAGCCTGCAAACATTCCATACCCAGCCCTGCGACCATACACTCCTCTATAAACCTGCTCGGTAATATCGCGAGGCTCGCTCCATGTTTTGCCCGAATCGTAACTCTCCGAGAGATAGAGACGTTGAGGCTCTTCGGCAGTTGAGTCCCACAAACCTTTATCACCCACAAACACAGCAACAATTTTATTGTTTACAAAATCGGTAACAACAGCAGCATCGCCATACTTTTTCCCAGTGAGCGAATCGCCACGAGCAACAGTAACAGCAGCCTCCCACGTTCTACCGCCATCGGTACTGCGCCGAGAAACAATACTTATAGTATTGGGCAGGTCGGTTAAAATATCCCCTCGCTTATCAGATATGGCAACCAACGCACCATCAGGAGCCGTTACCAATGCAGGGATACGATAATATTTTGAGCCATCTTGATTTAAGTCATACACTATGCTGTATGCCAAAAGCACATCCCTTTTACAGTTTGTAGCTTCTAAGGGGTATGCACTCCCGTCAATTGTAACAGAGGTTGGCATAGCAGTAATTGAGTTACCCTCACAAGCTTCCTCCCTAACATCGCAAGTGAGCCATAACACGTGATTGCCAACAGGCAATTTCTCACCAATAGGCATAACAACAGTAGAAGTTGAAGGAGTGGAGATCTCACCCAAAAGTGAGGCATCACAAAAAACAGTATCGGCAGTAGCAAACAGTTTTACACTTTTTATATCGGCAAGAGCAGATGTTCCGCTAAAATCAATTGTAATATCGTTAACCTTTGCTTTGCTCTCGGCGACCGTCATCATAACCCTGCCGAAAGGTTCATCAGATGTTCCTTTGCCAACATATTGGTTATAGTATAACTGATTTGAGGTAACAGTTACCTCTGACTTTGTACACGCCACCAATAGTAGTAGCGAGAGTGTTGTAAGTATAAAAAAGCACCTTCTCATATTATTGTGTTTGTTTTGTGTAATATTTTACAAAGATAGGGGTTTTATTTTAATTAGGAATGAGGAATGAGGAATTAGGAATGAAGAATTAGGAGTTAGGAGTTAGGAATGAGGAATGAGGAGTTAGGAGTTAGGAATTAGTTATTGGACCTATTAGTCTAATTGGACTAATTAGACTTATTGGACAAAAAAATGGTTGTCGCAAGGACAACCATTTTTCTATTTTTGCGGACGTGCAAAAGTCCCTACAACATTGGTGGCTCTCAGTTTATTACCCCTCCGACTTACAGCCACCTCCCCTACTTGAGGGGAGGAGTTTAAGAGTATACAACATAAAATGGATTACTGTAATCCATTGGCGGACGTGGAAAAGTTACTTTAATATAATACCGCACCATTATAAAACAGAGTGGAATCTCTCGCAGTTTGAAGGTAAGAGAACGAGGACTGTTTGAGCGAAGCGAGTTCCGCAGTTCCCTTCAAACAAGGAGAAAGATGGAACGGCAAATGAGTTTTGACTGAGGGATGTTTTATAAACTCCCGAACAAAAAAACGAATGACTGTTTTATACGGGTGGCGGGAGTTTTTGTAACTTTTTGCGGTCAAAAAGTTTATAAAATAATTAATTACATATAACAAAGGTTTGCACGAAATGCAAACCTTTGTTGGCGGACAGAGCATGCATTTTAAGGTAATTACAAAGTAATTAAAATTAACTAAATGTCAATTTTATTTGCGTTGCAAATGCTTTGTCTGCGTCCCTACTTGCTTTTGATACACGTTTTCTTTGCGGAAAAGAAAATGAAAACAAAAATGGTTGCCCTCAAAAGGACAACCATTTTTATCTAATAACTAACAAATCTGCGAGTAATCGAGGGCAAAATAAGTTTACTTAAACTTTGCCGAGCGGGAGCAGATTCAACAAGCAAGTGCTTGTTAACTACCCGTAGGGCGGTTGAGTTTGCGAAACCGAAAACTAAAAACTATTTTACAACTTTAACAGTCTCTCCCGCTACTTTTATGATGATTACTCCTGTAACTGAAGTTGGGATAGTTGTTACGCCTTCTTCTGTTACTGCGTTGGTAATTATCATTCCGTTTGCGGTGTAGAGTGATACTTGATCGCCCTCCTCTGTGCCGTATAACTTGATTGCGTTGCTTAAAACAACTGGTTTAATTGCTCCTTCTGCTCTTGCTGCATCAATGATTCCTGTTGGCTCTAACATTGATACTGTGAAGCGATCGGCTATTGTTGTTTTTGCTGTGGAGGTGAAGGTGTAGTCTTCATCGTTCAAGCATACTGTTTCATCGGTTGCGGCATCTTTCAAATATACATTGTAGTTGCCGTCTGTTGCTGTTAGTGATATGCGGT
>SUXK01000006.1:0-26413 GCA_015061035.1 Bacteroidales bacterium
TCCCGAGTGGAACTCTCTTTACAATGGATGTATTGAACAACTATGCAGTAGTGCGGGCGGCAAGTCAAATGGGAATAGCCGTTGAACGCAGTGTAACGCAACGGGCAAAACTATTGCTTATTACAGGGCAGTATGTTGAGATACAGAGAACATTGCAAGGAGATGTTTGGAGTGGTTGGAAAATGATTAATGTAATATAATAATGGAGTTATGGAAAATATTAATCAAGTACCTAACGGTGCGGATATACCATTGGTAATGGAGATACCAACGATTAACGGAGAGCCATACGATGCTAAGAGCGGAGTATGGGAGGTTGAGTTGTGGGTATTCAGTAATAAGCGTGTTAAGGTACGACACTCGGCAGACGGATACGAAAGTCTTGGCGAAGTACCTACGACTGCTGATGTAAACGATAGTGGCGAGATAGAGTTGTATGTCAAGAGTAGCAAAGTTCCAATGGGTAAAGGGTATATCAAAGGACAGATGACAATCTATGCCCCTAACACCGACTTTATTGACAGTGTGCAAGTGATTAAGACGCTTGAATGTGATTTAGGAATACAGATTGTTTAAGGGATATGGCAGAGAAAATACGAGTTAGATTAGGCGGAGCGAGTGCCGAGCCTTTGAACGTAAAACTAAATGATACGGTAAGTGGTGGCAAGGTTAGTGTACCACTGCCTACTATTGTTCAGAGCCATAAAGTAGAAATATCCGACACTCCGACAGAGGGAGGCACAAGTGCTTTCAGCACGGGTGGTGCTTTTAATCTTCAACGAGAAATTAATAAGAAAGCAAATATAGAGGAAATACCAACTATACCCAAAATTCCAACCAAAACAAGCGAGTTGGTGAATGATAGCAACTTTATTGATGAAGAGCGACTAAATGGCAAGGGTTATCTAACTAATAAGGATATTGAGGGTTTAGCAACCGAGCAATACATTAATGACCTTGTGGGTGGTATTAATTCAGTATTGGACGAGATAAACGGAGAGGTAATATAATGGGAACAACAACAGATAAATTAAATGCGGTACTTGATAGCAAGGAGGCAATAAGACAAGCAATAGAGTATAGGGGAGTAGATATTCCTATGGATACTACTTTAGCTGAGTATGCCGAAAAGATAGGGGAGATACCAACAGGAGGTACTTTAACTGATGAACAGGCATTAGTATTCATTAGCGAATGTGCCGATGGTAAACGAAAGATTGCAAAGGCAGTAAGGAGTAAATATGAAACTATAACCGAAGAGGAAAGCGGTATAACTGAATATAGCACCTTTGAGGAACTTTCAAACAAGATTAGCCAAATACCCATTGAAGTTCCATTAGGCAGTGCAATGGAGCAGAATGGTGGTGTTTTGCCTTTTTACGATGTGTATAATGAACTTGTGAAAGCAAGTAAGCAATACACTGAATATCCCTATTGTTGTGCTATGGAGTTAAACAAATGGGATTATGACAACGACCACAAAGTGACTTTAAGTGGTGCAGATGCTTACCTAACAAGTGACGGTGTGTACTTGCGTTCAAGCGAGGTTAATGGTGAATATCAATTCCAAGATTTAGACCAACCTAACACTAACCGCTTTGTAGTCTATTTCTTTGGTTCATCTCCCTACCAAGTCCCTAAATCACTCCCTGCTACATCAGTGTTTGGGTTATGGTGTTTAAAGGGCACCCCATTAATGAATTTTAACGCAGATTTTATCACACTTAATAGAGTCAATGTTTATGATGGAGATTTGGATGTTAAAGAGGCAAACGATTTTAAATTTTCCTCTATCTCGCTAAACCAAAAATTAAGATTGCCACATATTAAGAGTATTAGTGGGGGTTCTAATATATTCTACAATAACACTAATTTAAGGGAAATAACATTACCAAATCTTACTACCATTAGTGGTGGTAATACCATATTAATTAGCAATGCAGCATTAAGAGAAATTACGCTGCCTAACCTTACTACTATTAGTAATGTATATTTAATGTTTACAAATAATAGTAATCTTAAAAAGATTGCAATGCCAAAACTGAAAAAAATTAACACATCAACCAATACAGTTATAAATCAAAATAATTCTTTGATAGAATTGTGGTTGCCTATGCTTGAGGAGATAACTGGTAGTACGTCGTTGATATCTCAAAACGATAAACTATTATACCTTGAATTACCAAAACTGCATAAATGCTCACTGTTATTCGGCTATTCACCAGTGTGCGAAACTCTAATATTAGGTGATGGTATGAGAGATGGAATTGCTGGAGATATAAGAATATATTCGGGAACATACACCTACCTGACCTCTTTGATTGTAGCAAAAGGGTTTAAGGCAAAACTGAATTTGACAGGTTGCAATGGGTTGAGCAGAGAGGTGTTGTTGGATATAATTAACAATTTGGCTGATTTGACAGGTGAAGCAAGCCTAAACTTGATTATGGGTTCGACTTTATTAGCAAAACTAAAAGATGCAGACAAGGCAATAGCAACACAGAAAAATTGGACTTTAAGTTAGTAATTAATAAAACTATATACAATGAAAACAGAGAAGATAACAATTACAAAGGTTACTGCCGAAGAGGGAAAAACCTTTATTAAAGGAGAGAGTGTGATAGGTAAGATTATCTATTTGGGAGTGAATGACAAAATAGAAAACTACACGCAGGTAGCAGATGAAGACTTACCAAAAGAAGTTGAACCAATAGAGGAAGTGAACGATGAAAAAGATTTGGAATTGGCTTAAGGAATCAAATAGGTGGCAACACCTACTAATAGGTGCGATGATTGGGTTGTTGTTTGACAACCTTATCGGAACATCAATTTGTGCAATGCTTGTTGCTTCTGCCCTTGAATATAAGGATAAAACATACGGAGGCAAATGGGATTTGTGGGATTTAACACTCACTATCGTGCCTGCTCTTGTTATTAACAGCCTTAAATTACTGGCATTGCTATGGATTGGGTAGGATTGATAGATAAGATAGGAGTTATAGTATTGGGCATTTTTGCTGTTTATCAATATAGGATAAACAAGAACACCGACTATAAGATTAAACAGCGTGAGGAGCAAGATAAACGCAGAATGAAGAGACGCAACGACAATGCTATGGACGTTTGGAATACTGTGCATAATCTTCTATCGGAGACACACGCAGACAGAGTGTATATAGTTCAACCTCACCCATTAGGTGAGGAGGAGATGCTTACTATACATTTTGAGGTTACTCGCAACGGCATAATAGGTATGCGAGAGGAGATACAAGATATGAAGATTGCAACGGTTGTGCAGTTTGCAAAGTACATGAAAGATAATCTGTTCGCTTACATAACCGATATTGAGAAGCAAGTGCCAGATAGGTACGCACGTGCTATAATGAGTACTCACGGAACGAAGAACTTAATTGTTAAGCGACTTAACGACAACAGAGGAGATTGGTGCGGTAGCATCTTTTGCGAATACACAAATCGAATTAAAATTCGTGAGCAAGAAGCAAAACAATTGCTACACAACGCAGCAACAAACATTCAGTATATTATTCCTGAGATAGAGAGATAACATTTGCAAAGCACAAATCAAACATTTGCAAGAGTAATAGTCTATCGAGCAGATATACAATTAATTACAACAAGAGAGAAAGATTAAACATTTGCAAATAAAAACTTGAAGATTTTTCAAGAACTTTCAAGTATTTTCAAGATTGGAGAGAAATGAGGAGACATAAATACTACATAAGAATTGGTGAAATCCCTGAAAACGAAACATCTAAAATATATAATGGAGACGCTATTATAGGAGAAGAGAGAGGAGTATCAGTTTATGATTGTATTGAGAAAAACGGTAAATATCATATTGTAATGCCTCTACCGTTCATTGAGGGACAAGGACAAACATACGAATGCTTAATTCAAGAAGTAACACAATGTCGTTATGAAATTGCACGCCCACGAAAAGTATATCTTGTAACAGGCAAACAAGTAGGGAATGGACACGATAACGAACCAATAATTAAAAATATAAAAATAATAAAAGAGATAACGGAACAATTCAAATAGAATATGAAGATAGAAGTTAAAAGAATATATAAAGGCAAGGAGTACACGATAGGAAGTATGTTCGTGAATGGAGAATACTTCTGTGATACATTAGAAGATAAGGTAAGGGACCTAAACAAAGATGGAGATTTGAACGACAAAGGAGAGAGCAAAGTATATGCCCAGACTGCTATCCCATACGGAGAGTATAAGGTTGTTGTTAAACACTCTCCGAAGTTTGATAGGATACTTCCACGCCTGTTAAATGTCCCTCACTTTGAGGGGATATTAATTCACAGAGGTAACACCGCAAAGGATAGTGCCGGGTGTATATTGGTGGGTGAGAATAAAATAAAAGGCAAGGTTATCAACTCAACTCCGTACGAGAAGAAGCTAACGGCTATGTGCCATAATGCTCAGCTCAGGGGAGAAAAGATAATCATTGCAATTAGGTAAAAGAAAATGCTATTTCTTTACCGATGCGGTTTAAAGGGCGAATAAAAGGGCATATAAAAAGTAGAAAATACGCATAATTCATTATAAGACAATATAATAAAAGGACAATATGTTAGACGAACTAAAAAGATACATAGAGAGTAATCCGACTCGGGAGTTTTGGGCATATATGCTCATTAAGATTGCTATCGGTGTGGCTGGTTTCTTCTTACTCGCTTTGTGCAGTTGCTCAACAGCAAAGGTTACATCGCATACCATTCAGCGAGATACTATCTATATTGACAGAGTGGTGGAGATAGAGAATTTAATTAGGGATACCATTATAAGCAAGGATACCATTATAGAGTATTCGCTTGACACGCTCGGCAATTGGCAACCGACAAAAAAGATAATTGGCAGTGGGTTGAAGATTGGCTCTTCAACCGAGCAGAGCAAAGAGAATATAACTGAGAATGCGACTAAGGAGAGCGAGATAAACACCGAGACCAAAGAAAAGAAACCTAACGTATGGGCTTGGTTCGGTTGGGGCGCTTTCGCAGGAATTGCTGGGTTATTTATTATAAGATTTATTATTAGTAGGATATGAGGATAGAGATTGAAATAAACAAGAATGATGTATATGAAGAGGTAAAAAAAACATCTTGGTATGTAGGTGTAAAAATCGGTGATAATTCATATAAAATAATATCTATAAATGAAGAAGATAGGATAATGCTTGATCGGTTCTTTGAGGAGAGCAAAAATACACTAATTAACAGATTGATACGTGTATTTTATAAGGAGAATGTATCAGAAGACAACAATGTTTATACGATACATCTTATATTATCTGATGCTTTCAATAAAAATCTTTTGCAAAGCATACAAAGCAGCTTATTTAGTTTTTATGTGATGAGCATTATTTCTAAATGGTTTGCAATTACCAATAAACCCGAATCTGGAGAGTATGCAACAAATGCTGTAGCATTATTAGAAGATGTTGCAAAAAAAGTGCGTTACAAAATAAGACCAAGACATTAAATTTTACAATATTATGAAACCAACAAAAGATAAAGGGCCATGTCCAACACACAAACAGGTAAAACTTTTATTTAATACTTCGGAATTATTATATGACATTAAGAATTATGCCTATATTGAAGGCAATATAATGTCTGATGATGAGAGGAAATATCAACTTATTGATATTGCAGAATACGGGAACGATGATCGTGTTACTCGTGTACTTAATTTGGCGTACGCAGAGTGTGTTGAAATGCTTTATCCTTATACTAAAGAAGAGATATGCACACAGGAAAAAGATAGTAATCTCGAACTTCTGGATTGTTATGTTATTAATACTAATTTACCAATTGGTTTTTCGCAAACTACTGTAAATATTCTATCTTCTTTAATTCATGAATATATGGTTTGCAGAGTAGTAGCTGATTGGTTAAGTATTAATAAAGCAGAAAGCCAAAACAATTGGGAACTAAAACTTTTAGATATAAAAAATAAAATCAGAGGAGCCGTTTTGAATAGGAGAGGACCGATAAAACGAAAGATGCAACCATTTTAAAATAAGCAAAAAAAATTTGCTTATTCTTACATTTTAGAATAAGTTACTATTGCACAGATATTTACAAATGTAATATAATTACAAATTATATAGCAAAACTTGTATTGCTCTACAAGCATCGCTATACGGCATATCATCTATTATGTCAATGAGAATGTCTATCATAGCTGTTTAGAACGGCAACAATCACAGATGAAGTGTTTAATCTTAGGGAACATTTGTCGTGCAACCTCTCCCGAGAAGTATGCAATATTCTCTCCCAATGGTGTAAACTTGCAAACATCTGTAACGTGAGCAATAAGGTGTCGCATTTCGTGTACCCACGAGTTGATAAATTCTAATGCTGAAGAAGTTTTGGAGATAACAAATATTGTCTCCCTACGTCCATAATTAGAATAGCATAAACCTGTATCTTTTTTTCCACTCAACAGATTGCGTTCAGCCTTGCGATATGTAAGCACATCGCAACCGAGATACCATAACTCATCAAGTATCTCCTCTGCATCTTCGCGTGTGGTGTCAAAGTAACAGCGAATGCTCCACCCTATATCTCTCACATATATATTCTGTGTAACCATTGTTTATAACATTTCTTCCCAATCAACGGGTATCCCGGCAAAACACATCTTTGCATACCACTCGTTGAATATATATCCATCGGGTTGATCTATGTCGTCTATCTTGTCTTTGATGTAAAGAGCAACAAATTGCTCGGTTGGCAATGATTTACCTGTTCCGTACAAATCAGCCATTGCCATAGAGTAGATGTAGGTTGCATCGTACATCTCGTTATTTTCGAGCGTGATAGAATACTTTTTAAGCAACTCATCAACCTTTTCTTTTTCAGTTGGTGCAATTGGTTCTGTCTTGTCTGTTCCTTTTATCTCTCTATACATTTTGCTAACCGCGAACTTGTAGAGCTTGCGGTTGAAATGATACCCATAATTCTTTAAGTATCTTTTCATATCTTCGGGTACATCTACCCATATATCTAATGATGTTTTTCTTTTTTTCATAATCAGTTTGTTTTTTTGAAACCGTGACAAATAGTAACGGTTTGAGGGAGCGTTGTTAGCCACTCCCTCGTTTCACCTTAATTACTACATATAGCGACCACGACTATCCCTGCGTCTGCGTTCGCCCATCTCCTCGTAACGCTCGTTCATCTCTTCCCAATCTTCTTCATCGCGATAACCCATTGAACCACGATTCCCATAGGCAGAAGATGTACGATAGCGACCGCTCTCGTTTCTGTCTCCGTAGCGAGAATGGCTCTTTTCTTGCCACTCCTCTACGCATTGCATTGCCTTACCGAGATGGCGAAGGCATTGCTCAATATGTTCCGAAAGTTTATCAACTTTACTTTCGGTAATTTCTATCATATAACCCATAATTAGTCCTCCTTTAATTTTTTAAGAGTAGGATTATTATGTCCAAGGGCATCCGAAAGCATTGTCATCATATTGCCGAGTGTGGTTTCGATACCCTCCATCTTCCCTTGTAACTCGGTTATCTTCTCCTCTTGCTCCTTTTCTTTGGCGAATTGAGGATTGATCAGCAATTTCATCTCTTTATAAGATTTTATTGCTTTCTCGTGATACGGAACGCTGTCAATAATTACCTTGCTTGCCCTCTCCGAGTTGTCTATCTCGGTGTTAGTCATCTCCGTATTGTCGCAAACAAATAGATTGTTCTTGACGCAATAGGATTGATTAGCAGGTAACTCTTCAAGATTTAGTACGTGGTCGGCAGATTTCGCTACCACGTCAACAAATTGTTCCTGTCCAGGCGGTTGCATATAGGCTGGGAGCATTTGCATTTTGTTTCCTTGTTGCTTCTGCAATAAAGTGTACGGATTGCTCACTTTCTCCACCTCTGCGAGTGTGAGAGTTAAATTACCCTTGTCTATTACGTATATGATGTTGCCTTGTCGTAGTCCTTGAAACATAATAATATATCCTTTAAAATTGTTAAACAATACCTGTTAATAGTTGTACGGTATTTGATTGACTATCTACAAATACCAAGTAAATACCTGTGCCTGGAATATCAGCAACAGTAATATTGTCTCCGTTAAATCCTACAAGATTGACGGTGTTTGAGCCATCACTTGTAAAAACTATCGGTAGCGTACCTGTTGTACCTGTGGGAATTACTTGATTAAGACGAACAATCACTAATCCTCTAAATGGTTGTCCAATGGTTGGGTGATTGTTGAAATCAAATGCCACTTGTGCAGTGCCTACTGATACAGCATTACTTGATACTGTTGGTATTCCGAATTGGTTTACGTTAATTCTTGCTGGTAAGACTTGTGTCGGCATAATTACCTCCTTTCTTAAAAGTTAGCAATTATTACCCCCAAAGGCTTCCGTTAGCACAACCTACGTTATATCCAACTCCATAACCTACACCATATCCGCAGTAAGGTCCATAAGGGATGTTAATACTGCGATTGATAGGAACATAGTCAGGAGTTGCAGGAATTACCTCTGTTTTGGGCAAACGACACTTGATACCATCTACATCACTTTGTAAGTTGTCAACAGCTTTAGCAATCGGAGCAGTTGCTTGAGTAATCATTGCACCGAAAGTTTGAGTTTGTTGGTAGTTGTTGATAGCATTTGCTTGTTCAGCAATCTTTCTATCACGCTCGGTAATCTCACGTTGCATCTCACGCATCTCTGCGTTACGTTGTCCTGCAAGAATACTCTCGGTTGCAGATGCGATAGCACCTTTCAATTCGCAAGTTTGGTTTGTTGATGCATAACCTAAATCCGAAAATCCTTTTGCAAGAATTTGGTTAGTGTTACAGAAACCACGTTCAGTTAGATAGTTACTTTCAAGCACAGCCTTTTGAGTTGCACAGCAACAATCTGCTAATTGACGTGCAATTGCAGCATCTCCGCTGTTAATTGCATTGATAATTTGCATACTACTCATACCAACTTGATTGCCTACGTTGCATAGTTGAGTACTCATTGCATTAATTGCTTGTTGCAAATCACCAATTGAGCAACCTAATGTAGAAGATAGTTGTTGAATAGCGTTAGCATTTCCTTGAATTGCTTGCATAATCAACTCACGACCTGCATTGTCGTTCAACTGACTTGATAAGAAGTTTGCGTTGTTTCCACCGAAACCGCCAAATCCGTTGTTGCCCCAAAGAGCGAATAGTAACCAAGGTAGTAACCAGTTGCCACCTCCGAAGCCACCACCACCCATCATCATTCCAAATAGAAGATTTGGGTCAAATCCATTTCCAGAATAACCACCATGGTCATTTCCGAAATAAAAAGTTTTTGTTTCCATATAAGTTATTTAATTAAGTTTCGAGCCTTATGGCTCTTGATGCAAAGTTGCTCAATCCTTAATGCTTATATGGAGACATTATGGTTCGCTGTCAGGACATTACGAGGTGATGTTAAGTCATTCGTTTAGTATGCGTTGTATTTGTTTGGTTGAGTAACCTGTTTGCTCGGCTAATTCCTCATAGATAGATGTTCGACTGAAAGAATATGCTAACTTATGACTATTCATTAATTGAGCATACAACTCTCTTACTTCTTGATGATTTCTCTCTACTCTCTCCGACTTTGGAATTTTCTTTTGTTTTTTCATTTTGTTTTATTATTTTTATGTTGCCAAACTCAAATTATATAAATATGGTGAACCAACCACCGACAGGCTGTGTTATATTCGTAGCCTCTTATCGTGTGTGGTTGGTTCACCTTTATCTGTTACTTCCGAGTTTGGCGATTCCAAGTAACAGGAGATAGGAGGCTACTTTTTTGTAACCTCCTGTGTTAATTATCTTAATCTATTAGTCAATCTATTTTCAAATTCTGTTGTAAATCCAAAAATACTTTCGTCTTTATCCAAATTACCAATAACTGCTAATCTGAAATATTTGTATGGAGAGCCTCTAAAACCTCTCATATTTTCATCCGTACTACTCCATATTGTGTGCCAGTGTTCTAAATCGTTACTACCGTATAATACTTGTTTAACATGGCCTCTCTTTAAGTTACCACGCTGAATTATTGTTTGGATAGTCTTATATTGGTTGTTTCCCATTGAGAATGGGCGAGTAATTAAAAGAACAGGTACATTTTTTATCTCTGATTTTGAACTAAAATCAATAAGTTTATTATCCTTTGTTTGAGCAATAGCTTTAGGATAAGCATCAATACTTGATACAATATCCGATAATATCATACCCCAACTTTTTGATTTTAATGAGAATGCATAAGCATAGGGTTTATCCTTAGTGTAATAAATGATCCTTTGACCATTATAATCATATATCCCTCTGCATGTTTTTACAAACTCTCTAAAATCCAACTTATCGAATCCACTTAACTGTTCTCCTAAAAATCCATTAAATATATCTTTAAGTTTATCACTATTTGGTAATTGACTCAGCTCAAATACATCACTTGATGTTATAGAATCAGTTATACAGGTAGTTTCTCTTCCGCTTATAAGCATAATACCTCTATCAGTAGGAAATAATACCGCTGAATCTATCTGTAATATTCCATCAGCATTAATACATACATCTCTTGAAATAGGTTGTCTCGAAGAGTATGAACCATCTTGATTAACCTCTATGGCATAAATACCATTTTTTGTGAAAGCATATAATGGATATTGTCCAAATTGTCCCTCACTTAAAGGTCTTGCAACTGTGTTTACATGAATAATATCACTTGGCAGATAACTAATATTTTCTTCCGAAAATAGAAAAGGGTTATTAACTAAAGATGACCGTATTTCTGTACCGACATTATAATCTGTCTCGGTATTTGAACTTAATTCTGGAAATTCATCAATCTCTTTAACCGAGGTATTCTCTTCAACACCGAATATTTCATATATTTCATCAAAACCAAATACAGGCATTAAATCTCCACTATGATATGAACCAGCCATTAAAGGGTGGGGGGACATACTAACCTCAAATACCCTTTTTGTTCCGTTGGCAATATCAGTTATACAAACATAAGCCTTTTCTATATCGGCAATAGGGATATAAATATATCTCAATAATGGAGTGTTCATATAACAAACGGAATCGTTTCCTATAATTAAAGATTTATTTATATTCCCCTCTTGATTATATGTTAAGAATCTAATCTGTATTGAATATTTTGTTTCGTCATTTTTATTTTGAATACAAGTAAATATAGAGTTTGTGTTATATCTAAAATCATTGTATAATTGTAAATTATAAATATTAAGTCTTGAGTTATAGACAAAAGCATCTTTTGCTATAATATTATCGAGTAGTATAGATGGACTACTTACCAATTGTTCTTGAACTTCAAGATTTTTTAAAGTTTCCTCATCCATCTCAATTTTTACAAATTGCTCGCTGTTATCGATATCTTTTATGGGAATACTTTTTATCAAATAAAAATTAGAGCAATCTCTAATATCTTCTTGTATCTTTTCAGAACTTTTAAGAGGCATTTTTGCGTCAAAATATCTCGGATAGTGGTTTAATTTATCCTCTATCAAATTAATGGTAGTATGCTTGTCAAAATTTACACCTTTATCAATACTGCAAACCGACATATCACTATTCAGTATTGACTTTTGAAGCAAAGTTTGTTCTGGATACGATGTAATGGATTCTTGATACTCACCATTCAAAAAAGAAGTATGAAATCCGTTAATATTACCATTTGGATTATATGTATAAATAGGAGGTGATACATATATATTAATTGCACTAACTACATCTTTAAGTGATTCAAAGTCTGCACTGCATTTATAATACAAATCAAAATTTGGAGCAATAAAAACAGGATGAACCCTTTGAACTAACTCAATATTGGTAAGATTTTCATTATACCTGTCAATGCGTCTATCTCCTATAATTTCCATTCCGCAATATGGGGCATATATTGATGATGGTATCATCAAAACTGCGGGGCTTGGATTGGCTATACTTCCGTCATACATTTTAAAAGCATACCTTACAAGAAAAGGAAAAACAAACTTATTGTCTTTTTCTGAGTTGCTAATCAAGTTACTTAACTCACTCATCATTGTAGTTGATACTTTCTCCCTATATTCATCATTGCCATAATTGTTCCAAGCAGCAGCAGGTGTAGTATTATCTCCATAACCTACAGTATTAAAGTATTGATTGAAGTCATGATATATAGTATATGGTTCTTCTACTGGTTCTTCAGGAATAGTTCTTACATCATCTAACACAAGTCCAAACTGAAACAGTTTATAAAAATCTATTTCTATTTTTTCGTAAAGAAACATTTCCTCTTCTTTGTCTAATTTCCAAAGCAGAAAAATAATCCCTGTATCGGTAAGGGCAAAAAGCACATTACCTATTGATTTTACATCAAATACCTGATTGTCGTAACTTAAAATACTTATTTTTTCACCAGTATTATCATCTATATAATATATCGTATTCTCTTTTTGGGTAATATAGTGTTTATATGAGGTAGTAGAGTGAATATGTTTTAATACCTCACCCTCTTCTAATTGTAGAATATTTCCATTTTGGAGTTTTAATTCCGCAGGGGGCAACTGTGGGACCAATGCCCCCTCTTCTGGAATTAAATTAATTGCGGTAGCCAAATCTCCGTCGGGAGAACTATAATCCGACGGAGTGGCTGTAATACCATTATATATAATATCTTTTATCATACTTTGTAGATTTATTCTACAATATTATAATAAATAGATATTTCTTTTTGTATATCTTTTTATTTATAAGTATGCTCCATTTCCTGTATCATCTCCTTTTTGAGTTCGTTTAACTCTGTTTCTATCAACTTTACTTCTTCTTTGTCTCCATATTCATTGGCTTCCTTTAATTCATCATTTAGGTCGTCAATGTCTCTGCGGTACTCCTCAAAGATTTCGTAACGCTCATATTCGGGCGAGTTATATAGAAAATCAATCTTCTCGGCAAAGTCAAAAATACCATTGTCAGTATCCTTTTCGTATGCCTTTAACCTACGTTTTGTATTATCTGTTTCTTCTTTTAAACGGAAATACTCATTATTTACGGCACGGTACTCTGTTCGTTCATCGCCTGCCTTAACAAGTCTATTCCATAACAGAATACTGCGAGGGTCGTACTCTCTATCTCCAGTAATGGTTTCGGCAGTTTTGGTAAGTTTGTCTATCGTTCCCGATACACCACCAAAATAGCCATTCAGCATATATTCCACTTTAGCAGGGTTTATATCAATAGCTCCTTTAGTATATTTATCTCCACCTGTTGCTTCGTTCAAAGTAGCAGACAAGTTTACCAAATATTTATTAGCACTCTTATATGCTTTTGTCCATTCTGGCATATCCTTATTGTAAGGAGTATCTTTGTAAAGAGGCAGACCTGTCCAACTCTTCTCTGCAACGTAAGCTTCCCATAAAGGTTTGGTTACACTTGGAACAAAGGCGTTCATTCCACCGCCACCCTCTAAGAAGTCAATTGGCAATATTTGTGTAGCCTGTCCAATAACAGCTTCTGCTATTTCACCACCTGTAAAATGCTCTTTATCACTTAGTACCGAAGTCATAAGTTCACCCATTCCGTAGAACGCTCTGTACTCGATAGGCAGAGGAATGGAAATCCAACTGTCGCCTGCACGGAACAAAATGTTACTACGTCTCACATATTCGGGTAGGTTGTAGTATGCGTTTTTGTCGTCCTCGTCATCATCGCCACCCAAGTAGGCAACAAGAGCACCAAGTAAAAACATAGTTGCCATACCTGTAAAGGCTTTTGCTGGGTGTCGTTTCAACTGTCTTCCAAAGTTGGTAGTACCCTGAATAGCGGCGTTCCAAAAGACGTAACCACTGCGTCCGATACCCGAAACAAATGCACTTGTATTACCTAATCGTGTTTGTCCTTTACTACTTAAGAACTTTGATCCGCTACCTTTCTTGTTAAAGTTTACAGAAATCTCTTTTGCATCGTAAATTGCTCTGTCAATGCTTCTGCCCATTTCACGAGAGGTCACAAATGCAGCGAAACGTGCACAGTTCTCAACGGCTCTGTTAAGTTCATCAAATCGCTCTTCTAACCAATCCCAAGCTTTGCGTAGAGGTATTTTACCATTACTTTTCTTCAACTCACGCTTAATATCATTCTTATGCTTCTCAATATCACGAATATTTGCATAACCAGTCTCTCCGCCGTTCATCATAAACTGATAGAACATCGCTTCGGTTTTGTTACTCATATCAAGAGTCCCATTACGGTGTTTTGCAAATAAGATTTTCATCTTTATAGGATTTACCTTTGCATAATTGCGGTGGAAACGCAAAGCATAGTTCGGACTCTCCTTTATCCATGCCATACTATTGGTGTATAACATATCACGCATAAAGTTTGAAACAATAAAGTCTGGGTTGCGTGTGGTATAGAATGCACTTAATTGGCGGTTTACTTTTTCTCCTGCACGAAGAATTGAACCAATAGCTCCGGACATATCATTATCAGGATTAGTTTGCCCGTTCAATGCTTGTGCCGCACGTGGGTTGCCATTGATAGTGATTACATAGTCTCTGCCGCCACGCTTCACAACAACTTGATGTTGCATCATATCACTTTTTTCAACAACTCGGTATGGAATATTAACGGCATCTTTACCTCGTTTATACCCCTCAGGGTATTCTTCGGCCAACTGCTCCATTCTTGCCTCAAACTCTTGCATCTTCTGCTCAACCTCTTCTGGAGTGTCGTTGCTATCAATGTTGTTAGGGAATACAGGTTTCCACTCATTGGTAACATCATCGTATTTTAACCAAAGGTCGCTAACACTTACAAGGTCGCTTGGGTGATTAAGAGCAAAGCTTAAGAAGCGTTGTTTTACCAACTTGTTTCTGTTACCTTGCATTATAGTACTCTCTGCCATAGATTGCAAGTTGGCAAATGGATCATCAGCCTTTGATTTTCGTCCTCTTGCTTTCTTAATAGGAGCATTAAAAGCACTATCCTTATGAGTCAAATAAGCGTAAGCCTCAGCACTTGTCTTTTCGTCAAAGCCACGCAATGGAATATAGAACTCATACATACCTGACACATCATCAAAAGTCTCTTTGCTCATTAACCCACACTCATATGATTTAAGCAAAATAGCTTTACTTACAGCATTTATCTTATTCCAAAGGTCGGTAGTGTCGTGAGATTGCTCGTAGTTATCAACCATTTCTTGTGCTATTGCTTCTGCATCAGCAACATTATCCATACCTGTAAGAGCGGTCAATCCTGCATAATCTCTGTCTCTATAAAGGCCTATATAACCCTCTTTAAAGATTTTGTTTAGTCGATATATTCGCTTATTATAATCTTCTTCATCAATATTGCCATTATTATAGAGAGTATCAATAGTTCTTTTTCTGGTGTCATACCAAATCATAGCATCTCTTTCCGATAGATTCTTCTCTACACCATTTAGTTTAGCATTTAAAAGATTAATCTTTCTGTTAATCTTCTCGGTTTCATCTTCCGTAATGTCTTCTCTCTTTAGGCTCTTTTTTAGTTTTTCTATCTCCGCATTAATATATGCCCTTGCATCACGCTCAGCCATTACTCGGTTACGTTCAAGACCGTGCTTCGCCATCATATAATCTGTTAGCTCCTCACGCCCGGCATTGTTTTTAGCAAGTTTGGCAACCTCGTCAAGCATAGGTTTAAACAAAGTATGAGCAAACGCATCTGCTTCGGCTTTGTTCACACTTGACAGACGGTTTTCGCCCAAATAAGCATTCTCGAAGCCGTCCACATCTTCAATGTTTGAGCCTTTACCAAGTATAGCCTGCATAGCCTCTTTAAGTCCGAGCATACTATCTTGCAATGCCTCCTGTGATTGGAACATTCCGCTCTTAACACGTCTTTCATAACGGTCTCGAGCCAACTCTCTTTTGTGCATTTCAGGGTCGCCGTCACGGTAGAGGTTGTCGTCTTCTATTTGATTTTGAAAGTCTTTAGATATTTGTTTGCTTCCTTGGCTTCGACTTCGGCTTTCATCCTCTTCTCTATGTATTTCAGATAAGGATCCTTTTCTAATTGCGTATTCTGCAATTCTTCTTTTTGTTCGGGTTCTGACTGATTCGAGTAGGCTTTCTCCTCCCTCTTTTGTATATCGTTCAATTTCTTTTCCATAATTTTTGTTTTTATTATATCCTGTAAACTTTAGTAATTTATTTGCTTGAACCCTTGCCGCATCGCTCAATATACTCAATAAATCTTCAATGGCATTTCCTGCTAAGGCTGATTCTAATGAATAACTTATAGTTTCCTCATCTATATCTTCAGTTTTATATTTTTCCCTAATCCCACTTACAAGTTCTTCATCAAGTTCTTTCAACTCATTTGATAATGTCATTACATTATCCACACCACCTAATTGCTCTATTGCATAGTGTACATGTTCGTGAAAAATAGAAATATAAGGAATTTTAATATCTTTAAAGGCAAAGATAAGAATTTTATTAGTATTTCCTATAAAAATTGCTGCAGCATCATTAGTTGAAAAATCTTCTGCAAAGCGCATGGATTCATCTTCTGTTTCTCCATATTCAATTGCAAATTGATAAAGATCTTCATAACTATACATGTTTTTAATGTCTAAATCTTTTGCACCACTGAATAACTTAGAGTACTCTTTTACAACATCGTCTATCGAAACATCTTTAAAGTTACCAACTCTTAACTCATATTGTTTTGCAATATCATTAGCAATATCAAAAGTATTTTGCTTGTTGGCAGGTTTTTTAAGGTTTTCGTAACTACGCCATAAAATATAGCGGAGGCTGTTATCATTCAAAGTAACCTCTCGTGAAAAACCAAACTTGTTTAGCAACTTTTTAAACCACTCTTTAATACGGTTCCACCAATTTTTAGGGCAGTTCTCAAATTCTGTATTCTCAGCAAGCGAAGCAAGATACTCTTCAGTTGCTTTTCTGAAATCCCAGCCGTTCTTTATTGCAAGTTTAACAATTTTTTCTCGTATCTTCTTATCAGCTTTAGCATAAATATTGTCAAGGAAGTTGTCAAACTCCTCACCAAACAACTGACGTAAACCAAAGTGAGCCACAGCCTCGTGAAGTAAACTTTGTTCTACATCAAGTATATCTCTGTGGTTAGGGATAACAATAGTTATCTTGCCTGTGCTCTTTGAATAGAAACCTTTTGCACGTCTCTTTTTGCCCTCCAATGTACTTGCATCATTTACAATCTCAACATTGTCAAGATGAAGTTTATTTGCAAGCTCCTCAACACGCTCTGCCATTCTTTGGTATGCCTCTTCTTCATTAAAATATATAGCATTACCATCACGTTCAAGAATATCATCTTCCTCAGCATTAACAATATTGTCGGCAGTCTCTATATTTGCGTCCATTTCTGCATACTTGGCTTCCTTTTGCTCCAACTCTTTCTTCATCAGTTCTGCGTATTCCTCATATTGAGCCTTTGCCTGTTCTAATTCAGCCTCATACTCGAACGGCTTGCCCTCTCTTGATAAGAGTTGTTCCAGTTCCGCCTCGTTGTGTCTCTTGCTACGCTCTGCCGCTTCCAATCGTTCAGTAAAATCAACTCCGGTAATAACATTTTGAGTAATATCCTCAATAGCATTGCGGAGCAAGTTTTGACGTACAGGAATGTTCTCTATACCAAGTTCGGCACAAGAGTAGGTCATTTTTCTTTCAACGTCATTGAATAGGGTTGCACCATTAGCAACAGTCTGTCTTGTAAGTTCTGTTTTTACGTTAAAAGTAAATTTGCCTATCTGTATGGTCAGTTCTCGTTTCTGTTCTCCTGCAATATTGCCGTCTTTCATTTGCTTCATTGCATCAAGAGCAGTCTTGTTGTGCTCTTTTAGATAATCTTCCATTGCCTCAACAGAGGAGAAGCGATGTTTACCGATAACAATTTCCTTTGCCTTGCCATTGGGGAACTCCGAACGCACAGCCTCCAAGTATCGGCTATTATCTTCAATACGTTTTTCAGCATCTTTAATAAAACCTTTTACTTTAGGAATAGCATTATGAACGTATGTTTGGTCTGCCTCCCACTGTTTTTTACGGCTTGCAAACTTACGAACATTCTTTTCAGCATTGTTTTTCAGCATAGCATATTCACTACCCGAAAGTTGAGCAACTGTATCTCCAAATACGTCCTCTTCCTCCTCAAGTACACGATTAGTCATACTATTTGACATCATCTGCTTACCATTCATAATGCTGTCGGCAATAGCACCCTTTGTCTTTAATCTTTGATATGCTGTAACGTCCAAACTATCCTCAACACCAAAACGCAAGATGCGTACAGGCTTGCCCATTGCTTTATGCAAGTTACCCTGTCGCAAGATACGTCCATTACGCTGGGTGTAGTCCATTGGGCGGTTAGGAGCGTCCAAGTGTATTAAAGTGTGCAAACGCTCCTGTATGTTTACACCGGTACCAAGAGTAAAGGTAGAACCAAGAATAACACGCACCTCGCCACGATTGACCTTTTCAAAGATTTCGAGTTTCTTCTTAATAGTCATTCCCGACTTCATTACCACAATCTCATCAGCAGGAACACCCTCTGCGATTAACTTTTCACGAATATCCTCATACAAGTTAAAACCACTCTCTTTGTTCTGATAGTTATCGGCAAATATGGCAACAGTACCCTTATAATCTGCTGTCTCCTTTAAAGAACGTAATGTTTGTCTAACGGCCTCATTAGTTTTGCTATTGGTGTCGTCCTCTGCATCAGATTGTACCAAACGTGCATCAACGGCAGCAGCTTTGGCAATACCGTACATTGTGAGTGGTATATGGCTATTCTCTTTCTTCTGCTTACCGCTCATCTTGTCGTATCTTTCAAGTTCCGCCTTGACAAACTTCATAATGCTACGCAAAGCACGAGTTTGAGGTAAATAAAGGTCTTCTGCCTTTCCTCCCTCCATTTCGGGTATCTTATCTTTTACACCACCTGCCTCTTTAGTAAGTACAGTATCAGCCACGCCCGACCATATACGCACCAATTCAGGTAAGTTTACATAACCTGCAAAACGGTTGTTCTCTTTAAACTTGCCACTTGTGGTAAACTCCAACATCTGTTGTATATTACCGAAGTTGCGAACAAAGTCGTCAAAGTAATAAATGCCATACTCTTTCATAGTGTCAGCAGGCATAAGGTAACGCATAAACGTCCATATCTCGGCAGCAGTATTGCTTATAGGAGTACCTGTCGCAAAGATTACGTTTCTACCGTTGTTCTTCTCCAAAACAGCCTGAGTCTTTAAGAATACCCCTTGACTCTTCTTGCTGTATGACGGGTCCACACCCTTGACACCACGTTGCATAGCAGTGGCAAAACCAAGATGTTTATATTCGTGAGCCTCATCTATGAGTAGGGCATCAATACCCATATCATCAAAGTTCTCTACATCATCAGTCCTGCGGTCAAGCATTTCCCAAGCCTTTACCTCTGCATTCTGCAAAGAAACTGCACGTTTTTTCTCTTCATTGGCACTTCTTTTCTTTGAAGCCTCCTCGCTTAACCCTGCAAGTTGTTCCTCTAATAACTCTATTTCACGTTCAGCCTGTCGAGTAATCATACTTTTTGCATCTGGGTCGGCTTCCTTCATTTGTTCAAGTACAAGCATTTTTTCCTCAATCTTATCCTGAACAAACGCCATCTGTCTCTCCTCGCTATCGGGTATAAACTCAAATGTAGATTGAGGAACCACAATCATATCCCAATCGTTGTACTTGATTTTAGCGTAGAAATTCTTTCTGCCCTCTGCACTACGGTCAGCCTCTTCAAGTGTCAGTATTTTAGCATTGGGGTAGAGTTCCTTTGCACTTTCCACAAACTGCCCTACGGTTGCGTTCTGAACAACAATCATAGGTTTGCGAGCAGTACCCAAACGACGCATCTCCATTGCGGTAGAGATAAGCGTAAATGTCTTACCTGTACCTACCTCATGAGCAAGCAAAAGCGGTTGCATAGTACCTCTTACAATGGCTCTGCCTTGATGCGGACGCATTTTGAACTTATGCGATGCGCCGCCGAAGTATTCCGGCACAAAGTCATCGGGTATGCTCATCGGCACATAGTTGTTGAATGTGTCGTTATAGATGCGCTCCATACGCTCACTCATTTCAGTGTCGCTCTGCATCTTCTGTCTTGCCCACTCCTTGAAGTCCTGACGTATTTCGTCAATCTTTGCAGCACAAGCCTGAGTAGCCTCTTTATCTGTAATTGTCTCTGTTGAGCCGTCCCAATTCTTCCTTGTAGAAGAAACAGTAATACTCTTGTTTTGAATAGCAGCTTCAATAAGAGAGTGCCCCATAATGGTACGTCCGAGCATTTCACTTCTAACACCCATAGCACGGTTTTTCTCGTAGTTGGTGAAATATGGCTCATTCATAAACCAAGTGCCACCTACGGCAGTAAATTGTACGCCTACCTCGGTACGCTCTTTCACGTATTCCTCGTATAGTTTCGGCTCAATCCAAGAACTACCCAAAGTGAAGTCTATCAAATGAGCAGGAATATCCATGGGGATAACCTCCTGCAATGCTTTGATATTTTTGTCATACACTCCGTTTTCGTTGTTCTCTTGTGCTTGACGAAGTTTCTCACGAACATTGCCACTCAAATACAGATAAGACACTTCAATCTGTCGAGTAGCAGGGTCTTCAAAACCGTAACCACTCTCGATTATCTCCTTTTTAATCTCTTCGGCACTCTTATTAAGGTGCTCTGCAATGTATGGAACATCAATGCGACCATACTTAAAGATACTTGCTACAATACCGTCCTTGACGTTGGTTGGTGCAGGCTCTATCTCTTTTTCAACAACACGCTCTTTCATTACATCGGCTTTACCGAATGTTTGTTTAATACCGCCTTTGCCGTCTCCAATCTCTTCATAAGTCTCAACCGAAGCTACATTTGCATAGTCCACATCGTTGCGGAGGAATGCAATAGCACTATTCTTGTTGAAATGCCCGTAAGTAGCTACAAATTTGTCGTATGCCTTATTAAGTTTATCAAGTAATGGCTGTAATCCCTCATTGCTTTCATTCTCTGTCTGATACGAAAGAACATCATTAAGAGCCTCTTTAATGGCGTTGTATGCCTCAAAGCACTCAACCTTTGTGTGTCCCTTTACTTTGTTGGAATTAGCACTTATTGGTTGTGCTCCTTGCATAGTGTAGGTGTATAGTTCGCCATCATTGACAAACATCTCACCTAATTTTTTGCCTTGCATTGCCTGGGCAAAACTGTTTATTTCATCCTCTTCATTTCTTCTTCCAAATTCCTCTGCCGTGAACGACTGAACAAAGTTTGCCAACATCTCTTCTTGGTTCATACCCTGTTTAGGGTATAAGCCTTTGCTCGCAGGACGGAATGTATCACCTTTCTCAAATCCAAAGTGCATTTCTCCAGCCATCATTTCGGGGTGTTCAACGAAATACTGATTGTAGTCCATTGAGAGTTGCTTCACAATAGGAACGATTTGTCCCTTAACCTTGCGTGTTTCTCCTGTTTCATATTCAGCTACACGCTCACCCGTAACGGTGCTAACATCAATAGCATTAGCCGACTTCTTACCATTAACACGCTTACGAATAACAATAATATCCGAGGTTACACCTGTACCGCCAAAAGTCTTGTTGTGCATACGGAAAGCACCCACAAAGTCTGCACCTCCCTCGCTCACAATCCAATCACGCAGTTTCTTGCTGTTGTCAAGTGTACCATTTGACGTGATGAAGATACCCAAACCGCCCTCACGCAGTTTGCGTACATTCTTTGCTATACAAAAATCATGTATGTTATGGAATTTCTTTGATAGGTCTTTATCTCCCGTAGTGTCATTCACATGAAGACCTGTAACAAACGGAACATTGGTAATAGCCAAGTCCACGCTACCATTGGCAATACGAGTTTCCTCAAACCCTTGAATATCTACCTTTGCATCGGGGTATAGTAGAGATAGAATACCACCCGATGTGCCGTCAATCTCAATGGCGTGAATATCGCTACGCTCACTGATATGAGTAGGCATTTGCCCCAATATGTTACCGATACCTGCCGAACCTTCAAGAATGTTACCACCCTCAAAGCCCATTTGTTCAGCAATATCCCATAGCGTATCAACAACGTATGCAGGAGTATAATAAGCACTATTGGCACTCATTACCGCTTGTTGGTATGCAGCTTCTCCAAGTAGTTCACGAAGTTTTTTAGCAATATTATTAGGAGCATACGATGTTCCCTCGCTGAACGCTTTACCCAAACCGCCCCAACCGCTAAACTTGCGGAGGGTCTGCATCTGTTTCTCGGTAGCCTGTTCGCCACTCTCAAGCAACTCTTTTGCTAATTCAATAGCTTTTATATTAGCTTCAATACGAGCATCAACCGAAGTAGGAGCGTGGTCTTTGCCTCGCTCTGAATGATTGTTTCGGGTATTCTTTTTTAGCCCCTGTAAGCGTCCATCGGGTCGTCCATCGCTCTGCGATATCGTTCCGCTAACTCGTTCGCCTCCGCTTTCTCCGCTTCGTTGAGTTCTTTCACCTTCTTGCCGTACTTCTTCGCTATTTGCTGTTCGGCTTCCTCTTGAGGCGTTCCTATTACCGTTGGCTGACACCCTTTCGGTGCGAACTGCATCATCTCTTTGTAATCCATTGTCGTTATTGTTTTCGTTTTCAAACAGACCGTCAAACAAACCAGCGTCGTTTAACTTCTGTAAAGTTACTGTTTTTTTCTTTGATTTTTTATTCTCTTCTGCCTTTTTTTCTTTTCTTTCAATAGGCTTAATATCGCTCCATTCTGCAACCTCATAAAGGACAGGTGCCAATCCTGTATCAAGAACAGGCTTGTGGTCTCCGTATTCTTCAAAATCGTGAATTGTAGCTTCCACAGCTTCACGACTACCACTTTGGGGAGTGTATATCACTTTGTCGCCACGGTTAAACCCGTTGTAGCTCTCTGTCTCTTTTGCAGGAGTCTCTTGAGAAGCAACATTATTACTTCCCTCATTTAAACGTATAGTTGCATCTATATCAATGTCCGCAGGGGCAATGTCAATCATTTGCCCATTATGAGTACCATACAATCTATGTACACGAGGTTTTGAGAATTGAGTAGCACTCAACTGTTCTCCATGGTGCATTACAATAGAAAGCAAAACATCTTTGCCGTCTTTTGTAACCACACGCATACCAGAATGTAGGTTATCAATATAGTTGAGTTTATTCAACTGTTCATCAATGGAAGTCAGTTGTTTGTCAACTTTTTGCTCTGTCTCGGTTACTTCCTGTTCAGTTCTTGCTTTTTCAATGCTGCTTTCTGCTTCACTAACAACAGCCTCTGTTTGGCTTGCAATAGTTTGTGTATTTGCTGAAGTTTGTTCATCTTCTTTTCTCCTTTCACTATTTCTTTGGTTTATAATATCTTGTTTAGCTTGCTCGGCTTCTTTGTTGTGTGTTTGCTCAGCAACAACAATTTCTGCCGTTGTAAATGGGTCGCTATGCTCTTTACCGATAGTAGCAACATTAAACTGCTGTACTTCCTCATAAGAGGTCATTTCATTAGCCAAACCATTCTCTGTTACTTCGGGCAAATCTCTTGCACCGTTGTAGAATGCTTTAAGATAAGGACGAACAACATCGCCCAAATCAGCAATCATAACTTTGGCAAAGTCAGTAAAAGACTTAACACCTCTGTCAATATGCCCTACGGCAATTTCCAAACCGATAGCAAGAATTTCAGGGTCAATACCAACATTCAACTGTCCACCCAATTTCTTGCGTAGTCGTTCTTTAAGTTCAGCCATACGCTCATCGCTGACAAGTCCGAATTGCCCTTGATTTGCTGTTTCAATAGTTGCAGGTTGCTCTGTCTCTACAACCTTTCGAGTATCAGCAAGTGAAACAGGCTGTGCATCACTAACAGCCTCCTCATTACCGAGTATAGTTCCGGCTAAACTTTTTGCACTCTCCTCGCTACGCATCATAAATCCGCCCTGCTCACGGTCATACCAACCCTTTTCGGCTTTTGCAAGTTCTTTGGCAGCTCTCTGCTGTTCTTTCGTCAGAGTGCCTGCAAACTTCACGAGGTGCATATCAAGCACCTTGCCTTTCTTGGTGGTATATTGAGCAGGAGTGATAGAGTAGGGGGTGTTATCTTGGTCACTGACTTGCTCACTCTCCTGTGATATAGTCGGAGTCTCTGCCTTTACAGGTGCTTCGGCATCCGCTTTGCTCGCCTCTTTATATTTAACTTCAAATGTTTCAGTAGTGAGATCATTGTAGGAAACTTTTAGTCTTACAGTTCGGTCTCCATTTTCAGCCTCCCTCAGTTCAAGAATTTCTAACTTTCTAACATCATCTAAGTCAATATCTTCTAAATCAAAAATATATTGTGCTTCTTCAACCGAAATAGGTTTACCTGAGCCGGTAACACGTTTGACCTCGCCACTCTTAGTTTTTCTCCACGTAGAGTATTTAGTGGTTTTAATTCCGTTCTTAGTAGTTACCTCTTCGGTAACATTCCCGTCATTGTTTTTTTTGTCGGCATTGTTGGTGTTTATCTCTGCCTCTGCTGGCTGTATCTGCTCTTGAATAGACGATACTGCATTTTTTTCTCCTAACTCGTTGGTAGTTTGAGAATTTGTTGTATCTTTGTCAGTAGATAACTCCTCTTCAGTCGGATATTGAGCGAAATTGGGTCGCTCCAGAAGTGCCGATTGTTCAGGAGTTATTTCTTTACTCCTATATATTACTTCCTCATCCTTGGGTAAATTTGCATTGTTTCTACGTCCAAATACAGTAGAGATAGCGTTTACCTCAATTTCTCGACCAGCATTTTTAACATCAGCACCGACAACAACAAATTCTCCGCTCTCTGTTTGGAGAGTAGTATAAATGCGATAAGCGTCTGCCTTATCTGTCAGTTTAGATATAGCAAACGGATTTTGTAGAGCCTGTGGCAGTTGCACCCAATCTCTTTCGGACAGATCGTGAGAACCATCTTTCCCAATATGGCGAGCTATAACACCATACTTGATTGTAAACTTGTCTCCACGTAGTCCCAACTCTTGCATAAACTTTGGTGTCGGTGCGACATCAAAGAAAGAACGCTGAAATAACTTTGATGCAACTTCCTTGCCCTTTGAGTAAAGAGTTCTTACTACATCAAGTAAGGGAGGTGTATTTTCTACTTCGCCCTGTCCGCTACCGCTTTCAATGCTTCCTGCACTGTCGGCTGTCCGCTCTCCACTCTCAATTCGTTCTCCTGTTGCAGCATCTCCTGTGCTTCCTTGCTGCCCTTGTTGGCTTGTTGAATTATCGCCAACCAATACATTGCTTCGCTGTTGTCCATTATAATCTAAATTTAAAACTTCTTTAATTGCTTGAGCAAGAGTACGAGGCGTATTATCAGGTTGCTCAAACAGGTTTGGTTCTTGTGTGCCTTGAATAAGGTCAAATAAACTATTAAAAGTACTTTGTATAAAAGACTGATTTTCTCCCTTATACATAGTAGCAAGTAACAATGCAAAGTTACTGAAATTTTCGGCAGGAATATAACTTTCTCCTGTAACATCATCAAATTGATATTGACGTTTCCAAGCCTCAACAGCTGAACGTGCATCTTTAAATGTCTTTGCACTCATAAATGCCTCACTATGCGATAGGGCATAGAACGCACGGATTGAGTTCTGTATCTCCTCAATCATACGCTCTGCATTGGGGCTGTCATAATCCCTGAAAGCAGTTGCAAGAATAGCCTTTTGAGACTTTGCTGGCATAGCATTGAACATCTCTTCAAGTCTTGTACTACCATTTTTGAAAATGCTTTGATACATAATACCACGCAAATCGTTCTTTGCTTCGGCAGTAAGATTTCCTTTGCTGTCAAAAGCACTTCGGTATTGAGTAGGAGAGATGTAGCCTTTTCTGTTCATCCATTTTAATACCTCAACACCATTGTTGTCTATAAGCCCTGCAAAAGAAATATCATCATCGCTTGACTTCAGCAACATATTAGCAAAAGTACGCATATCAGCACCCATTTTTTGCAAAGCATTCTTTGCCTTTATACGTTCTGTACCTCCGCTCTCTGTATCTTGAGCCACGTACTGGCCAAGATTGATAGCCTCTGCATCGTTCACGTCAAGCATATTCACAAGTACAGGACGTTCCATGGTAGCAATATCATCGGCATTCAAGCCAAACTCCTCTGCGTGGTCAATCAGATACTGCTTGTACTGCGCTGCCTGGTCTTGGTGGCTCTCCCACATAAGACGGAGCGCATCACTACGGTTGTTGCCCTGTATGGCTTCTCCTCGTGCGTTCACGGTA
>SUXK01000006.1:26423-112866 GCA_015061035.1 Bacteroidales bacterium
CTCCTCGGGGCGAATGTTCCCGGCAATCTTACGTGCCGACATTACACTCGCTTCATCGTTACGCTCCTTTGGTTGTGCCTCATCAATGAAGTGTAGAGGATTGCGCACACCTTGAATGTGGCTCGGTTGTAATTGTGTCGCATCAATAACTGCTACACGACCATTAGCAATAGTATCATCACTAAAACGGACTGAAACCTCTTTACCTTGTACTGCTTGCAAAGGCTCTTGGCGGTCAATCTTATGCCCACTGACACGTCTGTAACCTCTTGCTCGTGCGTCTTGTGGAGTATCGTCCACCATATCAGGAACACCGTTGAGGGCTTCACGCTCTATACGTTCAGCCTCCTCACGTTCAGCACGTACTCTTTCTTCCTCTGCTTGACGCATAGCGTTCTCTTCTGCAATAATACGATTACGTTCACTCTCCGCATTAACTCTTCTGCGGTTAGCGGTACCAGCAATTTGTTTCCATATCTCAAGTTCCTGCTGTGCCGCATCAATCGCCGCCTTGCGTTCTTTCTCGGCAACAATCTTCTCGGCAATGGTAGCACCGCCTTTCGACTTGGTTTTCTCCAATTTCTTCAAAGCAGCCTCTTTGTCGGCAACCATTCCATCGGCTACGGTTTGTGCCATAGCCTCATCGCCCTCTGTTTGCTCTACAATAGCGTCCCAAGCGGTATCACTATCGGTCTGCTCATAAATTGGATTACCCTGTTCATCTTTTGGAATAAGTTCCAAGGCAGTAGGAGTTACGTCCGTCTCTCCCGAATTATTATCTTCATTTCTTGCTTCCTCAAACTGTATTAAACGCTCTTTGTTAGCCTCATCAACTTGTTGTTGAATAATCTCTTTAGCTAATGGGAATACATTTACTCCGTCCGATACATTCACTGTACCGTCTCCATTATCTACAATACCCTGTTCATTGGCAACAACTTGCACCTGCATTACACCATTATCGCCGGCAATAGGATAAGTATCACCGGGATTAAAAGCAACAACACCGTCAATCTTGTCGGCGGCTTCCTGTGCATATTGCTGACGGATAGCCTCTGCATTTATCTCTTTTTCAGTAGTAGGGTCTATTAACTCATCTAATGCTGAAATTTCGTCCGATGAGATTTGTTCAAGAGTGCCAGTCTCTGCGTCACAAATAATAATACTTTTCTCTGAATTGCTTAAATCTATGCTACCATTTTCATTACGCAAAACATTTCCATTAACAATAAATACGTTTCTGTCATTGCGTTTTAAAGTTGCACCTTGCAGTAAACCTGATGCTTTATTAGTACGTTTATCTATTAATATATTACTCTCTTCTATGCGTCCATCAATATCATCACGCACTCGCTGTATCATACCATCGTACACTTGTTTAGCGTTTAGGTAATCAATAATAGTATTTGCTCTTTCAAAGTCGTTACTATTCTGTGCATTTTTAGCTTCGTTTAACCAATCCACAAAGTTTCCGTCAAGAGTCTCCTCGTTTGTTCCCACAACAGAAATCATTCTCTGACGTTGATAGTCATACATATTCTTTGCATCGTTCATTTCCTGAGAAGTGTGTAGGTTATAACCTGTATTATACGACTCCTCTTGCTCCATATCAATCTCTGCCGAATAAAATTCGTCAAATGTGAAGTTATATGCTTGATGTATCTGCGAAGCATCAATTTCTTTTACTACTCCATTATGTAATACATTAATTTTATTGTTGGCAGATTTTCCAATAATCTCTACAATATCGGTTTCATCTTCAAAAGGGCTTATTTCATCATCATTAAAATAAACTTCAGCAACATTAACATACCCCTGTTCTTTTCTACGTTTTTTTTCTGCTCTGTGCTCAGCTATTTTACTTGCACCTCCAAGTACGCTACCCATAAATAAACCTGCCTTTGCACCCTCCCAACCATTTTCGATTATCTCCGAAAGGGTAGGGTAATCCTTACTATCCTGATATATCATTGGAGTAATAGTTTGCAAAGCCTCTGCTGTAAACTCAGATGCACTTTCAGCTGCTATATCTGTTAGATATTCTTTTACATTTTTCCCATTCAGTAATTTACCACCGAGTTTTTTATTAGCTTTGATTAGAAGTTTTTCCAGTTCATTTTTAGCGATCTCATTATTACTAACAGCTTCTACAATATCTTTTGAAACTTTCTTTTTTGTTCCATTGAAAAGTTTTTTAGTATATCTGTCAAATGGAATTTTCTCTGTAACATATTCAATAGATCCATCAGCGATACCGACTGCCCAAGTTTGTAAATTGCTTGCACCATTATTTCGAGCCTCTACCATTGAAGATCCCATTGTAGAAGCAGTAAGTCCTCCCATATTTGCGATGCCAATAAGGTTGGAGTATTTAGGATTTCTTGTAAAAAGACTTAATGCTATTGCTGAAGCACTACCTATCATTTGGGGAACTAATTCTCCAACCCATGCTCCAAATCCTTTAGTTGGTTTAGTCTTAGCAAGTTCTCTTGATGCTTCATTAATCATTCTATCTCCCCAAGTATCCTTGCTTTCTTCTTCTAAAATACGTTTAGCTTTATCAATATCACCTCCTGCTTCTTTAATAGCATCGTTAATTCTTAATAAAGATTTCCTATGTTCGTAACCCTCTCCAACAATATTATATAATATGGCATCAGCTTTCTCTTCCGTTGAGCCATTTCTAATAAGATTTTGTTTAAATTCTATTTGTTTGTCGGGGTTGTTAAGGAGTTGACTACGCAACATTTCATTACCTTTACTATTGTCTTTGTCAACATAAGATGAAGTTTCATTAATATCAATGCCTTTACTCTCAAGATCTGCAATCAAGTTAAGGGCATCCTTTTCATCTCTTGAACTTCCAGTAAAGATGTTTGCAACCTCTCCAGCAAAAGCTTTTATACCTTGCCATAAAGTATTACTACTTTGCTTAAAAGCAGGAACAAAACCCTCTATATATTCAGGCTCTTTAGGTAATTTAGGGTTATCAATTAAAACCTTATTATTTGGCAACTCATATTGAGATGTAGTTGGTAATTGTGATTGTTTCAGTTCCTCATGTTGTGTTTCTTCCGAGCCAACTGATGAAAGTCTATTCTCGTATGAATTATAATCGCCAAGCCTAAAATTCCCTTTAGATGAGACCCAATCATAAAGTTCTTTTCTATTAGTTTTGTCGCTCATTTTCAAACTGAAAGTCTTCTCATCTCCTAAATCATCGGTTGAATAACCTTTGTTAATCAACGCTGTATATAGTTTCTTTAATTCTTTGTCATTCATAGTATTTACCAATCAGTTGTATTATTAGAAGGATTTCCCCAACCTAAACTTTGATTTGAGTCATCATTAATCTCACTTGTCATAGTGGCTGGGTCAATAGTAGAAAGTGTGAGCATAATCTGTGAGGCTCTTGGAGATTTGTGCCAGTTTTGTTTAACAAAATCGTCTTTTTCTTTCTGTGTTTTATGTTTTGGTACTCTTGGATTATTATTTTTATCTTCATTGTAGGCTTTGACCATATCTTCGTAGAGTACATCATATACTTGTTGCATTGAGCCTTTCCAAACATTTTCATAAATGCTTACTTGATTTCCTTTTCCGTCTGCAAAGCCAAGTTGCTTACCACGAACACCACGTGCTGTCCTTGCTTTTGCTTCTTCTTTTCTAATTTCTATATTGGCGTTGTGCATTCGTTTATTTTCTTCAAAGGTTTGTTGCCAACGTCTGTCTGCTTCCTCATCACGATCTTTTCGGTATTCCTGTTCTTTCTTGTAGCGTTCATCTGCTATCAGCTCACGCTCGTTACGATGCTCAATGTTTTCTTTATATCTTGTATCTTCTTTTTCTTTATCTTCATTTCTATACCTGATTGCCTCATCAAGTCGCATAGCATCTTCCATATCCTTATATCTTTCTTTTTGTTCTTGGATATAGCGGTTATAATAGTCCTCCCATCTTTTTCTTGTATTTTCGGTTCTTGTGCTGTCTCCCGTATAACTATTTTGAGCACCTTTTGTCGTGGCTACCAAGTTAGCAATAGCAGATATGCCATCAGATAATTTTGCTAAAATCATATCGCGTCTTGCTTTTTTAGCCATTTTTTCAGTTTCTTGCTGTCTCTCATCTTGTAGTTGTTTATACATATCTGTATATGTAAGAGATTTATCCGTCATTCCTTCAGTTGCGGTATTGGGAATAGAATTCGTAGGAGAAGTAGGGGCTGGTGTAGTCCCTTTGATTAGAGATTTAATCCCTAATTTATCCCCTGTATTCCTTACTGAGTACTGAACTTTATTTTTGGCATTTTGTGCTACTTCTACTGCTTTATCTCCTACAGTTTTAACCAAATTATTATAATTAGTCGATGATGTAGGTGAGAAATCATTATTACCTGTAAATAAAATTTTATCTTTTGTTTTGCTCATGGGAAATTACATTAGAAATTGCCGATATTACATTTTAGCTACTGCCGATGCAACACCTGCAGTAGCATTTGCTATTTGTTGTGCTTTATTCAATTGGATTTGATTTAGTTGAGATTGATAATTGTCATCTCTATCCATATAGATTTGTTCGATGTTATCTTTCCTTGCTACATTATCAGCTATAATTTGAGAAGTTACATCACCTATAATAGAGTTGTTTCGTGCTTTCTCAACAGCTACAGCACTTGCTGGAGTACCCATAACGGCTGCAACTCCTTCTGCTTGTTTGTTTCTTTCTTTTATGAAATCTCTTGTTTTGTTTAGCATTCGGATTGCATCTGCTCTTTGTGTCGCATCTTCATTATATCTTCTATTATACCATGCTTCATTTTTCTCTTGTTGTTTCTTTATATTATCTTCGGCTTGTCGTGCTGCTTTTGCACCCATTATACCACCGAAAATACTACTACCAATACCTAAAAGTGTTCCAAGTGCCATAATTATTTATTAATTATTAAAAGTTATAAAACTGCAACTAAGATAAAGAGATAATTTTGCACATGCGGTTTAACTTTTTACTTTTAAAGTTTATGGCAATAGGGAAAAAAACAGGAGGAAGAAAAGCAGGGACACCCAATAAAACATCTGCAATTGTGAGAAAAGCAATAGCAGATGCAGTAGATGATTATTTTAATTCTCATACATTTATTGAAGATCTTGCTGATTTGGACAGTAAAGATAGAATAACAGCAATGGAGAAACTTGCAGCTTATGTATTACCAAAACTACAAGCGACAAATCTTGATATAACATCTTCAACCGAAAAAACAATTGAAGATAAATTGATTGAACTTTCAAATGAAGATGAAGAATAATCTAAACCCCTCTACTTTAGACGCAGAGGTTAATTGCCCATAATGATATAAATACAGTTTGTTTGAGCGGTGTTCAGTGATGAACATCGCTTTTTTATGCTTCCATACATTTCTTCGGATTTCCTCCGAAAAATTCCGAAGTTATAACTATTATTGTACAATTATACCTCATTTCTTCAGAAGAAATACCCTATTATTGTACATTTATTATAATAATTGTACATTTATAGCCCTTTTCTTCGGATTTCTTCGGAAATCCTTTTATATTATTCATATATACTTCGTATATATTTCATAATATAATATATATATATACTACATCAACTGCGCGTGCGTACACGCACGTGAGAAATTTTTTTTTAAGGATTTAATAAAAAGAGAAAGCCCACAAAGAGAAACTCCTTGCAGGCTTGCATCATATTCGTGGCTTCACTAAAAAGGTCAGAAACCCTTTCCTTTCTGTCGTTGGTACACCACAGTTTGGTTCTTGTCGAGATTGACGATTTTAAACATCACGATTGAGCGGTTGGGAATATCCTCAGGAAGCATAGTAACGAGCCGGGCAATAACCTCATCCACGTTGTTGAAGCCTACGTCCGTCAGTTCTGCCACGTTCTGCCCATTGTGATATGCGGCAGCGTTCACCATAAAGCGATACGACAATCTAAAATGTGTATCCTCCTGTTTCTGCTCTCTGGTCGAAGTCTTGCCAGAGAAGAATATGAAGTCAATCACTTTGTCGTTCAACTCCCATGCAGGAGAAAAATCAATCTTAATATATCCACGTGTAACCTTGTGTCCGCTACTATGGTTCATCGCAAAAGCCACGTCCGATATAGAGGCACGGACATCGTTCTGCGCCACAGTTCCCCAAGTGTGCCTAAACGTATAGACCGAATACCAATCCTCTTTCGGTAGTTCCATTGCTTTACAAATCTGCTTGATGCCACTATTAGCGTTCGCATTGAAACTGTCTGATGTCCCCATGCGTTGATAGAAGTTGAACAGACGTTCGCTGTCTGTCGTGTTAAGATACTTATCAAACAACGGCTGAATTATTGCAGGCACACGCATTTCCATATACGCACCATCAGAACGGCTCTTGCGAGTCTTTGCACGTTGGTAACGAATGATACCGTTCTCATAGTCTTTCTTCCGCAGGTTATACAGATCCACAGTGTTGATGCCTGCCAGGCAAAGCACCATCATAGCAATATCACGTCCGAACTCCGTCAATGGGAACTTCATCTTGCTGTCGGGGAGAGGGAACGAGAAGAATGCTCGGCACGCTTCGGGAGTAATGGCAAGTTTCTCCGCCTTATCAGCAGAGGGGATTTCCACCTTAACCCACGGATTAGTCTTGATGCGGATAAGTCCAGTATCATAGTCGTTGTACTCCAACTGCGCGGCCTTGAACACCTGTCGCATACAGATAGGGTACATTTCTTTTGCTCTATGCGTACTCTCTAATGACTTAATCCATCTATTCATCAATTGTGAAGTGAAGTGAGAAAACATCACTTTAGTAGTGCCGCAAAATCGCTCAAGGTGTTGCAATGCCAATTTATAGTTTTTAGCATTTCTCTCTTGCCCATTGTCAATCATACGAGCAATGTGCGTACGAGCGTAGTCCGAGAAGCAAATATCATCATTGCCATAAGTCAGGAACTCCGCAATCTCCTTTGCGGTCCAAAGCTCAATCTCTTTTCTGTTTAGTCGTTCATTGAACTCTAAAATCTTCTGCGTACAGTATTGAAGTACGTAGGGGTCTTTAATCTCGTTAGTCTTGGTCAGTTCCTTTTTAGTAACCATCTTGTCTGTTTTGATGAACGAAGAAAGGCGATGATGTGTTACCCTGATATATACAGGGTAAAAACCGTCAGCTCTTGCTGTTCTTACTACTGCTTTCAATGTTGCCATGTTTGTTATTTTTAATTGTTAATCATAAACTGTGTTCCAAAGTGTTTGTATCGTGTTCCAATAGGTTGAGACATGTTTTATCATAATTTGCTCATATCTCGGCAATACCATTTGTACAACACCTGTACAACACTGTTGTAAAAACCAGCTAACTATTGTATAACATTTGCGTTCATTCTGCACATTTTTTGAGCAAAATGCTCGTGCGTACATTATATAATATAGGCGGTAAGCCTCTGTATTTGAAAAGCCTACCGCCTAACTATCTAAGTATCAGTCATAATACTTGTTTTATTCAACAGCCGCCTGTGCCGCAGCAACACGTGCGATAGGCACGCGGAATGGGCTACAACTTACGTAGTTCATACCAAGTGAAGCACAGAATTTAACTGATGAAGGCTCACCTCCGTGCTCTCCACAGATACCAACTTTTAAGTGGCTCTTAGTTGAACGACCTTTTTCAGTACCCATCTTAACAAGTTGTCCAACACCTTCTTGATCTAAGATCTGGAATGGATCGTTTTTCAAGATACCTTTCTCTTGGTAAACTTTCAAGAATTTTCCAGCGTCATCGCGAGAGAATCCGAATGTCATTTGAGTAAGGTCGTTAGTACCGAATGAGAAGAAGTCAGCAACCTCTGCAATCTTATCAGCAGTAAGAGCAGCACGAGGAACCTCAATCATAGTACCAATCTTATAGTCAACTTTTGCACCACGCTCTGCAAATACTTTCTCTGCAGTTGCTGTGATAACCTCTGCTTGCATTTTTAACTCGTTCAAAGAACCTACAAGAGGAACCATAATCTCAGGAGTTACTTTTACGCCCTCTGCTTGAGCATCCATTGCAGCCTCAATGATAGCACGTGCTTGCATCTCTGTAATCTCAGGATAAGTACATCCAAGACGACAACCACGGTGTCCTAACATTGGGTTAAACTCTGCAAGTGAATCAACAGCGTTCTTAACCTCTTCAATTGTTAATCCCATCTCTTCAGCAAGTTCTTTTTGAGTTGCTAATTGATGAGGAACGAATTCATGTAGAGGAGGATCAAGAAGACGGATAGTAACACCAAATCCATCCATTGCTTTGAAGATTCCGTAGAAGTCTTGACGTTGCATTGGAAGAAGTTTCTTAAGAGCCTCGCGGCGTCCCTCTTCATCTTTTGAGAGAATCATCTCACGCATTGCTTTGATACGGTCACCCTCAAAGAACATGTGCTCTGTACGGCAAAGACCAATACCTTTTGCTCCAAAACGGCGCGCTGTTTCAGCATCGCGAGGAGTATCAGCATTTGTGCGAACATCCATTTGAGTGAATTTCTCAGCAATATCCATGATAGCACCAAAGTCTCCGCTTAAGTCAGCCTCAACTGTTCTAACTTGACCATCATAAACTTCACCTGTTGATCCGTTCAATGAAATCCAATCACCCTCTTTATATACTTTACCGCTCATCTCAATTGTACGAGCCTTGTAGTCAACGATGATTTCTCCTGCACCTGATACACAGCATTTACCCATACCACGAGCAACTACGGCAGCGTGAGAAGTCATACCTCCACGTGCAGTAAGGATACCTTGTGCAACGTTCATACCGCGAAGGTCCTCTGGAGAAGTCTCGATACGAACAAGGATAACTTTTTTACGTTTCTCAGCCCATGCTTCAGCGTCGTCAGCGAAGAATACGATTTGACCTGATGCAGCACCGGGAGAAGCGGGAAGACCTTTGGCCATTACGCGAGCCTCTTTAAGAGCCACTTTGTCAAAGATTGGGTGTAGTAACTCGTCAAGTTTTTGAGGCTCCATACGTTTCAATACAGTCTTTTCGTCAATTTGTCCGTCGCGAAGCATATCCATAGCAATTTTTACCATGGCAGCACCTGTACGTTTTCCGTTACGAGTTTGCAATAACCACAATTTACCATCTTGAATAGTAAACTCAAGGTCTTGCATATCTGTAAAGTAGTCTTCCAATTTTTGTTGAGTCTCAATAAGGTCTTTAGCACACTCAGGCATAGCCTCTTCAAGAGAAGGATATTTTGAAGCACGTTCCTCTTCGCTAATTCCTTGAAGTTTTGCCCAACGGCGTGAACCCTCGATTGTGATTTGTTGAGGAGTACGGATACCAGCAACAACGTCCTCTCCTTGAGCGTTGATTAGATACTCACCGTTGAAAATATCCTCACCAGTTGCAGCGTCACGAGTAAATGCAACACCAGTTGCAGATGTGTTACCCATGTTACCGAATACCATTGCTTGTACGTTTACTGCAGTACCCCATTCTTCTGGGATTTGGTTCATTCGGCGGTAGTAGATAGCACGCTCGTTCATCCAACTGTCAAATACAGCACAGATAGCACCCCAAAGTTGTTCCCAAGGATTGTCGGGGAAATCTTTACCTGTTCTCTCTTTAACTGCACTCTTGAAAAGTTTTACCAACTCTTTAAGATCTTCAACGTCAAGTTCAGTATCTAATTTAACACCTTTAGCCTCTTTTACTTTGTCCATAACCTCCTCGAATGGATCGATGTCAGTTTTGCTTTTTGGTTTCATACCAAGAACAACGTCTCCGTACATTTGTACGAAACGGCGGTAAGAGTCCCAAGCAAAACGAGGATTGCCAGATTTCTCAGCAATACCCTCTGCTACCTCTTCAGTGATACCAAGGTTAAGAACTGTATCCATCATACCGGGCATTGAAACGCGAGCTCCTGAACGAACAGATACTAATAGGGGATTTTTAGCGTCACCAAATTTTGTACCCATTAAATTCTCAACGTGAGCAATTGCTTTCTCAACGTCCTCTTTAATCATTGCAACTACTGCATCTTTACCCTCTTTAGTGTAAGTTGTACAAACTTCTGTTGTGATGGTAAAGCCCGGAGGAACTGGAACTCCAATTAAGTTCATCTCAGCAAGGTTTGCACCTTTACCTCCGAGAAGATTTTTCATATCGGCACGACCTTCTGCTTGTCCGTTACCGAAAGTATAAACTCTCTTCATTCTTTAAGATGTGTTTAGTTAATATATAGTAATTAAAAAATTGTTTTTTTCGTATTTTGCGAACCAACTACAAAAGTAATAATATATGTCTGATTTTGCAAGTGCAATAAGGGGTAAATGATAAAAAAAATAAAAAAAATATTTTATGGCGGTAATTCGGGTAATTATGTGTAACTTTGGAACGTTTTTTTTATAGAAAATAGAGTAAAATAATATAATAAAAATTATAAAAGTTGGCACGAAAAAAGAGAGAATTACCCTTGATTGAGGGTGTTGAAATAAAAGGCGTTGCGGCAGAAGGTAAAGCGGTAGCACGAGTAAATGATTTAGTCGTATTTATTCCTTATGCAGCACCAGGAGATGTTGCAGATATTCAACTTACTCGCAAAAAGAATAGTTATGCAGAGGGTAAAGTTGTTGCAATTAAAGAGTATTCTCCATATAGAATTACTCCCAAATGTAAGCATTTTGGAGTTTGTGGTGGATGTAAGTGGCAGCATCTTGACTATTCAAAACAAATAGAGTATAAGCAACAACAAGTAATTGATAATTTAACACGAATAGGAAAAGTTCAATTACCAGAGATCTCTCCTATATTAGGATCAGAGAAACAATATTATTATCGTAATAAGTTGGAGTTTACATTCTCAAATCGTTCGTGGCTAACCAAAGAGGAGTTGGATTCTCAAATAGAGTTCTCTTCGCGTGATGCTTTGGGATTTCATATCCCCGGAATGTTTGATAAAGTTCTTGATGTAAAGGAGTGTCATCTTCAAGATGATATTTCAAATAAGATACGATTGTCAATAAGGGAATTTGCCATACAAAACAGATATTCATTCTTTGATTTGCGGGCACAAGAAGGAGATATGCGAGGTATTATTATTCGTACATCTTCAACTGGAGAGATAATGCTTATTGTTATTTTTGCTACAAATGATAATGATAAAATATCTGCAATGATGAATCATATATCATCATCGTTCCCTCAGATAACTTCGTTAATGTATGTTGTAAATCAAAAATGTAACGATATAATTAGTGATTTGCCTATTGAAGTATGGAGTGGTAAAGACCATATAATTGAACAGATGGAAGATTTGAAATTCAAGGTAGGTCCCAAATCGTTCTATCAAACAAACTCAGAGCAAGCATATCGTTTATATAGTGTAGTTCGAGATTTTGCATCATTAAGTGGAGATGAATTTGTTTATGACCTTTATACCGGAACAGGAACAATAGCAAATTTTGTTGCCAAGAAAGCAAAAAGAGTTATTGGTATAGAGTATGTACCTGATGCAATAGAAGACGCAAAAGTTAATTCTCAACTCAACAATATTGATAACACATATTTCATTGCAGGAGATATGAAAGATATTCTTACAAATGAATTTGTTGAGAAAAACGGGCGTCCTGATGTGATTATTACAGATCCTCCACGTGCTGGTATGCACGAAGATGTTATTAATGTTATACTTGCAGCAGCCCCTGATAAAATTGTTTATGTAAGTTGTAATCCAGCAACTCAAGCTCGTGATGCAGCAATGTTAGAGAGTGCTTATAAAATTACAAAAGTTCAACCTGTTGATATGTTCCCTCATACACATCATGTTGAAAATGTAATGTTGTTTGAAAAAAGATAAATTAAGTATATAAAGGATATAATATGCAAAAATTAAGTGATAAATCATCTGTAAGATGGGGAGTAATGGTAATAGTATCATTTACTATGATGTGTGGTTATATTTTAACCGATATAATGGCTCCGTTGAAAGAGGTGTTAGAGAATGAATTGAGTTGGAGTAGTACTGATTATGGAATATTTTCAGGTGCATACGGATACTTGAATGTCTTCTTGTTGATGATTATTTTTGGAGGTTTAATACTCGATAAATTAGGCATCCGCTTCACAGGACTAACATCTGCTTTGTTAATGATAATTGGTGCAACAATTAAATATTTTGCAATTGACGCATTGCCATCAGATAACGAAATTTTAGGCATAAATAGTCAAGTGCTTATGGCGTCGTTAGGATTTGCAATATTTGGAGTTGGATGCGAAATAATGAATATTACAGTTACAAAAATAATTGTAAAGTGGTTTAAAGGAAAAGAGATAGCTCTTGCCTTAGGATTGCAGGTAGCAATAGCCAGAATAGGAACAATAGTCGCGTTAATGTTTGCAATGCCTATTGCAGAGTATTTTGGCGTAATGCAAGATGGTAAGTTAGTTGATTACAATCAAGCAATGCCAATACTTATGTGTTTGTTGTTCTTATGTATAGGTTTTGTTGGATTTATAGGTTACACATTCTTTGATAAACAACTTGATAAACAAACTAATGGAGAACTAAATGCAGAGAGTGATGAAGAGAAATTTAAACTCTCAGATGTTAAAAACGTAATTACCAATAGAGGTTTCTGGTTGATAGCGATAATATGTGTATTCTTCTATTCTGCAGTATTTCCATTCTTAAAATATGCTTCAGATTTGATGATACACAAATATGATGTTGAGCCATCATTGGCAGGAATTATTCCATCAGTATTACCTTTTGGAACAATGGTTCTTACACCTCTATTTGGAATGATGTACGACCGTAAGGGATATGGAGCATCTATAATGATTTTTGGATCGTTGCTTCTCGTTGCAGTACACTTACTATTTGCAATGCCAATATTTAATAACTGGGTGTTTGCTCTAATATTGATGTTCGTATTAGGAGCAGCATTCTCTCTTGTCCCATCTGCAATGTGGCCATCAGTTCCAAAAATAATTAATGAGAAGGAGCTGGGTACTGCATACTCCCTAATATTCTGGGTACAAAACTGGGGACTTATGGGATTTCCCCTATTGATTGGATGGATTCTTGAAAAGTATTGTATTGTATCATCTGTAACTGATGATAAAATTAAATACGACTATACTCTGCCTATGATAATATTTGCCTCTCTTGGTGTAATAGCAATGCTATTTGCTATATGGTTAAAGAGAGAAGATAAATCTAAATCATACGGATTAGAAGAACCTAACATAAAAGACTAAGATTTTAATTTGTGGAATTATATATTGAAATATTTGGCACTATCATTGGCCTTATATATCTATGGTTAGAATATAAGGCAAATATATATTTGTGGGTAGTAAGCATTATAATGCCCGCCATATACATATATATATTCTACAATGCAGGACTCTATGCCGATTTTGTAATCAACGTTTACTATTTGTTTATAGCAATATATGGCTGGTTAGCATGGAAGTATGGCTTTAAACTATTTAAAATCTCTTCAAAAAGGGATAGGGTAGAGGGGTTGAAAATTTCATCACTTCCAAAGAAAGCATGGCTTAAATTGATCGCAGTATATCTTATACTTCAATTTTTAATAACTTGGGTGCTTATAACATATACAAATAGTAATGTACCGTGGCTTGATTCATTTACAACGTCAGTTAGCATTATAGCAATGTGGATGTTGGCTCGTAAATATGTTGAGCAATGGTTGGTGTGGATAGTAGTTGATGTTGTAAGTGTAGGTTTGTATATATATAAAGATTTATATTATACCTCTGCTTTATATGCTCTATATGCAGTTATTGCAATTCTGGGTTATATAAAATGGAAGAAAATGATGCTTTTAAATGAGTGATTTTATAGATAATATAGATGCGGTAATTTTAGCAAACGGAGAATATCCTTCACATGAAATACCATTGCAAATATTGTATAATGCCAACTATGTGGTATGTTGCGATGGAGGAGCAGATGCTTATATTGCACAAGGATGTACGCCCGATGCAATAATAGGAGATGGAGACTCATTGAGTGCCGAGAACAGGGAGCGTTATTCAAGTATAATCTATTATGTGCCAGATCAAGATACAAATGATCAAACCAAAGCAGTCAATTTCTTAATCTCAAAAGGGTGTAAGACTATTGCTATTGTGGGAGCAACAGGAAAACGAGAAGATCACACAATAGGGAATATCTCGTTACTATCTGAATATAAACAAAAAGGTTTGAATATTAGATGTTACACTGATTACGGAGTCTTTATACCTTGTAATGGAAATCTTGAAATGTTATCAAGAGAAGGAGTTCAGGTCTCTATATTCAATGTAAATGCATCAGGTTTCTCATCAGTAGGCTTAAAATATCCAATTTACGATTTCACTTCGCTTTGGCAAGGAACATTAAATTGTTGCGAGACAGATCATTTTACAATAAAAGCTAAAGGAGAGTATCTTATTTTTATGACCTATTAATGTTAAGTCTATTTTTTTCGTCCTTTTATATTGTATATGTATGATAGAGATACAAGTATAGACTGGTTTGAAGAAACAGAAAAATAATCAGCACTTTTATTGTTAAATATATCAGCAAGGCCAAAGTAATATCTGCCTTCTAACATAATTGCATGATTGTTCTTGATTCTTACTTCGCATCCTAATCCTCCTGTTAATCCATAATCAAAAGGTTTGTCACCCCCCATATTGTAGTGGGTAGTCTCTCTATTGGTGGCAAACTTAGGAATTGAATTTATATCAAAGTTTGACTTTGTCTTTTCTCCGATGCAAACACCTATTTGAGGTCCGATGTTTACAAAAAATCTAAAACTTTTTTTGCCAAAATATATATGTGCTAAAAAAGGTAGTTCAATATAATTTAAAGTCCTGCTGTATTTATATTGAGTATCGCTATCCTTGAATTTCTCTTTCCACCCTTTTTCTGCGTAGTTAAGTTCTAAAATAATACCAAAGAAACGCTCTTCAATATATCTCATTGAAATGCCACCTAAAGCTCCCATTTCCATAGATTGTTTAATACTTGGGCTAATTGAGAGTTGAGAGAATGTTACACCGCCCTTTGCACCAAACCATAACTCCTTATCAATTTTTTTCTGAGCAGATGAGTTGGCTATCGAAAATAAAATAATAGTTAGGATAATTAGCGTGCGTTTCATTATTTAACTTTCTCTTTTACTATTTTGTAATCAGGAGTAAATGTAATAAAGTACAAGTTGGTATTTACCAATCCGCTCTCGTCTGATAATCTTGTGAACGAGAAGTCTGTTTGTATGCTTTGAGATTCTATTGTTTCTAAGTATTGTTCAAAATTGTTGTTGTGTCTAAGCATTCCATTTATTAAGTACATACCTGTGTCAAATCCTAATAAATTTGGAGAGGGAAACATAATACTCTTCTCTGGACCAAACCAGTATCTGAAATTTTTATTAAACTCTTTCCAGTTACTTTTAGTTGGTTCGCTATAAAAACGTGAGAATATAGTTGTGTTTAATGCATGGAATGTTTCTAAATAATCTTTTATGTATGTTTGCCATTCAGGGTATCCAAAAATTGATACAGATAAAGTTGGGTTGCCCTCTTTTAAACGAGTAGCAATAGCACAAGTTTTTGCTACTCCACTTTTACTTGAAGATGAAGCAACAAGTATAATATTGCTATTGTCATTAATAGAGTTTTGAAGAACCTCATAATCTGTAACTTCATTGAATGAGAACTTCTTGAACTCTTTTCCGTTTAATCGTAAATCATTGCAAATAATATCAATAAAGTCGGCTTTGTCATTTTGTTCTTGATTATCTATTAAAAATATAATCTCTTTATCAGCCGTTGTTTCAATTAAATGTTTACTTGCAGCAGCAAAGAACATATTGCTTGGAATATGTCCTTGTATTATATGTGGATTATTTTCATACTCTTTATTTTTAACAGAGAAAGAATTCACGAGATAAATTTTATTCTCTTTTGCAAAAGCACTTAAAAGATTAATTTCCTCATTTTTATCCGAACCAAATATAATATTAATATTTTTCATCTCGGGTTTGTTAAGAATCTCTTTTAGAGTGTTAATATCACCATTGGTGTCGAATGTGTAAACATTTGATTTTAATCCATTATTTTTTAAACTATCTAATGCCAATAGTAAACCTTTGTAGTAGTCAGAGTATGGCGATTGAACTCCAGATATTGATAATTTAAATGGAAATATAACCGCAATATTTATTTCGTTAGATTTTGTTTCATCATTATCATTGTAATTTAGTATAATGTGTTTATTTTCTGCTTCATACTCATTTACAACTTTTTTGACCTCTTGTGTTAAAGGAATATACAAAATATCATCTTTCTTTATAATTCCGCCCAAATTAGGATTACATGCAATTATTGCGTCAACCGTTGTATTGAATTTTTGCGATATGCTATATAGAGTTTCTCGCCTTTTTACCACATATTTCTCGGTATTGTATGTTACACCACCTATTACAACTTTATTATCAATAACATCGTTTTTAGGTAGGGTATCTGTTTTTAGTTCTGCGGTTTCATTAATTTCTTCTTTAACTATTGATCGTTGTTCTTCTTGTTTATGAGGATTGCTGTTGCTTACAATTAATACTTGACCAACCTTAATTGAGTTTGAGTTTAAATTGTTTAAAGTTTTTATATCATTAATTGAGATATTGTATTTCTTTGAAATAGCATAAAGACTTTCTCCTGCCTTAACTATGTGTGTTGTAGGTAATACGTTACTTTGAGTACTATTGCTATTTGCTTGTGCTATTGTAGGAATATATAGTTTTGCACCTTTGTTTAATCCATTTTTTGTTGTAGGATTAAATTTAACAATCTCATCGCGAGTTACGCCAAATTTTCTACCAATGCTATAAAATCCTTCACCAGGTTGAACATAATATATATAGCATTCAGTCCCGTTTATTGTCGTTTTTTTGTATCCATCAGTGGCCTCTATATTAAAACCGATAGATAGCATAAATATGAATATTGTTAATATTTTGCCAAAATGTTTCATAAAGCAGATATTATAATTATAAATATATCATTACAAAGTGCGAAGTTATGAAAAAAACCTTATTATTGCAACTTGTAATATTTTAATAATCTTTCCGTTTAATGTAAAGATACTTTTAAATAACTATCTTAAAATTAAAATAGTCAAATTTATTAATTGAATTTATATAGACTCAAATAGAGATCAAATAATATATAAAAACATGTTTTGTGTTTAGATTTTTAGATAGTTTACAATAAAAATATTATATAAAATTGTATCTTCGCAATAAATATTATATGGCTAATTCAATGAAAAGAATTTTATTAATAATTTCTTGTTTGTTATTTACTATTACTACATTTTCACAATCTATTTTGGTTGTGAATAATGGTAATTCTTATAAATATGACACCAAATCTTCAACAGGTTTAAATATGGGATGTTATGTAGTTCCCGAGACTTCTCCTTTAGTATTTGTTTTTACTTCTGAAAAGGCAGAGCCTATGAACTTGTATTCGTTTGGGACTTTGGGAGATACATATAAAAATAAGATAACAACAGCACTTCAACAAGGTAAAACTCTAACTTTTACAGGAGGAGATAAAGATTGTGGATATATAATAGAGCAAGGCGTTGATGTTTATCGCTTTTGGGTATCTGCGTACAAACCAGTATCTTCTCTTGAATGTGATTACTCATATACTAATATTTGTGATAATGCAAGGATTGTAGGAGAAGGTTTAACAATTTTGTATTATACAAAAGATGGAGTTCCAAGAACAATTCCTCGTAAAGTAAAATATAATACTTGGCTATGGAATGAAGAGGAGGAGAGCCTTGAAACTTCGGTAGAGGTGGAAGTGATAGGAGAACCCTCAATAGATGATAAATTGGTAATAGAATCACCATATGAAACAACATATATTACCATAGTAGATGATATCCCAAATGCATGGGGAGAGCCTATAAAAGAGGTATCTACCGATGAAGAATATACCCCCAAAGCAATATTTATGGAAGCTGTTGTTACGCAAATTGAAAGAGAAGCAACAAATGAGATTTATGAAGATGTTGAGGGAGAAGCCTATGGCGGTTCTGCTCCAGTTGAAATGGCGTTTGAAGCATTTGTAAACGAGGGAAACTATTTTTGTTGGCAATTCTTTAAAAGTGCCATTGGCCCAGAAGATGAATCACCTGTAATATACGCAACCTATCTTGATCAAACACTTAACTATACCTTTAAAGATGCAGGAACAACGTATGTGAGATTACATGCAGAGAATGGAGTGTGTAGTAAAGATATAACATATACAATAATTGTTAACGATTCTTTCATAGATGCTCCAAATGCTTTTTCGCCTGGGGTATCTCCAGGAGTAAATGATGAGTGGAAAGTTGCCTACAAATCTATTGTGGAATTTAAATGTGCAATATTTGATAGGTGGGGAGTTAAAATGTTTGATTTCAATGATCCTTCAATAGGATGGGATGGAAAGTATAAAGGAAAATATGTTCCATCAGGAGTATATTATTATGTAATTCAGGCAAAAGGTTCAGATAATAAAGATTACAAGTTGAAAGGACATATAAATATATTGAGAGGTAAAGATACGTACGAAGAGTAGAAATAAAATCTGTTTATAGAATAATATTTATGTCAAAAGGTAGTTTAGAGGTAATAGGCGCAAGAGTAAATAATTTAAAAAATATAGATGTAACAATTCCACGAAATAGTCTAACTGTTATAACAGGATTGAGTGGAAGTGGAAAATCATCATTGGCTTTTGATACTATTTATGCCGAAGGACAACGACGATATATAGAAACATTTTCATCGTATGCTCGAAACTTCTTAGGTGCCTTAGAACGCCCAGATGTAGATAAAATTACAGGTTTATCTCCAGTAATAGCAATAGAACAAAAAACAACAAATAAGAATCCCCGTTCAACAGTTGGTACTACAACTGAAGTATATGACTTTATGCGACTACTCTTTGCAAGAGCAGGGGAGGCGTATTCATATTTATCAGGAGAAAAAATGGTTAAATATGGCGAAGAACAGATAATATCTTTGGTTCTTGAGAAATACGCAAATAAAAAAATAATGATATTGGCACCATTGGTGCGAAATAGAAAAGGACATTATAAGGAACTTTTTGAACAAGTAAGAAAAAAGGGGTATTTAAATGTTAGAATTGACGGAGAAATACGTGAAATATTACCGGGGTTAAAACTTGATAGGTATAAGAATCATAGCATAGAACTTGTTGTTGATAGGCTGAGAGTTGCAGTAACCGATGAGCGAAGATTGAGGGAGAGTTTGCGAAATGCAATGAAGCGAGGCGAAGGTTTGATTATGATATTAGATATTGATGCCGATGAAGTGTGTCATTATAGTAGAATGTTGATGGATCCTAAAACAGGACTTTCATACTCAGAACCTGCCCCACACAATTTCTCATTTAACTCTCCAAATGGGGCCTGCCCATGTTGCAAAGGCTTAGGATATGTAAACATTATTGATAGGGAAAAGATAATACCCGATACATCCCTTTCAATACATCAAGGAGGAATAGAAGCACTTGGTAAGTATAAAAACAGTTTGGTGTTTTGGCAAATTGAGGCAATCTGTGATAAGTATGGAGTAACACTAAAAACGCCTATAAAAGATATTCCCGATGAAGCCATGGATGAGATTCTGAATGGCACAACAGAGCGTTTGGTAATAAAGGATCACGTGTTGGGTGCGTCATCCAGTTTTTTTACCCCTTATGAGGGAATAGTAAAATATATTGAAATGCAAAACTCTTCAGAGGCTTCATCACAAGCACAGAAATGGGCAGGACAATATGTTTCAGTTGTTCAATGTGAGGAGTGTAAGGGGATGAGGTTAAACAAAGAGGCACTACATTATAGATTTGCAGGAAAGAACATTGCCGAACTGGCAAATATGGATATAAACTCTTTGTATCAATGGTTTGATGAGATAGAATCACAATTAACCGACAAACAAAAATCAATCTCTACCGAGATTATCAAAGAGATAAAAAATAGGTTGAAATTTTTGATAGATGTAGGATTATCATATTTAAGTTTAAATAGAACCTCTGTTTCTCTTTCTGGTGGAGAGAGCCAGCGCATAAGATTAGCAACACAAATAGGAACACGACTTGTTAATGTTCTCTATATATTAGATGAACCCAGTATAGGACTTCATCAAAGAGATAATATAAAACTAATAGAATCCCTAAAAAAACTAAGAGATATAGGAAATACTATAATTGTTGTGGAGCATGATAAAGATATGATGCTTGCAGCAGATTATATAATAGATTTAGGACCGGGAGCAGGTCGCAAAGGCGGTGAAGTTGTATTTGCAGGAACTCCACAAGAGATGTTGCAATCAAATACCATAACTGCAGAATATTTAAACGGAACACGCAAAATTTCTCCTCAAAAAAAATATAGAGAAGGAAATGGTAAGTATATAAAACTTATTGGAGCAAATGGTAATAATCTAAAAAATGTAGATTTGGAATTACCCTTAGGAAAGTTTGTATGTATAACAGGAGTTTCTGGAAGTGGTAAGTCATCGTTAATAAATTCAACCCTACAACCAATTATAAGTTCTCAAATGTATCGTTCCTTAAAGACCCCCTTGTCATATACAAGAATTGAAGGAATTGAGCATATTGATAAACTCGTCACAATAGATCAATCTCCGTTAGGTCGTACACCTCGTTCAACTCCAGCAACCTATACAAATGTATTTTCAGATATAAGAAATTTATTTGCTGAACTTCCTGAGTCAAAAATTAGGGGATATAAATCGGGTCGTTTTTCATTTAATATATCTGGAGGAAGATGTGAGGCATGTGGAGGAAATGGGTATAAAAGTATTGAGATGAATTTTCTCCCTGATGTTATGGTTTTGTGTGACGTGTGTCATGGAAAACGCTATAACAATGAAACCTTAGAGGTTAGATATAAAGGAAAAACCATTGCCGATATATTAGATATGACAATAAATAGAGCAGTAGAGTTTTTTGAGAATGTACCAACTATTTTAAATAAAATAAAAGTTCTTCAAGATGTCGGCTTAGGATATATCAAGTTAGGACAACCTTCAACTACACTATCGGGAGGAGAGAGCCAAAGAGTTAAATTAGCATTTGAATTATCAAAGAAAGACACTGGTAATACCTTGTATCTATTAGATGAACCAACAACAGGCCTTCATTTTGAAGATATAAGAGTTCTTTTGAATGTATTAAATAAACTTGCCGATAAGGGAAATACGATTTTGGTGATTGAACACAATCTTGATATAATAAAATCGGCCGATTATATTATAGATATGGGTCCTGAAGGAGGAGTAGGAGGAGGAGAAATATTGTGTGCAGGAACACCTAAAGATATTTGTGAAACTTACTCAACTTATACTACCAAGTATTTAAAAGAGGAGATTTAACAGACTCTAATATTAAATACTTGGCAAATATCATTACTCTAAAAAGTATTTACTCTTTGTTGGTAAAGTCAATGGCTTCATTTAGAGCATCTTTGAATTTTTCAAAGTCTTCTTTATATAAAAATAGTTTGTGTTTTTCGTATCTTGGAACAACTTCGTCCTTTGAAGAAACTCTTTTACTCTCAGTAATTGTGATGTAGTAATCTTCTTTTTTACTCCTTTTTACATCAATGTAGTAAACACGACTTCCTGCTTTAATAATTTTAGAAAACAACATCTCTTTTTCAAAAACTTGCTCATTGACTGTCTTGCTATCCATATTTTTCTGCTTAAAAAATGTTACAATGCAAATATAATATTTAAAATATTTAAAAATCCTACCTTTTTTATCTTTTATTTTATAATTTAACAAAAATTAAGATTTGAAATCTTATAATGTTCAAAATTTCTTATGTTTGATTTCTTCATATAAGAAGAGTGCAAACAATAATTCTATATTTCGTAAAAAATTAGTATCTTTGCACAACCTTTAGAGAAAGGCTAATTATAATTAATAAGAGTAAGAGATGACAAATCGTGTATTAATACGCAATAAAATACTTCAAATAGTATTTTCGGCATTTATTGATAGAGATAAAACAATTGCTCAGTCAGAGATGGAGTATGTTCATAGTATCAAAAAAACATACGACTTGTATATTCTTTTGTTACAGTTAATTGTGAAATTAACAGATGAACAAAATGAGAGGATTGAAAGATTAAGAGGAAGATATATAAATCCTGTTGCCGATAAAGATATAGATTGGAGATTATCAAAAAACAGATTGGCAAAGCAATTATCAGAAAATATTCAGATGAATGAATATTTGGAGAAGAATCCTGAGGTAAATGCTGTTATTAATCCTCGTTTGGTGAAATCATTGCTTGATTCAATATTGTCAAGTGATATTTATGCTGATTATTTAGAGCAAGAAGATTCATACGAAGCAGACAAGAATTTTTGGAAGAAAATTCTTAAAGGTTGGGCAGACGAACCAGAAATTGATGAAGTATTAGAAGGAGAATCTCTCTACTGGAATAATGATATAGATATAATTGTTACATTTGTTTTAAAGACAATTAAATCATTTAAAGAAGATTCAACTGAAGATGCAAAAATTATTGATTCTTTCGATGCCGAAGCAGATTCTGATTTTCCCGGAAAGTTGTTAAGTCATACAATTCTTGATTTTGATGCTAATATAAAGCATATTTCATGTGCTGCAAAAAACTGGGAAGCAGATAGAATAGCAAATATGGATTTTGTTATAATGTGTATGGCATTAACAGAGGCAAGAATGTTTCCATCAATTCCAGTAAATGTGACATTAAGCGAATATATTGAATTAGCAAAATCGTATAGTTCTGATAAAAGTGCTACATTTATAAATGGAGTCTTAGATGCAATTATAAAAAAACTAAAAAAAGAAGGTAAGATAAATAAAGATTGAAAAACTTTTATTAATTTAGAACATTATAAAATAAGAACATATTAAAATTATAGATTATGAGTACAATTTTGTCAATTTTATTACAAGAGCAAGCACAAGGTGCAGGTTGGGGAAATATTATATTTATTGTAGCATTGGTTGCAATATTCTATTTCTTTATGATACGTCCTCAATCAAAACGTCAAAAAGAGATAAAAAAATTCCGTGATTCACTAAAACAAGGAGATAAGGTAATTACAGCAGGAGGTATTCATGGAAAAATAAAAAATGTAAAAGAGAATACAGTAGTATTGGAAATTGCAGATGGAATGAATATAACTGTTGAAAAATCATCAATATATGCAACAGCTCCAGAAGCATCAGAACAACCTCAAAAATAGTAAGCAATACTAAATATATAGGGTTTTCGATATAACAAAGTTATAGCGGAAACCCTATTTTTTTCATCTCAATACAAAACCAAAACAAAAATGAAAGAAATATTTAATTTTATATCAGCATTTTTTTCAATAGTTAAGGTCTTTTTTGCATCTGTAAAGAAGATTGGGAACAAACAGTTTTTTATATATATTCTGTTTTTGTTGATTTCCACTATGTTTTGGTTTTTACAATCTTTAAATAATAAAGAGGTAGTTAATATATCAATACCATTGGAGTATGCAAACATTCCAAAAGATATGATATTTGCAAAACTCCCTCCACAATATGTCGATGTTCAGTTACGAGATAAGGGGATGAATTTATTGAATTATTCGTTACGTAGAAATAATCCAATAAAGATAGATATGTCAAACTTTCCATCAAAAAAAGGAAAGGTAGTTATATCAAGGGATAAACTTCTGGCAACCATTAGTGACGAGTTAAAATCTTCAACAGAACTTGTAAATCTTTATTCTGATTCGTTGGTATTGATATATGCAAATAAAGAGGGAGTAAAAGTTCCAGTTAAATTAAACTCTAATATAACAATATCACATAATTGCATACAAAAAGAAGATATTGAATTATCTCCATCAGAAGTTACTATATATGCCGATTCATCTATTATGATGTCAATTTCAGAAGTAGAGACCGAACTTTTAGTTTTAAATAATTTGTCAGAAACAAAATCAGTTAATGTTAAATTAAAAGATATTTATGGAGTTAAAATAGAGCCAGAAGAGGTGATGGTAAAGGTTCCAATTGAAAATTTAATACCTAAAACATTATCATTACCCATAGTTCATAAAAATTTTCCTGAGAATGTTTCAGTTATAACTTTCCCTGCAAATGCCGAAGTAAAAGTTATGGTACCTATGTCAAAATATAATGAAACTGACAACTCTAAATTTAGACTTGATATTGATTATAAACACTATAAATACAATATGCAAAAGTTGCCATTGATCCTATCAAAATATCCCGACTATGTAGAGCAACTCTCTATTGCTCCAGATAGTGTTGAATATATAATTGAAAAAAAAGAGTTATCTAAAGAATCTCCTAAGCAATAATGAAGACAATAGGAATAACAGGGGGCATAGGCAGCGGAAAAAGTGTAGTTTCTGCAATATTGAAGATATTAAATTATCCCGTGTATGATTCTGATAGTCAGGCTAAGCAGTTAATGGTTACATCTCCAATAATTAAAAAAGAATTAAAAACACTCATAGGAGATAATGTATATATTGGAGATATAATAAATAAACCTCTTCTCTCATCATATATCTTTACTTCTGAAGAGAATAGAGAGAGGGTTAATTCAATAGTTCATCCACAAGTTCGTATCCATTTTACAGAGTGGAAACAAAAACAAACGTCAGATATAGTTTTTATAGAGTCTGCTATATTATTTGAGTCGGGTTTGAATAATGATGTTGATGAGGTTTGGTGCGTGTGTGCCGATAAAGATGTAAGAATAGAACGAGTAATGATGCGTAATTCTATATCTAAACAGGAGGTTTTAGCACGTATCAACTCTCAAATGTCAGATGATGAGGTAATTGCAAAATCGGATTGCATTATTGATAATAGTGGGAAAATATCATTGTTAAAACAAATTAAAAATAACCTAAACATATATTGATTTATATTTAATTTTTGTATCTTCGCAAGAGTAAAAAACAAAATATTATAGATATTTATTAAATCTAATAACTATGTTAAAAGACGTTTTATCTATATCTGGAAAACCCGGATTATATAAATTAGTATCTCAAGCAAAGGGAATGCTTGTTGTGGAATCACTTGTTACAGGAAAAAGAATGCCTGCGTATGCTCATGATAAGATAATATCATTAGGAGATATATCAATATATACAGAAGATGAAGATCGCCCATTATCAGAGGTCTTTGAGACTATAAAAGAGAAAGAGTCAGGTAAAGCAATAGAAATATCAAAATCAGCATCAGCAGAGGAGTATCGCAAATATGTTGAGAGTGTAATTCCTGATTATGACAGAGAAAGAGTATATCCCAACGATATAAAACGAATAGTAGATTGGTATAATATCGTAATAAATGCAGGAATAACAGAGTTTGTTGAAAAATAGACATCTAAGGTTAGATGTTAATTATAAGTTGTACGGTGCTATGCACCTTAGTCGTTAGTTTAAACGGAGTTACACTCTTAAAGTGCAACTCCGTTTCTCTTTTACAACTAATTGGTCCAATTAGCCTAATTCGTCCAATATAATTAACAACTGATAGCTGACAACTAACAACTAATAGCTAAAATTACTTATTTTCACTTATAATATCTTTTACGGCTAATTGAAGTTGGTTTCGTATGCTACCTATTCCGTATCCTCTTAAATTGTATTTCATCTCTTCTATAGTGTAGCATATATCAAAAGGACTATTTGATTTTATATACTCATAATGCTCTTTTTGGTCAAATGCAATACCGTTCAGGATATTTGCCGAACTATCATCAATCATCTCTAATTTAATATGTTTGCCATCTTTGCCAACCAATTTGCTGTCTTGGTAGTCTCTTACATCGTGTGTTGCAAAAACAGGTTTTGGATTACCCGGTCCAAAAGGAGCAAGTTCCATTATCTGTTTGTGTAATTCAAGAGTAATATCTTTAAATGTCAAAATTGCATCAATATCTATTTGAGGAACGGTTTGGCGTTTTTCAATATTCTCTTTAACATATGCCTCAAAACGTTCAATGAAAATAGGAATTTTCTCTTCTTTTAATGATAATCCAGCAGCGTATGTATGCCCACCAAAACTCTCTAATAGATCTCTACACGATTCAATGGCTTTGTATACGTCAAATCCTTGAACCGAACGAGCAGAACCTGTAACTATTCCATTAGAGAAGGCAAGAACAACCGCAGGTTTATAGTATATTTCTGTCAATCTTGATGCAACAATTCCAATAATACCGCGCTTCCATGAACGATTATATATAACGATAGATTTTTGCTCCTCAAAATTTTCTTTTTTTGATAGAATTTCGTTTGCCTCTTCAGTTATGGTTTTGTCAAGGGCTTTTCTCTCTTCGTTATATTGGTTGATGTTTTTGCTACGTTCCTTTGCTGCTTCAAAGTCTGTTGATAAAAGCAAATCAACAGCCTCTTTGCCTTGTTCCATTCGTCCAGAGGCATTAATTCTTGGCCCAATTTTGAATACTATATCAGATGTATTTATCTGTTTGTTTTGTAAGCCACAGATATTTATAATACCTTTTAAACCATGACTTGGTTTTTCGTTTAATCTTTTTAGACCATGGTATGCAAGAATTCTGTTCTCTCCTATTATGGGAACAATATCAGAAGCAATGCTGAGTGCAACAAAGTCGAGTAGGGGATATAGCGAGGATTCATCAATACCATTATCCTTTGCGAATCCTTGCATAAATTTAAAACCTACTCCACAACCTGAAAGTTCTGAGAAAGGATAATTAGAATTCTCTAATTTAGGATTTAAAATAGCAGTTGCATTGGGTAGTTCGTTATCTGGAACATGGTGATCGCAGATAATAAAATCAATACCTTTACTTTTGGCGTATTCAACTTTGTCAATTGCTTTGATTCCACAATCTAAAGTAATTATTAACTTAATGTCTTTATCGTAAGCGTAATCAATACACTTTTTTGATATACCATATCCCTCTTCGTATCTATCTGGGATATAATATTCAATATTGAAACAATATGGTTTTAGGTATTTATATACTAAAGCCACAGCTGTTGTTCCATCAACATCATAATCACCAAAGATTAAAATACCCTCTTTTTGCCCAATAGCATAATTCAATCTATCTACAGCCTCTCTCATCCCATCCATAAGGTATGGATCGTGAAGGTCAGATAACTGAGGAGAGAAGAATTTTTGGGCTTCTTCTTTGTTCTTTACCCCTCGTCTAACCAGCAGTTCGCAAATAACCGAAGATGCCCCAATGTCGCTTTGTAGGCTCTCCTTTATTTGCTCTTGCTCTTTTGTGAGAGGTAAGTAGTTCCATTTGCTTGTCATTTATATATGTTTTTTTATTTATTTTTCTATACGAATTGAAATGACTATTACGTCATCTCCAATTATATCTACCCTTCTATTAGGGGAAGGGTTAATTGCTTATATATCAATTAATAGCGTAATATTAGATGCAAAATACGCCAAATAATGAAAAAGCATATACTTTGCATCATGTAAAGATATAAAAACTTATTATAAAAATTGATTTTTATTCTATAAAAATTAATAAATAATTTCCTGAATCAATAAAAATATATACTTTAGCAGATGATATGCGAAGATTAATATTTATAATAGTACTATTTTTTTTAAGAAACATTCTACTGGCTCAAGATTATAACAACTTAGTAGAAAAATCGTTTGAGTGTATTGAGAATGAAGATTGGTCTTGTGCAGAGGCATATATATTAGAAGCCCTTAAACAAGAGCCATCGAATGTACAAAATTCATTGCTGTTGTCAAATTTGGGAACAGTACAAAGGTATATGGGTAAAAATGAAGATGCAATAAAATCATATACTAATGCCTTAATGATAACGCCTCGTTCAGTAGCAATATTAAAGAATAGAGCCTCTTTATATGCAGCAATCGATAGTTTAGATAAGGCAGTATCGGATTATTCTCAGGTTATAGCATTAGATGGCAAGGAATCTGAGGCGTTATATGAAAGAGGTTTGGTATATTTACAGAAAAGAGATACACTTTCTGCCCGATATGATTTTGAAACTCTCTTGAAATTAGATCCCAATAGTCGTGATGCATATATGGGTTTTGCAGCCTTGATGAAGTATAGAAATTACTACGATGAGTCAGTTGGAATTTATTCAAAGGTTATAAAGTTGAATGATAAAGATTATGATGCATATTTCGGAAGAGCAGAGTCGTATTACTATATAGGTAAGATGTCAAAGGCACGAGAAGATATTAAAAAAGCATTAGAACTTAAAAAGGATGATCCTCTTATATATGTATTACGAGCCAAAGTAGGATGGAGTCAGTTTGACAGAGAGTCGGCAATCAAAGATTTTGACAAAGCCGTTGAGTTGGGTTTTCCAAAAGAAGATGCAGATAAAATATTGGATAGTTTGCAAAGTAATACTAAGAGGTTTAGACGTTAACAATAGGTTATGAAAATTGATAGAGAGTACCCTGCAACGGTATGATAAACTCTTTGAAAAGAGTTGTTTGGAAATCTTGTCAACAAAACAGATAGTTTGAGAATATAAAAAAAGTTCTGAGTTAACTCAGAACTTTTTTTGAGGTTCCTAGCAGATTCGAACTGCTGTAAACGGTTTTGCAGACCGGTGCCTAACCACTCGGCCAAGGAACCAAATCCTCTTTGTTTTAGGCAGTGCAAAGATAGTAAAAAAATATATCTTAGCAAATATAATTGCGATAATATTTCTTCTTATTATTAAAATATATTATTATTGTGTATCTAATATATTGATGAGTAGGATTATAACCGTTTATTTTGTATTGTTTATATACGTTTTAACCTCTTTCATCATATCTGAAGCAAATACAAATTCATTAAAAGCTTTATCGGTAGAGTCAAAAATATCATCTTTAGTACCCTCCCAACTAAGATGACCTTTATTCAAGAATATAATATTTTCTCCAATCCCCATAACCGAGTTCATGTCATGCGTGTTAATTATGGTTGTAATATTATATTCGTGAGTAATGTCATTAATAAGTTTGTCTATAACTAATGATGTCTTTGGGTCTATACCAGAGTTAGGCTCATCACAGAATAGATACTTTGGATTTAGAGCAATGGCTCTTGCTATTGCTGCTCTCTTTTGCATACCACCACTAAGTTCGGCAGGTAATAAATTATCAGCACCTTTAAGGTTTACCCTTTCCAAACAAAACTCTGCACGTTTTTTACGTTCTGCAAAACTTTGTTTTGTGAACATTAATAATGGAAACATTACATTCTCTAAAACAGTCATAGAGTCAAACAGTGCAGACCCTTGAAATAACATACCTATTTCAGCCCTTAAATCTTTAAGTTCGTGTTGGTTGTATTTTAAGAAATCTCTACCATCATACAAAATTTCTCCACTATCGGGGCGAAGTAATCCTACGATTGATTTCATAAGAACGGTTTTACCTGAGCCGCTCTGTCCTATAATAAGATTTGTTTTACCTGCGTAAAATGTAGTAGATATATCATGCAGAATTTCTTTGCCTTCAAAAGACTTTATAATATTTCTAACCTCAATCATTACAATAATATTTTAGTTAGTAAAACGTCTAACAACAAGATGCTTACGCTACTTACAACAACAGCATCTGTACTTGCTTTTCCAACCTCTGTTGCACCACCTTTAACTGTATATCCATAGAACGAAGCCACAGTTGAGATGATAAACGCAAAAAATAGCGACTTAATTATAGAATACCATATGTAGAACTCTTGGAAATATGCTTGTAGTCCATAAATATACTTGGCAGGAGAGAACATATCTGTAAATACTCCAACTAAATAACCACCTACCAATCCTGTTACCATACTAATAACAACTAAAACGGGAATAAATGTAACCAATGCTGTAATTTTTGGGAGAATTAAAAAGTTCGCAGAGTTTACTCCCATAATTTCAAGTGCATCAATTTGTTCGGTAACTCTCATAGTCCCAATTTCAGATGATATGCTTGAACCTACTTTTCCCGCAAGGATAAGAGCCATAATTGTTGATGAGAACTCCAGCAATATTGTCTCACGAGTAAGCATTCCAATAGTATATGAAGGAATAAATGGCGAAGTAATATTTTTTTGAGTCTGTATCGATATTACAGCACCAATAAATATTGAAATTGTAAATACGATAGCAATAGAATCGTACCCGAGTTTATAAACCTCATCTATGTATCGTTTAAAGAAAACCTTCCATTTATCGGGTTTAGTAAACACTTTGCCGAGCAACATGATATATTGCCCAAATTTAGCAAGGTTGTTAAAAATAAAAATGTTAAGAAGTTTCATTATCTATAATCTTCAAATATAATCATTGGCAAATTTATAAAAAATATTATAACTATACTTCATAAAGTGAATATATCTATAGTTTTTAGAATATTTATAGCAAATATTATTTCGTAGTAATTCAAATTTGTTTAACTTCGCACAATAAAAACAAAACCGATGTCTCAAACAGGAAAAAATATAGAGCAGTCACTTAGTAATGAAAATATGATGGTCTTGCGAACCGAAGGTTTGGTTAAGAAATATGGTCAGAGAGTTGTAGCCAATCATGTATCCATTAATGTAAAGCAAGGAGAAATTGTTGGACTGTTAGGCCCAAATGGAGCAGGAAAGACAACAACCTTTTATATGACCACAGGATTGGTAACACCAAACGAAGGTAAAATATTTTTAAATGATTTGGAGATAACAAAATTTCCAGTATATAAAAGGGCTCAACACGGAATTGGATATTTAGCACAAGAGGCATCGGTTTTTCGTAAAATGAGTGTTGAGGACAATATATACTCTATACTTCAGATTGCAGAACCTGATAAGGCAAAACAACATCAAAAGTTAGAGGAGTTAATTGCAGAGTTCAGACTTGAAAAGGTCAGAAAAAACTTGGGCGACCAACTCTCAGGAGGAGAACGCCGAAGAACAGAAATTGCTCGTTGTTTAGCAATTGGCCCTAAATTCATTATGCTTGATGAACCATTTGCAGGAGTTGACCCAATTGCTGTTGAAGATATACAATATATAGTATATAAATTAAAAGAGAAGAATATTGGTATTCTTATCACAGACCACAATGCCCCAGAAACATTAAGTATTACAGATAGAGCATATCTCTTGTTTGAAGGAAAGATATTGTTTCAAGGTACATCTGAAGAGTTGGCAGCAGATCCTATTGTAAGAGAAAAATATTTAGGACGGAACTTTATATTCCATCGTAAACAATTCACATAAAAGACGTTTAGTTATTTTTATTCGCAAGAACTAAATTGTCGTTTGTCATGCGTAAAATGTATTCTTGGATAATTGCTTTACATCTATTGAGCATCTTATCTTGCATGTCAACTTTTCCGAGCAGATTTTCTTTTAGTAAACAATCTGTTTTGTAGTTATATAGAGCAATAGGTTTCTCACCATCGAACTGAATAATGTAGTCGCCTTCATAAAATTGATAAATTCCGTTATTATAATTAATACACCAATTTTCATTTGGATTATCTTCCAAAAGATTTTTTCCAAAAGCCAAATACTCTTCAGGATAGTTTAAGTAATCTAATATAGTAGGCATTATATCAATTTGTTGAGCAATTTTATTGCTATCTCCTTTAATCTCCTCGTTAGGTTTGTAGAATATAATGGGAATGCGATATAGTCCAACATCTGTTAGATACTCTTTGTGTAACGATGCGTTTGTATGATCAGCAGTAATAACAAAAAGAGTATTTTTACTCCACTCTTGTTTTTCAACCATATCAAAGAATTTTTTTAGAGCATTATCAGTATATCTTACACACTTATGTATAGGGTGTTCCTCCTCCTTATATATATCTTTATACTCATTAGGAATTTTGAAAGGATGATGAGAAGAAGCCGTGAATATTGATGCTACAAAAGGTTCTTTAAATTCCGATAATTTATTGGCGAAGAATTGCATAAAGGGTTCATCCCATATAGCCCACATTCCATCAAAATCTTTGTTGTTATTGTACTCATCCATCCCGTAGTACTCTTTCCAACCACTTGTTTTGGCAAAAGCCTGAAATCCCATTGAGCCATTTGGCGCTCCATGAAAGAATGCTGAACGGTAACCATATTTATTTAACTCATTTGCAATACTTGAAACATTGTTTGTTGCATAGTGAGTAACAAAATATGGCTCTATAAACATAGGGATACTACTTAGTATTGAGGGCATTCCGTCAATAGATTTTCTTCCATTACTGAATGAATATTTAAAAGATAAACCTTTTTCTTGTAGTGTTTTTATATATGGAGCATAACCATAATCAATATACTCTTGCCCCATACTTTCCAATATTATAATTACAACGTTTAATTTTAAAAAATCATTATTTTTAGGTAAGTGAATAGGGGAGTAGTACTTTATTACTTCTTCGTTTGTAAAATATTGAGGATTCTCGTATGTAGTTTTACCAATAGTCCTTATAATTGAAAATGGAGTATTTAATACAATTGCTGTTTCAATAGGAGAGTTTACATATTTATTTGCATTACCTATAGTAATAGGTCGAGTAGAATGTGCAAATCCCCCTCTTATGCCAGCAATACAAAACGGAATAGTGGCAATAAATATAAGTGTAGATATTAAATAATATACAACAATTGATTTTATGTTCGTATTCTTTTTTTTAGTTATCCCCTCTTTTATGGGATTTCTGTAAACTTTATAAAGTACAATAATCATTATAATGCCTATAATCACTAAAATATAATTGTTAAGCATTTCATTACCAATGATTTTTGTAATATTATCTTCTTTCTCAAACTCTGAAAATACAGATGCAGTAGTTCTCTTATTAGTATATCTAAAATATACAACATCAATAAAGTTTAAGATTAACGCAATAGAGTTGGTTACTATAAAAATAATTTTTGAAATTTTTTGCCATAATTTTGTTTCTCTCCAAGGTAAAGGAATAAGCATTAATAATATATATACAATGTTCATATATATTATACCTGCTGTGTCAAAAACAAATGCACCATTAATAATGTCTAAAATATTATTGCTTTCAATGTTTGGAAAATAATCCAAGTTTGAAATAAAAAATACTAATCGACATATACCAAATAAGGTATATGCGATTAGTATATTTATTATTGTGTAAACAAAAAACTTTAAGGGTGAGTATATATTGTTTAATCTTACCATTATAAGTTTACCAACCAAATTTACTTATTTTTGATAATCTCTCTTCGTCTATGATTTTAATGTTTCGTCCGTTTACTTCAATAAGTCCCTCTTTTGCAAATGCAGATAGCGTTCTAATGGCATTTGATGTTGTCATATTTGATAGATTTGCAAGATCCTCGCGAGAGAACTTAGCATCTAATGTATTATCATCATTCAACCCATAAAAATCTCTTAATCTAAACAATGATTCAGCTAATCTACCTCTTATATGTTTTTGGGTTAGAGATACTATCATATTGTCAGAGTATAATAGCTCTCCTGCAGTTTGCTTAGCAAAGAAGTGCGAAAGTTTACTGTTTTTATACATATAACTTTCAAGAATATCCATAGGTAAGAAAGCTACGATAGAAGATTCAAGAGTTATTGCATTTGCAGTATATGGTATATTTGCAAAGTAAGCGTGAAAACCGAAATATTGAAGAGGACGTATGAGCCTTATAATTTGGTAACGGCCACCAACTCCCTCTTTAGTGAGTTTAACTTTACCTCTTATAAGAAACATTAAGAACTTAGAGTCTTCTCCCTCTTTGTATATGGTACAATCTTTTTTTAACGATCTTACTTCAAAATGCGTAAGCATTTCAGACTTCTCCTCTTGGGTGAAGAGATTCCAAATATCGGCCATTTCGCCTTTAATAACATTCTTAATAAGAGTCTGTCGTACCATCAGCAATATTATAAGTTATTCTCAGTTATATACTTTTCTGCATCCATAGCAGCTTTGCAACCAGCTCCTGCCGCAACAATAGCTTGGCGGTAACGAGTATCAGCAACATCACCAGCCGCAAAAATACCAGGGATATTTGTTTCGCTTGTAATGCCTTTAGTGATTATGTAACCTTCGTTGTTGAGTTCAATAAATGGCTTAAATACATCTGTATTAGGTTTATGACCTATTGCAAGAAAGAATCCATCAATAGCAATATCAAATTTCTCTTCGTTCTCTTCTCCTTTGAATTTTACTAAATTAGCACCTTCCAAAACTTCATCACCAAACAGACCTTCTGTTTGTGTGTTAAAGAGTATCTCAATCTTAGGATTATTTTTAACCCTCTCTTGCATTATATTAGATGCTCTAAGATAATCTTTACGAACAATCATATAAACTTTACTTGCAAGATTAGATAGGTATGTAGCCTCTTCACATGCAGTGTCGCCACCACCAACTACTGCAACAACTTTTCTACGATAAAAGAAACCATCACAAGTAGCACATGCCGAAACACCTAAACCTCTATATTTATTTTCATCTTCCAATCCAAGATATTTTGCCGATGCGCCAGTTGCTATAATTACGGTATCTGCTTCAATCTCTTTTTCTGCATCAATAGTTAATCTATATGGAGTAGCAGAAAAATCAACAGAAGTAATCATACCTCTTTGGATGTCGGCACCAAATCTTAGAGCTTGGTTTCTTAAATCTTCCATCATATCACTACCCGAAATTCCTTGAGGATAACCAGGAAAATTTTCAATATCAGTTGTTGTCGTAAGTTGTCCGCCGGGTTGAGTTCCTTCAATAACTACTGGCGATAAATTTGCCCTTCCTGCATAAATGGCAGCAGTATAACCCGCAGGTCCTGAGCCAATAATTAAACATTTAATACGTTCCATAAAATTATCTTAAATCAATTATTTCAATATTAGGGTATTGTATCTCATTAAATACAAATTTAGAGTTGTCTAAATTAATATATTTATAATTAGACACATTAATAACAGTTTTTGTTTTATCTTTATTCGTAATTTCTATTTTAGAAGGAAATAAAAGTTTTTTGTTAATAGTAATGTTTACAAAAGAGATGGTGTTATCTGCGTTTTTAGGAGAAAGAGAAATAACTTCGGAAACTTCGCTTGAACTCTTAGTTGAACATTTAAATCTATCTCTATAATTTTTCAATAGTAGATATGGGTTAATGTTTATAATCTCTTCTTCATCAGGTATTGACAAATTTATCTCATTATTATTTCTTATAAACGACCATAGATTTGTGCCATCGTATCCACACTCCATCTCTTCTGTAACAAAATAGAACATTCTATCCTTAATATATATTGTCCCATTAATTACAGAAGCATATCCGTTTGTTTCAGATTTTATATAAAAATTGGCATTAACACCATTTGATTCTTCAAATTTCCTTGCCACTTTATCCAAAGCATCATTCACTTGATTGTGCTGAGAATACACTGGTAGTGCTAGAATCAATAATATATATATTATGTTAATATACTTTTTCATATTATTTATTGAAATTATTCTTTAAAAAGATAGTTTTAACCTCTTATATTGTCTAATAAATTTTCAAGAGCCATTAAATCCATTATTAAAACTTCACGAGCTTTACTACCTTTGCTCGGACCAACAATACCTGCTGCTTCAAGTTGATCCATTATTCTTCCCGCTCTATTATATCCAAGAGAGAATTTTCTTTGTATTAATGAAGCAGAACCTTGTTGCTCTGAAACTACTAATCTTGCAGCCTCTTCAAATAATTCGTCTCTATCTTTTAAGTTAACATTACTTCCAGAAGTGTCAGAATTGTCATCACAATACTCTGGTAACTCGTAAGCTTCGGGGTATCCTTGTTGTTTGCCAATATAGTTGCAAATATCTTCAACCTCTGGAGTATCAACAAATGCACATTGTACACGTATTAATTCACTACCTTGAGAGAATAGCATATCACCACGGCCAATTAATTGATTTGCTCCTGGGCAGTCAAGAATTGTACGAGAGTCAACCATTGCCGAAACTTTAAATGCGATACGAGCAGGGAAGTTGGCTTTAATAACTCCAGTGATAATATTAGTTGATGGACGTTGAGTTGCAATAATCATGTGAATACCAACGGCACGAGCCAGTTGTGCAATACGAGCAATTGGTAATTCAACCTCTTTACCTGCTGTCATAATCAAATCTCCAAACTCATCCACAATAACCACAATATATGGCATATAGTAGTGTCCGTTAAGAGGAGATAGTTGTCTGGCAATGAATTTTGCATTATACTCTTTAATATTTCTTGCATGGGCTTTTTGAAGCAGAGAGTATCTATTATCCATCTCCTTAGTGAGAGATTTAAGAGTGTTTACAACCTTTGGTATATCTGTTATAATAGCCTCCTCTGTTTCAGGATTTTTAGCAAGGAAATGTTTCTCAATATCAGAATATATATTGAACTCAACTTTTTTAGGATCAATAAGAACCAGTTTTAGTTGAGATGGATGTTTTTTGTATAATAATGAGGTTATAATTGCATTAAGCCCTACCGATTTACCTTGTCCTGTTGCTCCAGCAACCAAAACGTGAGGCATTTTAGCAAGGTCTATCATAAACACCTCATTTGAGATGGTTTTACCTAAAGCAATAGGTAATTCATATTTGCTTTCTTGAAATTTACGTGAAGCAATTACTGAGTGCATCGAAACTATCTTAGCATCTTTATTGGGAACCTCAATACCAATTGTTCCTTTACCGGGGATAGGTGCAATAATTCTTATACCTAAAGCTGACAGACTAAGAGCAATATCATCCTCAAGATTTCTGATTTTGGCAATTCTTACACCTGCTTCAGGTACAATTTCATATAGAGTAACAGTAGGTCCTACTGTTGCACTAATTGAAGATATTTTTATACCATAATTACCTAATGTTTCAATAATGCGTTGTTTATTTGCATTCTGTTCCTCTTTATCTATTGAAACCTCACCATCATTTTGTTGTTTAAGTAGATCGTAAGTTGGCATTTTATAGTGAGCAAGATCTAATTTAGGATCATATTCACCTAAATCTGTAATGCTCTTTTTGGTAATATCCTCTTCTTCTCCAACGTTAATTGTAAATTCAACTTCATCGTTGGCATTATTTTCAAAGTTGGAGTTTATATCATTATCTTCATTGTAGTACTCTTCAATAGTATCAGATGTATTATCTTCTTCCTCGTTGTTTATATCTTCATCTTGAGACGATGTAAAGTTTATCTCTTTAATCTCTAAATCATCATTAATAATTTGTTGAATGGGAGAAATAGCATCATCATTATCTTCCTTTAATTTCTTTTTAAAATATTCAAATGAGAATATGTTTCTAATAATATCAATTGTGCTATTAAAAGCAAACAGCAAGATAGTAATTATTGCAATAATTAATACAAATAATGTACCTATCCAACCAATATTAGTTTCAAGGAATTTTGTTATAACATCTCCATGTAACCCTCCCCAGTGTATAAAACTTGTTGAATAATCTCTAACAAAGAAACTTATAGTAAGTGAAGCCACAATTGCGGTGCAACATGCGTATATTGATAATTCTTTAAGAGACCTTTTGTAATTTCCCATATATTTAAGTCCTAATAAAAATATTATTGGACAAAACAAATATACGGACACACCAATCCATTTATTAATTAGAAGATTAGCTATTAATAACCCCATATAACCTCCCTCGTTTGATATGCCTTCTGTATTTACTGGGGTGTCTAAGGAACTTTGATCTGCATACCCTGATACTATAAACGATGTAAAACAGAAAATAAGGTATATTGAGAATATTAAAAGAGAGATTCCTATAAAGAATTTTACGCGTTCATTCTGAAAGAATTCTCTAATTTTATTGAAAGTGTTATTCTTGTTTGATTTCTTTCTTGACATAGTTATATGATAGAAGAATTTAAAATTTTATTGTGCTAATTATATATTATGCAAAAATAATCAAAATGAATTATTTTTCCTAAACTGCAAATTTTTTTTGCTATTTTTTCCAGAAGTAAGGAGAGAATAGTATTATAATTGTAAATATCTCTAATCTACCTACAAGCATATTGAATAATACTATCCATTTTCCTATTTTAGGAAGAGTTGTAAATATTGCATCAGGATTTTCACCCCCAACTCCAACACCACAATTGCTTATACTCGAAATTGCTAAACCAATACTCTCTTCAATGTTTAATCCTAATAGCGAAAGTGCAACGCAACTTGCAAGTGTAATAAGAATGTAAAATACAAAGAATGCTAATGCTTTTGATACAATCTCATGCGAAACAGTATTGTTGTTCACCCTTATAGGACGTATAGTGTTGGGATGTATTTGTCTAAAAAATTCGGCAGAAGTATTTTTCATTAGAATTATTGTTCTAATCATTTTTGCTCCACCCGATGTTGAACCAGCACAAGCACCGCATAACATATACAAACATATAAAAAAGAAGAAGAATGAACCCCAGTCACAGAAATCTACAATTGAGTAGCCGGTCGTAGTTAAGCCCGATACAACAGTGAATAATGCGGTCCTAAAACTCCATTCATAATCTGCAGAATCGCTGTAAGAGAAAAGGAGGTATGTTGTGATTATAATAGTTCCAAGAATGATAAATATAACGTAATATTTAAGTTCTTCATTTTGGAACAAGTGTTTCGGATTGCGGAATACAGAGCGATATATTAATGCAAAGTTTATACCAGATAGGAACATGAAGAATGTTATAACATAATCAATATATGCAGAATTCCAATATGCAATACTTGCCTGTTTTGTAGAGAAGCCCCCTGCAGAATATGTTGTCATTGCGGTGCAAATGGCATCAAATGTATCCATTGGTCCAATAACAAGCAATATAAATAAAAGTATTGTAAAGAATAGATATAGTCCCCACAATTTTTTTGCTGTCTGACTAATACGGGGTCCTAATTTTTCGTGGGTAACACCAGTCATCTCAGCACTGAATAGGTACAATCCTGAGCCATAGTTAAGAATAGGCATTATTGCTAAAGAGAATAGAATTATACCCATACCTCCGAGCCATTGGCTTAAACTTCGCCATAACAATATACCATGGCAAGATCCATCTATATCCTCTAAAATACTCATTCCTGTTGTTGAGAATCCCGACATAGATTCAAAGAAAGCATCGGTAAATGTATGAGTGTCACCATTGAAAATGAAAGGAAGAGCGCCCATTAATGAGATTGAAATCCAACTCAAAGCAACAGCCATAAATCCCTCTCTTTTACCAGTCCTGTCATTGTTTTTACGAGAGGTAATCAGTAGTATAGCCCCTGTTATTAGAGTAATAATGAAACTAAATAAGAAAGGTAGTGTATCTTTCTCATGATAATATATCGAAGTAAATAGCGGAAATAACATAAAAATAGCCTCGATGCATAACAATACACCGATAATCTTTGCTATTGCCTTAAAATTTATATTCAACATACTATCCAAATAATTTTTCAACCTTATGTAATATATCGTTGACACATATTATAAGTACGTGATCATTAGGTTTTATCTCAGTATCACCATTAATAATATATCCAACTCCGTCTCTAACCATACCGCCTAATGTTAAACCTTTGGGAATATCCAAATCTTTAATTTTACCCTTAGTTATTTTAGCACCCTCTTTAACGGTTACCTCAACAACTTCGGCATCAGAAGTGGCAAGACATCGAGCATCGCTAATATCTGTGTCAATAAGAAGTTGATATATTTTACTTGCAGCAATAATTTTCTTATTGATAATAGACCCTATATCAAGGCTCTCGGCAGTTGATATAAATTGAATATTCTCAACTTCAGCAACAGTTTTAGTTTTTACACCTAATTTTTTTGCTGTTAAACAAGATAGAATATTAGTTTCAGAGTTGTCGCTAAGAGCAATAAAGGCATCAATGTTTTTTATTCCCTCCTCAATAAGTAAATCCGTTTCTCGTGCATCACCATGAATGATATATACGTCAGGAAGTCTTTCTGCTAATCTTAAACTCTTTTCGTAATCTTGCTCAATAATCTTCATTGAGATAGAGTCGGGGAGAATACGGGCAAGTTGAATTGCTATTCTACTGCCTCCTAAAACGATGATACTATCCACTGTAATATCTCGTTTGCCAGTAATATCTCGAATATCGTTGAGATGCTCAGGTGTAGTAGTAAAATATACAATATCGTTGAGTAATATTTCATCACTACCGCGGGGAATTATTATGTCATCTTTGCGTTTTATTGCTGAAACGTGATAAAAGTTATGCTCTTTTGTTAAGTCCCAAAGTTTGCTATTTACAATAGATGAGTTTTCTCTTATTTTAGTGCTAACCAAAATAAGCTTATTATCACATAAACTAAACCATTTTCTTGCCCATGTTATTTTAAGGGCATTTAAAATCTCTTCTGCCGCAAGCATTTCGGGATATATGAGTTCATCAACTCCCATATCTTTAAAGAAAGCTCTATTCTCAGGAAGCATATATTCGTAGTTATCAATACGAGCAACAGTCTTCTGAGCACCCAGTTTTGAAGCGAGCATACATGCTGTAATATTTTTATCATCAGAAGGAGTTACAGCAATAAACAAATCTGCTTTTCCAGCTTCTGCATTTTTTAAGGCGCTGAATGAAGAGGGATCGCCAACAACAGTCATTAGATTGTAGTTAGCGTCAATCCATTGTAACTTCTCAACTTTAGTATCAAGAAGAATAATGTCTTGTTTCTCTTTCGAAAGCATCTTTGCTAAGTGAGTACCAACTTCACCTGCTCCAGCAATTACTATTTTCATATAATTTAAAACAGTTTAATGACCACTCATTAATAATAGCGTTGTATATACTATCGCTATCCATTTTGCATAAATTGTATAATTCAGATGGTTTGCCATGAGTAACAAACTTATCAGGAATACCAATTATTTTAATTTTTGATTTGTAGCCATTAGTTACCATATATTCTGCTACTGCACTTCCAAAGCCACCTTTTATCGTGCCATCTTCAACTGTAATAACTTTCTCATAGTTTTGTGCAACGTAATCTAAAATATCAGTATCTATTGGTTTTACAAATATCATATCAAAAAGAGCGACATTAATACCTTTGCTCTTTGCTTTCTCTATGGCATCTAATGCTACATTTCCAATAGTTCCTACGCTCAAAATGGCAACATCTTTACCATCGCAAATTTGTCGACCCTTTCCAATCTCTAAAATTTGGGGAGAACATTTCCAATCCAATATATTGCCATTACCTCTTGGGTATCTAATTGCAAATGGACAATTTGCTTCTGTGGCAGTATACATTAAATGTCTTAGGAAGTGTTCATTCATGGGGGCAGAGATAACCATATTGGGAATACAACGAAGATATGCCATATCTAAACAGCCATGATGTGTCATACCATCTTCGCCAACTATACCTGCTCTGTCAAGGCAAAAGACAACGTGTAACTTTTGTATCGCAACATCGTGTATTACCTCATCAAAAGCCCTCTGCATAAAACTTGAATATATATTGCAAAATGGAATTAAGCCCTCTTTTGCTAAACCTCCAGAGAAGGTTACAGCATGTTCCTCCGCAATACCAACATCAAAACACCTTTCAGGAAAGTGTTTATTCATTATATTCATTGAACAACCAGTAGGCATTGCAGGAGTAATTCCTACAATTCTGTTGTTTTTATTAGCCAATTCAACCAGTGTCTCCCCAAAAACGTCTTGATATTTGGTGTATTTATTCTCCGATTTTATTCTTACTCCTGTTTCTTTATTAAATTTACCAGGAGCATGCCATGTGGTAACGTCTTTTTCAGCAGGAGAATAACCTTTCCCCTTGATGGTTTTAAGATGAAGTATTTTAGGCCCTTTTAAATCTTTAATATCATTCAATATTCGAATAATAGATTTTGTATCGTGTCCGTTAATAGGACCAAAATATCTTATGTTTAAACCTTCAAAAATATTTTGATGTTTGCTTATTAAAGACTTTATACTGTTTGTAAAGCGAGTAAAGATACCCTTGTGATTGTCTTTAATAATATTTCGCCTTCTTAGGAATGAATATATTTTGTATCTAAATTTATTGTATCTTGGCGAAGTAGTTATTTTTATTAAATATTTATTTAATGCTCCAACATTTCTGTCAATAGCCATATCGTTATCATTCAATATGATTAACAGATCATTAGGACTTGAAGAGGCATTGTTTAGACCTTCAAAAGCTAAACCTCCGGCTATTGCGGCATCTCCAATAATAGCAACAACTTTTCTCTCTTCATTATTTAAGTTTGCGGCAACCGACATACCTAATGCTGCCGATATGGAATTTGATGCATGCCCCGCAGTAAACGTATCATATTCACTCTCTGAGGGAGAGGGGAATCCGCTCAATCCATTAAGTTGTCGTAATGTATTGAATTTATCTTTACGTCCTGTTAAAATTTTATGAACGTATGCTTGATGCCCAACATCCCAAACAATTCTATCGTATGGAGTATTGAAAACGTAGTGTAGAGCAACTGTTAACTCAACAACTCCCAAACTTGATGCTAAATGTCCGGGGTGTTCTGCTAAAATATTTAGCATATATTCCCTTATTTCCTCGCATAGTTTAGGTAAATCATCAATGTTTACCTTTTTTAAATCTTTTGGAGAGTATATTGATTGTAATATATTTTCTGTTGTTTTGTTCATATAAATTCAAAGTGACGCAATGTCTCCCAATATAATTTTATTGTAAATACAAAGTTACCTTATTTTGTCCATATTTAGAAAAAATATGAACTAATTTTTTATATGAATCAAACAATTTCTAATTTTTTTTATTTCTAAATGATTTATATATAGGTACAAAAACAATAATTCCAGATGCAATTATTGCAAAAGCATTTTGTCCGTTAATACCTCCGTTGCCCTTTATTACAAAATAACAAAGAATTACCCATAAGGCAATTATACAAATTATATTGAATGTGGTAAATTTTCTTTTCTTCATAATTCTGGCTAAATAATATCTGTTTGTGTAAAGCCTTTTAGTTTTTAATATAACTCAACTACTGTAATTCCAGCACCTCCAAGTTGGACATCTTCTTCCCTGAAACTTTTTACGGCAGAAACTTTTTTTAAGTAACTTCTGATAAGTTGCTGAAGAATACCATTTCCTGTGCCATGTAGAATTCTTAAGTTTGAATATCCCGATAAAATTGCTGTATCAATAAATACTGCAACACTCTCTATCGCTTCATCACCTCGTAGTCCTCTAACGTCCAGTTCACTACTAAAAGATAGTTGCTTGTTGCGTATAATATCGGTTGCTGATTCGCTGTAATATTGAGTTTTAGTGCTTTGTTTCTTTAGTGATGAGCGGTTTGCTCTTTCAAGTTTGTCTGTTTTGACAACACTCTTTATTGAGCCAAATACAACAGTTGCACTTTTACCATTAATCTCTAATATCTCCCCGGCAACGCTGCTTCCACCCTTTATTTTAACTACATCCCCAACCATTAAAGGAGTATCTTCCTTTATTATAGGAATCCCCTTATTGCTTTTTTTCTTATTTTTATTGCTTTTATTTAGTTTCTCAATTTTCTTTGATAGTTTTTCGCCTGTTTCTTCTTTCTCAGAAATCTCTTTTTTGAATTTACGCATCTCTTCTCTAATGATTCTGGTGCGTTCTTTTTCTGCCTGAGCCTCTTTTATTTCGCGAATTGTATTCTCTATCTTAGCATTGGTTTCGCTTAATATGTTCGATGCTTCTACTTTTGCTCCTTTTATAATCTCTTTTCGTTCTTTCTCAAGTTGTAAAATATCTTTTTCGTATCTCTCAATGCTGTCGGCAAGACGCTTCTCAAGCATTCTAATATTTTGACGTTTTTGTTCCCAATATCTTTTGTCTCTTACAATATCTTGCAGATATTTATCCATTGATACATACTCTTGACCAACAATGTCTGATGCTTCAGAAATTACATCTTCTGGTAAACCTATCTTACGAGCAATTTCAATGGCAAAAGAACTACCCGGATTTCCTATTGATAGTTTAAAAAGAGGTTGCATTATATGGCGGTCGTAAAGCATTGCACCATTTACAATACCATCATTCTCTTCTGCAAAATGTTTCAAGTTCTGGTAGTGCGTAGTAATAACGCCAAAACACTTTTTAAAATTGAATCTTTTGAGTAGAGATTCTGCAATTGCTCCTCCTATTTGAGGCTCTGTTCCTCCTCCAAATTCATCAATTAATAATAGAGATTTGTCGGAGCTCTGTCTTACAAAATTTTTCATATTTGTAAGGTGTGAACTATATGTACTTAAATCATCCTCAATTGATTGCTCATCACCAATATCTATGAATATATCGTTAAATACACCCATTCTTGAATTGTCAAACATAGGAACAAGAAGTCCGCATTGAATCATATATTGTAGTAATCCAACAGTTTTAAGGCAAACCGATTTACCTCCTGCGTTGGGTCCTGATATAATTAATATCCTATTCTTTTTGTCAAGACAAATATCTAAAGGAATAACCTTTTTGTTTTGTCGTTTAAGGGATAAAAAGAGTAGGGGGTGTACCGCTCCATACCAATCAATCTGACAATAATTGTCTATTTTAGGCATTACTGCTCCAATGTTTCTTGCAAAGAGGGCCTTTGCTCTAATTAAATCAATCTCCCCCATAAATAGATATGAATAAATCATATCATCAATATGCGGGCGAATTGTATTGGAAAATTCAGTAAGGATTTTAATGATTTCTCTTCTCTCCTCACTTTCCAATTCCCTTATTCTGTTGTTAGCCTCAACAACTTCGGCAGGTTCTATAAAGATTGTTTTGCCACTCGCTGATTCATCGTGAACAATACCTTTTATTTTTCTCTTATGAGCGGGCATTACAGGAATCACTAATCTGCCATCTCTCATAGTTGGAGTTACATCTTTTTCAACAATACCCTCTTCTCTTGCTTTTCTTAGAATGTTTGCAAGGTTTTTAGAGATAGAATTTACCTTGCTTGTTATCTCGCGTCTTATATCATAAAGAGCAGAAGAAGCGTTGTCTTTGATATGCCCAAACTTATCAATTATCCTATCTGCTTCTTTAAGTATGTTAGGGAATGTTACAATATTGTCAGTAAGTGATTTAAGACGTGGATACTGAACTCTTTCTTCATCTTCACCTTGTCGCAAGAAATTTATAATATTTATAATTGATGCGAGTGAACGTCTAAGATCAAAAAGTTCATTTGTATCAATATAAGTCCCTTCAACTTTAAGATGTTTTAATGCACCTCTTACGTCATAAAAGTGATCGCAGGGAAAATCTTTTTCACTCTCAATAATTGATAAAAATTCATTACACTCCTCAACCATTTTAATGATATTTCCGTAATTGGTAGAGAATGTAATTTGGTCTATTGCCTCTTCTCCTAAAGATGAAAGACAACACTCTTTTATTTTATTTCGGATTTTATCAAATCCTATTTTCTGCTCAAAATTATTAGGGTATATCACTTTAAAACCTATTTGTGTAAATATTTTGCGAAGATAACTAATTTATTTGTTTTGAGAAAGATTAAACAATAACTCTCTTTACTAAAATGGGGGGGGCAATATAGTTTTATAGGAACATGTTTGTGGGTATTTGCTTGTATTATGGCACTCATAGGTCCATTTGTTTTGCTATTTTGGTTTATCGTAGGTACCGTTCAAAGTTTAATCCAAATTTGGAAAGGTAAAGGTGGACCTAATTATCGTTTTTTACCATGGTAATAATGAAGCAACCATTTATTTTACATTTCCAAACATCTTTGCCAACATCTCTGCGTGGTTTCTCATTCTCCATTTTTCCAGCCATAAGGCTTGAATGTAATTTTTGCTCATACATATAGTCTCCAAAAGTATGCTCTATTACTAAAATTACCCTTATTAAAATACCGTCTTTCCTATCCTCTAATAAATTTGTCTTTTTTAAAGATAATATTTTCGAAAAAAATATCTAACTTTGCAAACTTCAAATACAAAGTATTTACAATATATGACAACAACAATTGAACCTATCGAAGAGGGTAAGACTAAAAATTTGAATTTTATAGAGCAAGCTGTTTCTGAAGATTTAGCAGCAGGTAAAAACGGAGGTAGATTAAATACTCGTTTTCCGCCAGAACCCAATGGTTATTTACATATAGGACATGCAAAGGCAATATGTATGGACTTTGGAATTGCTCAAAAATTTGGAGGTACTTGTAATTTGCGATTCGATGATACTAATCCTGCAAAAGAGGATACAGAGTATGTTGATGCTATTATGGAAGATATTAAATGGTTAGGATTTGACTGGGAAGACCGTTTATACTATGCATCAGATTACTTTCAAAAGTTGTGGGATCTTGCAATACGCTTGATAAAAGAGGGATATGCTTATGTTGATGAACAATCATCAGAACAAATAGCAGCACAAAAAGGAACACCTACTCAACCAGGAACCCCATCTCCTTTTAGAGATAGACCAATAGAAGAGACTCTTGACTTATTTGAAAGAATGAATAAAGGAGAGTTTGAAGAGGGTAGTATGGTTTTACGTGCAAAAATTGATATGGCATCACCAAATATGCACTTCCGTGATCCTATTATGTATCGTATTATCAAACATCCACACCATCGTACCGGAACAAAGTGGAATGTTTATCCTATGTATGATTATGCTCATGGACAATCTGACTTTTTTGAGGGAGTAACACACTCAATATGTACATTAGAGTTTGAAGTTCATCGTCCTTTATATAATTGGTTTATAGATCGTATCGCAGATGAAACATATCGCCCACGCCAAATGGAGTTTAATCGTTTAAACTTAACATATACAGTTATGAGTAAACGAAAACTATTGCAATTGGTACAAGAAGGATTAGTGCGAGGTTGGGATGATCCTCGAATGCCAACTATTTGCGGATTACGTCGTAGAGGATATACCCCAGAGTCAATACGCAATTTTGTCGATAAGATAGGTTATACAAAATACGATGGATTAATTAGTGTTTCTCTATTAGAGCATAGTATTCGTGAAGACCTTAATAAAAATGCAACACGAGTTTCGGCTGTTATAAATCCTGTAAAACTTATTATTACCAACTATCCTGAGGGAGAAGTTGAGTATGTTGATATGGATAATAATCCAGAGCAAGAGAATGCAGGAACACATAAAATGCCATTTACACGCGAGTTGTATATCGAAAAAGAGGACTTTATGGAGGATGCTCCTAAAAAATTCTTCCGTATGACTCCGGGTAAAGAGGTTCGTTTAAAAGGTGCATATATAGTAAAATGTACAGGTTGCAAATACGATTCAGAAGGAAAACTTGAGGAGGTATATTGTGAATATGATCCTTTAACTCGCAGTGGAATGCCTGAGAGTGCTCGTAAAGTAAAAGGAACACTTCATTGGGTATCAGCTCAATATAATCAAGAGATAGAGGTAAGATTATACGATAGATTATTTACTGTTGAAAATCCTGCAGAGGAGAAAGAGAAAGATTTCAGAGAACTTCTTAATCCCGAATCTTTAGTGGTTGTTAAGGGATACGCAGAGCAATATCTTGCTGAAACTGCGCAAGTAGGAGATCGTTATCAATTCCAACGTATAGGATATTTTACAGTAGACAAAGACTCTTGTCCTGGTAAATTAGTATTTAATAGAACTGTTTCGTTAAAAGACGGATATAAAGCATAAAACACTTATTTGATAGTTGAACCACATTATATTTGAGTATGAGCAAAAAAACAAATTTGTTATTGCGATATGAGAGTATGTTGCGAGGAGAAAGCGTAGAGTGGTTCGATACCGAAGATTATGAAGAGATAGCATTGGAGTATGAAATGGCTTCAATGCTATCTAATGCAATAGAGGCAATAGAGATGGGGTTAAAGTATCATCCTATGTCAGAAGAACTCTTAGCAAGGAAAGCATATTTTCTTTTGATTAAAGGACAAATAGAAGAGGCTGAGAATCTTATGTCTATTGTGACAGATAAAAGTGACGAAACTCAATTGATAAGAGTAGAGTTACGATTAATATCGGGAGATATTGAGGAAGCAATAACTCTAATAAAAGAGTTGCTAAAAGGAGAGAGTCTGCAATCTGAACATCTTTTGAGTGTAATTGATTTATGTGCCGACTATAAACTATATAAGGAGATACTTCTTGATATATTTACTTCTATTGGAAAATTTGAAAGGACTCAGCAATTATATCTTTTACGTGAATTTATGAAGGTGTTAGAAGAGGAGTCTGAGTATAAATTGCAGTTGCAGGTAGTAGAGAAAATTCTTGATATAGATCCATATTCATATCATGAGTGGTTAAGGGCAATAGAATTATATCTATACCATTCTGATATTCAAAAAGCATTTGAAGCCATAGATTATGCATTGGCAATAGATCCTAAAAACTCCGATGCGCTATATTATAAAGCATATTGTTATGCCGAGCAAGGTTATTATAAAGATGCAATAATAATACTCGAATCGTTAGAAAAAAGCAAAAACGAGTATATATATACGTTAATGGCAACATGCTATAACAAATTAGGCCTGTATGATAAGAGTGATAGAGTATTAGATGAGAGTCTACAACACTATCCTTTAGATGCAAAAATCTTGTATGTAAAGGCTCAAAACAGATATAAATCTCAACAGCCATTAGTTGCTATTGATTTGTTGAGGCAAGCAGAGGAGATTGAACCTCACTCTTCAGATATATTATTTATGTTGTCAAAACTCTATTATGAGCAGGAGAGTTATGATAAGGCAAAGGAGACGTTCTTAAAACTTGAGTCTTCTGATTATGAAGAGTCTGATGCGAAGGTATATATATTGGGCGGTGATATAGCAACAAAGAGAGGAGAATATAGGGAGGCATTAAACTATTATGAGAGAGCCTTTGCTCTTGATAAATACGATGTTGATACATGCTTAAAAATGTTATATACATACTCTGAACTCCATGATATTGAGAATATGCAACGAATAATAGATTATGTTGAAGATTTAATATCTGATTCAAAAATAGAAACATTGCCAGATGAAGAGCAATGTAGAGTCCATTATTTGCGAGCAGCAATAGATAAGATAAAAAATATTCTGCGAAATCATATTGATGAAACTATCTAATATATATAACATTAAATTAGTAGGGATATTAATATTGTCAATATTATTATCCTCTTGTTCATCTTCCAAAATGGCAGAAGATGAGCAAGAGAGTTTGTCGCAAGAGAAACTCTTTATGCAGACAAATTTTAAGGAGGAGTATTTAAAGGAGTGGAAGAATGGAGATAAATTTGTTTGTGTAACTAATGAACTGCCAGCTTTGTTATACCCTAAGAATGGAGTAAAAGATAACTATTCTAATTTACAGGGAGCAGTCTTTGAATATAAAGGACTTGAAGAGATTCAAACATGGAAAGGATATGAAACCAATATACTATTTGAGATGGGTAATAGCCATTTTATATATAAAGTTTCAAAACCTATAACAGATATATTCTCCTCAAACTTTACTCCATTATTGCCTGAATTTGTTTCATACAACTATATATCAAAGGCCGATTCTCTTTTAAAAGAGAGAGTTGTGTATATAAAAACATATAATTGGTACACTACTGATGGAGTAGAAGAAAAGGGGAGAAGATTGATACCAGTAACTATACAAAAGGTTGTTGCGGGAAATAAAATCTATCCTTTGTCCTTAATATTTAAGACTGATGAAGGAAAGGAGTATATGGTATATACAACAATGTATATGTCCCAATATTCAGCGTTTGATAAATTATTTTCATTTACAAATCCTCGAGATAAATACCCTCAAATAAAAGATAGTATTTGGGAACAGATAACACAAGCAAAAGTCACATTGGGAATGACAAAGGATGAGTGTAGCATATCTCTTGGTTTACCTAATGAGGTTTCTCAGATACCTGAGTATTCAGGATTGCGAGAGCGATGGATTTATAGAACAGGAACATATTTGGAGTTTAAAGACGGATTATTAGTTGAGTTCCGAGTAATGTAAAAAGAGATGATAGATATAAGAGAAAATATATCAATGAAAACATACCATACATTTGGTATGGATATAACAACGCGTTATTTTGCAGAGTACGATACAGTTGAAGATTTACGCTCGTTATTAATCTCTCCTGTAATAAAAAGTAATAATTTCTTACAAATAGGAGGAGGTAGTAATTTATTGTTTACAAAAGATTATCCAGGTGTCATATTACATTCAAAGATAAAAGATATTTCTGTTCAAGATAATGAAGATTGTGTAATACTGAAAGTAGGAGCAGGGATTGTTTGGGATGATTTTGTTGCGTATGCGGTATCAAATAATTGGTATGGAGTAGAAAACCTTTCTTATATTCCTGGAGAAGTAGGTGCGTCAGCGGTTCAAAATGTTGGAGCCTATGGAGTCGAAGCAAAAGACCTTATTGAGCGAGTGTATGCTATTGAAGTGGAGACTGGAGTTGAAAAAATATTTACCAACGAAGAGTGTCAGTATGGATACAGAAGTAGTGTGTTTAAGGCGCAATTAAAAGGACAATATATAATTACTTATGTAGAATACCGATTAGGAAAAACACCTAACTATAAATTGGAATATGGAAATCTGAAGAGTGCAGTTGGAGATAATCCTTCGTTACAATCCCTAAGAGATGCAATAATAGATATTAGAAAACAAAAATTGCCAGACCCTTCAGAAATTGGTAGTGCAGGAAGTTTCTTTATAAATCCCGTAATTGATTTAGATATATTTCTGTCTTTAAAGGAGCAATATCCAAATATTGTTTCATATCAATTGCCAAATAATAAAGTAAAATTGTCTGCAGCATGGTTAATTGATAATGCAGGATGGCATGGAAAAAGAGTTGGTGGTGCATCGGTATATCATAAGCAATGTTTAGTATTGATTAACGAAAACAATGCAACTCCAGCAGATGTTATGGAATTAGCAACTCAAATAAAACAGTCAGTTTATGATAAATATAGAGTTAGTATTGTTCCTGAAGTAATCTATATATAGAATTAAAGATGAAAATTTTATTTTTAGGGACAGGAACATCAACAGGAATACCACAAATAGGGTGTGAGTGTGAGGTTTGTAAATCTTCTAATCCAAAAGATAAACGATTGCGTACTTCGGTGTTAATATCTGATGAAGATAAAAACATACTCATAGATTGTGGCCCGGATTTTCGTCAACAGATGCTGAATTATAATATCAAACATATAGATGCAGTATTGTTGACGCACCACCATTATGATCACATCTCTGGATTAGATGAATTGCGTTCCTTTACATATACTCAACCAATGCCTATCTATATGGAGCAGAATGTGGCAGACTCCATAAAAAGAATGTATCCATATTGTTTTAGCGAAAATAGATATCCTGGAGTTGCAAATATAGATATAAAAATAGTATATAATACACCATTTGAAATTTTTGGCAGAGATATAATACCAATAAGATTGATGCATTATAATTTACCTATATTAGGGTATAGATGTGGAAATGTGGCATATATTACAGACATGCTTACGATTTCGGACGAAGAGGTGGAAAAGTTGAAAAGTCTTGATGTTTTAATTATAAACGCTTTGCGAAAAAACAAACATATTTCACATCAAACCCTTCAGGATGCACTAAATATAGTAGAGCGTGTATCTCCAAAGAAAACATATTTAATACACATGAGTCATCAAATGGGATTGCATGATGAAGTGTCAAAACAATTACCAGAAAATGTATATTTTGCATACGATGGTTTACAGATAGATTTATAAAAGCATTGAACACGCTGAACAAACAATATGTAAATTTGTTTTTTCGTAAAAAAATATCTACCTTTGTAGCGAATTCCATAAGGGAAAATCTATATATTATCCCAAACCAGAGATAGAATAAGTTTGTTATTAGAATAACTATTTTATAGTGTTTGGTTCAAGAATATCTCTCTATTGATAGTAAAATCAATTTTATAAAGAGTGATAGAATAAATGACGTGTGTTGTCATTGAGAATAATATCATCTCTAAATATGAGGTGAATTATATTTTTCTTTAAAAAATCCATAGTAATTATATAACAACAGATTATCTGTTATAATTAAACATTAAGGTGGACACCTTAAATATATTATTATTTCATGTACAATATTTCAGAATTGAATGCAAAATCTTTAGATGATTTGCACTCTATTGCTAAGGGTATGGGTATAACAAAAATATCATCGTACTCTAAGGAAGCATTGGTCTATAAAATATTAGATGATCAAGCCGAAAATGCAGCAATATCGCCAAAGCCAAAGGCAAAGACGACAAAGACTAAAGAAGTGAATAAAAAAGAGGACTTATCAGTAAAAACTGAGGAGACACCAACCCCTCAGCCAAAGAAGATGATAAGTAGAAAGTCAAAACAAAAAAAAGAGACACCTGTTGAAACTGTCTCAGAACAAAATGTAGTTGAAGAAAAGAGTACCATAGAGACTTTGCCTCCTACTGAAAATAAAACTATTCAAGAGGAGAAAAAGCCTAAAAAACGCATTAGAAAAATCGTTTCCAAAAGTGATACTCAAATTGAAGGTAACTCTGAACAAGCAAAAACACCAGAAAAAGAAGATGTAAAGCCTGAAGAGGAGCAAAAGCCTGAAGCAACGCAATTTCAAACTTTCTTTCCTCATAGTGAACATCAACGATTTGTTCCTCGAAATAAGCAACCACAGCAATCCTCAGCTCCAATAAAAAAACGGGTAGTTGAACCCGTTCAAGATGAGGTAATTTCGCTTCCAAAACCTGCAGAACAAGCAGAAGTGCAGGACAAAACATACGATTTTGGAAATAAAATAATTAACTCGGGAGTTTTGGAAATAATGCCTGATGGGTATGGATTTTTGCGTTCTGCCGATTATAACTATCTAACATCTCCAGATGATATATATGTATCACAATCACAAATAAAACTTTTTGGATTAAAAACAGGTGACGTTGTTGAAGGTCCTATACGCCCACCCAAAGAGGGAGAGAAGTATTTCCCATTAACCAAAGTTGATATGATTAATGGCAGGTCTCCAGAATTTGTAAGAGATAGAGTGTCGTTTGACCATCTTACCCCCTTATTTCCTGATGAAAAATTTGATTTGACATCAAATGGAGGAGACAATATATCTGTAAGGGTAATTGATATGTTCTCGCCAATAGGAAAAGGTCAACGCGGATTAATTGTTGCTCAACCCAAAACAGGAAAAACAATGTTATTGAAAGATATTGCAAATGCTATATCTGCAAATCACCCTGAGGTGTATATGATAATATTGTTAATTGATGAGCGTCCTGAGGAGGTAACTGATATGGCAAGAAGTGTGAAGGCCGAAGTTGTATCATCAACCTTTGACGAGCCTGCAGAACGTCATGTGAAAGTAGCAAGTATAGTTTTGGAGAAAGCAAAACGTATGGTAGAGTGTGGACACGATGTTGTTATACTTCTTGATTCAATAACACGTTTGGCACGAGCATACAATACAGTATCACCGGCATCTGGTAAAGTGTTATCAGGAGGAGTTGATGCAAATGCACTACACAAACCCAAACGATTCTTTGGAGCAGCACGTAATATAGAAAATGGCGGAAGTTTGACAATTATTGCAACAGCATTGACCGAGACAGGCTCAAAAATGGATGATGTAATATTTGAAGAGTTCAAGGGAACTGGTAATATGGAACTTCAACTTGATCGCAAACTCTCAAATAAACGTATTTTCCCCGCAGTAGATATAGTTGCTTCATCAACTCGTAGAGATGATTTATTGTTAGATGATGAAACTTTACGAAGAATGTGGGTGCTAAGAAATTATCTCTCAGATATGAACTCTGTTGAAGCAATGGAGTTTATAAAAGATAGGATGCTTAAAACAAGTTCTAATGAAGAGCTGTTAATATCAATGAACGATTAATGTAAAGTTCTTAAGATATAAATATTAGAAAGAGTGTGTTGCAACACACTCTTTCTTGTTTATATGTAAAAACAGATAACTATTTTTATTGGCATCTTATAATATAACTTACAGAACTTTTTCTCTTACATATTTTATCTTTTGTATATTTTACGTATCTTTGTAAATTAGCAATTATGTTGTTGATTATTTTCAAATATAATGGAATATAAAGAATTTTTAGAACTTCTTCAAAAGAGGGTAGGTAAGGATAAAAGGAGTACAGAGCGTCTCTCTTCATGTGTTGTTAAAACATTGAAAGAGCAATGTGCAGATATGAATACTGTATCAGTTAAAGGTTTTGGTAATTTTGAGCCAAAAAAGAAATTAGAGCGTGAAATTTTTAATCCTGCAACTGGAAGTAAAATGCTTGTGCCTCCAAAAATTGTATTGACATTTAAACCCTCAACATCAATTAAGAACCAATTAAAAGGAATTAAACCAAATGAATAATAAACTTACCATATTAGATATTGCCGAATCTGTTGCAGATAAAGCAGGATTAACTAAAAAGGAGGCGGAACAGTTTGTTAAAGAGTTTTTCTTTTTGGCTTCTGAGGTTATATCAAAAGGGGAGTCTCTAACAATTAAAGGAGTAGGAACTTTTTCTCCTGTATGGGTTGATGCACGTACAAGTGTTGATGTAAATACAAAGGAGAGTATTGAAATACCCGGTCACTATAAATTGTCTTTTACACCCGACAAATCTATGCGAGATGCAGTAAATGCTCCTTTTGCTGCATTTACAACAGAGGTTGTTACAGTAAATAATGATGACTTGCAAGAGGATAATTCTCAATTGGCTAATGTTGAAACTAATGAACAATCAGAAGATAACGCATTGGCTCAAAATGAGAATGTTGTAATTGTTGATATAGCAGAACAATCGCAAGATATTGATCAAGTAAACGAGGATGCTCAAGAGGATTCTGATGAAGAGAACAAAGAGCAATCAGAGAGTGTTGCTGAACAAATTGAAGAAACTATTGAGGATGATTGCGAAAAAACAGAATCAGAAAATAATATATCTCTTACAGAAGTTGAAACAGAAGATACAACTCAAGTTTTTGATGAAAAGAAAATTGAAAAGGAGTATCGTAAGCACACTCGTAACGGATATATAAGTGGATTCTTGACCGCTTTGGTACTATTTGTTGTTTTTATTTTTATTTGGAAGTTCTTTATTGATAATGAAAAAGGATTATCTCTTTCGTTCTCATCATTTAATCTCACTTCTTTAATAGAGCAAAATAGTGATATAGACACTGAGAGTGATAATATCTCTAAGAACAATGCCGACATATCTGTTGTTAATCCCATAGATAGTATTGAGGTTGTAAAAGTAGAAGAGACTATAAAAACAGAGGTTGTTGATAGCGTAAATGTTGTTGAGAATGTTACTCCTAAAGAACCTATTGTAGAGACAATAACAAGAGGTAAGTTCTTAACAACAATTGCTAATAAGTATTATGGAGACAAAGTATTCTGGGTGTATATTTATAGAGAGAATAAAATTTGGAATCCCAAAGATCTGCAACCGGGAGACAAGGTAGTTGTCCCTGATGCAAGTAAATATGATATAGATGCCTCTAATCCAGAGTCTATTAAGAAAGCAAAGGCTCTTGAACAACAGATATTGTATGAAATAGAATAGATATAATATTAATTAATTGCGATTTGTTATTTTTAACAGTCGCAATTGTTAAATTTAAGTATATAGTCTTAACTTTGTGACAGTTTTTGAAAAATTAATTTATAAATATAAATAAGATATGAATCAAATGGTTGATATTCGTGAACTTAATGAACTAATTGCAAGTAAAAGTTCTTTTGTGAATACAATTACAATGGGAATGGATAAGGTTATTGTAGGTCAAAAACACCTTGTAGATTCTCTATTAATAGGTTTGTTGTCTAATGGACATATTCTATTAGAAGGAGTTCCAGGTTTGGCAAAAACATTGGCAATTAAATCGTTGGCATCTTTAATAGATGCAAAGTATAACCGAATACAATTTACTCCAGATCTTCTTCCTGCCGATGTTATTGGTACTATGATATATAGTCCCGCAAAAGAACAATTTCTATCAAAGAAAGGTCCTATCTTTGCTAACTTTGTATTGGCAGATGAGATAAATCGTGCTCCAGCAAAAGTACAAAGTGCTTTATTGGAAGCAATGCAAGAGCGTCAGGTAACTATTGGAGAGAATACTTATAAACTTGACGATCCTTTCCTTGTTATGGCAACGCAAAACCCTATTGAACAAGAGGGTACATATCCTTTGCCTGAAGCACAAGTTGACCGTTTTATGTTAAAGGTTATTATTGGTTACCCTAAAAAAGAGGAGGAAAAACAGATAATACGTCAAAACATATCAGGAGAATCATTTGATTTAAAACCTGTAATTAAACCTTCTGAGATTGTAGAGGCTCGAGATGTAGTTCGTAAAGTCTATTTAGATGAAAAGATTGAGAGATATATTGTTGATATAGTTTTTGCAACGCGTTTCCCTCAAGATTATGAATTGAAAGATTTGAAAGATATGATTTCTTTCGGAGCCTCTCCTCGTGCATCTATTAATTTGGCACTTGCTGCTCGAGCGTACGCTTTCTTAAAACAAAGAGGATATGTGATACCTGAGGATATTCGTGCAGTTTGTCACGATGTTCTACGTCACCGTATTGGATTAAGTTACGAAGCAGAAGCAAATAATATTACCACAGAAGAGGTGATAAGTGAAATCCTTAACAAGGTGGAAGTTCCCTAATTAACAGAAATCTTCATCGGATGGAAACATCAGAATTATTAAAAAAGGTCCGTCAGATTGAGATTAAGAGTCGCGGATTATCTCGTAATATTTTTGCGGGACAATATCACTCTGCATTTAAGGGTAGGGGAATGGCGTTCTCAGAAGTCAGAGAATATCAGTTTGGTGATGACGTTCGCGATATAGACTGGAATGTTACGGCACGACACAATAAACCCTTTATAAAAGTTTTTGAAGAAGAGCGAGAACTTACGGTAATGTTGCTTATTGATGTATCTGCAAGTCGTAATTTTGGCGCAGTTGGAGAATCAAAAAAAGAGATGATGACTCAGATTGCTGCAACTCTTGCCTTTTCTACAATTCAAAATAACGATAAAATTGGAGTTGTATTCTTCTCTGATAAAATTGAGAAGTTTATACCTCCTAAAAAGGGAAGACGTCACGTTCTGTATATAATTAGAGAATTAATAGAATTTACTCCACAGAATAAAAAAACAGATATTGCACTTGCTTTAGAGTATGTAACCAATGCAATAAAGAAACGTTGTACTATATTTTTAATGAGTGATTTTATTGATACAAAGAATTATCAAAAAGCACTTACTATTGCTAACAATAGACACGATATGGTTGCATTGCAAATATATGATAAGCGCGAAGCAGAATTACCCAATGTAGGGTTAATTAAATTAAAAGATTCAGAGAGAGGTGGGGATATGTGGATTGATACTTCGTCAAAAAAGGTACGAGAACAATATGCTTCTTGGTGGAACTCATGTCAAGAAACAATGCAAGATGCGGCACGAAAAAGCGGAGTGGATATAACCTCAATTGCAACTGATGAGGATTATGTTCGTTCATTAATGACTCTCTTTGAAAAAAGATAATTAATAAAGATAGATAACTTATGTTTTTTTTTAATATAAAAAGATTTCTATATACATTTTTGTTGATGTTCTCAACATCTGTTATGGCGCAGAGTGTTATAGTATCAACAAAAATGGACTCTACTGCTATATGGATGGGAGAACAGACATCTATAAAACTTGAGGTGGTTCAAGATAAAGATGCTCAATTATTGATGCTTATCCCTTCGGATACATTAACTCATGGAGTGGAAGTGTTGTCTGTAACAGAAGGAGATACAACAGATATAAAAAATAATCGCATACAGATAAACAAAGATATAATTATAACATCTTTTGATTCGGGATTCTATTATATACCACCAATTAAGTGTATATTGGATAAAGATACTTTTGCATCGGAATCATTAAGTTTGAAGGTTGTTCCTGTTGAAGTTGATCAACAAAATCTTGACTTAAAAGAGATAAAAGATGTATGGTCACCTCGCTTTGTTTTATTTGATTTTATACCCGGATATGTGTGGATTACTCTTTTAGTCCTACTTGTAATTATTGCTGTTATATATGCTTATTTCAAATTCTTTAAGAAAGATGCATTAGAAAAGTCTCAGGAGATAGTACAGATACCTCCTTATGAGAGGGCTATGGAGGAACTCTTAAAATTGAAAGAAGAGAAGTTATGGCAATCAGGACAAGACAAACTTTACTATACAAGACTTATTGATATATTGCGAGAATATCTTAATTTGCGTTTTGGCATAAATGCAATGGAGATGACATCAACTCAAATACTTACCTCTTTAAGAGAAAACAAAGAGACAAAATTGGTTGAAAAGAATATGAAGAGTATATTAGCAGTAGCCGATTTTGTAAAGTTTGCAAAAATGCGACCATTGCCTGACGATAATGAGGCATCTATGCGTAATGCAATATCTTTTGTAGAGGATACAAAACCTCAATCTGAGGAGCAATTAGAAGAGAATCAAAATAATAAAGAGTAATTATTATGATGATATTTGCAAATCCAGCCTATTTGTGGTTATTGTTACTTCTTATACCACTTGTGGCGTGGTACATATTAAAACAGCATAAGAGTGACGCTTCAATAGAGGTGTCAACCACCTTACCATTTGATAAACTGAGCCGAAGTTATAAATATTATCTTCGACATTTACGCTTTGTTTTGCGTATATGTGCATTAATTGCTCTTATAATAGCCTTGGCACGACCTCAATCAACAAATAGTTGGTCAAATCGTACAACTGAGGGTATAGATATTGTTGTGGCACTTGATATATCAACATCAATGCTTGCACGAGATTTTAAACCCAATAGAGTAGATGCAGCAAAAGATGTTGCTGCACAGTTTATCTCAGGAAGAGCATACGACAATATAGGTTTAGTTATATTTGCAGGAGAGAGTTTTACTATGTGTCCAATGACAACTGATCACTCTGCATTATTAAATCTTTTGAAAGATGTTGAGTGTGGAATGATTGAAGATCGTACAGCAATTGGAGATGGTCTTGCAACAGCAATTAATAGAATAAAAGATGGCCCTGCAAAATCAAAAACAATAATTCTGCTTACTGATGGAACTAACAATGCAGGAGATATAGCACCTGTCACAGCTGCGGATATTGCTAAAACATTTGGTATAAGGGTATATACTATTGGTGTTGGAACTCAAGGTATGGCGCCATATCCTGTGCAAACACCATACGGAATTCAGTATCAAAATTATCCTGTTGAAATTGATGAAAACACACTAAAGGAGATTGCTTCTAAAACTGATGGTGAGTATTTTAGAGCAACTGATAAGAATGCTTTGAAAGATATATTTTCAGAAATTGATAAGTTGGAAAAAACCAAACTTTCTGTTACAGAGTATAGTAAAAGAGAAGAAAGATTTATGCCGTGGGCAATATTAGCAATGTTGCTTTTGTGTGCCGATATATTATTAAAAAATACAATATTAAAAAATATTCCTTAATCATACACAACTATGTTCAGGTTTGCAAATCCGCAATATTTATATCTACTCTTCATTGTTGTAGTAATATGGGGAGTCTTTTTTTATGGAGAGTATAAACGTAGAAAGAATTTAAAAAAATTCGGAAAAATATCGGTTATTGAGCCTCTTATGCCTGAGGTCTCAAAATATCGTCCGTCATTGAAGTTCTTTTTGCAACAACTTGCATTAATACTTTTGATATTTGTAATTGCCCGTCCTCAAATGGGATCAAAATTAGAAACTGTAAAAAAAGAGGGTGTTGAAATTGAGATAGTGCTTGATGTTTCAAACTCAATGATGGCAAAAGATATTACTCCAACTCGACTTGATAGAGCAAAGATGATTCTGTCAAAACTTGTTGATGAATTGGATAATGATAAAATAGGTCTTGTGGTGTTTGCTGGTGATGCCTATACCCAATTGCCAATTACCTCAGATTTTGTATCCGCAAAAATGTTCTTGTCAACCATAAATACAAATATGGTTCCAACACAAGGAACATCTATTGGACGAGCAATTGATTTAGCGGCAAATTCATTCACTCAAGATGATAGTGCTGATAAAGCAATTATAGTTATAACAGATGCTGAAAATCACGAAGATGATGCGGTAGGAGCAGCTACTGAAGCTGCTAAACGAGGTATAAGAGTTGATGTTGTTGGTGTTGGAACTTTACAAGGAGCTCCTATCCCAATAGGTAACTCTTCAAATAACTTTATTAAAGATCGTGAAGGAAATGTTGTTATAACCAAACTTAATGAGCAACTTGGGCAGGAGGTTGCAAAAGCAGGTAACGGAATATATGTTTCGGCAGATAACTCAAATAGTGCTTTAAGAGCAATTGTTGCCGAAGTACGAAAGATGAAAGGCTCGGATATTGAATCTAAAGTATATTCTGATTATGATGAACAGTATCAAGTATTGGCAATATTGGCATTTATCCTTTTACTTGTTGATTCATGGATACTTAACGGAAAGAGTAAATTAACCCAAAGAATAAACTTTTTTACCGATAAATAATGAAAATATTTATAATAATTACTCTATTGTTGTCGCTCCCCAGTGTGGTATTTTCTCAGAATGATAATAGATCAGATTCTGGTAATAAAACTGAACGAACCTCTATAAGAAGGGGAAATAAAGAGTTTGAAGCAAAAAATTATGTCTCAGCAGAGGTTGATTATCGTAAGGCTCTTGAAGCTTCATCATCATCAGTTACAGCAAACTTTAATTTAGGGGATGCTCTATATAAACAAGAAAAATATGCCGATGCAGCGGAAGAATTTAAGAAAGTTGCAGTTTCTGAGTCTGATCCAAAGAAAGCATCGGAAGCATGGTATAATCTTGGTAATTCATATTTAATGGATAAGAAAGTTGCAGAAAGTATTGAGGCTTATAAAAATGCGTTACGCCAAAATCCAAAAGATGAAGATGCTCGATATAACCTGAGAATGGCTCAATTAATGTTGCAGCAACAGCAACAACAAGAACAACAGCAGCAAGAAAATAAAAAAGAGCAACAACAACAGCAACAGCAACAAAATCAACAGCAAAACAAAGAAGATAAAAAAGAGGAACAGCAACAGCAGCAAGAAACTAAAATGTCGCAAGAAAATGCACAGCAAATTCTTGATGCAATGCAACAAGATGAACGTAATACACAAGAAAAAGTCCGTAAAGCATTAATGGAGCAGAGAGAACGCCGAAAAACCGACAAGGAGTGGTAGTGTCTCAGAAATAAATATTACTCGAAGATGAAAAGATTTATATCAATAGTAATTTTAATACTGTTTTCGGCAGTAACTATATATGCCCAAACACAATTTACAGCTGATGCACCTGCTCAAGTTATAGCAGGACAAAGGTTTAGAGTTGTATTTACCCTTACAAATGGAGATGGAGAGAATATGCAAGTTCCTGAATTTGCAGGCTTGGATGTATTATATGGACCAGCACGTTCACAGAGTTCTCAAATTTCAATCATTAATGGAAAAACAACCTCAACAAAAGAGGAGAGTTATACCTATACAGTAGTTGCATCAAAAGAAGGAAAATTTACTATACCTTCAGCAACAATAACTTCAAATGGAAAACAATATACCTCAAATCAGCTAACAATTACCGTATTACCTCCAGATGAAAATGCACCTTCTCAGGCATCTTCACAAGGGACCACACAACAAGTGGCAAGTAATGATGATAAGACATTTGCCAGATTGGTATTATCAAAAACATCAGTTTATGAACAAGAACCAATATTGGCAACTATAAAAATATATACTAAGGCGGCTAATATTAGAAGTTTAGACAATGCGGTATTCCCTTCATTTGAGGGATTTGTGGTACAGGATATTCCAATACAAAATCCTCAAATAGAATTAGAGCATTATAATGGAACAAACTATCAGGTAGTAGCAGTAAAACAAGCATTACTATATCCACAAAGAGCAGGAAAAATAACTATTGATAAAGGTGAATTTACTGTAACAGTACAAGTTGTTCGTCCTATGCGCGGATTCTTTGGTATGATGCAAGGGTATGAAGATATAGAAAAATCTATATCTACTCAATCTGTGAATGTAAATGTTAAATCATTACCATCAGGAAAACCATCATCATTTGCAAATGCTGTTGGAAGTTTTACAATTAAATCATCACTTAATAACAAAACGCCAAAAGCCAATGAGGCAATTACTTATAAATTACAGATAAGTGGAAAAGGTAATCTTAAATATATAAAAGATCCTGAAATAACGTTCCCTGCTGATTTTGATGTTTATGATCCCAAAACAGATGTAGATATAAAAACAACAACCTCTGGTGTTAGTGGTACTCGTACAATAGAATATACTATTATTCCTCGAAGTGCAGGCGATTTTGAAATACCATCGGTAGAGTTCTCTTATTTTGATTTATCTTCAAAAAGTTATAAAACAATATCTACTCAAAGTTATGATATAAAGGTTGCACGTGGAGATAATTCTCAGCAAGGCTCTATGGTTGATTTTACTAATAAAGAGGATTTAAAGGTATTAGCAAAAGATATACGATATATAAAAAATGGCGACTTTAAATTATTTAGAGATGCTACTCCAATATTTGGATCTTTATCATATTGGATTTGGTATATAGTGCCTACATTAATATTTATTGTATATATAATAGTAAATCGCAAACAGACACAATTAAATTCAAACACACAACTCCTAAAAACACGAAAAGCAAATAAGATTGCTGCAAAACGATTAAAAATGGCAAGTAAATATCTAAAAACATACAATAAAGATATGTTCTATGCCGAAGTGCTTAAAGCAATGTGGGGGTATATAAGCGACAAACTTACTATCCCTATCTCAGAATTATCTCGTGAAAACGTTTCTCAGGAGTTAAGAACTTATGGAGCAAGTGAAGATCTTGTTTCACGAATTATAAATATTTTAGATTTATGTGAATTTGCGCAATATGCTCCATCGCAAGGAAACGATGTAATGGATAGAGATTATCAAGAGGCAATAAGAGTGATAGGTGAGATGGAAAATGTTGTAAAGAACAAATAAGAGATTATGAAAAGAATATATATACTGATAATAACAATATTTATAGTATCTGTTTCTTTTGCACAAACGTTGCAATCTGCGGCAGAAGCATATTCAAAAGAGAACTATAATGAGGCAGTTCAAATATATGAATCATTGTCCGATAGCGTTGGAGTGTCGCCAGAGTTATATTATAATTTAGGTAACTCATATTATAAACTCAAAAACTATCCAAAGGCGGTGTTGAATTATGAACGGGCAATTTTATTATCTCCAGGTGACGAAGATATAAAAGTTAATTTGGATATGGCAAGAGCAAACATAGTTGATAAGATTGATGTTATAGATCGCTCTTTTATATCTGTATGGTTTGAATCTATAAGAAATATGGCATCATCAAATACATGGGCAATATTGGCGATAATATCATTTATATTATTTCTTATAGGTATATTCCTTTATATATTCAATAAACAGGTTTTATTAAAGAAGATAGGATTCTTTGGAGGCGTAATTTGTTTAATATTTTCTGTATATACAAATGTTGTTTCGTATAAACAAAAGCAAAAAATATTAATCAGGGATAGTGCTATAATAATGTCTCCAAGTGTAACCGTTAAGAGTTCTCCATCTCAAAGTGGAACCGATTTGTTTATACTTCACGAAGGAACAAAAGTGAAGATAATTGATGAAGTAGGAGAGTGGTATGAGGTTAAAATAGATGATGGTAATAGTGGTTGGATTAAAGATTCAGAGATGGAGATAATCTAAAAAAACAATATTGTTATGCTTAACTATCTTATAGAATTAGATAAAAGTCTATTCCTTTTTTTCAATTCGCACCACACTCTCTATTTAGACCAAATTATGTGGGTGATTACAGGAAAGATAGTATGGATACCATTAATATTATCCTTTGTCTATATATTCTTTAAAAAAGGCTGGAAAGAAGGATTGCTTGTAACAATAATACTCGTACTGACAGTTGCTATATGTGATCAAATCTCATCAGGTATATGTAAACCTCTATTTGAAAGACTTCGCCCAACTCACGATCCTGAATTTTCTCACTATGTAACAACTGTAAATGGATATTTGGGCGGGAAATATGGATTTATATCAAGTCATGCAGCAAATGCTTTTGGTTTAGCAATTATCTCTTCTCTTATATTTAAAAACAGATTATATACAATATCAATAATTGTATGGGCATTATTATCTTGCTATTCTCGAATGTATTTAGGAGTACACTATCCAGGGGATATTCTATGTGGAGCATTAGTTGGAGTTGCTTCGGGATATTTTTGTTATAAAATGTATCAAAAGTTACATGGCAAGTTTGTTGATAAAACACCAATTCCATACACAAATGATAAAAATATAAATATAGTATTGTCAGTTTTATATATAACATATATTTTTATATTAGTTTTTTCTCCCCTTATAAACTTTAAAATCAAATAGATATTATAAATAAAATTAAAACAGGATTAATAATCTTGTTTTTTTTTGCTTTTAACAATAATATTATATAATTTTATTGCAGATTATGATAATCTATAAAAAAGGAGATATTATTAATAAAAAAATACATATTATTAACTAAAAACATTAGTAGCCATGACAAAGATGATAACATTTAATGAGTTGCGAAAAATTAAAAACAGTTTACCAGAAGGTTCATCACATAGAATCGCCGATGAACTAAATATAGATGTGCAAACAGTTCGTAACTATTTTGGGGGGAACGATTATAAAACAGGCGAAAATTGCGGATTGCATATTGAACCAGGGCCTGATGGTGGAATTGTAGTATTAGATGATACCCAAATACTTGATATGGCACTTGCTATATTACAAGAAGCAGGAGAATAATATAATAATAAGTGTAAGAAGAGGTTGTATATTGGTTGTAAAAACAATATACAACCTCTTTGTTATGTTTGTAAGGGTATATAATTGCTCTTCAAAAAAAATGCTTATCTTTGCAGATGAAAAAATTTAACTGATAGATTTCTATATAAGAAATTATATTAAATAACAATAATAACAAAAACAAAAAAAATTATGAAGAAATTTTTATTCTCATTAACTATGCTTGCAGCAGTTGCATTAGCAGGTTTTACAACTTCTTGTGGAGGAGATGATGACGGTAGTGATAATACAACTAACAATGGAGGAGTTACACCTTCAACTGAAATAGTAAAAGTATTTAATAGCGATCTTAATGTTAAAACTGGTATGCCAGGAGAAGATCTTGAAGACCTTGGAGTAATAGAGGAAGATGTAAATATTAAACTTTATACAGCAACAGAGAAATTAGATCTTAGTATTAATGGATTGAATTTAGGTTCACTTAACAATATCCCTGGTCCATTACAAACACCATTTGATATTATATTAAAGAATGTACCTTTTACAAAAGAAGGAGACAATTACAAAATTGAATACGAACTTCCAATTAATGAGGAAACGCTTTCAACTGATGTAGCAATTAAAATTCAAGACAACAATGCATATTTAGTATCTCTTGTAGGAACAATAAGTGGAGATAATATAAATGTTACAATATTTGTTGTTGGTGATGAAGAGTTACTATATATTCCTGTAAATATCTTTGTTGAAGGAACAGAAAAATAGATAAATAATCGTAGTAATAAATAATTTAAGTGAGTTTCAATTTGAGACTCACTTTTTTTTGTATAAATTTTGTTGTTTAAAAAATTATATGTATCTTTGCATCGCAAAACAAAGGACGGGGCGTAGCGCAGTCCGGTAGCGCACCTGGTTTGGGACCAGGTGGTCGCAGGTTCGAATCCTGTCACCCCGACCAAATGGCATAAGTTCGCTTATGCCATTTTTTTATTTTAGTGACAATATCTTTTTCTTCTTTTTTTGAATATCCCCCTAAATTTTAGTAACTTTGTAAGTTGATAAATATAGGCTTTGCCGATACTAAATACTAAATTTAAGTAATTAAACAATGTTTAGATCTATGACTTGTGGCCAATTACGATTGGCAGATGTAGATAAAGAGGTGATTTTGGCAGGATGGGTACAACGTGTCAGAAAAATGGGAGGTATGACTTTCATTGACCTTCGAGATAGATATGGTATTACCCAATTGGTTTTTAATCAAGAGGTTGATGCATCGTTGTGCGAAAAAGCAAATCATCTTGGAAGAGAGTTTGTAATACAAATTAAAGGAATTGTAAAAGAGCGTTATAGTAAAAATGCGAATATTCCAACTGGTGATATTGAAATTATAGTTTCTGAATTAAATATACTAAGTACTTCTGATACACCTCCATTTACAATAGAGGATGAAAGTGATGGCGGTGATGATTTGCGTATGCAATATAGATTCTTGGATTTACGCCGCGATTGTGTACGTAAAAATCTTGAACTTCGCCATAAATTAGCCTTTGAGGTGCGTCGTTTTCTTGATTCAGAAGGATTCTTGGAGATAGAGACCCCAATTCTAATAAAATCTACTCCTGAGGGTGCAAGAGATTTTGTTGTTCCTTCAAGAATGAATCCGGGAGAGTTTTATGCACTTCCTCAATCTCCTCAAACATTTAAACAACTATTGATGGTATCTGGCTTTGATAGATATTTTCAAATAGCAAAATGTTTCCGTGATGAAGATTTACGTGCCGATCGTCAACCAGAGTTTACTCAAATTGACTGCGAAATGTCGTTTGTTGAACAAGAAGATGTTTTGAACATATTTGAGAATATGACTAAGCATGTATTCAAAGCAATAAAAGGTATTGAATTTGAAGGAAACTTCCCAAGAATGACATGGCACGATGCTATGAAATATTATGGAAGTGACAAACCCGATATTCGCTTTGGTATGACCTTTGTTGAGTTAAAAGATTTAACAGAAGGTAAAAACTTTGTAGTATTTGATTCTGTCCCATACGTTGGCGGTATATGTGCTAAGGGTTGTGCCTCATACACCCGTAAACAAATTGATGAACTAACAGAATTTGTTAAACGTCCACAAGTAGGAGCAAAAGGTTTGGTGTATGTAAAATGTGAAGAAAACGGAACATTTAAGTCATCAGTAGATAAATTCTATAACCAAGATGATTTAAAACTATGGTCAGAGCGTTTTGATGCTAAACCTGGTGATTTGCTATTAATATTGGCAGGAGAGACCTCAAAAACTCGTAAAGCACTATGTGAACTTCGTTTAGAGATGGGTAATCGTTTAGGTCTAAGAGATAAAAATGTATTTGCTCCATTATGGATAATTGACTTCCCTCTATTGGAGTGGGATGATGAAACTCAACGCTATTATGCAATGCATCATCCGTTTACATCACCTAAACCCGAAGATATTGCATTGTTAGATTCAAACCCAGGAGCGGTACGAGCAAATGCCTACGATATGGTATTTAATGGAGTAGAGTTGGGTGGCGGTTCAATACGTATTCATGATAGTGAATTGCAAGATAAAATGTTTGAGATTTTAGGATTTACACAAGAACAAGCACATTATCAATTCGGTTTCTTGATGGATGCCTTTAAATATGGAGCACCTCCTCATGGAGGATTGGCCTTTGGCTTAGACCGTTTTGTATCTCTTCTTGCAGGGCTTGATTCAATTAGAGATTGTATAGCATTCCCTAAAAACAACTCAGGCCGAGATACAATGAGTGGAGCTCCATCTATAATTGATGATTCACAATTAAAGGAGTTGCAAATAAAATTAGATTTACAAGCATAATCTTTATTGATGAAGATTTCAGAAATAATATCAGCAATAGAGGAACTCGCCCCAATACACCTAAAGGAAGAGTACGATAATCCCGGTTTGCAAGTAGGTGATAGTAGTGTAGAAGCAACTGGAGCATTGTTGTGTGTAGATGTTACTGAAGAAGTTGTCGAAGAGGCGATAGAGTGTGGTATAAATTTGATCATATCACATCATCCAATCTTGTTTAAAGGACTAAAATCGGTTACCGGAAAGAATTATATTGAACGAGTAGTCATAAAAGCAATAAAACATGATATTGTAATATATTCTGCTCATACCAATTTAGATAATGCGTATGGAGGAGTAAATTACAGGATTGCTCAGAATTTAAATCTTTCAAATGTTAGAGTATTATCTCCATTAAATAATCAACTCCTAAAACTTGTTGTATTTGTACCAGTGGCTGCAGCCGATAATGTTCGTTTGGCTATGTTGAATTCAGGGGCTGGTAAGATAGGTGATTATGATATGTGTAGTTACAATATGAGTGGTTACGGAACATTTAGAGCATGCGAAGGAGCTAATCCATATTGTGGTGAAATAGGATCTATTCATACGGAGAATGAGGTAAGGATAGAGGTCGTATTGCCAATATATCTTAAAAACAAGGTCGTAGATGCAATGCTTAAAGTCCATCCTTATCAAGAACCTGCATATGATATAATCAAATTAGAGAACGCTAATATTTATGCAGGAAGTGGTGTAATAGGGGAGTTAAGTGACGATGTGACAACAGAAGATTTTCTAAAAAGAATAAAAAAAGTCTTTAATGTAGAATCAATAAAATACTCATCTGTTTTAAAAGAAAAAATTAAAAGAGTTGCATTATGTGGTGGTTCAGGAGCATTTCTTATTAATAATGCAATAAGAGCAAATGCAGATGTATTTATTACTGGAGAGATAGGCTATCACAACTTTTTTACTGCAGAAAATAAGATTCTTTTAGTTGAAGCAGGACATTATGAGACGGAACAATGCATAAAAGATATTTTTTGTGATATAATTACAAAAAAATTTCCTAATTTTGCAGTTCGATATACAAATGTTAGAATTAACCCGATAAATTATTTATAATAAATATATGGCTAAGGATAAAGAGTACACAGTAGAGGAGCGTTTAAAAGCACTTTACGAATTGCAAACATTACTTTCTAAGATTGATAAAATTAAAACTCTTAGAGGTGAGTTACCATTAGAGGTAAAAGACTTGGAGGATAGTATTATTGGTCTTGAAACTCGTTTGGAGAATTATAAGAATGATGTTAAAGAATTTACAACCTCTATTGCTACTCATAAAGTAGGTATTCAAGAGGCTCAAGCTCTTATTAATAAGTACACTGAACAACAAAACAATGTACGAAATAACAAAGAGTACGATCATTTAACAAAAGAGATTGAGTATCAAGGTTTGGAGGTTGAGGCACGAGAGAAAAAAGTTCGTGATTTAACTAAATTAATTAACGATAGAAAAGAAGAGATTGAGGATTTGGAAAAATTATTAGTTGATCGTAAAGCTGAGTTCCAAGAAAAACGTAGCGAATTAGATGATATAATTGCCGAAACTCGTCAAGATGAAGAAAAACTAAGAGAGCAAGCAAAAGCCCTTGAACAAGAGATTGAGCCAAGACTCTTGTCTTCATTTAAGAGAATACGTAAAAATGCTCGTAATGGTTTAGGAATTGTTTACATTCAACGTGATGCATGTGGTGGATGTTTCAATAAGATTCCGCCTCAAAGACAAATGGATATTAAACTTCGCAAAAAAGTTATTGTCTGTGAGTATTGTGGAAGAATTATGATTGACCCAGAATTAGCTGGTATTGAATAGAAATTCTCAATAATCAAATATAAAAAAGTCTCGATTAATCGAGACTTTTTTTGTTGTAATACATTTTAATATTGAGAAATATATGTAAATACCATAAATTTAAATACTATATACAATTATCAATTTCGTTATAATTGGGAATATCTTTCATAAATGTATAAGTATTATTTGTGTAGTTAAATTTACAACAATAACTTCTTATTCCATTTGAAACAATAATATAGTCAACCTTTAAAACAGAGTTATATCTTGTAATCTGATTAAATACCTCTTGAGTTATTTCAATATTGGGGGCTTTATACTCTATTATTGCACAAGGAGAACCAAATTTGTTATATACCACAGTATCGCAGCGCCGTTTAATGTTATTCTGTATTAGTGATATTTCGTTTCCCATTCTACCTGCAGGATAACCCTTTTGAGTGATTAGAGTAGCAATAAATCTCTGTCGTACCTCCTCCTCGGGAGTAAGGGTTACAAATCTATTGCGCAAAGAATCCCATATAAAAGTTTTCCCATTTTCCTCTTTTAATAAAAAATCATATTTAGGTAAATTCAACTTCATTCCCTATTACTTGCTATACACAAATATATTGATTAATTTTACGTCAAAATTACATAAAAACAAGTAAATAACATATCATCACCATACATAAAATGGCACAAGCGAACGATAAATATCTGCAAATAATCTCTAATATAAAAAAAGGTGAATTAAAACCTGTGTATCTGCTGATGGGAGATGAATCATATTATATCGATTCAATAACTGATACTATAATAGAAAATGCTCTTGATGATTCAGAAAGAGATTTCAATCAAACAATATTATATGGATTAGATGCAGAGATTTCATCGCTAATTAATACAGCAAAGCGTTATCCTATGATGTCGAGTCGCCAGTTAGTTGTGCTTAAAGAGGCTCAAATGTTTGATGATATAGATGATATAATATTGTATGTTGAGCATTACCAGCCAAGTACTGTATTTGTAATCAATTATAAGGGAGGAGTATTAAAAAATAAGAAACTTATTACTGCAATTGAAAAAATAGGCGCTGTATATGAATTTAAAAAGTTATACGAAAATCAGGTTCCAAAGTTTATTACAGATTATTTGCAGAACTATTTTTTAAAAATAGAGCCTAAGGCAGTTGCTATGTTGTCTGATTATATAGGAAATGATTTAAGCAGAATTGCTGGAGAACTTGATAAACTTAGAATAGTAATAGGAGATAGTAAAGAGATAACAGCCCATCTTGTAGAGGATAATATAGGAATAAGTAAAGATTATAATAATTTTGAATTTCTTGCAGCACTTGTAAGAAAAGATGTGTATAAGGTAAACAAAATTATAAACTATTTTGAAAGCAATCCCAAGAACAACTCTATAATCCCAACAATAAGGATGATGTTTAACTTTTTCTCAAATTTGTTGTTAATGTATTATGCTCCAGATAAAAGTGATGCAGGATTACTTAAAGAGTTGAATCTTAAAACTACATTCCAATTAAAAGAATATAATACAGCAAAAAATAATTATAATGTATTTAAGTGTGTCGATATTATTGCACTATTAAGAGAATATGATGCAAAATCAAAAGGAGTGGGAGTGTCAACCTCTACAACTGATGCTTCATTATTGAGAGAGTTGTCATATAAAATTATGCATTAGTTAAAAATTTTGTAAAGTGTAATATGGGATTATTTTATCAATAAGTAGATATAAATTAATTATTATTAAATAAAGGGGTTCACTTCACATTGTTGTTGAACCCCTTATTTATTTCTTTCTTTCTTTAAACAAATATAAATATCTTGCAAAGAGATAAAATCTTTATATTCTACTGATAAATTATATGTTACCCTTCAGAATATTACAAGGAAATTGAGGTAAAAAAGATAAAAAACATTCTTAATATGTTGATTATTTGCTTGTTAATGTGAATTTTCCACCTTTATTATATCTTCTAAAATAGAAAATGCATAATATTTTCTGTAAATTCCTGTATTAATGGAGTGGGAGATACGCTTTGAGTACTCCATCGTATAATTATATTATATATCCAAGATGTGGTTTGATTATATTATGCCATTTTATATCTCTTATATTACAAGCACTTGTAAATTTCATTTCTAAATTTCTATTACAATTGTCAATTATATCTGTGTGTATAAATGTAAATACGGAAAATTATATACAAATGTAGTATATTACAAAAGTAAAAGATATAATCATTAACATTAATAGATTAACAATATAAATCAGGTAGTAATATTATTGTTAAATTTTACAATTACAAATACTCCTTATTTATTGTTTTATTAAGCGTGTATTATATATATAATAGACAGAAAACCAATAAGTTAGCATATAAAATATAAATTAAGACTTTAATATTATATTGAATATAGTAATTAATAGTAAAAGTATAACATAATAATATATTATAAATAACTAATTATTAGATAATTACACATTATTATATAGAGTGATTGTATATATTAAATATAGTTATTTGTTTATTTGTATAGAAAGATATGTGTATAATTGTGTATGGTTTTATAATGTACTATTGTAATGATTTATAAATATAATTTGTATATTTATCTATAAAATATTACATTTGTGATGTGAATTAATAATATGTTAATATACTCTATTTAGTTATGAATAATAGAATAAAAGAGATAATTGCTCATGAACACTTAAGTGATGGTGAATTTGCTGATTTAGTGGGGATTAAACGTTCAACACTTTCGCACTGTTTAAGTGGTAGGAATGATGTAAGTAAGGATATAATTACAAAAATACACAATGCATATCCTTATATATCAATTAATTGGCTTATGTTCGGAGAGGGAGATTCTGGCTTATCATCAGATAGTAGAATAAACTCAAATCTTTTTGATTCTTTGTCAAATTCTGATGCAGGATGTGGTGATGCCCCTAAATATGAGAAGGATTTTGACTTAAATACACAAAAAAATGAGCAACAAAAACCTAATAATCAGTATAATATCTCTCCAATTGTACCTCAAATTGATATTAATCAATTAGAAAAAATAGAGATAAAAGAGAAGCGTATTGAGAAGATTATGATTTTTTATAGTGACAGCACATTTGAAGTGTTTAAAAAATAAAAATATTATATGATTCTAATATTGTATTAAGAGGAAGTCAAATCCTCTTAATTTTTTTATTACAACTTATTTTCAACATTGATTGTATAATATTTAAAATTTCCTAACTTTGTATTTGATATTATAACTATAACGATATATAAATTTAAAAGGAATGAAGAAAGCGGTGATTGATATGTCGGTAACGGCAAATCTTTCGGTAAACAACCGATGTGTATTATTGAAATTAACACCTGCTAACGGAGAAATATTGCCAGAATGTAAACCTGGGCAGTTCGTTGAGATGTTGGTAGAAGGAGAGCCAAAAGCTTTTTTACGTCGACCCATATCTATAAACTATGTAAACAGAGAAGAAAATGAGTTGTGGCTTTTGATTCAAATAGTTGGAGCAGGAACTTCTAAATTATCAAAAGTACAAAAAGGAGATATAATCAATATAATATATCCATTGGGAAATGGCTTTACAATGCCAGCAGAGCCCAATAAAAAGGTTTTACTTGTTGGAGGAGGTGTTGGTGTTGCCCCCCTATTGATGCTTGGTGATGAGTTAAAAAAAGCAGGACATACTCCAATATTCCTATTAGGAGCAAGAACAAAAAATGATTTGTTGTTATTAGATAAATTTCAAGAGATCTCAACAACATACGTAACAACAGAAGATTCGTCAGAGGGAGAAAAGGGATTTGTAACAAAACACTCTGTATTGCAAAAAGAGAACTTTGATTTTATATATTGTTGTGGTCCTGGACCAATGATGAAGGCGGTTGCTCAATATGCTTCAAAAGTTGCTATTGAGTGCGAAGTCTCACTTGAAAACAAAATGGCATGTGGAATTGGAGCGTGTTTGTGTTGTGTAGAGAATACAACAAAAGGAAATGTGTGTGTATGTAAAGAGGGTCCTGTATTTAATATAAAGAAATTACAATGGTAAAGTTAAATGTAAATATCGGGAATTTAAAACTTAAAAATCCCGTAATGACTGCATCTGGAACATTTGGGTATGGAACAGAGTATGCCGACTTTATAGACTTGTCAAAATTAGGAGGAATAATAGTTAAAGGAACAACATTGGCTCCACGTCAAGGAAATCCATACCCTCGTATGGCAGAGACTCCGTCAGGAATGTTAAATGCCGTAGGTTTGCAGAATAAAGGTGTTGACTATTTTGTTGAGAATATATATCCTCAAATAAAGGATTTAGATACAGCCGTAGTAGTAAATGTCTCTGGCTCAACAATAGAGGATTATATAGCGGTTGCAGAGAAAATTGATGCATTAGACAATATACCTGCAATAGAGTTAAATATATCATGTCCTAATGTAAAAGAGGGAGGTATGGCATTCGGAACATCTCCCCGAAGTGTTGAAAATGTTGTAAAAGCTGTACGTCAAGCATATAATAAAACCCTTATAGTTAAATTATCACCAAATGTAACCGATATAACAGAAATTGCACGAGCAGCAGAAGCTGAAGGAGCAGATTCGTTGTCATTAATAAATACAATGCTTGGAATGGCTATTGATGCAGAACGACGCCGTCCATTGCTCTCAACCGTTACAGGAGGTCTTTCAGGAGCATGTGTAAAACCTGTTGCCTTGCGTATGGTATGGCAGGTGTCAAAGGCTGTTAAAGTGCCTCTAATTGGTTTAGGAGGTATTATGAATGCAACTGACGCAATAGAATTCTTATTGGCAGGAGCATCGGCAATACAGATAGGAACAGCAAACTTTATTGATCCTCAAATATCAGTTAAAGTAGCAGAGGGAATAGAGGAGTATTTAACTCGTCAAGGATGCCATTCCGTACAAGAAATCATTGGTGGATTGATAATCTAAAAATATTGAAATAGAAACAGAAACTGACTAATCTTGTGGTTAGTCAGTTTTTTTATGCCGATATGGATGAGTTTCTAAAATACCAAGATAAACTCGTTGCAGAGGAAGATGTAAGCGGTTACAAATTCTCTGGCGAGGTTACACAAATGCCAAAGCAATTTAATGAGTGGGTAAAAGCAAACGAGAAACGCATCAAATCTGCTAAATCACTTCCGTACTTTATTCGTGACAACTATGTAGGTGGTGATATTAGTAAGGGGTTGAAGTTTCAATCTGTTGCTCAATTAACAAAAACCAATGTATTTACCGAAGCCACATCTATGACTGAAGTCGTAGAACGTCTAAAAAGATGTGGTATTAAAGAAATAGAGATTGGTGATAGAGATGTAATTTTACAGCATCTAACTATGAAAAAACTATCAAAAGAATTTGATTTTATATATTCTTACAAACGCATTTGATGTTTATCGTCATATTCTTTAATAAGTTTAGAATATTTTGAAAGGACCATTTTGCAATCTTTTTCGATAGATGTATCTTTATCATAATATAATGCAAGCCTTTTAAATAAAGGGCGTAAATTATCACGCTCTTGTAGCATATCATTGTAAAAAATACACATTCCAAGTGTTCCATACGGCAGAACAAATCAGACATTTCATCAAAAGTCATACCCTATAAATTTAAGTTGTTAATCTATTTATTAAAATGCAGAGTGAGAGAAAAACCGAAGTAAATGATAAAAACAATGTTGCAAGTTTATTTAAGCGAAAATTATTAGTAATAGCAGTGTAGCATAAACACCCAACTGCTATCAGTTGAAACACTATCGCCAATATTAAAAATATATCTTCTACTGTTCTCATAGCAAATATACTTATTTGTTTTGTTTTTTACGATATCCAATTCGTTTATAAATCTTGCATTTGGGAGTGATGAAAGGCTCTATATGTTAAGAGTAAGAGAGTTTTTATAGAAAAAATAAGACTGTGATTTTATAAGTCACAGTCTTACCTAATTATTTAAATTAATTCTTATTTAACAATTATAGTACCACGTTGAGTGTTACCGCTGTTATCTTTAACAACAACTATATACATTCCTTTTGCCCAACCTCTATTTGAGATTTTCAAGGTGTTGTCCATATTTGTGTACTCTCTTGCTGAATATACAACTTTACCATCAACAGAAGCAACCATAATGTTTATATTGCCCTCCATTGTGCTTGGTACAAATATGTTTATATCGTTACCATTTGTAACAGGGTTGGGAGCAATTACAATATTGTTGTTATCACATTCTGAGGCTTCAATTCCTGCAGGTAGTCCCCATTCGTTATCAAGGAAGTTAATTCTATCGGTAACATATTGTTTTAAGAAATTAACCTCTGCTTGATATGAACCACGAGCTGCTATTTCGCGATATACTCTTACCCACAAAATATCCCAAACTTCAAAGTTGTTCTTTTGTGATTCATCTAATAACTCTGCTGCTTCAATAATATAATTATTCATGAAAGATTTAAGACCTCTTGCTCTTAACTCTCCCCAACGTGCTTTAACTGCCGATACAAATGTAGGATCTTGCCACCATCTTGCAATCCAAGTTTTAGGATCGTGAGCATAAGTTCTCATATATTTTGTAGTAGCATCACCCAATCTGTTATCGTTGTTGAATGCAATATCAAAGTCCCAAAGTGGACCAAGTTTGAATATCTCATCTCTATCTTTGTACATATAAGTACTCCACCAAGAGTCAGAGTTTCCGAACAACTCACAAGCAATATACCAGTCAACTAATGAAGCTTCATCAATATATTTTCTCCATCCTAATTCAGGATCAGAGAAGTTTGAGCTAAACAAAGCATCTTCCATGCTTTGAGTATAGTTTGTAATATAGTTGGTTTGTGCTGCATTAATTTCATCATCTTTAGGATATTTGATAGTAACTTTCATATCTCTTGATGTTTGGAACCAAGAAATTTCGCTATCAGCAAAACCGTCAACTTCAATTAAGTATCCACCAGTAATTTCGGGGTCTGTTGCCGAAACCGTTGTCTCTTGCTCAAGAACTGGAACTCTATGTGTTTTAACCTCAACTTGATCTGTTAAAGTGTAGTTACCTAAGTTAACACCATTCAAAACAACATCAACGAATGTTACTGAAGGGGTAAATCCAAACTCAAAAATATTACGAGCAGTTTCAAATGCCAAAGCATTGCGTAAAAGAGTCTTGTCGGCATAGTTGGCTAAAAGAACCCAGTTTTTCTCTTTTGCTTCGTTACCTAAGAATTTTATCTTTTTATCAAATTTCAAACGATAAGGTTTTTTTGCCATACCCCAAGTTGAGTTGCCTCTACCTTTAATCTCTGTAAGAACTTCTGTGATATTATCTTCAGGGTTTTCAACACCTCTTACAGTAACGTATGCATTAACATAATCATCTTTGCTTGTAACCCCAACACCATTCTCTGTATTAATGAATATTGTTGGAATATTAGTAAGTTGAACATATTTATCTTGGAAGTTGGCAACCAGTGTAATATCGTTTTCGCCTCTGTAATAGTATGGGTTTGAGGTGCTTACTTGCTCATTAGTCTCTTTGTTTGTCCAATTTTTAAAAGAGTAACCTTCTGCAGGTATTGCAGTAACTGAAATAGAAGCATTGTCCGATGTAATAGAAGTTTCGGTTGTTTCTGTAATTACAGCACTACCTTGTGTGGTGTTTGAACTCTCAACGGTAACTGTACGCTCTTGGGCAACCTCTGTTGCTCCTATGTTAATTTCAACGTCAACAGCAATAGCAGCATCGTTAGTTCTAACAAGGGTACAAGCGCCATCAATTCCGTATGCCAAAATTACACGCATACGAGTTAAGCCAGTTGTTGCAGTTGTAGGAACATTAAAGTTAAAAGTTCTGTTTGTTGGATTTGCACCATCGCCGTATGGAAAATAATCTCTACTTGCTGGTTGCTTTTCAACATATTCTCCGCTGTCATCAAAATCTTTATCAGAATTCCAGTCAACAAAGACGTGGATGTATGTCCAGTTCATTTCTCCGTTAACCAACATGTTAATGTTATCACCAGGAGCAAATATTACAGGGTCACCTGAGTTCATAACACCGCGATAACAATCGCCATCGGCTCTACTTGACAACTGAATGTCAATGTTACGTTGTCCTAAGGTAGAGGTAAATTCAAGACCATCTAACGAACGATCTGTTTTAGTACTCCAACCTAACGAGGTACAATACTCTTGTGCCGAGATGCTCAACATAAGGCACAATAAAAGAGTTGAAAGTAAAAATTTCTTCATAATTATTTAGTGTTAGTTGTGTTTATATACATTTGTTAACATTCAAAGATAGATCTAATTTATGATATGTGAAAATATTTAACATAGTATATGGTGTAAAACTATATATTTTCAATATTTATATCATTAACACCTATGCCAAATAGAGCAAAATCATAAACAATGGGGTCGCTAGGGTTGAATTCTCTTAAGATAGTTGTTAACTCTTCAACGCTCTTTCTGTCATTGCTCTTTCTTCTTAACAAATTAAGTTTACGTGCAGTATTGCCAACATGTACGTCAAGAGGAATATATAATTGCGAAGGTTTGATACAATCCCAAACTCCTAAATCAACTATACCATCATCTCTGACAAGCCATTTAATTGCTAAATTTATACGCTTAAGAGCCGAAGAATTAAAATTTGAAGGGAAACATTGCGAATTATAACATCCGTTGTTTGCTTTGCAAGATAATTCCCTAATTGTTTCACATAACTTCCATGCAGGAGCAGAGTCATTGCCAATACCTAACTCTTTTGCCATGTTGTTAATACTCTCGTATTTTGAGTAGATTGAGAAAAAGCCTCGCAACATATAAGCCAAATCAGGTTGGAAAAATGTTCTGTGAACATTAGCATCGCCTAACGAATCAAAGCCTTTATTCATAACAAATTCGTATGGAGCATTATTCATAAGTGAGAGCATACGCTCTGTGTCCCTTAGTATCATACTTCTTTTACCCCATGCAATAGTGGCGGTAGTAAAAGCCACAATTTCAATGTCTTGCAGTTTGTCAAATCTGCGAGGAAACTGAACAGGATCATCCTTTATGAAATCGGGCGTATTAATCTTAAATACCTGTTCGTCCAATAACTCTTTAATATTCATACTTCAAAAGTACAAATACAAATTCAAACAGCAAACAAAAGCATAAAACTATTGTTATATATATTGAATAAAAAACCAAATACGATGAAAAAAATACAAATTCTATTGCTGTTTATGGTAACACTTTTTCCAAGTGTACTTATCTCGCAAAACACAAAATCTAAAAAGGAGGTCAGAAAAGAGATGCAGAGTGAACGAAAGGCGCAAGAAGCACATCTTGATTCAATTAACCGCCAAATGGCATTACTTGCTGTATCTTCAAATAATTGGGTGTTGAATGCTACATCAATAAATACAACGGGAGGAACAGTAACCTATGTTCAACCAAATGTAAACTTTATAAAAACAGTGGGGGATATGATGACCTTTCAAACCTCAACTGGATTTGGTGGCGGAATAAATGCCATGGGAGGAGTAACATTGCGAGGAATGATAGTAGGTAAAAGTCATAGCGATGACAAAGGGAGCGTGTCATATACCTACAATGTAAGAGGAACGGCGTTTAATGCAACTGTTATACTTACATTTGATAATGAAGGAGATACGGCATCTGCTTTTATGAATTTTGATAATGGATATTCGCTAACAATGTATGGCGAAGTTCAACCATATACAACTAATTCTGTAACAGAAGGAACTTCCGTAAATTAATTTTTATCAATATGAAAACGGATTAACTACTATTTTGCTTATATGTTATATAACATAAATTAATAAAAATAAATATCGATTTTTTTTGTAGAGTAGAAAATAATTTCTATTTTCGTAACACAAACAAGGAGATATTTGATATAGGTTGCATCCTAGTAGATTGGGAAACTCATCAATTTATAGAAATACCGAGACACGCTTCACGGAGCAATGGCGGGCCACGCCTTAGGGTATGCTTAGCACGGTGGATTACAAAGGTTCGTGGGCACTCAAATCCTGTCTTTCGGAGTTTCATCGCATCCTACGATGCAGCCTTACTATAATAGGGTTGTCAACTTTTGTTGGCAACCCTATTTTTAGTTATTAATCAACAAACATTCGTTTGTTGATTTTATAGAATTTCTTCTATGAATTTGCTACCACTCTGAATAATTCAAGCAAGTTTGATTCTCTCCTCGCTTAACCGCAAATTTATCTCACGTTTGGCAAGATTTCTCATTCCTAATTTCTAATTAGCATATCGATATGCTCAAAAACGGCCTCTGTGTCAGTGGGGTTAAACCATGCAATCTCTTTATCGCGTTTGAACCACGTGAGTTGTTTTTTTGCGTAAACACGAGTGTTGCGTTTAATCTTTTCAATTGCCTCATCAAGTGTGAAAATACCATCGAAGTAGGCGAAAATCTCTTTGTAACCAACAGTATTTAATGAGTTTAAGTTGCGGAAAGGCAAAAGAGATTTACTCTCTTCAATAAGACCATCTGCAATCATCTGCTCAGTGCGTTTTGATATGCGTTCAAACAAAAGTTCTCGTTCAATATTTAAGCCAATCTTGATGATATTAAATGGTCGCTTTTTCTTGCTATTGGTACGCAAATCAGAGAAGGGTTTACCTGTTTGTCTGCATACCTCAATGGCATGGACAACACGTTTGTGGTTTTTAAGATCAATGGTTTTGTATAGTTCTGGATCTCGTAATTTAAGTTCCTCGCATAGTGCATCCAATCCCAATTCGTTAAAGTCGTTTACGGCTTTTGCTCTAACCTCATCTGTGATTGTTGGAATTTCATCAATGCCCTTGCATACAGCATCAATATACATCATAGAACCTCCGCACATAACCAAAGTATCATGTTTCTTAAAAAGAGAAGAGGAGAGAGTCATAAACTCCTCCTCAAATATAGCCGCACTGTAATAGTCGGTAAGTTCTAAATTACCAATAAAATAGTGTTTCACCCTACGGAGTAAATCGTTATTGGGAGCAGCAGTGCCTATGCACATACCTTTATACATCTGTCTGCTGTCGCACGAAATAATTGGAGAGCCATACCTCTCGGCACACTTAATGCTCAAATCTGTTTTGCCAACAGACGTAGGGCCTAAAATCACTATTAAGTTTTTCATTCAACGAAAAACTATTTATTGGCAACCAATTTGGCAATCTCAACAATAACATTCACAGCATTTTGCATTACCTGAACTGAGATATACTCAAAACGTCCGTGGAAGTTCATACCGCCAGCCGAAAGGTTGGGGCAGGGAAGTCCCATAAATGAAAGTCTTGCACCATCAGTACCACCACGAATAGGCTCAACCTTTGGCTCCATACCACAATTTGAGATAGCCTCTTTTGCAAGATCAATAATATGCATAACAGGCTCAATCATCTCACGCATATTGTAGTATTGGTCTCTGATGTCAAGTGATGCACAACCAGGGAACTCCTTATTGATTTTATTAACCAAGTGAGAGAACTCTTTTTTGCGACGCTCAAAACGATCTCTATCGTGGTCCCTGATAATATAAGTAAGTGTAGTTTTCTCAACAGATCCCTCGCAACCAACCAAGTGATAGAACCCTTCGTAACCCTCAGTGTGTTCGGGTGTTTCCCAGCGAGGCAACATAATAGCATATTGGTTTGCTACACGCAAAGCATTTACCATTTTATGTTTAGCATATCCCGGGTGAACATTACGTCCTTTAAATGTAACCTTGGCAAGGGCGGCATTAAAGTTCTCAAATTCAATAATGCCTTGATCGCTACCATCCATAGTATATGCAAAATCAGCACCAAACTTCTCAACATTAAAGTGATCGGCACCTTGACCAATCTCTTCATCAGGGGTGAAAGCAACCCTAATTTTACCATGTTTAATATCGGGGTTGGCAATCAAATACTCCATTGCGGTCATAATCTCTGCAATACCAGCCTTGTCATCAGCACCCAAAAGAGTTTTACCATTAGTAACAATAATATCGTTACCAACATAACCTAAAATTTCGGGGAAATCTTCAGTTTTTAAAACAATATTCTCTTCGGCACAAAGAACAATGTCGCCACCATCATACTTTTCAACAATACGAGGTTGAACATTATGACCAGTCATATCAGGCGAAGTATCCATGTGAGCAATAAAACCAATGGTAGGTAACTCCTTATCGGTGTTAGCAGGTAAAGTAGCCATAACATAACCATTGCTGTCAACTTCAGCATCGGTTAAACCAATAGCAATCAACTCCTTAACCAATTGTTGTGCAAAAATCATCTGACCTGGAGTACTTGGAGTTAAGTTAGTTAATTCATCCGATTGGGTATCAACTTTAACGTAACCTAAAAATCTGTCTATAACATTCATAATGAAAAATATAAAAGCGAAGTATTAAACATAAAAAATAATTCAAAACACAATGTTTGAATACCAATTGCAAAAGTACAGAAAAAATCTGTAAATTTGCATATCAAAAAGGAATAAGCATAATAAAATGGCAAAAAAAGGAAAAATAACCCCTAAAAATAAAAAGAAGACCATTAAAAAAAAGAAAACCACAAAACCTCAGAAGCAAGAGAGAGATTTGATGTGGCTTTTCTTGAAACTATTGTTAGTTATAGCAATAGTAGTTGTGATAATAATATTAGTTAAACGATATAGTAAACCATCTATCCCACAACAAATTGAGTCAGAGTTAGTGGAAACAGAACAAGAAACCACACAAGAAGAATCTGATGAAAAATTAGTAGAAGAAGTCGAGGAAAAAGAAAAATCCCCCAATAGGGTAGTTGTATCATACTCAAACCTTGAAATACCCAAGTGGGAAACCACAACATCGCAACAGTTAGTAACAAATTTAGGATATACTTCATCATATAACACATCATATGGAATACCAAATTGGGTAGCATACGAAATAACACGTGGCGAAGCAACAAGCACAGAGGCAGAACGAAAAGATAAATTTATGCCCGATCCCAAAGTAAAAGGACATAGTGCAACCAATGCCGATTACAAAGGAAGTGGGTATGATAAAGGACATATGGCACCAGCAGCCGATATGAAATGGAGTCAAATCGTAATGGACCAATCGTTCTATTTTACAAATATCTGCCCACAAGCACCAGGACTAAACAGAGGAGCGTGGAAAAACCTTGAAGAAGATATCCGCCTATGGGCAATACGTGACAGTGCATTAGTAGTAATATGCGGACCATTATTTACCCAAGAACCAGTACGATACATACCTCAAACACAAGTGGCAATACCCGATGCCTATTTTAAAGTAGTATGTTCGCCATACACACCTGAACCACGAGGGATAGCATTTATATTCCCAAACGCAAAAGCATCTAAACACCCACGCGAGTATGTAACAACAATAAACAGCGTAGAGCAGATAACAGGAATGGACTTCCTGTCACAACTACCCGATGAAACAGAAAACAAAATAGAAGAAACAAGTAATTACGCCCTTTGGGAATAACACTATGAGAGCCGACACAACAGACACAATATGTGCCATATCAACAGCCCCAGGAGTAGGAGGAATAGCAGTAGTACGCATTAGCGGACCACAGGCAATAACCATAACAGATAAAATATATAAAAACATAAAAGGCATAACCGTCGCAGAGCAGCCAACTCACACAGCAAAATACGGAACAATAATCAACTCGCAAGGCGAAGTGTTGGATGATGTAGTAGTAACCCTATTCAAAGCCCCACACTCGTTTACTGGTGATGATACAGTAGAGATCTCGTGTCATGGCTCACAATACATACAACAAACCCTGTTGTCCCTTTTAATTGAAAACGGATGCCGATTGGCAATGCCAGGCGAATACACACGCCGAGCATTCATAAATGGCAAAATGGACTTGGCAGAAGCAGAAGGTGTTGCAGACGTAATAGCATCAACCACAGCAGCATCGCATCGCGTAGCCATAAACCAGATGCGAGGTAAATTCAGTAGCAAACTCGAAGAGTTGCGCACACAAATGATAAACTTTGCATCGCTCATAGAGTTGGAGTTAGACTTCTCAGAAGAAGAGGTAGAATTTGCAGACAGAACACAACTCACAAACCTTGCACAAGAGATATCAAAAGAGATAACCACTCTCAGCAACAGTTTTGCAACTGGTAACGCCATAAAAAACGGAATACCAGTAGCAATAATAGGCGAAACCAATGCAGGAAAATCAACACTCCTCAACCAACTAATAGGCGAGGAGAGAGCCATTGTATCGCCCATACATGGCACAACGCGCGATACCATTGAAGACACCATAAACATATCAGGGACACTCTATCGCCTAATAGACACAGCAGGATTACGCACCACAAACGACACCATAGAGCAGATAGGAATAGAACGCAGTTATCAAAAAATAGAGCAATCAGAAATAATCCTTTGGCTCACCGATATAACAGGCACACTACCTAAAAATGCAGAAGAGATAAAACAACGCTCACAAGGCAAAAAACTCCTCCTTTTGCTAAACAAAAGCGACAAACTAACGCCAGAAGAGCAAACCGCAGCACAACAAAAAATAGCAGAGCAAATAGGAGAGGAGATACCCATACTAACCATATCGGCAAAAAACAATAGTGGCATAGATGAGTTAAAGCAACAACTCGCACAATACACCGCTACACAACAATCAATAAGCGACACAATAGTAACCAATGTACGCCATTACGAAGCCCTTATAAAAGCAGGCTCAGCCATACAACGCACCATCGATGGATTAGAGATAAACATCCCTGGCGACCTACTTGCACAAGACATACGCGAAGCAATGCACTACATCGGCGAAATAACAGGGCAAATCAGCACCACTGACCTACTACAAACCATCTTCTCAAAGTTTTGCATCGGTAAGTAAGTCGCTGATTATTAAATAGTTAAATCAATTATAAATGATTAATATAGCACTCTTTACGGGTGCTAAATTTGTTTGTGCAAGCATCGTTGTTAATCGTTGCTAAGCCTTTTTACGCCTGTTTTTGTACCTCCTATGTACCTCGCAAACCGAAGTGCGAAATTTCATTGGTCAGATGACGGAGAAGTTGGTACGCATTGGTACGCTGTGGTACGCGATGAAACAGATTTGGCGAACTAAAAAGAGAATTAAAATGGCTAGTAACATTGACATTCAGAAGAAATGCGAGTGGTGCGGCGTTATTTTTACCGCACACAAAACCTCTACTGCCTACTGTTCTCACAAGTGTGCAAACCTTGCATACAAGGAGAGAATAAGGAAAAAGAGAGTACAAGAGTTTCAACTCAAATTTGATGAAGAGGCAAAACCTCATTCTGAAAAGGAGTTCTTAACACCAACCGAAGTGTCTGCATTTTTAGGTGTCGGGAGAACTTCAATCTATCGCTACATCAGGTATGGCAAAATCAAGGCTGTTAGATTTGATGGTAAAACACTCATAAGGCGATCAGACATAGATAAGATGTTTGACTATATCACTGTGAGTGAAAAGAACAAGCCAAAAGAAAAAGTCCCCATCACCGACTTCTACACCATTGCCGAGATTAAAGAGAAATATGGCGTTAAGGAATCGTGGATTTATGAGATTGCGAAGGAGCATAATATCCCTCGCACATTTAATCGTGGCAGAACCTATTGGAGCAAGAAACATATCGACTCCTACTTTGCCAAGAAAGCTCCTGATGCGAGCATTACCGAGTGGTACAGCGTAGCGGAGTTGCAGGAGAAGTTCGGTATGACGCTATCGGCAATCTACACCTTTGTATATAAGAATGTAATCCCCAAACGTAAGGAGGGCAAGATGGTCTATTACTCGAAAAAGCATTTCGATATAGCAAAAGGTATAGCCACGCCCGAAGAGCCGCAATACTACACCATACCCGAAGCGATGGAGAAATACAACCTCACACGCGACCAACTCTACCACTATGTGAAGTATCACAACATCACTCGCATCAAGGTTGGCAAGTACACCAAGATTCTGCGCTCCGAACTCGACAAGTTCTTTGAGCCACCGAAGATTGAGTAAAGTTACTTGATGGTGATTGATGCCACCATCGGAACACCAATTTAATTTGCAGCAAAAAGTATAAACAATTAAAGTATAAATAGCTATGACACTAACTTGCACAAATGTAACCTTGCGCCAAAAGGCGTTACGCAACGACCGTATTTCACTCTATCTGGATTACTACCCTGCAATCCGTAACCCCTACACGATGAAGATGAGTCGCCGAGAGTTTCTCGGTATCTACCTCTATGCCAAGCCACGCAACGAGCAACAACGAATGTTCAACCAAGAGATGCTCAACAAGGCGGAGGCGATACGCTGTATTCGCGTGCAGTCGCTCATCAACGAGGAGTTCGGCT
>SUXK01000007.1 GCA_015061035.1 Bacteroidales bacterium
AGAGTTAATTTCCTCTGAAAACTTAAATGAAGAAGAAGCCAAGCGATACATTACTGTTTCCTTAAAGCGTGAGTTTGTCAGTGAGAATGGAACAGACTTTAATAGTATCTTGCCAAAGATGAGTCCACTGAATCCTATGTACTTGACTAAGAAACATAAGGTATTTCAGTTGATTGCTGCATTCGTGGAGAAGTTTAAGGGTGTAGGAGGAAAAATATAGTCATCTATTAAATAATTATTATGGGGTTACTTACAAATGTAGAAAAAGGTGCATTAGTAAAACTATTCAATAGGGGTGGATATGTATTAAATTTCTCAACCCCAGATTTTGATGCATTTACATTAGATAGCGTAGGCGAGGCTCTATGTGAAAAATACGGTATGTCTAAAGGACGATCACTAAATGCGTATATTAATGAAGCAAGAGATTCAGAAACCACAAAATTATTGATTGATTTATTTGAGTATTACGAATTCGCTTTTTCAAAGGAGATAGAGAGTAATAGCGAGTATGCGTCAATATATCGGCGATGTAAACCTGTTGTAGAGAGAGTAAGGACTCTTTTATCTAATTCTACGCTCCCCATTGAAACTCTGAAAGATAAATTCTCTAATGAATATATATCTTCTCAGATTGATCTAATGGTGCGTATGCAATCAGAAAATCCAACAGAAGCTATCGGTAAGTCCAAAGAATTAATAGAAAGTTGCTGTAAAACGATATTAGAGAACAATAAAGTAACATTAGATAACAAATGGGATATTACACGATTGGTGGATGAAACGGTTAAACTCCTAAAAATTACACCTAGAGATATTCCAGACTCCGCACCAGAAGCCATTGCAATAAAAGGGTTATTGCAAAATTTGAAAGTAATATCTCAGAATATTGCTACCATTAGAAATGCATATGGGAGTGGACATGGTAAAAGTGCTTCTTATAAAGGACTAGAAGAAAGACACGCTAAATTAGCTGTAGGAAGCAGCATTACATTAGTCAACTTCTTGTGGGATTCACACGAAAAACAATTTTGTAATATTATATAGTTCTATTCATATGATACATAAAATCATAGAAATAAAAAATTGTGGTAGACTCATTGACTACAAGCCCTCAGAGAAGAATTATGGTTGGAATGGTGTATTCTCATCAATTAATACCATATACGCAGAAAATGGTTCTGGTAAAACAACATTCACTCAGATATTAAAGTCGTTAACAGGAAATAATTGTGATTTAGTAGAAAAGAGAAAATCTATTAACGCTCAATCCAACATAGTAATATCACTTATAGATAGTAATAACAAAAAGTATATTTATAGAACCAAAAACTGGAATAACTATTTGCCTTTTATAGAGGTCTATGATAATTATTATTCAGAATCTAATATCTATATAGTTTCTTTAGGGAATTATGAATCACCTAGCAATTTTTATGACATTGTTCCGAATGGATACGACATAATAAATAAGATTAAAGTATTAAGGCGCAAACGTAAAAACTTTGCAACATATGTACGAAACACGAAGCATAATATAAAGACAACAAGCAATATTGAAGAAAGAAGAAAATTAGAAGAACAACTTTGCAAACAACAAACAAAAAGGGAACAAATATCAGATCAAATAACTATTCTAGAATCTGATTTAGATACTAAAATAAAGGCAGTTGAAAAAATCTATATTGAGAAGGTTAATAATTACCTAAATCGATTTAATCCGAATCTCAAGATAAAAGAAGCCAATAAGCAAGGTCAACAATTAGTATACTATATAAGCATCAACGGAGTAGATATTAGGTCTGAAGTATCAAATATGTCCTTAAAACATGCTTTAAGTGAAGGTGATAAAAGTTCGCTTTCATTATCCTTTTTCCTGGCAAGATTGGAACTCTTACCCAACATTGACAAACGAATTATTGTATTTGATGATCCTATTTCTAGCTTTGATACGCGTAGGAGAATTATGACAATTACTCTTTTGTCAAGAATAGCAAGGAATGCTTCTCAATTTTTCCTTTTAAGTCATGATATTAATTTTATCAAAGAATTTAGTGATAGGCACACTGATAGCACTAATTTAAAAATTGTATGGCTAAATGGTAGTAGTGTTTTTGTGCATCATAATATTAAATTAGAAACAATGACTGGGATATCAAAAGACATGTACACATTGCAAAATTATGTACAAAATGGAGCTATTACAGATTTTGAAAAAAGAGAAGTTATTAGATGTATACGCCCTGTTATAGAAGGAATTTTTAGACTAAAGTACTTTAATATATTTACGGATAAAGAATGGCTTGGAGATTTTCTTAATCATGTTAGAAATTGCGAGAAGCATTCTCCTCTTTTTCGAATAAATGAATTTTATGATGAATTATCAGATATAAATGATTATTGTAAACAATATCACCATTCAAATCCTAAATATATGGAAGAACCGATATTTGATGAAGAGTTAAAGCAATTTGCACAAAGAACCCTTAATGTTATTGCGTACATTTAATCATATACTATTGAATATAGATAATCTTTTTAATTATTAATTATACAATTTTGTATGACCGAAACCAACCGCATAGAATATAAAAGAGAATTGACTCCTGAACTTGATATAGAGAAGGAGGTTGTGGCGTTCCTTAACTATAAGGAGGGCGGATATATCTATATCGGCATCGATAAGGATGGTTCAACCGTGGGCGTCAGTGATGTAGATGATTGTATGCTGAGGTTGAAAGACCGCATAAAGCACAACATCTCTCCTTCGGCTATGGGATTGTTTGATATTGCCGAAGAACAAAAGAATGGATGTAGCATTATCAAAGTTACGGTTGCGAGTGGAATAGAGAAACCATATTTCAAAACAAGGTATGGTATGACTCCACGAGGTGCGTATCTGCGTGTTGGGACTTCGGCAGAGCCTATGCCGCAGGAGCAGATTGATCGCCTGTTTGCTATGCGCACACGCAACTCTATCGGTCGCATTGTATCTAACCGCCAAGATTTGAGTTTTGAGCAGTTGCGTATCTATTATGATGAGCGTGGCAAGAGACTCAATGATAATTTCAAACGTACATTAGAGTTGCTTACAGACGATGGCAAGTACAACTATGTTGCCTATCTGTTGGCCGATGAGAACGGCAATTCAATCAAGGTGGCGAAGTATTCAAGCCTCGACCGTTGCGATTTGGTGGAGAACAACGAGTATGGATACTGTTCTCTTATCAAAGCGACCAAGAGTGTATTATTAAAACTGGATATCGAGAACAAGGTGGCAGCAACGATAACCCCGATGGAACGCATTGAAACTCCATTGTGGAATAAGGTCGCTTTGCGCGAGGCGGTTATTAATGCCATCGTGCATAACGACTACTCGTTTGAAGTACCACCTAAGTTTGAGATATTCCCCGATAGACTGGAGATAACCTCAGCAGGTCGTTTGCCCGAATCTCTCACAAAAGAGGAGTTCTTCAACGGTATATCCATTCCACGCAATAAGGAATTGATGCGTATCTACCGCGATGTGGAATTGGTAGAGTCGTTGGGTTCTGGCATTCCTCGTATTTTGCGAGCATATGGCGAAGATTGCTTTAAGTTTACAGATAATTTTATCCGCATTACTTTGCCTATTAGTGCTCATGATAGTGCTCATGATAGTGCTCATGATAGTGCTCATGATGCAAGTAATGTATCTAAAGCTATTAGAACACTTGTTACTTGCATTGAAGGGGAAGTTGATAGGGACACTCTACAATCGCTTATTGGCATAAAGCACCGAACATATTTCCGTAGTACATATATTAAACCGGCTCTTGATGAAGGTTATATAGAGTTTACTCTACCAAATGGAAAGCAAAGTAAGTTGCAGAAATACCGACTTACAGCAAAGGGTATTGCTTTGAAAAATAGCCTGACAAGCAATAAGTAATTTAGCTCAACCTATCATATAATATGTAATTAACGCGCTTTTTCTATATTTTATGATAGGTTACGCTTGTGGATTAATTTACTAATCAGATTAGAATATGAATAATACCGTAATAGATGTTGCTTTTATTGCAGCAAAGGTAGCCGCAATAAAGAATGAAAAGGCAAGAATGATTGTTGGCGGAGCTTCTTTGCTATATAATGTAGCTCAAATTGCTCGTTTTCGTTCAATGATTGTAGAACTGTCTCAAATATGCAATTACATTGTATCCAATGCTCAGATTATAGGCTCTTATACTATAGAAGAATATAATCTTGCTGTTGAATGTCAACGGCAAATTGAAGAGTGCCATCAACAGATAGCCAAGCACGGAACAATGAGTGTAATTGATGGTATATCTTTGTTGATTGATGCCTTTAACAATCTTAACAGAAGATAAGAATAGGGATTCCGAACTAAGGTGGAGCAAAATTTCAAGGCATTTGCTTGTATTTCAAAATAAAGCACTACCTTTGCATCAAAGTAGGAACTTGACTCTGCGAGACACTGCAAAATGGTGCAGAAATCAGGTGGAGCTATAGCGGGAGATTACGTTTGTTGCGATTCTTTAACGACAAAAATAACACAAACCGAGAGCAGAGATAAACTTGTTTAAGCTATGCCGAGGTGCAGTTTATTTTCGCGGGAACCGCAGTGATATAGAGCCATTTAGAAATGAAACTTATTTTCCGCTGGCACCACAGCAAAGAAACGAGGAGAGCAATTACACGAAATTGCTCTCCTCGTTTTATATACTAATAAAAACTTTATCTATAATCTTTGAGCATAATCTGTAGTTTTTGACGCATGTAGAATATTCTACTTTTTACTGTTCCAACTGAGAGATTTAATGTTTGTGCAATTTCAGAGTATTTTAATCCTGCGATGAGCAAAGATAGGAGAGCTTTATTATCTTCCGAAAAGGTTGATATGGTGTTATTAATATCTTGAACTGCTAACATGCTCTCAGGTGTTTCAGCATCAATTACTTTCTGCGAATCATTTAGGGAATAGAGGTCTTCTGTTTTATCTATTATTCTCTTAATATATGAGTTTCTGCGGTAGTTGTTAATGAATATGTGCCTCATAATAGTAAACATCCATCTTTTAAGATTGGTATTTTCAATATATCTATCCCTATTATCGAAAGTCTTTAATAATGTTTCTTGCAAAAGATCCTTTGCATCATCTGTATTTGATGTAAGTGAATAAGCATAGATGTATAATGCACCTTGTAGTTCTAGCACCCTCCTTACAAATAAATCTCCACTTTCATTCATTTCCGTACATTTTAATGTTTTATGATTAAACAATTAAAACTCAAAAAAGTTCATTTGATTTGCAAATTTTTTTTCAAATAATATGCAAAAGAGACTGAGGCAAAATCTAAATTTTGCCTCAACCTCTTTATTAAGTGATCATTCTTATTATCCGCAGTGGAAATATTTACGAACAAGGCAGAGCATTGCTGCTTGATTTCCGTCTAACTCAGCACGTAGGGTGCGGTCGTTATATGATGATAGTTTCTTGATAATTCCATCAATCATTGCAGGGCTGAATACATTGTATTTCTCAAATATCTGGCGTTGTTTTGCCAAGCACTCTGCTGATGCTATACAGCTATCAGGTAGTTGCTCTAATGAGTTTAGTTTATCGGCATTCTCCTCTTTGTGAATATTTACATTAACGTATGTCTTTTCTGCAATCTCTAAACCATTCTCTATTTCAAATCCATAACGACATGCTACTGCAAGACCTGCCAAAAGTTGATATATGTCAGCAGAACCATCGGGTGAACGCATCTCTACGGTTTGTTTTTGAGATGTATCATAATTGCTTAGACTTTCTAATGGATTGGCAATTCTACACATGTCGCTTTTTGCTGCCCATCCAAGTGGAACTCGCACCAATACCGAGCGATTTCTGTCTCCCCAGCAAATATTTGTTGGAGCCTCCTGATGTGGGACTAAACGGAAGTATGATGTTGGGTTTGTATTTCCAAATGCAGTTATTGATGGTGCTAATACCATCATTCCTGCAATGGCTTTACGAGCTGTTGCTGAAAGTACTCCATTGTCGAGCATCTGGTTTTGTCCATCTTTTACAATACGCATGTGAACATGTAAACCTGAGCCAGCCTTGCCTGTTGTAATTTTGGGAGCAAAAGTTATATCATAACCCATTTGGTATGCAAGGTTACGGATTATCCATTTTGCGACCATAAGTTGGTCGGCTGCATCTTGCGCTCTTACAGGAAGGAACTCTATCTCGTTTTGCTCATACACCATTCCGTCAATACTGAAATTGCCCACCTCAGAGTGACCATATTTTATTTGCCCTCCTGCTTGTGCTATGTATGCCATGCAACGAGTGCGGAACTCGTTAAATTTAGCGTATGGTGCAGATTCGTGATAACCTTTTTGGTCGGTTGCTGGAAATGCCTCCTCATCGGGAGCAATTACGTAATACTCCAACTCTCCCATTGCTTGAAACTCCATGCCAGTAACCTCAGTGAAGGCTTTACAAGCCTTTTCAAGCGTATTCTCGGGTGAACTTTCAAGTGGTTCGCCATCTTTATTGAAGTATGAACATAGCATTGATAGTGTTGGTATCTCAGCAAATGGATCTAAGAATGCAGTTTTGAAGCGAGGTATTACATATAAATCGCTACTTCCTGCCTCAATAAAAGGGAACAAACTCGATCCATCAACACGCTCACCGCATGTTAAAATAGCATCGAGATAAGCCATATTGTTGATTACAAAATTTAAAGTTTTAAGACGTCCATCTCCTGCGGGATACATAAAGTTAACCATCTGTATTCCGTTCTCCTCAATGTAACGTATAATATCCTCTTTAGTAAACTCCTTTGCAGGTTTCCCTAAGTAAGAAACAAGCACATTTGCATTTAAAGCAAGTTCTTTATCCATAATTATATACCTATTCGTTTGTTTCAAAAATAATTTAATTGCTCAAAATTAATAAAAAGTTTTATTTTTTATTAAACTCGCCTTGATTTTTTAAAGCAAGAGATTACTTTTGTAACTATATTTATGAACAATAATAACTATAAAAATGATTTTATATGTTAGTAGATAAAATTACACAACTTATAGGAAACACCCCTTTGCTACACGCAAAAGAGTACGAAAAGAACGTTAATGCAGAGGCTAATATATTTGTTAAATTGGAGTATCTTAATCCTGCAGGGAGTGTAAAAGATCGTGCTGCACTTTATATGGTAGAGGATGCTGAGCGAAGAGGAATTCTTAAACCTGATGCTACTATTATAGAACCCACAAGTGGTAACACTGGTGTAGGTTTGGCTCTTGTTGCATCAGTTAAGGGGTATAAACTTATACTAACCATGCCCGAGAGCATGAGTATTGAACGCAGAAAACTTCTCGCTGCTCGAGGTGCTATAATTGAACTTACCCCAGCAAGCGCAGGCATGAAAGGGGCAGTAGATAGAGCCAAAGAGTTACAATCTCAAATTGACGGTGCTGTTATACTACAACAATTTGATAACCCAGCAAATGCAGAGGCACACTACCAAACCACAGCAAATGAAATATGGAACGACCTTAATGGTAACGTTGATATATTTGTTGCAGGAGTTGGCACAGGAGGCACAATAAGCGGTAATGGCAAGCGTCTTAAAGAACTTAACCCAAACGTAAAGGTTATTGCGGTAGAGCCTGCCGAGAGTGCCTTATTAAGTGGTAAAAGTGCAGGACCTCATAAAATTCAAGGAATAGGAGCAAACTTTATTCCTTCGCTTTATAATGGAGAGGTTGTTGATGAGATTATTCCCGTTAGCGGAGAAGATGCCTACGCAGCATCTCGCCTAATATCTGCAACAGAAGGAGTATTGGTTGGTATTTCATCGGGAGCAGCACTTCACGCAGCATCTATTCTTGCCTCTCGCCCCGAGAACAAGGGAAAGAACATAGTTGTATTACTACCCGATACGGGAGAGCGTTATCTTTCAACAGATCTATTTTAGTCAGTTATCAGTTTTGAGTTATCAGATGTTAGTCTAACACAAAAAATTTGTTTATAGATATTCTGCTTTATTATATAAAAAATCGCCACTAAAAATTTTATTTTAAAAAAAAAGTTTGCTAAATATTTTGTCAATAACAAAATTTGTATTACTTTTGCAACGCATTTCGGGAAACGAATGCACAATAAGGGAGATTCGCTAGCTCAGCAGGTAGAGCACAACACTTTTAATGTTGGGGTCCTGGGTTCGAGCCCCAGGCGGATCACTTAAAAAAAGAGGATAACTTCTGTTATCCTCTTTTTTTATTACCTGCGGCTCTCTCGGAAAAGTTAACTCACAAACAGAGTGCGGTCGTTGCCTATTTCGCCATTCTTTCGAAATACTCCAACTCCGTTTGTTTGTTGATTTTTGTATTCCTTTCATTAACAAAATGCTATCTATAATCTTTGAGTAGTATTTGTAATTTCTGACGCATATAGAATATTCTACTTTTTACTGTTCCTACGGATAGTTTCAATGCTTGTGCTATATCGTCATAATTGAAACCTCTAATATACATTGAGAATGGTGTACTGTACTCTTCTGGAAAGGTAGCAATAACTTTTTTAATATCTTTTATAGTACAGCAACCATCTGTTGCTTCATAGTTTATCTTTTGTGAAAGAATAATATAATGATTGTCTTCTGTTTCCTCAATCATGGTTCAATATAATGGTTTTATATGGAACAATCTAAAAACAAAAAAGTTCATTTGTTTTAAAATTATTCTTGGTAATAGTTATAAGTCGCCTATATACAGAGAGAAAACTATATATTGTCAAATATATCTTACTATGATAAGGATTATGCACTTATATTATAGCAGGTCTATAACTAATTCAACAGTAGTGTAGCCATTAAGTTCTGCACACCTCTTAAAAGGCCTCAGTCATATTGAAATAGAAGAGGGCGTGTTTGTCGGCAAAACTATATCCTGCATCAACTCTGAAGTTCATGCGTTTTTGTACTTCAACTCTTAATCCTCCTCCAATATTTGGTAGAACGGCGTTATATTTTATAATATTCTCGCCCATAAATCCGCAACCAACCCATGCTGCATAGCCAAGTCGGTGTAGTAGTCGTTTAAATTTTGTATCGGTAGCAATGTCCCACATGTGTCGCCACTCAACTTCGGCAGTTACAGCTGTGTGGTCGCGATATTGACCAAGATAGTACCCTCTTAGGTTAAATGGTCCTCCCACTATTGCTTGTTGCGAGAATGGTACATTGCCTATTTTTGTTTTTGCTAATATGTTCCATGCCAATACTCTGCGGTGCGTTTTTGAGACCTTATAATATTGTCGGTAGTCTATTGTGATTGATCCAAAATTGTATTCTCCGCCAAAGTATTTGCTATAAAATAGGGCTCGTGCCTCAAATAACATACCTTTATAGGCATTGGCTGCAATGTCGCGAGTGTCGTAAGAGTATGCCAATCCAAGTCCTATATTTATATCGGTAAGGCCTTCTGCTGTTCCTCCTTGTTTTTCATAAAAGGGATCTTTAATTACAAAACTTCCGGGATTTTTTATTTTTTCATAATAGAGGTCGGCAATTGGGCCTATATAACTCGCACTCTTTTTAATTCTAAAAAGTAGGACAGGGTTTATTTGAAGTAGGTCGGCATTATATCCTGTCTCCTCTTTTTTACGCTCTGTGTTGTGGTTGAGTGTGTAGCCTACACCGTAGTAGTTCTCGCCTGTATGTTTATACTCATATAATCCTTGTAGCCTTATTTTATCATCTTTAAAATAGATATAAGGCTTTGATATAAGAGTAAATCCAAGAGGTTTACCAAACGACATTGTAAAGTTCAAGGGTATTACGCTTCGTTGTAGTGAGGTGTCGCTCTTTACTGTGCGAAAGGTCATAAGTGTTGAAAGTCCAATTGAAAATCCATAATCGGGCGAGTAGCCTGGTCCTCCCAATATGCTGAACTTAAAGTTTTTGTCTTTTTTCTCTTTCTTCTTCTTTTTATTAGATTCAATATCCACCCCTGTTGATAGGGCATCTAATATCTTGTTTATTCTTGCAATCTCCTCATCGCTGTATCGTATGTTTGCTGAATCGGGATATTGTGTCAGTAGGGAGTCTAATGTGAGAGTAAGTTCATTGCACGAGATTGTATCATTGCTTAACTCTTGTGCCTGAATATTTATTGAGAACAACAATATTATTGTTGTAAATATTTTAATGTATATCTTTTGCATTGGCACAAAGATAGTATATTTTATAAAAAAATAAAAGAGTTAAGAGAGAAACGCTTCTCCTAACTCCTTTGCTTATGTGTGATTTAAGTTCTCTGTTGTTGTTTCTGTTGTCTTGAGTAATTAAATCTTGTTAACTAAAAACTATCAACTACACGAAGTGCGGCGTTAGCCGAAAACTAACAACTATTATTTAGTACTGCGTACTGAGCGAACAGGTGCTGCAGATTTTGATGATTTGCTTTTTGAACTGCTGCTCTTTGGTTTGTTACTTTTTGACTTAGAACTACTGCTCTTTGTTGATGAAGATTTTACACTTTCTGTTCCGCGTGTTGAGCGAGTAGGTGTTACTTCCTCTTTTGTGGGTTTCTCTTTTTTCTCACTTGCAGTTTGCTCAGTGGTTTTATTCTCCTCCTTTGTTGCTTTCTCTTGCTCTATCTCTTCGGGATTTTTTACCCATAGGTTTTTCTCAAAACTTTTAAGTTGTTTCTCAATCTCTTGCCTTGCACTATCTTGTGCTGCTTGTTCAGGATGGAGTTGCATTAGCGACATATTACGAAGATTCATTGTTTTGTAAATCTCTCCGTCGAACATACGCAATTTAAAGAAGTCGTCAAATGTATAGTTGCGAACATTATTCTCGCTACTTGTCAATATGTATTGTTGTGCCATATAGGGGCGAATGTCTGAGTATTTTACCCAGAACATGGGGTATTTTATTGCTTCGCCTCCAAAGTCATCTGTGCGGTGAAGAATTGGGCATATTGCCTCAATTTCGCATTTTACCCCTGAGTTGCGTTGGTCAAATACCCATTTTTCTTTAATGTAGTACGAAAGAACTTCGTTTGCGGGTACATCACTTGGATCAATGGTGTATTTTACTTTTCTTCCTGTTTGAGAGGTGCTCTCTTCGTATATTATATGAAAGCGGTCAAGAGTCTCTTTTACATTTGCTTGATACTTCTCGTTAAATATTTCTCTACCATCAAGATATTCGTAAACAACTATCTGTCCTTCTGCCAATAGTTTCATTATTAGACGGAATAGGTTCTCTTGTTCTTCGGTACTCTCTTCGGGATAATATAGAGGGAGATTTTTCTCTTTTTTAAGGTCAAGAGAACGGTAAATTATACGATTCCAAGGAATATCAGCTGGAGATAGAGCCTCTTTTTCATATAGGTTTTGTGCTCTTACTGAAAGAGAACTGTTACTCTCTTCTTTTTTTCTTGCACTGCCGCTTTTAATAGAGGCACGAGTTTGTGCATCAACTTCGGGGATTGCAAATATTGCTACAAGCAATAGTGCTGTTAAAATTTTAATAGTGCGTTTCATATTTAGTGAATATTTATTTCAGTAGGGTTTTTAGTTTACAAATACCTCAATAGGTGATATTGTTCTCTCTATGCCGTCGGGACCTATTGCTTTTACTTTTGATATATAGAAGCGTTTGCCTCGCGATAACTTCTTAATTGCTGCCTTCTGGCGGTCAGAGAATTGCGCTCCGTTTGATACCTCAGGCATTGCATTTCCCATTGAGTCGAATATTACAGTCTCAAACGATAATACTTTAAATGATATGTTCAAAAGTCCGTCATCAATTGCAGCCTCAATACCTGGTGCTTTAACAAGAAGAGCCTTGCTAATTGGTTTGCCTCCACGATAGCGTTGAGCATTGCCTTTGTCGTCTTTGTAGGTTATGAAAGGCATTGGATCGGGAAGTTGTCTTACTCTAAATACTGTTTGACTAACTGTTTGTGTGCGTCCCTCCATATTTGCTGTAACAGATATTGTTACATCTTCTCCAACTCTCTTTGGTTTTGCAATCCAACCATTACCTGAACGAGTTAGTGTTCCGTTTGTCATAGATGCTGATATAGCATTGTTTGGAATACCCGGTACGGATATGCTTATAGGGTTTTCAATTCCAGCGTAAAGTACGTTCATCATAGTTGCAGAAACTGTTGCCGAAGGTTCTATAACGGTATATGATGAGGTAAAGGGGTGGCGAAGAAGTGAACCATCACCTGCCGCAACCTCTAAATAACCACTATAACTGAATACTCCTGTTTGGTTACACACAAATTCATATAATCCATTTTTCTCTTTATCCAACTCTTTGTCTTCAATAAATATTGTTGGAACTTGAGTGGTATCAACTGCGGCCAATACTATGTTTGCTGAGTATGAACTACCACGCATAACGGTTTTAGATACTGGGATAACGTATGCATCCATGCGATTTACTCTTACGTCGCCCTCGTCAATATTGTTACGCAATATGTGAAGAATTTCGCTCTCGGCATAACGTATGTCGTTTTGTAGTTTTGTAAGAACTGTAATTGCTGCAGCAACAGGCATTCCTTCAAAAGTCTCTTCTTCCCAAGTTTTGTTTTTAATCAACCCCTCTTTGTTACGAGCAACAGGGTATAGGTAGTCGCTGATAACTTTACGTTTAATTGAGTCGTTAACCATAGGGGTAACATAATCGGCATACTCAGTTAGTGATGTACGAAGTTTTTTACCTTGTCCCTTTGCAGGAGATAACATAATGTGCGATGCTGCCTCCAAATCATCCATTCGTTTAATGTTGTTAACATCACCATCTCTGCCGTCTGCTTGTTTTACAATTGAAACTTTTAATGAGTCAATATAGTTTACAAGTTCTTTTGTGCGATTACGTACATCTGTTGCTTTGCTGTACCATGCTCCCGATTTTTCAGGGTTGGTAATATTATAATCGGTCAACTCTCCATATAGGGCTTCGTTTTGTTGCGAGGCATTCTCTGTTGAGCGTGCAAGGCTATCTTCCACTTGTCTGAAACCATCCAACACGTCTGTTGAAACATTTAAGGCAAGCATGGCAGTCAGCACAATATACATAAGATTTATCATCTTCTGCCTCGGCGTCATATTTGAATAGTTGTTCGATGCCATCTTATTTTTATCTCTATTGTTTTATAATTGGGATTAAAACCTATTCTTTATCACTATTATCTTCCTCGTTTTTCTTAGCAGATGGATTTTGTGGTCTTAGACCTGCCATAGGATTGTTGTACATATTAACAGTCATGGCAGCCAACATATTCTCATATACTGAGTTTAGTTGTGACATGTATGTTGTCATTCGTTCAGTCTCTTTGCAATAACGAGTGCTATCGTCAACTGAACTTTCGTACATATCGCGAATAGTTCTTAAACCAATGTTTACTCTATCAATATTATCTAATTGAGAACTAATGCTCTTTAATTGTATCTCATAAATAGTATTCAAACCTGCAAGGTTGCGATTCAAATCTTCCATTTGAGTAACATAGCCTTGAGAGTGTGAGGTTATATTGTCAGAGTTATCTGTAATGTTACGATACGATTCCAAAAGAACATTTGAAACTTGAGTAAGAGATTCTGTTGCTCTCTTGAATTGTTCCATTTGATTAGAGATTGCAGATAGTTGCTCTAAATAGTTCTGGGTGGCTGAAGTCAGCTCTGCCATTTTAGATAGTTGCTCGGCAGCAGTTGATAATCTCTGTATGCTTTGAGATAGCGATTGAGTATCTGTCTCATCTAATTGAATATCTGATGGGATTCCAGCTGTGCGTTTTGCATCTTCGGGCGAAACATATGGCATAGTTCCACCGCCAATTATTATAGTTCCACCGCCAACTGCTGTACCCTCTTGCATATTTGCAGTTGCTCCTTCGCCAGTGTTTACTCCTATTGGCATGTTTCCTACGAAACCGCCACCACCGCCACCGCCTTTGAACTCAGGGCGGTCGTTGGGATCGTTGCTTTTAAGAACAGGAAATACCTCTTCCCATTTGTACTCTTTAGCGGGAGCGTCAAAGGCTGTTAATATGAACATCAATACCTCAATACCCATACCTAACGATAGCATAAAGTTACCTCCTGCAAGGTGTAAGATTTTAAATAATGCTCCAAGAATAACTATTGCTGCTCCTATACTGTATGCAAAGTTAAAAAAGCGTTTACCTTTTTCGCTTGATACAAATTCTTTAAAGCGGAATTTATATGATTGAAATTTTTCGTTTTTCATTGTTAATCACTTTTTGAGTTATTGATACTATTTACGCCCTTTTGCGAAACCTATTTGAGTACGAACGCAACGGAATCCTATGTACGATCTTTGTTCGTTCTGGTACTCCCACATTCTAATGTCTGAACGTATGAAGTTAGAAACATCTTTCCATGAACCACCGCGAATTATTTTTCTCTTCATTTGATACGGGTCCTCTTTAGCTGCATTGTATCTGTAATCGGGGTTCATATCGCTGGTATAAGCCATTCCGCCTTCGCTATAAGCAGTAGATGTCCACTCCGATACGTTACCTGCCATATCGTACAAACCAAAGTCGTTTGGTGGGAATGTGGCAACATTTGATGTAATAAGATTGCCATCTTTAACGTAATTTCCCTCTTGAGGTTTGAAGTTTGCGTTAAAGCAACCTTTCTCTGTCATAGGTATATCTCCACCCCAAGGGTATTTGTTCTCATTCATCCCTGCTCTTGCTGCGTATTCCCACTCTGCTTCAGTTGGGAGTCGGTAAGGCTCTATGAATGGAGTTTGAAGAGAAGATATTAGATATTGAGTGCGCCAAGCGCAGAATGCATTTGCTTGTTCCCACGAAACACCTACCACAGGGTAGTCGTTGTATCCAGGGTGAGAAAAATATAGACGCATATAAGGCTCGTTGTAAGCATTGTCAAAGTCGTTTACCCAAGCAGTTGTGTCAGGGTAAATATTAACTATGTATGTATTTAAAAAGTCAAACTCGCTACTTAAAGGTCTGATAATTGTTTCTGTAATAATTTTGCCATCATCATTGAGGAATGCGGTATCTTTTGAGATGATAATCTCTGCCTCAAGGTCAGGTTTTATGTCGGTATTAAGCACGCGACGAGTTGGATCGAGACGGTTTTTACGTTTAGCAGCCTCGGTGTGGTTGAATATCTCATAACGGTAGTTCATTTGAGTTGGGTCCAACTCTTTTTGCCCTGTTATGGGATTTATTCTATATACGCTTTCAATAGCACGAGCCTCATCCTCTGTTGGGTTTTTCCAAGGAATTGCTCTTGCCCAGTTTAGGTAAGGTTTAACGGGATTACCTTCGCGATCTTCCTCAATCTTGAATGCTTCGTTACCTCCGTATGCGGGATCGGCAAGGCGTTCGCGAATGATTGAGTCGCGTACCCAGAATAAAAATTGTTTGTATTTGCCATTGGTAATTTCGGTTTCATCCATCCAAAACGATTCAACCGATATTGGTTTGTCGTTCTTAGGAGTACCCCATATTGAGTCCTCTTCAGAGGAACCAACTGTAAATGAACCTCTCTCTATTAGAACCATTCCGTAAGGAGTAGGTTCGCCCCACGCCATTGCTCTGACGCCAACAAGTTCTCCGCCATTTCCTCCTGATGATGTTGGAGCGCAAGAGGTAACCAATGCTATTAACGCTGCTATAAAAAATAGTTTTTTCATACTTTTAAAGTTTTTACTCTTAACTCACCTTAATGAGTGTTAGAGTAGTCTTATACTTTTATGTTTATTTTTTGTTTTCTTTCCTAATTCAAGTTTCATGCTGTAACCCAAAAAAACTTCGTGGCTACCGCTTGTTGCCTTAACTATGTCTGAAAGTGCATAATCGTAAGCGTATCCAAGTCTTATGCCTTTCCACTCACCTCCTATCATAAATATAAGAGCATCGTTTAAACGGTACGATAGACCTCCCCATATAAATTTGTTGTATTTAACTGTTGCTCCAAATTCAATCTGAAAAGTTTGAAATGTAGTTTTTAACAACAAAGAGGGTTGCAATATGATTAACGAGTTTTTAAACGGAATATTGCCTCCTGCTAAAAAATAATATGAAGATGGTATGTAAGTTTCGTATTTTTCATCAAATGTTATAGAGGGGGAAGTGAGGTGTTGTGCCGAAATTCCTGCCCAAAAATATTTGTGTGTATAGTGTATTCCAAATCCTAAATCAAATGCCATACCTTTTGCTTCAGCAGTTGGAATAGCATCATCGGTTTGATTGTGATATTCGCTTTCAGGGATATATACTTCAGTTCCATCAAATACCTGATTTATAAGTCCTAATTGAAGTCCAAGTCCAAGTTGTCCGCCTAACAGTTTAACTTTAAAGGAGTATTGTAATCCAATAGAGGTATTTGAGAAAAGACCTATCTTTTCTGTTGCAATTATTGCACCTACTCCATGTTGTTGCTTAAATAGAGAGAAGGGCATATCTCCCATTATAAGAAAAGTTTTCGGGGCGCCGGGCATTCCAACCCATTGTTGGCGAGTTGCTCCATGAATATTTAGTTTGTCGGTAGCACCTGCTGCTCCGGGATTGTAGTATGAGGGCAACTCCCAATATTGACTGAATTGTGCATCATATTGAGCGTAACCCTTTGAGGTTATACTCAATATGAAGATTAAAATCAATATTATTTTGTGTCTGCCCATTTTTTTATTGCTCTTAAATACTTTTATAACAAGTACCTTATATATAACTAAAAAATAGGTATAAAATTGTTTAAAAGGGTAACTAAATTTAAGAAACCGCTTAAATTTACCATTGGTAAGTCTAAGCGGTTTGTATTTATGAAAAGATATTTCTACTGTTTTTATCTCTTTGATGCTACAAAGTCGTTTGCTTTTGCTACTGCATCTCTAATGTTGGCGCATATATTTTCAGATGCCATGAGTTTTGTTATGCCTCCTTTTACTAAAGTGTTATGTACCGATTCGTGTACTCCTGATAATATTATCTTAATGCCATCTTTGTGTGCTGAGTTGATGAATATTTCAAGGTTGTGAAGTCCTGTTGAATCGATGAATGGAACTTTTCTCATGCGAAGAATACGAACTATTGGCTTTTCTGCCAATATACGCATCTGTTCATCAAATTTATTTGCTACTCCAAAGAAGAAAGGTCCATCAATTTCATATACCTCAACGCCTTTCTCTAATTTCAAATGCTCCTCTTCAAGAGTTGAAAGGTTGTGGTCATCATCGTCAAGATTAAGGTCTTTGCGAATAACAGATACTTTTGTATTCTCTGTTACACGTTTTAGGAATAGAATAACGGCAAGTAAAAGACCTATCTCTATGGCAATGTTTAGGTTGAACATTACGGTAAGCAGAAGAGTTAACCAAAGAACAATAACATCGGTATTACGTAGTTTAGATAGTGAACGGATTGTTCTCCAGCCGCTCATGTTGTATGCAACTACAATAAGTATTGCTGCCAAGCACGACATTGGTATGTGTACCGCAAGTGGTGCAAGGAATAGTAATATCAATAGCAATACAACAGCGTGAATTATTCCAGCAATTGGAGTACGACCACCATTGTTTATATTTGTCATTGTTCTTGCTATTGCTCCAGTTACAGGGATACCTCCAAATAGAGGTGATACAATGTTTGCTGCACCTTGAGCAATTAACTCAGTATTTGAGTTGTGGCGTTCGCTGATAACACCATCGGCAACTGTTGCCGAAAGTAGTGACTCAATTGCTCCTAACATTGCTATTGTAAAAGCAGGAGAGATAAGATTGTTTATTACCTCCCAATTAAGTTCAAAACCTTCGGGAGCTTTGATATTTGCCTGAATTGTTCCAAAGCGGTCGCCAATAGTCTCAATACCTTCAACACCAGTAAAAGTTTTTAGTAGATATACTACAACGGTTACAAGTACAATTGCTATTAGTGAACCTGGTATGCGTTTGGTTAATTTTGGTGAGAATATTATTATCAACAAAGTTGCTATACCAACCAAAAGTGCTGCAATGTTAGTACTGCCAATATTGGCGAAATATGCTCCCCATTTTGAAAAGAAGTCGGCAGGAAGATTTTCAATATGCATACCAAAAAAGTCCTCTATTTGGGTAGAGAAGATTGTTATGGCAATACCGCCTGTAAATCCGATAACAATGGGGTAGGGGATAAATTTTATTATGGTTCCAAATCGGCAAAGTCCCATAATAAGTAGCATTATTCCTGCTAATAGGGTGGCAATAGCCAACCCCTCAATTCCGTATTGGCTTATAATTCCTGCAACAATAATAATGAATGCTCCAGTAGGACCACCAATTTGAACGCTACTTCCTCCGAAGAATGATACAATAAAACCTCCGATGATAGCAGTTATTAAACCTGCTTCGGGAGTTACTCCAGAGGCTATACCAAAAGCAATAGCGAGAGGCATTGCAACAACTCCCACAATTATACCCGCCATAAGGTCAGAGGTAAATTTCTTTTTGTTGTAATTTTTTAATGTATTAAATAGTGAAGGCTTAAAGTCTATACTATTAAGAATTGTGTTTAATTTCATCTTTCTAATGTTTTAATGTGATGAATACATATCTGTTTTTTCTCTATTCTTAAAATGAGGGTGCAAAATTACTTATTTATAAGTAATAAATAAAACTTTTTAGTGTTAAAATATCAGAGAGGTTAACAAAAAAAGAGTGAACAAAAAAAGAGTGAATGTTTATGTGAACATACACTCTTTTATTATTTGGCTAAGATGCTTATTCTTAAATTATAAAAGTTTCTTATGGAATGCTCTACGGCGTTTATGTTGTGTTGTGTCAAACATTGCCCATTGATTATGGATTTTTGTATTGTTATCTAACTCGGGATTTGACTCAACCATCTTAAATCCTTGCTCTTTGAAATATGGGAATATTCTCTCAAAGAACAGAGCGTTAACACCTTTGCTTTGATAATCGGGGCGAACAGCGATAAGAAGAAAATCAACAATATCGTTACCTCTCTTAAATGCTTTAAGCAAGTGATACCAACCAAAGGGGAACATTCTTCCTCTTGATTTTTGTAGAGCCTTTGACAATGAAGGTATTGTAATTCCAACACCAACAACCTCATCTTGTTCGTTAAGAACAACTGCAATACCTTTTTTATGTACCATTGGCAAGTACATTTTTATGTAGTGTTCTATTTGACGAGGAGTCAAAGGTGAGTATCCATACAACTCATCATAGGCAACATTAATAAGTTCAAAAAGTGCTTGCCCATATTTGTCGGCAAGTTCTTTAATGTTTTTGCATTCAGCAAGACGTATCCCAAACTTCTCTTTAACAATTTTGGCAATGCGATAGTGTTTTTCTGGAAGGTCGTCAGGAATGTTAATTTTAAACTCAACCCAATCTTGCTCCTTTACATATCCCAACTCTTCAAAGTGAGTAGCATAGTAGGGGTAGTTATAGATTGTAGCCATTGTGCCTAATTGGTCAAATCCCTCAACAAGGCAGCCTTCGGGGTCCATATCGGTAAATCCAAGAGGACCTTCAATCTCGTTCATTCCTTTGTGTATTGCCCAGTTCTCAATCCATTCGGTAAGTGCAATACTTACCTCTTTGTCATCAATAAAGTCAATCCATCCAAAACGAGCACACTTCTTCCCCGTTCTTTTATTTACAGCATGGTTTATAATACCTGTTGCTCTACCCACAGCCTTACCATCGCGGTAAGCCATAATGCTTACGGCTTCGCAGAAATCAAATGCGGGATTCTTTTTTCTGTTGAAAGTAGTCAGTTCATCCATTAATAGCGGAGGAACAGCGTACTTAGAATCCTTATAAAGTTTGTTTTTGAAATTGGTATATTTAATGTAGTCCCAAGTTGAAGAGATTATTTTAATATCTATAGCCATAATTCTGTTAACTTTAGTTTGTGATTCCTATTTATAAATTTATTCTATAATGCAAAAGTAGTTTTTTTTAACTAAAAACAAACTAAAAAATGGTGCTAAACGTTACAATATTTTTCTTCACCTAAAATAATTATAGTTAAATAATCTTTTTTTTAATATAATTGGCGAAAAATTTCTTTAATCGAACACTATTCTTTCAAAATTTGTATTACCTTTGTATGCGGTTAAGGATTGGTTTATTTATAGCACTCCTTAATAGAGTGAAGTTTTAATATTTCGCTTAATAAAAAACAGAGAGATAATTTAAATAACAATAAACTTTTTAATTTTAAAAACAATGGCAACATTAGATTTAAGCAAGTACGGAATTAATGGAGCAACTGAGGTTATCCACAATCCGTCTTATGATGTCCTCTTTGCAGAGGAGACAAAACCAGGTTTGGAAGGTTTTGAGGTTGGTCAAGTTACAGAACTTGGAGCAGTAAACGTTATGACAGGTGTTTACACAGGACGTTCTCCTAAAGACAAATTCTTTGTAAAAGATGCTACAAGCGAGAACACTGTATGGTGGACTTCTGACGAGTACAAAAACGATAACAAACCTGTTACTGAGGAGACTTGGAAAACATTAAAAGAGATCGCTATTAAAGAACTTTCAAATAAAAAACTTTTCGTAGTTGATACTTTCTGCGGAGCAAACGAGGCAACTCGCCTTAAAGTTCGTTTCATTGTAGAGGTTGCATGGCAAGCACACTTTGTGTCAAACATGTTCATCCTTCCTACTGCTGAGGAGTTGGCTAACTACGGAGAACCCGATTTCGTTGTTTACAACGCATCAAAAGCAAAAGTTGAGAACTACAAAGAACTTGGTCTTAACTCAGAGACTGCAGTAGTATTCAACCTAACAACTAAAGAGCAAGTAATCATCAACACTTGGTATGGTGGTGAGATGAAAAAAGGTATGTTCTCAATCATGAACTACTTGAATCCTCTTAAAGGAATTGCTTCAATGCACTGTTCAGCAAACACTGACAAAGAGGGTAAAAGTTCAGCAATCTTCTTCGGATTGTCAGGAACAGGAAAAACAACTCTTTCAACAGATCCAAAACGTCTATTGATTGGTGACGATGAGCATGGTTGGGACGATGAGGGTGTATTCAACTACGAAGGTGGTTGCTACGCTAAAGTTATCAACCTTGACAAAGAGAGCGAGCCTGATATTTACAACGCTATCCGCCGCGATGCATTGTTAGAGAACGTAACAGTTGATGCTAACGGTAAAATCGATTTCGCTGATAAGAGCGTAACTGAGAATACTCGTGTATCATATCCTATCAACCACATTGAGAACATTGTTAAACCAGTTTCTAAAGGACCTCACGCACAACAAGTAATCTTCTTGAGTGCTGACGCATTTGGAGTATTGCCTCCAGTATCAATCTTGACTCCAGAGCAAACTCAATACTACTTCCTTTCAGGATTTACTGCAAAATTAGCAGGAACTGAGCGTGGTATTACTGAGCCTACTCCAACATTCTCAGCATGTTTCGGTGCTGCATTCCTTTCATTACACCCAACAAAATACGGAGAAGAGTTGGTTAAGAGAATGGAGAAAACAGGTGCTCGTGCATACTTGGTAAATACTGGATGGAACGGAACAGGAAAACGTATCTCAATCAAAGATACTCGCGGTATTATTGATGCAATCCTTGACGGATCAATTGATAACGCTCCAACTAAGAAAATCCCTTACTTCGATTTCGAGGTTCCAACAGCGTTGAACGGAGTAGATCCTAATATCCTTGATCCTCGCGACACTTACGCTGACGCAGCAGAGTGGGATGCAAAAGCAAAAGATCTTGCTGAGCGTTTCATCAAAAACTTTGCTAAATTTACAGGTAACGAGGCAGGTAAAGCATTAGTTGCTGCTGGTCCAAAATTGTAATACCAATAAATTAAAATAGTGAAACGAGATACTCTTAAGGGTATCTCGTTTTTTTTGTTATTTGAATGTAGGTGATGAATATACTTGTATATAAAAGGTAAGTTGGAAAATCTCTCTGAGTGTTGCGAAAAAACTATTTGATAATTGTTGAAGCAAAAAAAACGAGGTGAATTCACCTCGTTTTCTGTTATAATAATATAGGAGTTTTTATTATCTAACACGCTCAACATACTCACCTGTGCGAGTATCAACGCGGATTTTATCTCCTGTATTTATGAACAAAGGAACGCGAACCTCAGCACCTGTCTCAACTGTTGCTGGTTTAAGAGTGTTAGTTGCAGTGTCTCCTTTGATACCTGGCTCTGTATAAGTAACCTCCAACTCAACTTTAACTGGCATTTCTGCGTAAAGGATAGTCTCAGTTGAAGCATCTGATACAACCTCAACAACCATCTCCTCTTTCATGAAGTCAACACCTGTAATAAGGTCTTTTGCGATAGGAAGTTGCTCGTATGTCTCTTGGTTCATAAAGATATACTCCTCACCCTCTTTATATAAGAATTGGTATGGGCGACGCTCTACACGTACATCTTCAAGTTTCTCACCAATGTTAAAACGGCGTTCCAATACGTAACCGTTTACAACATCTTTAAGTTTAGTACGCATAAATGTGTTTCCTTTACCTGGTTTTACATGTAAAAATTCGATACAGAAATAGAGTTTTCCGTCCATACGGATACAAGTTCCGTTTTTAATGTCTTGAGCGTTAATCATAAATATATGGTTATTTGTTATTGTTTTCGGAGTACAAAATTAATTGAATTTAAACAAAAAAGCAAAAAGTTTTGTATAAAAATGAATTATAACTGCCATATCTTTTGGAAATTTGACAAAACATAACTATCTTTGCACCCTGATTTTGGAATATAATATAAACAATATAAAATACACGAACTATGAAAAGAACATTTCAACCTTCTAATAGGAAGAGAAAAAACAAACACGGCTTCCGTTCTCGTATGGCAACTGCCAACGGACGCAGAGTGTTAGCAGCACGTCGTGCAAAAGGTAGAGCTAAACTTACAGTATCTGACGAGTATAACGGATAATTGAGAGTATAGTTTAACTAACAGAAAAGGATATGTCTCGGGCATATCCTTTTCTGTTTTTATTGAGAGTAATTTAAATGTATGTAAATATTCTCTTGTTCTCAATAAAATAAATATCTTTGCATTAATTATAGCAAAAACAGATATGAAGATATTTTTTTATGACCTTGAAACAACTGGAACACTTTTCTGGAAACATGGAATACATCAGATAAGTGGTGCGATTGTTATAGATGGAGAGGTAAAGGAGAGATTCGATTTAAGAGTAGCGCCAAATCCTAAAGCGATAGTTGAGGATGCTGCCTTGCAGGTTGCTGGGGTAACTTGTGAACAAATTATGGCATATCCTCCTATGGGAGATGTATATAATAAGGTGGTTGAAATGTTAGGCAAGTATGTAGATAAATATGACAGAACTGATAAATTTTTCCTCTGCGGATATAATAATGCTTCGTTTGACGACAACTTCTTTAGAGCATGGTTTCGCCAGAATGGTGATGAATACTTTGGAAGTTGGTTCTGGGGTAATAGCCTTGATGTAATGGTACTTGCATCGCAATATTTTGCTGAGGAGCGACACACTATGAAGGATTTTAAACTCTCAACTGTTGCACGTCAGTGTGGAATTGAGGTGTGCGAAGAGTCGTTGCACGATGCTCTATATGATATTCGCCTAACAATGGAAGTGTATAAGAAAGTTGTTAGTCGTTAGTTGTCTGCTAAAGCTGCTCCTTCGGGGTAGTTTTTAGAATATCGTAGACAACAAGAAACGGAAGTTTCTCAACTAACAACTAAAAACCAACAACTAACAACTAAAAATGAAGTTTTCAATTATAGTACCAGTATATAACCGTAGGGCAGAGGTAGAAGAGTTATTGGAGAGCCTTTCAAAGCAAACCTATAAGGATTTTGAAACCATAATTGTTGAAGATGGTTCGGTTGAAGATAGCAAAGATATTGCCGAGCGATATGCCGAGAGTGCCAACGTGCGTTACTTTATGAAGAAGAACGAGGGGCGTAGTGCCGCTCGTAACTATGGAATGGAGCGAGCCGAAGGAGGGTGGCTTATATTCTTTGACTCTGATTGTGTGATACCTTCTACTTACTTTGAGATAGTAAAACGCGAGATAGATAAGGGTGGATTTGATTGCTTTGGTGGTCCCGATGCAGCGGCCGATAATTTTACAACGCTACAAAAAGCAATCAGTTACTCTATGACCTCTTTTTTGACAACTGGTGGTATCAGAGGACGAAAAAAAGGAATGGAGAAGTTCCTGCCTCGTACATTTAATATGGGATTTACCCAAGAGGTGTATAAAAAAGCAGGAGATTTTCGTGATGTGTTTGGTGAGGATATAGACCTGAGTCTTCGTATTCGCAAGGCAGGTTTTGCAACTGTTCTATTGCCCGATGCTTTTGTATATCATAAACGCCGTAATACAATCAAGAGTTTCTGCCGTCAGATGTTGGTATTCGGACGTTCAAGAGTGGAGTTGCATCTATTGCATCCCGGCTCAATGAAGTTGGTTCATCTCTTACCAACGGTATTTATGTTGGGCTCAATATTTCTTGTAATATCAACTCTCTTCTGTAAATGGGCAATAACTCCGTTGGTGGTATATTATTTAGCATTGTTTATTGAGGCGTTGTTTAAGACTCGTTCTGTAAAAGTTTCGCTCTTGGCATTGGTAACGGCAACCATACAGTTATGGGGTTACTCAATAGGATTTTTACGTTCATATATTAAAGAGGTAATTTTTAAAATCCGTCCAGATAAGGATAAGGAGATGAAGCGTCTAAAATTCAAATAATAAGGTTGATGCAAATGAAGGTTTGAGTGAATAAATTGTAAAAAATTTGTTTTACAAGATTTTATTGCTTATCTTCGCAGAAGATTTCGAGGGAAGATAATAGGAGGGTTCCAGTATCTGCAAGATACGGGGATTCTTTTTTATATGTTTTTTAAAAATTAATTAAGAAAAAAATAGAATTATGGCAGTAGTTTATTTAACCGATGAGGGTTATCATAAAATGATGGACGAAATCAACTATTTAGAGAGTGTTGAGCGTCCAAGAATTTCGGCACAAATAGCAGAGGCTCGTGATAAAGGCGACCTTTCAGAGAATGCTGAGTACGATGCAGCAAAAGAGGCTCAAGGCCTTTTAGAGATGAAGATTGCTCAACTAAAGAGTCAAGTTGCTAATGCTCGTATCATTAGCGATGCAAACCTGAACACTCACACCGTTCAAATGCTTAATAAGGTAAAAATCAAAAATTGCCAGAACGGAGCAGTAATGGAGTATATGTTGGTTGCAGATAGCGAGGCAAACTTGGCAGAGCGTAAAATCTCTGTTTCAACACCTATCGCACAAGGTTTGTTAGGACACCATGTTGGCGATATTGTTGAGGTAAAAGTACCTGCTGGATTAATGAAATTTGAAATTTTAGAGATTTTAATCTAATACTACTATGGCAACAATATTCACACGCATAGTTAAGGGTGAGATACCTTGTTATAAAGTAGCGGAAAGCGAAAAGTTCTTTGCATTCCTTGATATAAACCCATTGGCAAAAGGTCATACTTTGGTTATACCCAAAGAGGAGGGAGATTATATATTTGACATTGAGGATGACAACTATGCAGAGTATATGTTATTTGTAAAGCGAGTTGCTCTTGCTCTTAAAAAAACGGTGCCTTGCAAAAGAGTAGGTGTTGCAGTGTTGGGAATGGAAGTTCCTCATACTCATGTTCACCTTGTTCCTATGAACAGCGAAGGTGATATGTCGTTTACAAAGGAGAAGATGAAATTCTCTCCTGAAGAAATGGCTGAGGTTGCTGCTTCAATTGCTGCTAATATGTAGTTCTTTATGCAAAGCAGTTGTTGGAGATTTTCCCACAAAATAAATAGAATCCCCAAAGTTTGGAAAAACTTTGGGGATTTCTTTAAAATCTTTGGAGATTTTATTTATCCTCTCTTTTTAATTTTACGGCAGAACCGTATGCTGTAAGCATAAACATAGATTTACCTTTTCCTGAGATTTCGTTAAAATCGAAAATAGTACCAAGTATGGCATCTGCATTTAATGCATTGGCCTTCTCTTCTAACTCATTAATGGCACTTTCGTAAATCTCATCTAATCTATCTTGATATGAACCAGAATAACCTCCTATAACATCAGTCCATGATGCAAACCAGTCTGCTATAAAATTAGCACCAATAACAATATTTGCATTTACAAGACCTAAATATTGCGATACTTTATACCCTTGTATTTCATTAGTTGTTACAATCTTTAATCTTGTTTTTGTTTTGTTCAAAGGATTAGTATTCTTGGAAATATCCTTACTGGGTATATATTTTAATATTTCGTTGTATTCCTCATCGGTAACATCAATTGGAGCAGGGAAAACATCTTTCTTATAAAACATCTTCTTTTGAGGATCTATGAATTTATGCTCCTCATCTTTTGTTGCGGAGTATTCAACTATTTCAATAGTTTTAGTTTCATCTACAAGACCGAGTGATATTAAGAGAATGTCTCTCTCTTTCTTTTCTTCAATTTGTTGTTGCTCCTTTGCTTTTCTGATGAACTCTTCTACTTTTGGATTCATATAATTATATCAATAGAGTATTTATATATCTATTTATTTTATTTTCTCGTTAACAACAACTCTCTAACTTTTTTAGCAATATCGGTGTTGTCGATAATTGCTCCAAATTCATCGGCTCCTGTGCCGTAGAACAGGGCTGGTGTCATTGTTGCGGTGTGGCTTGTACTGCCAAAGTTATATTCAACTCCGCTTTCGCCAAGAGTGAAGTCTGTTTTGCACGAAGGAATTGACATTCCTCCTGTATCGTGGTCGGCACAAACAATAACAAGTGTGCCTGGGTGAGAGTCGGCATAGTCAAATGCTATACCCGTAACTTTGTCAAAGTCTTTCATCTCGCCATATATCCCTTTGGGGTTGTTGGCATGTGATTCAAAATCAATTTGAGAGCCTTCAACCATCATAAAAAATCCTTTGCCACTCTTATCAGAATTGGCAGTTAATATATTTAATGCCTTTTGTGTTGCTTGTGGCAACATATCTCCTCTTCCGTTAATTATACTTGGTAAATGTTCATCGGCAAATAGTCCAATAACTTTGCCCTCTGTGATGCCTTCTGCTTGTTGTAAAGAGTCAATTACCAAGTAACCATTCTCTTTAAACTTGTTCATAAGGTCTATACTATCTCCTCTGTTTGTAAATGCGGTAAGTCCACCGCCAAATATTACGTCAATTCCAGAATTTGGGAGCCATGATGCAATGTTTTCTCTTTCATTACGGTGTTTTGCGTGTGCATAAAACGCAGCGGGTGTTGCATGGGTTATATCGCAACTTACAACTATCGCACTCGGCATACCAAGAGTCTCTGCAAAAGTAAGGTTTGAGATAAGTGTATCTCCTTCGGCTGTTAATCCTATAACACTATTGTCAGTTTTCTCGCCACACGCCAATGCTGTTCCTGCTGCTGCGGAGTCGGTTACTCTGTTGTTATTAGAGTATGTTGTTACAAATGCGGCACGTTTGGCACGTTCAAAGTTGGTGGGAGCGTATTGCTCTTCGAGCATAAGCGAGGGGATATGAGTAGGCCCCATTCCGTCACCTATAAGCATTATTATATTTTTTACTTTAGGTGTATCTTCTGCCTTCTTACAACTGTTAAGTGTAAATACGAAAAAGGCTATTGTCACTGACAATAGCATACTAAATATTTTGCTCCTTTTCATAGTCTATATCTTTTCAATAAGAACAACTGCATGAGCAGCAATACCCTCTTCTTTGCCAACAAAACCAAGTTTTTCGGTAGTGGTGGCCTTTATTGATACCTCATCCTCTTCAATCTCCAGAATAGGAGCAAGAGTATTAATCATTGCAGGGATATGGGGGTTTATTTTAGGACGTTCTGCACATATAGTAATATCAATGTTACCTACCTTATATCCCTTCTCTTTTACTATTTTAACAACATCTTTAAGTAAAAGTTTGCTATCTATGTTTTTATATTTGTTATCACTTGACGGAAAGTGATAGCCTATATCTCGCATAGCGGCGGCACCCAATATGGCATCGCAAAGGGCGTGTATTGCCACATCGGCATCAGAGTGCCCGTCAAGACCAAAAGTGTGGTCAATCTTTACTCCTCCTAACCAAAGTTCTCTGCCCTCTACAAGACGGTGAACATCGTATCCTAAACCAACTCTGATTTTCATATTGTCTGCAACTATCTTCTACCGCGTTTGCTACCAACAAGGTCTTTCAATCCAGCCATATCAAATCCAAGAGTAAAACGTAATGTTTGGTCTAACGGACTGCTTTGTGCTGTTGCCAAAACGTATGCTGCATCAAGAGTGAATACACTCAACGAGAATCCTGCTCCAAATGTAACATATTGGCGGTTTCCTTTGTATTTGTTCTCGTAGTAGTAACCTACGCGAGCAAAGAATTGCTGGTTATATGAGTACTCAAGTCCTGTTGATATTTGTATCTCCTGCAACTCCTCCTTAAATCCTCCCGGTGCATCGGCAAAAGATTTGAATATACCTTTGAACGATGACATATTGTTGTAATCCTCAAGAGCCTCTTGATATGCAATCTGGTCGTAATTACCTTCTGCATCCAAGTAGTCTGCTTGTCGAGGAGCGGTGGGAACCATAAGTTTGTTTAAATCTAAGTTGAGGGCCAATGTGTGATAATCGGCAACAGGAAATTTGAATGTTGTTCCCAAACGTAGGTTGGCAGGAAGGAATGCGTTGTTTGCTCCGCCATCGTACGATACTTTTGTTCCTATGTTAGAGATATTGAATCCCCATGACCATTGACACTCACTGCGTCCAACAATTGGATAGAATGTTTGGTATCCAGCAATGTCGGCGGCAAATGCGGCAGCACCTTTTACATCGCTACTCCCGTCAGTTGAATATCCAAGATCAGAGTATATAAAACGCAATGCAACTGCCATTGAAAAGTTGTTTGTAAGTTTACGTGAGTAGGCAAGGTCTAATGCCATTTCGTAAGGGTTAACTGAACTCAATACGTTTCCTCCGTCATCGGTTGTTTGAATAGAACCGAGTGAGAAGTAACGCAAAGTTGCACTTAATGCTTGAGGATCGTTTCCGTAACGACCAAACTTCCAGTAACCAGCAACGTATGCAAGGTTAATATCGTTTACCAATTTCCTCAACCATGGAGTGTATGAAACTGCCAATCCTCCTCTACTCTCGGTAAAGGCGTATTTTGCAGGGTTCCAGAACTGAGAGTTTACATCGGGGTCAGTTGCAACACCAAGGTCTCCCAAACCTCCACCACGAGCATCGGGTGCAATGTTTAGTGAGGTAACTCCTGTGGTAACAGGGTTAAATTGGTTCTTTATATTTTGAGCATATACTCCACTATATGCCATCGATAAAATCAGGGAGATTATTATAATTCTGTATTTCATATCAAACTAATGTTATATTTGTCAATATATTAAACTCAAAAACTTTGGTTTTATTGCCCAAGCACTGCAATTTTTTTGGCATCTGTTGCTGCCTTGCCACCCTCGGTTGATATATATGCTTTATAGATATATACTCCAGGAGGTACTCTCTTGCCCGATGCGTCAGTTAAATCCCATATAACAGGCTCGGTTTTCCACATATCAGATTTACCTTCGCTCTCGTTTCTCCACAATTCGTTGCCCCAAAGGTCATATACGGCTATTGTTACCTTCATAACCATATTAGGTCTGTCGTGATTTAAATAGAACTTGGCCTCATCCCTTACAGGATTTTTAGTTGTGTAGAGTTGGTATATATTGGGTTTCAATCCTTTTTCTACAACAAACATTGTACTCTTCTCTGATGAGTTTCCTTCTGTGTCCCAAACTTTAATGGTAAGGGTGTGTTCTCCTTCTGATAACTCTGGTATCTGATACATTATAGTTCCTCTGCCAAAATCGCCCGAAGCAGGAATAAAGTAGTTGTTTATGATATACTCTGTATTTGGGTTGTTGTCAATCTTTATTGTAAGGTCGTGTCCTAATCCTATGCCTGATACGTTAATTCCCGATTTATCATATACCTGAGCAATAAATACTGGAGTTTCATTTACTGTTGCCCCATACGAATAGTCCGATGAGTTTAGATAGAAGTATTCTATTGTTGGTCCAATCTCATCTGCTTCAACTTCGTTGTCGTAACCATTTACAATAAAGTCTTTACTTGTACCTTGTGCCTCAATTTTTTGTACCTCATCGTAGGCATAAAGGTTTATTAGTGCAGGTTCGTTTGAGTAGTTTAACTCCTTGGGAAGTTTGAATGTAAACTCAAACTCTCCGTTCTTTACCAAATCTTTGCCCTCGTAAAGTTTGCTGTCTCTAACTTTAAATGTATATGGTTCTCCTCCTTCATCTTCTCCATGAGTGGTTATTGAACGTTCAGAGTCATAAAGTCGTTGTTGAATGTATCCGTTAAATGTCTCATCCTTCTCTCCCGAGGGTGTTAAGATTACGCCTTTAAAGGTTGCTTGTGAGCGAGCCTTTAAAATTATATTGTTTGAGGTGTTGTCTATGGCAACTCCATTTATCTCAGTAATCTTAATTTTGTATTCCGGAAATGCAAGTTTTAGAGCCGGGTCGGCAAGAAGAATAAAGTTGAGTTTATTTAAGTCTTGTCCATAGTGTTCGGTAACAGAGGCTTTTGCCATTCTCACAACATCACCAACACGATACCGTTTGCCATCTATATCTCGCGAGAACATGTGCGAAATCAACTCTTTATTGAATGTTTCGTTTTTGTCCATATAAACTACTCGTGTAGTTGATATTAAACCAACTCCTCCGCCTTTGCTATTTAGGAACATCTCCTCTCCAGCCGAAGTTGTGGGTGCGTCAAATCTACTGAAATCACAAGTGGCTGTTATAAAGAATGGTAGTTTGTCGAGATATAGTTTCTTAATGTCCTGTATGGTTAATATCTTCTCTTTTGTCCATCCAGTTGCACTTCCGTGTCCAATGTAGTTAACAATCAACTGTCCATTTTCAAAGAAGTTCAACATGTCTGCTTTTGCATCGGGGTATGTGCCTCCACTTGAACCTCCTACTTTGTTGTAGGCATCAATATATACTTTGTTTTCAAAGAACTCGGGATTGTTTTTTTGAATAATCTCAACTAAATCATCTGCCAACTCCATGTGTCCCGAGTGATTACCATTATCGGCTACAAAGCAGATGTTGTTTTTCCAGATACCATAGTTGGTGCTATTTGTGTAGTTTATAACCTTGTCAACTGCTATTTTAGCCTCCGCAGTTGTTCTGACAGGAAAACGCCCCACACCAATGACTGGTTTGTCGGCAAGAAGATTACTGCCGTCACTATCCTTCAAGAATGAGAAGTAATCGTCTGTAACATACGAAGTTCTCTCATCTATACTGCTAACCGATTGGAATGTAAGCAAGAAGGGGTATTTATATCCTTGCCACTCTGAGGTTATATGACGGTTGTCGCACGAGCCATCTCCAAATAGTAGCAGGTAACGAGGGTATAGGGTTTTATCTCCTGCGCACTCTGCTCTGTCGTAGAACATCTTCATAAATCTACGGTATGCTGTGGCATCGGGTTTGCCCGAAGCAAACTCGTTATATATTAACTCTGGACGTACTATCATTGAGGATAGTTGGTCGTGGTCGCGATGAAACTCTGCTAATCTTTTCGCCTCTTGGTAAAATTGTTGGGGAGCAATAATAACCAAATCAGCCCTTTCCAATCCATGCAGATTTTGGTTTGCAACCTCCTCTGCGAAGGTTGGCTCTTTGTATGTTTTATTTGTGTCAAATGCTATATACTCTCTTAATCCTATGGCTTCTGGGGTAAAATCAAGGGTGTTGTTTGATTTGGTTGCTAACACTTTTTTTGGATTGTGAGCCTCTGTTATATCCCAGATTTGTACCGAAGAACTATTGCCTACGTTAAGTTTGTATCTTACATAACTGTATTGTGCTTCAAATGAACGAAACTTAACAATACCATTATATAGTTTAAGTTGACGTTCCATTTGCAAACGGATAAAATCTAATCGTGCAACCTTTACATCCTCTCCAGAAAATTGCAAAGTAATAGTCTCTGTGCCAGTTGGGGTGAAGGTTTTATTTAATGAGGTGAGTTTTGCAGCGGTGTAGTACCAGTCGTCAGAACCTGTGAATGCTTTAATATTCTTCTCTCCGTTAGTTAGGGCTTTGCCATTGTGTTTTATTGAGAGAGTTCCGTTTGATTGCATCTTGGCGATGAAATCAATACGCATGTCAATATCACCAACAACACCTGTTGTGTTGAACTTGAAACTCTGTATTGTCTTGTATAAAAAATCTTCGCCATAAAGATTACGCCCCATATTTCCAACATTACACAACTCGCTTTCGTGTAGAGCGTAGTCGTTAAAGGTGGTAATGTCTTTTGTAATTTTTCCTGGGTTGTCAGATAACTCTGTCATCTTAATGTTTTCCTCCTCGCTTTGAGAGAGGAAGTAATATGATGATGCAGAGTAGGGGTTCTGTGTTTGTACAAATGTTTCGCCTGTGGAAGACCACTTGATTGTCCCCTCTCCGTAGAACAGAATTCTGTTTTTATCTCTTAAAACAGGAACTTCGGGGAGATCATCAATATATGGCTCTGAAAATTTTTCTGGCAACATATTGCCTCCGTAACCATATACTTTTACCTTTTCTGGTGTGAAACCTAATTCTTGAAGTGTGGTGTATGAGATTTGATAAATGCCACTCTCTGCAACCTCAATCTTAACCCATCTGCCTGATGCAAGTTTAGATTTTGTTGCATATCGGTCACATAACGATGATGTGGCATATATAGGTAGCGTTATCATTAACGCCACAATAATTACAATATGTTTAAAAAGTCCTAATCTCATTATATAAAGGTGTGTGTTTATTACTCAGATTATCGCACATGGAAATCGAGTAATTTTTCATCACCTATGAAACCTTCTAACCTATCGCCTATTTTAACTCCTCCAACACCTGAAGGAGTTCCTGTGTAGATTAAATCTCCCTTTTTGAGAGTGTAAAATTTGCTGACGTATGCGACAATGTCATCGATTGAAAAAATCATATCTTTTGAGTTGCCACGTTGTACCTCGTTGCCATTAATGTTAAGGTAAAACTCCTTCTCCCCAAGTTTTTCGCCATTGGTAGGAATAAAATCACCAACTACTGCCGAGCCATCAAAACCTTTGCTGATATCCCAAGGGTTACCATTGGCACGAGCCTTTGCTTGATAATCTCTTGCAGTAAAATCAATGCCTATGGTATATGAGTTGTAATAGCGGTATGCAAACTTTGACTGAATGTTTTTACCAAGTCTGTCGATACGTACCACAATCTCTGCTTCGTACTCAATCTGAGACGACCAATCGGGGTAGAAAAAGGGCTTGCCATCTTTTAAAATAGCCGATTCAGGTTTGAGAAAGATCACAGGTTCGTTTAATACTAACGTATTATCCATCTCTTTATTGTGAGAGTTGTAATTCCAACCAACAGCAAATATCTTCATTTTATATTTTTTTATCTATTTTTCGTTCAAACGATTAAACATTACAGCCAAATGAGCGTATAGCGAAGTCTCTTGAACAACAACGCTCTCATCAACTTTTATTTTGTAAGGGGTAAAGTTCCATATAGCACCAATGCCTCCCGAAACCATAATATCGGCACTCTCTTGTGCTTTGTCAACCGGAACAGTGATGATGCCTATAACCATCTGCTCCTTTTTTTGGATCTCTTCAAATTCGCTGATGTTATAAATCTTAATGCCATTAATCTCTTTCCCAACAATGTCACTTCGCACATCAAATCCTGCAACAAGTTTAAGTCCGTATTGCTCCAGTCCGCTATCGTGCATTAATGCTCCACCTAAACTGCCAACTCCAAATATACATGCTTTGTGGCATTTGGTGAAACCTAAAAAGTCTTCCAATACCTCAACAAGAGAGGCAACTTCGTATCCAACGCGAGTTTTGCCAGATATCTCTAACATTGATAAATCTTTTGCTACTTGCGAAGCATCAACATTTGTAGCCGCTGCAATTTGTGTTGAAGATACAAATTCAACACTGTTCTCCATGAGCAACTTAACGTGTGCCAAGTACCAAGGTAGTCGGCGAAGTGAGGGCTCGGGTAGTATCATTAATTTTAGGTTATTAAAAGTTTTTCTCTATAAATCAGTTGCCAAAATTACAAAAAAAATATAGAACAGAATTTATATAAATAGTCAAAAATCATTAATTCCGAGAGTAATAGAGTTTTTTGTGTAATACAAAATTATAATTGCTACTGAAAGATTCTTTCAAAAAAATGGATTATATTTGCATTAACAACAAGAATAATTGTTGCGACATTGATATAATTTTAGCAGTATTAACTGTTGTCAAATTGCTCCGAGAAACTTCCACAATAAAAGAGCATACCCACGACAATGGATAATATCGCCTATGCTATGCGTGGGTTGTGCATCTAAGATTTTTTGCACTCGCTTTGAGAAATATTGAAGTGAACTTCATATTTCTCGCTCGTTTCTTTGTATATTTGTATTCAGATAAATTTTATGATTATGAGTACTCCTAACGATTGGAAAGAGTTGCTTGGTAAAGCATACTCAATTTCAACTGAAGATATTGAACGTGAAGTTAAGCAAGAGAAAGAGGTTGCAAACAAAACAAAGATGAAGTTGCGTGTGGCAATTGATAAGAAGAATCGCTCTGGAAAAACAGTTACCATTGTGACTGGCTTTGATGGTGATGAGGATAGTGTAAATGCTCTTGCAAAAGTGATAAAAACAAAACTTGGCACAGGTGGCTCAGTGAAGGATTGCGAAATTGTTTTGCAAGGCGATTTGCGTGATAAGGTTTTGTCTATTCTTGTTAATGAGGGGTATTCATCTTCAAAGAAAATTTAAATGGTTATGGGTAATGATAAGCCAAGATTAAAAACCGAGCCTCCTTTGGTTGTATATAAGGCTTCGGCAGGAAGTGGTAAAACGTTTACACTTACGCTATACTATTTATGGTTGCTCTTCTCTAAAAGTCAGTTTGATACTTTTGATTCGGAGCGAAATAAAACATATAGAAATATTCTTGCTGTAACCTTTACTAATAAGGCTACTGGAGAGATGAAGGCTCGTATAATAAAATCTCTGTATAATCTTGCCATAGGGAGTGTTGATCATAATTCAAGAATATATAGAGAAGAGTTAATTGGTTCGGGCTGTGTTAAAGATGAAGAGGAGTTGCAAAAGCGTTCAATGGAGATACTATATACTCTTCTTCACGACTATACCAACTTTAATGTTTCAACCATCGATACCTTTTTCCAAAAGACTATGCGTGCCTTTGTTAGAGATATTGGTATGCAAGGAGGATATAATGTAGAACTTGATTCAGAGAACATAGCAAACGAAGCGATTGATAGAATGTATCTTTCGCTCTCTGATGATACAGATGATGATACTCTAAAGAAGTGGCTTTTAGATTTTGATATTTCGCAAATAGAAGAGAAAGGAGAGTGGAACTCTGCCGAGAGGAAAATAAGGGTATTGTCAAAAGAACTATTTAAGGAGGAGTATAAACGTTGGAGAGATAATCTGACCCCTGATAAAACTCCTTCTAAAGATGATGTAGCGGAATTCAATAAGTTTATAACAGCCAAAAGTCATGCTCTTCAGGATAAGTGGAAAAATATAGTTAAAGGAGGATGTGAAATATTAGAGTATATTGATACAGACCAACTTGCAGGTATGGGAAAGACGGTGTTGAAGTATTTTATTTCACCTGCTGAGATGGTTACACTTCCTCCTAAAAGTTTACTATCAAGTGATAGAACAAAATGGGAACATAAAAAAAATGAAGTTAATCAAAATACAAAAGATCTTCTTGATAAATTTGATAGTTCTGGATATTTGGACGAATTAAGAGATTTTTATCAAAACGATTACCCTCAATATTGTTTATATGAAATTTTAAGGCATAACCTCTACTCGTTTGGAATATTAAGTGATGTTGATATTCACATGCGTGATATAATAAAGGAGCGTAACATCATGCTCCTCTCCGATACTACCGATTTGTTGAATAAGGTTATAAAAGGGACAGACACTCCTTTTATATATGAGAAAGTTGGTGTAAATATTCACCACTATATGATTGATGAGTTTCAGGATACTTCTCATGCTCAATGGGAGAATTTTTTACCTCTTTTAAAAGAGAGTATATCAAAAGGAGGTCACAATCTTATTGTAGGGGATGTTAAGCAGAGTATATATAGATGGAGAAATTCAGATTGGACAATGCTTAATGGCTTGCCGGAGAGTGAAGAGTTATTTATGCGAAATGGGGCTGAGAAAGAGACAATGGATGTAAATTGGAGAAGTGCCCCCAATGTTGTTAATTTCAATAATGAGTTTTTTACTCATGCAGTTGATATATTGCTTAATTCTAAGATAAGTGAATATTCTTCATATATTGACGGATTGAAAGAGTTTCCCTTAGAAGATAAAATTAAGACCGCATATCAAGATTGTGAGCAGAAACAAAATGATAAAAAAGAGACAGATACTGGATATGTAAAAGTTGAGTTTGTTACTCCTGAAATCGATTACAAGAAGGAGGTCTTAGCAAAACTATATTCTGATATTCAAACAATGTTGAAGAGAGGTTATAGTGCAGATAAAATAGCAATCCTTACGCGAACTAATGGTGATGCGATATTAACGGCTCAATATCTTATGTCGGAACAAAAGGATGAAGATGAGAAATTTTATGTTATATCCAATGAGGCATTAATGATAAAGAACTCTTCATCTGTGAAGTCGATAATTGCTATTATGCGATATATAAATTCATCAAAAGAACCAATCAATAGGTTGATGATGAATTATGAATATGCAACTTCAATCTCCACAGCATCTCCAAATTTAATAGAGAGTGCAATTAAACTATTAGAGGAGAACTCCCTTGAATATGATGAGGTGATAGAGCAATTATCAACTAAGTCGTTGTTTGAGATATGCGAGGGTATAATTGAATTACTCAATATTAAGGATGATGAGGATCAGTTGCCTTATATACAGGCATTTCAGGATGTTATATTGTCTTATTCGGGACAAAGGGGTAATGCACTCTTGGAGTTTCTGGATTGGTGGGATTTGCATAGTAAAGACTTTTGTATTTCAACTCCAGAGACAAAGAATGCAGTACGCATAATTACAATTCATAAATCAAAAGGGTTGGAGTATCCTACAATATTCATTCCTTTTTGTGACTGGAAGATAGAGCAAGGAGAAACTATACTTTGGAGAGAGTATGAAGAGGAGGGTAGTCGTTCATGGATGTTCCCTCTCTCGGTCTCAAAGAAAATGTTGGAATCGCCTTATATTAATGATTATTTAGAAGAGAAATCTTTGTCTGTTATTGATAATCTGAATATAGGTTATGTTGCCTTTACTCGAGCCGAAGATAATCTTATTGTGTATGCAAAAAAGCAGCAACGTCCAAAATCTATGTCATCGTTTAATGCTCTATTGTATGCTACCATAGAATCTATGGTCAATAAAATAGAAGGTGCAAAATTTGAGAATGATATATATGAGTATGGCAAAATGTATATCCCTCAAAGAGGCGAAGAGGAGGAGGATGAGAATACAGTTAAGGAGATTTCGCGATATAAAGTTGCTCCAATAGAGTCTAAGTTGCGACTTAAATTAAAAGGAGAGGCATATTTTGATAATCACTCAAATTTGTCAATTGGAAAAGTGAAACACAAAATGATGAGTGAGGTTATTTTTAAGGAGGATGTTGAGCGAGTTGCAATGAAATATGAGCGAATGGGTGTTCTCTCCTCAACGGAGAAGTCTGAATTTATTAATGAAATATTGTCTCAAATAGAGGGTAACCCGCAAATTGCCGAGTGGTTTGAGAAAGGAAACTATGTTTTAAATGAAACAGCGGTGTTAAATCCATCATCTGACGGAAAACTTAACTATCGCCCCGACCGACTTATAATTAAAGGGGATAAAGTAGTTATTGTGGATTATAAGTTTGGCAAAGAGTCAAGTTCTTATATAAAACAAATGAAGGACTATATCTCTATTCTTAAGCCGATGGGTAACTTTGATGTGTCGGGATATATTTGGTATGTAACCGAAAGACGAGTTGTTTGAAAGGATGTGTAATAATATAATACAAAAAAGGATAGAGTAGCCTCTATCCTTTTTGTGCTAACAACTAAAACTATTCCGTAGGGTGCAACGGAGTTGACAACTAACAACTGATAATCGGCTTAAAGCATATTTTTATCAAGGAAACTATAATACTCCTCCCCTGCAACAATAATATGGTCGAGTAGTTGGATGTCTAAAATTTGTGCTGCCTCTTTTATCTTTTTTGTGAGTTTTATGTCGGCATCACTTGGGTAAGCTGTTCCTGACGGGTGGTTATGACAGGCAATTATACCACGAGCAAGTCGGTTGATGGCACTCTTCATTATTAGTTTAATATCAACTAATGTAGCCTTTGTTGAGCCTTGGCTTATACGTACGCAATCTATAATATGCCCGCCATTATTTAATAATATAACCCAGAATTCCTCTTGATGTAGGTCGGTAAGGCGAGGGTATATATAATTAAAGGCATCTATGCTCGATGATATTGTTGTGGCATGAGTCATCTCTTCGCTCTTACGCCGTCTGCCCAACTCTATAGCAGCCAGAATAGTAATTGCTTTTGCCTCTCCAATACCATCAAATTCGCTTATGAGTTCCTCAACACTTCTCTTGCCAAGAAGAGAAAGTTTGCCATCAACGCTATTCAAAATCCTTTGCGATAGTTCAACGGCACTCTCGTTTCGGTTGCCTGAGCCTATTAAGATAGCAATTAACTCGGCATCCGTTAATGTGCGGATACCATGTAGCATCATCTTTTCGCGAGGACGATCTTCTAATGCCCAGTCGGTTATTGCGAGTTTATTTTTCATTATCTGTTGGGTTTTCGCTATACCACTTTGAGTACATTAGGTAGTTTTTTGCAATCTTTTGGTTTATCTCTTTCGATTGCTCAACATCAACCATCTTTATAAATTTTGCAGGTGCTCCACCCCAAAGTTCTCCGGGTTTAATTACTGTTTTGCTTAGTACCACTGAACCTGCTGCAACAATAGCCCCCTCACCAACTACGGCGTGGTCGAGAATAACTGCCCCCATGCCAATTAATGCTCCATCGCAAATGTCGGCACCATGAATGGTTACGTTATGGCCTATTGAAACATCGTTGCCAATGTTTATAGTAGATTTTTCGTAGAGTGTGTGTAATACCGAGCCATCTTGTATGTTTACTCTATTGCCAACTCTTATTGAGTTTACATCTCCTCGTAATACTGTATTAAACCAAATACTACACTCGTCACCAATAACCACGTCTCCAACAATAGTGGCGTTTTCTGAAAGATAACAATCTTTGCCTATTTGAGGAGTAAACCCTCTAACCTCTTTTATTAATGCCATATCTTATCGTTTAAATTATTTAATTGGAGAGCATCTCTCTTTTAGCCATTCGCATTGTTGACTACCCAATAGTGGAGATAGTGTGCTATAAACTCTTGCGTGGTAGTTGTTTAACCACTCAATCTCGTTCTCGGTCAGTAGACTTGTTTCTACTGCACGGGTATCTATCGGGCATAAAGTCATAGTTTCAAACTCATAGAACTTGCCAAATTCTGTGTCGCATTTCTCTACGGTAAGAATTATATTCTCAGTTCTTATTCCAAATCTGTCGCTAAGATAAACTCCGGGTTCGTTTGAGGTCATCATGCCAGGTAGTAGTGGAGTGGGATTCTCCTCAAGGCGAATGTTTTGAGGCCCTTCGTGAACATTTAAGAAGTGTCCTATTCCATGTCCTGTGCCATGATTGTATGTGTAACCCTCTTTCCATAGAGCAATACGGGCGAAAGCGTCAATTTGAGCACCTCGTGTTCCGTGCGGGAATTGAGCCTGAGCAACGGCAATGTGTCCTTTTAGAACAAGAGTAAAACATTTCTTCTCTTCTTCGGTTAGTTCCCCTAAGGGTATTGTGCGAGTAATATCGGTTGTGCCATCAAGATATTGACCGCCACTATCAACCAAAACAAAACCTTTGGGTTGAAGTTTTGCATCGCTCTCCTCTGTGGCGCGATAGTGAACAATTGCCCCATGTCCAGCGTAACCTGCAATAGTTCCAAAACTCTCGCCCATAAATAGTGGTTGTTCTGCTCTGAAACTACGAAGTTTATCGGCAATTGAGATTTCGCTCATCTCAATCTTTCCAATGTTGGTGTCTAACCAGTAGAGGAAGTTTACCATAGCAACACCATCTCGAGTAAGGGCGTTGCGAGTACCCTCAATCTCTGTGTTGTTTTTAACACTCTTCATCATTGTGATGGGCGAACACTCTGCAATTAGGCAGCCTTTTTCGCTTAATATGTTACAGAGGCGGTAATTGGCTCTTGAGGTGTCGGCAATAACTTTGCTGTCAGAGGGGAGGATCTTTAAGAAATCTTCAATTTTATCGTATCCCATGACCTCAATACCATTTTCGGCAAAATATTTAGCCACATCACTTGATACCTTTTTGCTCTCAATAAAAATAACTCTTTTGCTGTCGCTTAAAAAACCGTATGCAACAACCATAGGGTTGAACTTAACATCCTCGCCTCTTATGTTAAAAGCCCAAGCAATATCATCTAAAGCACTCAAAAGAACACTGTTTGCTCCTCTCTGTATAGCCTTTTCAATAATCTTATTGTATTTACTCTCAAAATTCTCACCTGCATACTCGGTAGTATATAGCATTACTTCGCTCTCAGGAATTGACGGTCTGTCGTTCCATAGTACATCAATGGGGTTAAAGTCAAATCTTAGTTCAATGCCTCTTCTCCTGAATGTCTCTTTCATTCTTGCCCCTTCGTTGTACGAGAACGCAGTATCATCGGCAGCAACAACACCGCCCTTTCCTGCCTGTTCGCATACCCAATCGATTATAGAGACTGAGTCAGGAAGCCCATCCTTAAAGAAAGTGTAATTTGTTCCCTCAAGTTCCTTCTCAGCCTGAATGAAGTAACGTGAATCACTCCATAGTGCAGCGTTGGTAAGTGATATTACAGCACACCCAGCAGAGCCAGTAAAACCAGTAGCCCATTTGCGAGTGTTCCATCTTTCAGGTGGATATTCGCTCAAATGAGGATCAAAGTTAGGAACCATATAGACATTAATGCCCTCCTTTTGCATAAGAGAGCGAATTGACTCTAAACGAGAATTAATAACATTATTACACATAACTTCAGATTGAATTTAACCGTTTTCTACTATATACATATATATAATATATATCATTGCGAAGATACAAAAATATTGCTGAATTAATAAGAAATTGTAGATTTTAAATTTTTAGTTGTGGTAAAAAATAGAGAAAATATTTAAAATGGTGTTTGTAAAATATTGATAATCAATAATAAAGCAGGAGTTTGTATATAAAATTAAGAAAAAAAGTCAAAAAGGTTTTTGTATGTCGCAAAAGTTGTGTAACTTTGCACCGCAAATTTCGTAAATTCTAAAAACTAAATATTATGATAGTAGTACCAGTAAAAGAAGGCGACAACATTGAAAGAGCGCTAAAAAAATTCAAAAGAAAATACGAGAAAACAGGTATCGTAAAAGAACTTCGTGCTCGTCAAGCTTTTGAGAAACCATCTGTAGCAAACCGTAAAAAAATGATGCGTGCGGTTTATGTGCAAAAATTAAAACAAGTAGAGGAGTAAAAAATACTTTTTTTTCTTGCAGAATTACATTTTTGTATTAAATTTGTGACCAAGACCACAAGGTGAGGTTACAATGTTACAGAAGTTTATAAAATATATACGGTATGAGAAGGGATATTCCTCTCATACCGTATTGTCTTATAATAACGATCTTGCTCAGTTTGAAACCTATCTGAAAGAGCAAGTTGGCGATGTTGATATTGTGCGGGTTGATACCGATATAGTTCGTAACTATATAGTGTGGTTGATGGATAATGGAGTAACAGCACGTTCTGTTGGACGAAAACTTTCCTCTTTGCGAACATTTTATAAGTATATGATAAAGATGAAAGTTATAGAAAGTTCTCCTGTTGCGTTGATCTCAAAACCAAAAGAGTCCAAGCCATTACCTTCTTTTGTAAAACAGACCGAGATGGCAACCCTGCTTACAGAACTTGAGGGAGAGGACGATGGAACATTTGTTTCGGTTAGAGATAGACTGATAATAGATTTGCTCTATCAAACAGGAATTAGACGGGCAGAACTATTACAGTTGCGAGATGAGGATTTAGACATGTCGTCACAAACCCTAAAGGTTACAGGAAAAAGAAATAAGCAACGAATAGTTCCATTTGGCAAGAATTTGGGGATTCTAATAAAAAGATATGTGGAGTTGCGTAACAAAGAGGTAGGAGAAAAATCATCAGCACTCTTTGTAAGAGAAAACGGAGAACCATTATATCCGGTTTTGGTTTATAGAATTGTAAGGAGTAAACTCTCTGCAATATCATCATTGACAAAACTAAGTCCGCACGTATTGCGACACACCTTTGCATCGGCAATGCTAAACAATGGAGCGGAGATAGATAGCGTAAAAGAACTATTGGGACATGCGTCACTTACCTCAACGCAGGTGTACACGCATATAACAGTAGAAGAATTAAAACATAATTATAACCACGCCCATCCAAGGGCAGTAAAAAAAGGAGGTTTATATGGAGATTAAGATTCAATCAGTACATTTCGATGCAACATCGCAATTACAAGCGTTCATTGAGAAGAAGGTAAGTAAACTTGAGAAGTATTGCGATGGAATTACTTCGGCAGAAGTTATTTTGCGAGTAGTAAAACCCGAAACAGCATTAAATAAAGAGGCTTCGATAAAAATATTAGTACCAAAAACAGATGATATTTATTCACAAAAAGTAGCGGATACTTTTGAGGAAGCCATTGATAATGTGATAGATGCATTAATAAAACAACTTCAAAAGAAAAAAGAAAAATCATCGGGCAAATAAAAAAATTATAAAAATATTTGTGTAATAAGAAAATTGTTCTTATTTTTGCATCCGATTTCGAAACCTCAGTGCGTCAGCGAAGAGTTACCTTCCAGTTGAGGAGCGAAATTGAAACTAGTATATTAAGGCGGTTTTAATATATTAAATTATTAAATAAGAGAGGCCGCCTCAATAAAGGGCGAATACCAGAGTGGCCAAATGGGGCAGACTGTAAATCTGCTGTCTTACGACTTCGGTGGTTCGAATCCATCTTCGCCCACAAATTGCGGGAATAGCTCAGTTGATAGAGCATCAGCCTTCCAAGCTGAGGGTCGCGGGTTTGAGCCCCGTTTCCCGCTCAAAGAAACCGCCTATGTAGCTCAGGGGTAGAGCACTTCCTTGGTAAGGAAGAGGTCACGGGTTCAAATCCCGTCATCGGCTCTTATGCTGAGAATTACAGTTGGCGCACAAAAATAGACAAGCTAATCATTTTTAAAAAATAAAAACAAATTACTATTATGGCAAAGGAAGAATTTAAACGTACGAAGCCGCACGTAAATATTGGTACTATCGGTCACGTTGACCACGGTAAAACCACTTTGACCGCAGCTATTACTACAGTATTAGCAAAAGCTGGTCTTTCAGAGTTGAAATCATTCGACCAAATCGACAACGCTCCAGAGGAAAAAGAGCGTGGTATTACAATTAATACTTCACACGTAGAGTACGAGACAGAGAACCGTCACTATGCACACGTTGACTGTCCTGGACACGCTGACTACGTTAAAAACATGGTAACTGGTGCTGCTCAAATGGACGGTGCTATCATCGTTTGTGCTGCAACAGACGGACCCATGCCTCAAACACGTGAGCACATCCTATTGGCTCGTCAAGTAAACGTTCCCCGTATCGTTGTTTTCTTGAACAAATGTGATATGGTTGACGATGAGGAGATGTTGGAACTTGTAGAGATGGAGATGAGAGATCTTCTTTCTTCTTACGAGTACGACGGAGACAATACTCCTATCATACGCGGTTCTGCTCTTGGAGCATTGAACGGAGAGGCTGAGTGGGAGGAAAAAGTAATGGAATTGATGGCAGCAGTTGATGAGTGGATTCCACTTCCTCCACGCGACATCGACAAACCATTCTTGATGCCTGTTGAGGACGTATTCTCAATCACTGGTCGTGGTACAGTAGCAACAGGTCGTGTTGAGACTGGTGTCATCAAAGTAGGTGATGAGGTTCAAATCATCGGTCTTGGAGCAGAGGGTAAAAAATCAGTTGTAACTGGTGTCGAGATGTTCCGTAAACTTCTTAGCCAAGGTGAGGCTGGTGATAACGTAGGTCTATTGCTTCGTGGTATCGACAAAAATGAAATCAAACGTGGTATGGTTATCTGTCACCCAGGACAAGTTAAACCTCACTCTGAGTTCAAAGCACAAATCTACGTACTTACTCAAAAAGAGGGTGGACGTCACACTCCATTCCACAACAACTACCGTCCTCAATTCTACATCCGTACATTGGACGTAACTGGAGAGATTACTCTTCCAGAGGGAACTGAGATGGTAATGCCTGGTGACCACGTATCAATCCAAGTAAAACTTATCGCACCAGTTGCATGTAACGAAGGTCTTCGTTTTGCAATCCGCGAGGGTGGACGTACAGTAGGTTCAGGTCAAATTACTGAGATTCTTGACTAATCTTAAGAATTAAATAACCTCAGCCGACTTAGAAATAGGTCGGCTGAATTTACGGGTCTAGCTCAGTTGGTAGAGCACTGGTCTCCAAAACCAGGTGTCGGGAGTTCGAGCCTCTCGTCCCGTGCTAAATTTTACTAAGATGAAAAAATTATTTGCTAATATAAAGAACTCTTATGATGAATTGATTCATAAGGTATCTTGGCCAACCAAGTCTGAGTTGAGCAATAGTGCTGTTGTAGTTATGACTGCTTCCCTCATAATTGCATTAGTTGTATTCGCAATGGATCAATGCTTTGAGCACATTCTTAAATTCGTTTACGAAATCATTTAATTTGTGTAGGAACTATGTCTGAGACAGTAAAAAAAACACCCAAAAGAGGGTGGTTCGTTTTGCGTGCCATCAGCGGTAAGGAACTCAAAGTGAAGGAGTATCTTGATGCAGAGATTGCCAAAGGTGATCTCGGCAAACACGTATTCCAAGTTTTGATACCTACTGAAAAAGTATATTCTGTACGCAATGGTAAGCGAGTAACAAAAGAGCGTAATCTTTATCCCGGCTATGTTTTTGTAGAGGCATGTTTAGTAGGAGAAGTACCACATATACTTCGTAATACAACAAACGTGATTGGATTTTTAGGAGGAGGAACAAATCCCGATCCTTTACGTCCAGCCGAAGTAAACAGAATGTTAGGATCAGTTGACGAGCATCAAGAGGCTGAAGAGCCAATGATTCCTTACACAGTAGGAGAGAGTGTTAAAGTAACATTCGGTCCTTTCAGTGGATTTACAGGAATTATTGAAGATGTAAACAACGAGAAGAGAAAACTTAAAGTAATGGTTAAGATATTCGGACGTAAAACACCGTTGGAACTTAACTTTATGCAAGTAGAAAAGGAGTAATTGCGTGGTTACGAACGTAACTCTCCGAATGATTTAAGAATTTAAATTAAAACAGAGAACAATGGCTAAAGAAATTGCTGGACAAATTAAATTGCAAATTAAAGGTGGTGCAGCAAACCCCTCTCCTCCAGTAGGACCTGCATTGGGTTCTAAAGGTATCAACATCATGGAGTTTTGCAAGCAATTCAATGCCCGCACTCAAGACAGAGCAGGAAAAGTGCTTCCCGTAGTTATTACTTACTATGCGGACAAAACTTTTGATTTTATAGTTAAGACTCCTCCTGTTGCAATCCAATTATTGGAGGCTGCAAAAGCAAAATCAGGATCATCAGAGCCTAACCGTAAAAAAATTGCTTCAATCACTTGGGAACAAGTCAAAGTTATTGCACAAGATAAGATGGTTGACTTAAACTGTTTTACTCTTGAATCAGCAATGACTATGGTTGCAGGCACAGCTAGAAGTATGGGTATCACCGTAACAGGAGAATTCCCGGTTAATAACTAATAAACTTCAATTGAAATGAGTAAATTGACAAAAAATCAAAAAATTGCCTCTGAAAAAATTGAAGCAGGGAAGATGTACTCACTCAAAGAAGCTGCTGAATTGTTGAAAGAGATAACTTTCACAAAATTCGATGCATCAGTTGATATTGACGTGCGTTTGGGTGTTGACCCTCGTAAAGCTAACCAAATGGTAAGAGGTGTAGTATCTCTACCTAACGGAACTGGAAAACAAGTACGTGTGTTAGCGTTATGTACCCCTGATCAAGAAGCAGACGCTAAAGCTGCAGGAGCAGATTATGTAGGATTAGACGAGTATATCGAGAAAATCAAAGGTGGTTGGACCGATATTGACGTTATTATAACAATGCCCGCTATTATGGGTAAACTTGGAGCTCTTGGACGTGTGTTAGGACCTCGTGGTCTTATGCCTAACCCAAAGAGTGGAACAGTAACCAATGAGATTGGTAAAGCAGTAAAAGAGGTAAAACAAGGAAAAATCGACTTTAAAGTTGACAAAGGAGGAATTGTTCATACTTCAGTAGGTAAAATTTCATTCGATGCACAAAAAATTGCAGAGAACGTAAAAGAGTTTATGGCAACAATCATCAAACTTAAACCAACTGCAGCAAAAGGAACATACGTTAAGAGCGTATATCTTTCAACAACAATGAGCCCTGGTATCAAAGTTGATCCTAAAACTGTTGATGAGATTTAAAAACTAAAGCACTATGAAAAAAGAAGATAAAGGCATTATTATTGAAAAGATTGGTGCTACTCTTAAAGAGTATAGCCACTTCTACCTTGCCGATACAACATCTCTCGATGCAGAGGCTACAAGCGCATTGCGTCGTGCGTGCTTTGGTAAGGAGATCAAATTAATGGTTGTTAAGAACACTTTGTTGAAAAAAGCACTTGAGACTCTTGAAGGAGACTACTCACCACTTTATTCAGCATTAAAAGGTTCAACTGCTTTGTTGCTTTCAAACACAGGTAACGCACCTGCTAAATTAATTAAAGAATTTACTAAGGAGAACGATAAAGTACGTTACAAAGCTGCTTACGTAGAGGAGTCATTCTATGATGAAACTCAACTTGATGCACTTGTTGCAGTTAAGAGCAAAAACGAGCTTATCGCAGACGTTATCGCAATGTTGGAAGGCCCAGTACAAGGAGTTATTTCAGCTCTTGAGTCTGGAGCAAACACCATACACGGAGTTTTGGAAACTCTTGAAAAAAAATAATCAAAAATTAAATTGTAAAACATTATTAAATTATAACTAAAATGGCAGACATTAAAGCTTTTGCAGAACAATTAGTAAACTTGACCGTTAAAGAGGTAAGTGAGCTTAAACAAATTTTGAAAGATGAGTACGGAATCGAGCCTGCTGCAGCAGCAGTAGCAGTAGCAGCCGGACCAGCAGCAGCAGCTGAGGCAGCTGAGGAGAAAACATCTTTTGACGTAGTACTTAAAGCAGCAGGTGCAAACAAACTTGCAGTTGTTAAAGCAGTTAAAGAACTTACAGGTCTTGGCTTGAAAGAGGCTAAAGAGATGGTTGATGGCGCACCAAGCGTAATCAAAGAAGGTCTTGCTAAAGCAGACGCAGAAGGTTTGAAAAAACAACTTGAAGAGGCAGGAGCAGAAGTTGAACTTAAATAATACTTCCTGTTTTCAGGCTTATGGTAAAGAGACCTCAGAGGAGAGGGCTCTTTACCTTTTTGTGCATTAAATTAATAAGATACCTAAATCTCTCATTTTCAGCACATAAGAGAGTGGTTTGATTTTTTTAAATATAATATTCAAATCAAAAAATTTAGGAACTTAATAAAAATAAAAAATTAATTGCGTACAATGGCTTCGAACGTAAAACAGCGAATAAATTTTGCTTCCATTAAAAATCCACTATCTTACCCCGATTTTTTGGAAGTACAATTAAAATCTTTCCGAGATTTTCTCCAATTAGACACCCCTCCCGAAAAACGTAAAAACGAGGGACTATATAAAGTATTTGCAGAAAATTTCCCCATATCAGATACCCGCAACAACTTTGTATTGGAGTTTTTAGATTATTTTATTGATCCCCCCCGATATACAATTGACGAGTGTCTCGAAAGAGGACTAACATATAGTGTACCCCTAAAGGCTAAACTTAAATTGTATTGTACAGATCCCGAGCACGAGGATTTTGAGACAAAGATACAAGACGTATATTTAGGTCCCATTCCATATATGACTGAGAAGGGAACCTTCATTATCAATGGTGCAGAGCGTGTTGTAGTATCACAATTACACCGTTCACCTGGAGTCTTCTTCGGACAAAGTTTACACACCAATGGTAAAAAATTATACTCTGCGAGAATTATACCATTCAAAGGATCTTGGATTGAGTTCGCAACAGATATAAACAATGTTATGTACGCTTACATCGATCGTAAGAAGAAGTTACCTGTAACAACACTTCTTCGTGCTATCGGATTTGAGAGCGACAAAGATATACTTGATATATTTGGCTTGGCAGAAGAGATTAAGGCAACAAAAACAAACTTAAAGAAGAGTCTTGGTCGTCGTCTTGCAGCACGTATATCACGCACAAGTTTTGAAGATTATGTAGATGAGGGAACAGGAGAGGTAGTATCAATTGAGCGTTCAGAGATAGTAGTTGAGCGTGAGACTATCCTTGAAGAGGAGCATATTGAAATGATCCTTGAAGTAGGAGTTCCTTCAATCTTATTGCACAAAGATGATCAATTAACATCAGACTATGCAATAATCTACAACACACTTAAAAAAGACTCAAGTAACTCAGAGCAAGAGGCAGTAACATTCATATACCGTCTATTGCGTAGTGCCGATCCAGTTGATGACGCAAGTGCAAGAGAGGTAATAAACAATCTATTCTTCTCTGACAAACGTTACGATTTAGGAGACGTAGGACGTTACAGAATAAACAAAAAGTTAAATCTTACAACCTCATCAGATGTAAGAGTTTTAACAAAAGAGGATATAATTGAGATTATCAAATATCTAATTGAACTAATTAACTCACATGCTGACGTTGATGATATTGACCACTTGAGCAATCGCCGTGTACGTACAGTAGGTGAGCAACTATATAACCAATTTGGTATTGGCTTAACACGTATGGCACGAACAATACGTGACCGTATGAATGTTCGTGACAATGAGGTGTTTACACCAGTTGAGTTGATAAATGCAAAAACAATTTCATCTGTAATCAACACCTTCTTTGGAACCAATGCGTTATCTCAATTCATGGATCAAACAAACCCATTGGCAGAGATAACTCACAAACGCCGTATGTCAGCGTTAGGACCCGGAGGACTTTCACGTGAGCGTGCAGGATTTGAGGTTCGTGACGTACACTACACACACTACGGACGTTTATGTCCAATTGAGACACCAGAGGGACCAAACATTGGTTTGATATCATCACTTTGTGTATATGCTAAGATAAACGATTTAGGATTCATTGAGACACCATATCGTAAAGTAGCAAACGGAAAGGTTGACCTTTCAGAGAATGGTATCACATACCTAACAGCCGAAGTAGAGGAGAATCAAATAATTGCACAAGGAAATGCTCCATTGAATGATGATGGAACATTCATCCGTACACGTGTAAAATCACGTTTGAATGCCGACTTCCCAGTTGTAGCACCACAAGAGGTAGCGTTGATGGACGTATCGCCCACACAAATTGCTTCAATAGCAGCATCATTAATTCCATTCCTTGAGCATGACGATGCTAACCGTGCGTTGATGGGATCAAACATGATGCGTCAGGCAGTACCACTATTGCGTAGCGAAGCACCTATTGTAGGAACAGGATTGGAAGGACAACTAATACGTGACTCACGTACACAAATCACTGCAGAGGGAAGTGGTGTAATAGAGTATGTAGATGCAACAACCATCCGCATCAATTACGATCGCACAGCAGATGAAGAGTTTGTAAGTTTCGATTCTTCAGTAAAAGAGTACAATATACCAAAATTCCGCAAAACCAACCAAAGCACAACAATCGACCTTCGTCCAATATGTAAAAAAGGACAACGAGTTGTTGAGGGCGACATCCTAACCGAAGGATACTCAACAGAGAATGGCGAGTTAGCATTAGGACGCAACTTAAAAGTAGCTTTCATGCCTTGGAAAGGATACAACTACGAGGACGCTATTGTGCTTAACGAGCGTATCGTACGAGAGGACATTCTAACATCGGTACACGTAGATGAGTACACATTAGAGGTTCGCGAGACAAAACGCGGAATGGAGGAGTTAACAGCCGATATACCTAACGTAAGTGAGGATGCAACAAAAGACCTTGACGAAAGAGGAATCATTCGTATAGGAGCACACGTTGCACCAGGCGATATAATGATAGGTAAAATTACACCTAAAGGAGAGTCAGATCCTTCACCAGAGGAGAAACTATTACGAGCAATCTTTGGTGACAAAGCAGGAGACGTAAAAGATGCATCATTAAAAGCATCACCTTCATTAAAAGGAGTAGTAATCGGAACAAACCTATACTCAAAAGCCGAGAAGAAAAAAGGCAAAAAAATAGAGAGCGAGTTACAACCTTTAGAGGAAGAATATGCAGCACGTCAAGAGGAGTTGAAATCAATTCTAATTGAGAAGTTGAGTGTATTAACAAAAGGAAAAACATCGCAAGGAGTAAAAGACTTCTTAGGAATAGAGATAATACCAAAAGGAGCCAAGTTCTCTCAAAAAGCGTTGGCTGAGATAGATTACTCGTTAGTACAAGTAAGCAAATGGACAACAGACAATGAGAAGAACGAGTTGATACGACAAACCATTATCAACTATCTTAAAAAGTCGAAAATATACGATGCCGAGTTACGCCGTAAGAAAGCAGACTTATCAATCGGAGATGAGTTACCATCAGGAATCATGAAGATTGCAAAAGTGTATATTGCTAAGAAACGTAAAATCGGTGTTGGTGATAAGATGGCGGGACGTCACGGAAATAAAGGTATTGTATCACGTGTAGTACGTCAAGAAGATATGCCATTCTTGGAAGATGGAACACCAGTAGATATAGTGTTAAATCCCCTTGGTGTGCCTTCACGTATGAACTTAGGACAGATATTTGAAACCGTATTAGGATGGGCAGGACGTGAGTTAGGCGAGAAATTTGCGACACCAATCTTTGATGGAGCAAGTCTTGATGACCTTAACGCATGGACAGACAAAGCAGGAGTTCCACGTTACGGAAAAACATATCTATACGATGGACACACAGGAGAACGTTTTGACCAACCAGCAACCGTAGGAGTAATCTACATGTTGAAACTCGGACACATGGTTGAAGATAAAATGCACGCACGTTCAATCGGACCATACTCTCTTATCACACAACAACCTCTTGGAGGAAAAGCACAATTCGGAGGTCAACGTTTTGGAGAGATGGAGGTTTGGGCACTTGAGGCATTTGGAGCATCTCACATATTACAAGAGATCTTAACAATAAAGAGTGACGATGTAGTAGGACGTTCAAAAGCATACGAGGCTATTGTTAAAGGCGAGAAGATGCCAACACCGGGTATCCCAGAGTCGCTTAACGTATTGCTTCACGAGTTAAGAGGATTAGGATTAAGCATTAAATTAGATTAGGAGAGGGCGTAAACTTAGGTTTACGCACCCACCTGATAATTACCAAATCTGTTTATATATAAAAATATGGCATATAAAAAAGATAGTAAGGTAAAAAGTAATTTCTCAAAAATTACCATCGGATTAGCATCACCCGAAGAGATAAGAATCAACTCTCGCGGTGAGGTGTTGAAACCCGAAACAATAAATTACCGCACCTACAAACCTGAGCGTGACGGATTGTTCTGTGAAAGAATATTCGGTCCCGTAAAGGATTACGAATGTTTCTGCGGAAAGTATAAAAGAATCCGCTATCGTGGTATCGTTTGTGACCACTGTGGAGTAGAGGTAACAGAGAAAAAAGTACGTCGTGAGCGTACAGGACACATACAATTAGTAGTACCTGTTGCACACATCTGGTATTTCCGTTCGTTGCCCAATAAAATAGGATATTTGTTAGGCTTACCCACTAAAAAGTTGGATGCAATCATCTACTATGAAAAATATGTAGTAATCCAACCAGGATTAAAGTCTGACGTTCTATCAACATACGATTTATTAACAGAAGAGGAGTATTTAAATGTACTTGATACTCTTCCTGCAGAAAATCAATATCTTGATGATTCTGATCCCGACAAATTCATTGCAAAGATGGGAGCAGAGGCGGTACAAGACCTATTGATGCGTTTAGACTTGGATTCACTATCATACGAGTTACGCCACCGTGCAAATACCGATGGCTCACAACAACGCAAAACTGAGGCATTAAAACGCCTACAAGTAGTAGAGTCGTTCCGTTCATCACGCGATATCAACCGTCCAGAGTGGATGATATTGAACGTAATTCCAGTTATACCACCCGAATTGCGTCCATTAGTACCGTTGGATGGAGGTCGCTTTGCAACATCAGACCTTAACGACCTATATCGCCGCGTAATCATACGTAACAACCGATTGAAACGATTAATTGAGATAAAAGCACCCGATGTAATCTTACGTAACGAAAAACGTATGTTACAAGAGGCAGTAGATTCGCTACTCGATAACTCGCGTAAATCAAGTGCATTCAAAACAGAGGCAAACCGTCCATTGAAATCACTTTCAGACAGTTTGAAAGGAAAACAAGGACGTTTCCGTCAAAACCTACTTGGAAAACGTGTCGATTACTCAGCACGTTCAGTAATCGTTGTAGGACCAGAGTTGAAGATGCACGAGTGCGGTCTTCCAAAAGATATGGCAGCAGAGTTGTACAAACCATTCGTAATACGCAAATTAATAGAGCGTGGAATAGTTAAGACAGTAAAATCTGCTAAGAAAATCATAGACCGCAGAGAGTCCGTTGTATGGGACATCTTGGAACACGTGATGAAAGGACATCCCGTGTTGTTAAACCGTGCCCCAACACTACACCGTTTAGGTATTCAAGCATTCCAACCTCGCATGATTGAGGGAAAAGCAATCCAACTTCACCCATTAGCATGTACAGCGTTCAACGCCGACTTTGACGGTGACCAAATGGCGGTACACCTACCATTGGGTAACGAAGCAATTTTGGAGGCACAAATCCTAATGTTAGGTTCGCACAACATCCTTAACCCTGCCAATGGAGCACCTATCACAGTGCCATCACAAGACATGGTATTGGGATTGTACTACATAACCAAAATGCGTAAGGGCGACAAAGGAGAAGGCTTGACATTCTACGGACCCGAAGAGGCAGAGATAGCATACAACGAAGGCAAAGTAACCCTACACGCACACATAAAGGTATTGGTAAAAGACCTTGATGAAAACGGAAACATAGTAGAGGTAATGCGTGAAACATCAGTAGGACGCGTACTTGTAAACCAATATGTACCCGATGAAGTAGGATATATCAACGAAATCTTCAAGAAAAAATCGTTACGCGACATCATCAGCCGAGTAATCAAAGTATGCGGAATGGTACGAGCAGCGCAATTCCTTGACGACATCAAGAACTTAGGATACAAGATGGCGTTCAAAGGAGGATTGTCATTTAACCTATCAGACGTAATCATCCCTGAGGAGAAAGAGAAACTAATCCAAGAGGGATACGAGAAGGTAGAGCAAATCGTATCAGACTACAACATGGGATTCACAACCTACAATGAGCGTTATAATCGTATCATTGACGCATGGACAAGAGTAAATGCCGAGTTATCAAAAATCTTGTTGACACAATTAACAAACGACCGTCAAGGATTTAACCCAGTGTTTATGATGCTTGACTCAGGAGCTCGTGGATCAAAAGAGCAAATTTGTCAGTTGTCAGGTATGCGTGGTTTGATGGCAAAACCTCAAAAATCAGGAGCAGAAGGCGGACAAATTATTGAGAACCCAATTCTTGCGAACTTTAAAGAGGGATTGTCAGTGTTGGAGTACTTTATCTCAACACACGGTGCTCGTAAAGGTTTGGCCGATACAGCGTTGAAAACAGCCGATGCAGGATACCTAACACGTCGTTTGGTTGACGTAGCACACGATGTGATAATCCATGAGGACGATTGTGGAACACTTCGCGGATTGGTATGTACCGAGTTGAAGAACAACAAAGAGACAGTAGCAACACTATATGAGCGTATATTGGGACGTGTATCAGTACACGATGTACAACACCCAATAACAGGCGAAATAATAGTAGAAGCAGGACAAGAGATAACCGAAGAGATAGCACAACGCATTGAGGAATCTCCAATAGAGCGAGTAGAGATACGTTCAGTATTAACATGCGAATCTAAAAAAGGAGTATGTGCAAAATGTTACGGACGCAACCTTGCAACAGGTAAGATGGTACAAAAAGGCGAGGCAGTCGGAATCATTGCAGCACAGTCAATCGGAGAGCCAGGAACACAGTTGACATTGCGTACATTCCACGTGGGAGGTATTGCGTCAAACATTGAGACAGTCTCAAATGTAACATCACGTTACGACGGTATCCTTGAGATAGAGGAGTTGCGTACAGTAAATGCAAAAGATGAGGCAGGAAAAGATATAATGGTAGTGGTAGGACGTTTAGCAGAGATGCGTATCGTAGATCCACACACTAAGATAGTCTTAACCTCAACCAACATACCTTACGGATCAAAACTATACTTCGGTGACGGAGACACAGTTAAGAAAGGCGATGTAATCTGTGAGTGGGATCCATTCAACGCAGTAATCATCAGTGAGGCATCAGGTAAACTACAATTTGAGAACGTAATTGAGGGAGTAAACTTCAAACTTGAGAGCGATGAGCAAACAGGATTTAGTGAGAAGATAATCATTGAGTCGAAAGACCACACACGTATCCCTTCAGCCTTAATAGTAGGACAAGATGGAAATGTTGAGCGCAGTTACTCATTACCCTTAGGAGCCCACATCATGGTAGAAGAGGGACAAGAGATAAAAGCAGGAGACATTTTGGTTAAGATACCACGTGCCGTAGGAAAAGCGGGAGATATCACTGGAGGTCTTCCACGTGTAACCGAGTTGTTTGAGGCACGTAACCCATCAAATCCAGCAGTAGTAGCCGAGATTGACGGAGAGGTAAAATTAGGCAAAATCAAACGTGGTAACCGCGAAATCATAATCACATCAAAGACAGGAGAACAAAAGAAATATTTGGTATCACTATCAAAACAAGTACTTGTTCAAGAGAACGATTATGTAAGAGCAGGAACACCATTGTCAGATGGTTCAATCACACCAGCCGACATCCTTGCAATTAAAGGACCCACAGCAGTACAAGAGTACATTGTAAACGAGGTACAAGACGTATATCGCTTACAAGGTGTGAAGATCAACGACAAACACTTTGAGGTAATCGTACGTCAAATGATGCGTAAAGTAACAATCGTAGATCCGGGAGATACACGCTTCCTTGAGCAACAAGTAGTTGACAAGTTAGAGTTTATGGAGGAGAACGATCGCATCTGGGGTAAAAAGGTTGTAGTAGATGCAGGAGACTCACAAAATCTACGTCCGGGACAAATCGTAACAGCAAGAAAACTTCGCGAGGAGAACTCATTGTTGATACGCCGCGACCAAAAACCAGTAGAAGTACGTGATGCAGTACCTGCAACATCAGAACAAAACCTACAAGGAATCACACGTGCGGCACTACAAACAAGCAGTTTCATGTCAGCAGCATCGTTCCAAGAGACAACAAAAGTGTTGAACGAGGCAGCAATCAACGGAAAAGTTGACAAGTTAGAGGGTATGAAAGAGAACGTAATTTGCGGACACTTGATACCAGCAGGAACAGGACAACGTCAATTCAATAAGTTGATAGTAGGAGCGCAGTCTGATTTTGATCAATTGATTAATGAGGATGAGGAGTAAAACACCTCTAACCCAATATTAGAATAGCGGAAGAGCAATCTTCCGCTATTTTTTTATTAGGAATTAATTTATCAATTAGTCCGATAAGACCAATAACCCTAATTAGTCCAGTTCGTCTAATAACAGACAATTATCCTGTTAAAAAACTGTTAAAAAACTCACTAATAGGTAAAATTTTTCAGAAAAAAACATAATATTCAAAAATAAAAAACTAAATTTGAAGTTGCTAAATTGTCGTTAATAGTGTATTAATGACGATCAGTGTATTGTAAAATATTGAAAAACAATATATTATAACTATTTTTATTAACATTTTTATTAACTAAATTCAAAAAGGTATGAAGAAAAGTTACTTTTGGGGATTATTATTTGCTGTAATAGCACTTATCCCCGGGCAAAATGTTTTTGCTCAAGTTGCTGCTGATCAATTACCAACGGGTTATTGTTCAGTTACCAAGAGAATGAATGAAAGTTGTACCGGATCAGATTTGGACAATGTTCATTCTCATTCAATACAAGGACTTACTGCAACTTATGAGGGGTCTGAAGTATTGAGTTTGTCAGCAACTTCAACAACATTTAACGATTTGACTTCAAGTAAACAATTTACTGTAGGTCAAGGAGGAACAATCGAAATCACATTTACTAATGGAGCTTGGTCAAAGAACGTATGGTTCGGATTTGACTGGGACAGAGATGGAGATTTTGAAGATGTTGTTGCTGCTTATGGTGAAGAAGGTCGTGTTGGAGGAACTTCAGATCAAGGATCTGTAACAATTTATGTTCCAGATGATGCACAAGCAGGAAAATCTGTTATGCGTATCATTTCTGATGGTGTTGATTGCGCTACAAGTTGGAGCGAAGAGACCCCAATGTGTGGAACACACGGAACAGGTTATATTGGTTATGCAGGATCTTTACACGATGTAACAATTATTGTTGAGGAGGTAGAACTTGAAGGAGAGATTTTCACAATCTCTGTATCTTCAAATGATGATACAATGGGTGCTGCAACAGCAGAATCAATATCTGTAAGAGATGGACGCCCTGCAACCTTGACAGCAACTGCTAATGAAGGTTACAAATTTGTAAATTGGACAGTTGAAGGGACAGAGGTTTCAACTGAAAACCCATACAAACCAATAATCACAGCCGCAACAAACTTTGTAGCAAACTTTGTTGCTCTACCAACATATGCAGTAAGCGTAGCAGCGAACAATGATGCTTTTGGTAGCGTAGAGGCTTCGGCAGAATCAGTATTTGAAGGTTCTACAGTAACATTAACAGCAACTGCTAACGAAGGTTACAAATTTGAGAACTGGACAGTTGCAGGAAGCGTTGTTTCAACAGAGAATCCATATACAGCAACAATAACTGCTGAGACAGCATTTGTTGCAAACTTCAAAGAGGTTGTAACAATAGCAACTGGAAAAGAGTTCCGTATTAAAGATATATCTGCAAATCAATATTTAACAGCACTTAATCATGATGCCCATGCAAGTGGTGCTTATGGTGGCGTTGGAACAAGTGCATATGCAGAAGATAATGAAGATCAAATCTTTATATTTGAGGAGAGCGGAGAAAACTACAAGTTAAAAACAAAGAGTGGTTACTATATCTATGCACAAGCATGGAATGTTGACGCATTGTCTTCTCAATCATCAGAATTCAAGTTCCCCGAAAACGGAACATCAGGCTATTATATGCAAGTGTATAACACCAATAAGGGTAATGCTTGGTACTATGTTAAGAATGAGTATGTAGCGGCTGGAAGTGGTTATTACCTATTTGGCGATGCTGCTATTGGCGCTGCCGCTACATGGGTATTGGAACCAGTGGCACCTGCAGTTGTAACATTTACTGTAACAGCAGTTCCTTCTGACGGAGCAATGGGAGCAGTATCTCCTGAAACTTCAACAGTTGAAGAGGGACAAACAGTAACTCTTACAGCTACTGCAAACGAGGGTTATGAGTTTGTAAATTGGACTTCAGGAACAAACACATTAAGTGAGGAGAATCCTTTCACAATAACTCCAGCATCAGATACAACAATTGTTGCTAACTTCCAATTAATACCTACAACTGTAACATATCCTATCACAGTATCATCTTCAGATGAGACAATGGGTACAGTTGAAGCATCAGCAACAGAGATTGTAGAGGGCGAGACAGTAGTTCTTACAGCTACACCAGTAGCAGGATATGTATTCAAAAACTGGACAGTTGGAACAGAAGAGGTTTCAACAGAGAATCCATATACAGCAACAATAACAGCCGAGACAGCATTTGTTGCAAACTTTGAAAAAGCACCTGCCGATGAAGCAACATTAGCACTTATCGAGGAGGCAAAAGCACTTATCGTAAAAGACGGAGTAGGTTATCCTTCTGCAGCAGCAAAAGCAACATTCAAAGAGGCTCTTGACGTAGCAGAGAATAATCCATATGCTGGTGCAGCAACAGCACTACAAGCAGCAATGGATGCTTACATTGATACTGACGATATAGTATTGCCTACAGCAGATAAAGCATATGCATTTATCTCTCGTGGAAAAACTGCAAACTTCTACATGTATAACAATGCAGGAACTTTGGCATTGGCATCATACACCGAAGGAATGGAGTTGCCAGCAACAGCAATGTTCGTTTGTCAATACGATGAAGAAGCATCAAAATATGTATTCAAAACATCTGACGGATCATATTATTTAGCATATCCTTCACCAGGTAAAGCATGGTTGAATGATAAGAGTGAAACAGGTCTTGAAACAGAGTTAAGAAGAGTATCTCAATTTAGTATCGAGACACTTACAATAGACGGAACAAATGTAGTTGCAACACCTGAAGACTTGTTCGGATATGTTCATCTATGGGGTTATCGTGGAAACGAAACTAAAAACGGAGTAACATCTGACTTTAATGGTCCTATGATAGTTACCTCAGCAGGATCATTTGACGGAGCAGGAGGTGATTTCTATAACTCAACAACATCTTCAGCATTCTCAGTAATAGAGGTTGAGTTGCCAACTCCAACATATGCAGTATCTGCAGTATCAGCAGACGCTACAATGGGATCAGCAACAGTTAGTGCAGCAGAGGTAGAAGAGGGAGCAGAGGCAACCTTTACAGCAACTGCAAACGCTGGATACAAGTTCACTTGCTGGACAGTAGGAACAGACACTATCTCAACAGAGAACCCATACACAGCTACAATTTCTGTCGCAACAGAGTTAACAGCAAACTTTGAGGCACTTGTTCCCTCAATTGTATTGACAGCAACTCCTGATGTTGAACGTCAATTCTCATTTGAGGTAGCAGCAACATCAACAATCTTTATAGATTGGGGCGATGGCGTACTTGCAGAGACAGAGACAATTGTAGCATCAGATCCAGATCCCTCATGGATTCCATATATACCAACAGTAATCAACGGAACTCCTGTTGGAGAGGGTATAGTTAAAATATATGGAGATATAACATACTTTGATTGTAGCTATTCAACAACATATCCTTCAAAAGTAACATCCTTGGATGTAACAAATGCAATATCACTTATAGCATTGGAGGCATGTACAAACGAGTTAACAACTCTTGATTTGAGCAATAATTCAGCATTGCTTAAATTGACAGCATATAGCAATCCAATGTTGAGTACAATTGTGTGGCCAACAACAAATAATATCACATCATTAACATTAAATGATTGTGCATTTACATCAATTGATTTGTCGGCATTTACAGCATTAACATCACTTAACCTAAACAACAATACAGGATTGGGAAGCATCGATGTGTCAGCAAATACAGCTCTTACAACATTGCGTGCAGATAACACAGGTTTGACAACAATTGATGTATCATCAAATACCGTTCTTAAAAACTTGTATGTAAACAATAACCAATTGACAACAGTAGATGTGTCTAATATGGTTGCAGGGTTATACTTATATGCTAACAATAACCAATTGACAAGCATAGTAACAGGAGAAAGCAATGTAACATCAAAATCTCGTATCCAAGTTACAAACAACAACTTTACATTGGCAACTCTACCTGCATTCACTCCAATTACAAAAGAAGGAACATCCGGTTACAACTATGTGCCTCAAGCAGTAATGACAATTGCTACAGAGATTAACGAGGGAGAGGAACTTGACCTATCAGCACAAAACAATATTGTAGGTCGTGCAGCAGAGGCTCAAGCAACAGACTATACTTGGTATTTAGCAGACGGAACAGAGTTTACTAACTACACTGAGGCAGATGGTAAATTTGTATTTGATGTAACAGAGGACACTGAGTTGTATTGTACAATGACAACTGCTGCGTTCCCAAGCTTCTCTGGAGCAAACGCATTCAAAACTACAAACATTGTTGTTAAGAATGTAGCAGTTCCTGTTACAATCTCAGTTGCAACAAGCAATGAGTACTACGGAACAGCTGCTATTGATGGCGTTACAGGAACTTCAACAGAGGTTATGGCTGGAGATGATGTAACAGTTGTTGCAACTCCTGCTGAGGCATTTGCCGATTATATTGTATATGAGTTTGAGGCTTGGACTGCTGGAACTGATACTATCTCAACAGAGAATCCTTATACATTCACTGCTGCAGAGGCTCTATCATTAACAGCAAACTTCGGTTGCTATATGATGGTAAATGTAACTGCATCAGAGGGTGGTTCAGCATACATTAACGATGCTGTGGCTGAGGCAACAGTTAAATTGCCATATCAATCAAAAGCAACTCTTCATGCAGTTGCAAATGAAGGATATGAGTTCTCTCACTGGACATATACTACCGCAACAGGAACTGAAACTGTTTGGAATGAATCTACAGCAGATCAACAATTTACAGTAGGTCAATATACAGCATTTACAGCATACTTTGTTCCTGCAGTAGTTGAACGTAAAGTTCAATTCCAATCTAATGATATTACAATGGGTTATGTAACTATCATATCTCCTTCACTTGATGGAACAGGAACAGGCACAGGAACAGGCACAGGTACAGGTACAGGAACAGGCACAGGAACAGGCACAGGTACAGGTTCTGCTACTTCTGGTGGTGGACAAAAACCATGGATAATTACAAGTGAGGATGTAACTGCTCAAGCATTTACAAATGGAAGTACATATGAGTTTGTAAACTGGACAATCAATGGTGAAGAGGTAGGAACTGAAACTACTTATACTTATACAGGTAGCGAGGAAGCTGTAATTCAAGCAAACTTCCGAGTTAAAGTTGTTACTTATAATGTAAACATTGCAACTGCTACAGGTCAAGAGGCTTTAGGTACAGTTGAGATAGTTGGTTACGAAGGAACTTCGGCTAATATTGAGGCTGGTACTGAAATAACTATTGTTGCAACTCCTGCTGAGGGTTATCAATTCATGAGTTGGTCAGACGCTTTAGGTTCTGATGTTTCAACAGAGGCTTCTTATACATTTACTGTAAATAGTTCTGTATATCTTGAGGCTTGGTTTGAGAGTGCACCTGTTGCAACTACATACAAGTTGATGATTGGTGTTGCTCCTGCTGCTGAATGTGGTACAGTTGAGATAGTTGGTTACGAAGGAACTTCTGCTGATATTGAGGAGAATGCTTCTGTAACTATTACTGCTACTGCAAATGAAGGATATGAGTTAATTGGTTGGTCTTCTGACCTTGGTGCAACTTTCGTATCAACAGAGTCTTCTTATACATTTACTATGACTTCTGCTACAATTCTTCAAGCATTCTTTAAAGAGGCTGAAGTTGTAGTTCCAACTACATACGCAGTAACTGTTCAAGCAGCACCAACTTCAGATTATGGTACAGTTGCTATTGAAGGTGCTGAAGGAACAACTGCTCAAATTGAGGAGAACGCTTCGGTAACAGTTGTTGCAACTCCTGCTGAGGGTTACGCTCTTGAGGGATGGTATGATATTACAGGCGCTACTCTATTAAGCACAGACCTTTCATACACATTCACTGTAACTGCTGAAACAACAGTTGTTGCATGGTTCATGGAGGCTACACCTGAGGAGCCTGAGTATTGTGTATATGTAGGAAATATCTCTCATGGAGGACGTCGCTTAGATTCATTCACAGTTACAGATGGTGTAAATTCAGCAGCCGTAACTTCAGTTCAACCAACATTCAGCAGCCCAGTTTACAATGATAAAACTGATGTTATTTTATCAACTACTGCTGGTGCTACTTTGAACTTCTCAGCTATAGACTGGCAAGGTGAATGGATGCACGGATTTGTATATATTGATTACAACAACGACGGAATATTTGATACAACAGCAAATAACGACGGAACTGTCGGAGGAGAGTTGGTATCATATAACTGTTACGATGTAAACAACGGTATAAGCACTACTAAAGATTGGAGAAATATTTTGGGTGAGAGCGTACAAAACTCTTGCAATGTTACAGCACAAAATATGCCATCTTGGAAATTACCCACAGATTTGGAAGAGGGTACTTATCGTATTCGTTTCAAAATTGACTGGAGTAGTTTAGATCCATGTGCAGCAACATACTATGGTCATGCAGGAAATGAGATTTCTTTGAACGGAGGATCTATCACAGACTTCACAATATCTGTTACAGCTCCTGACGGTATTGCAGATGCAGACGCTGATGCAGTTCAAGTATATGCTGCAAATGGTGTTATCTACATCAATGGTTACGAGGGTGACGTTAAAGTTGTGAATGCTGCTGGTCAAGTTGTTAAAGACGTTATGGTTAACGGTGCTGAGCAACTTAATGTAAATGCAGGTCTTTACATGGTAGTAACAGGCAACCAAGTAACTAAAGTTGTGGTTAAGTAAGAGTAAAAGCCAAGAGATTGGCTTTTACCAAACGACAACAAGTTAGAGGTCAGAGACCTCAAAGTTGTGGTTAAATAAGAGTTTTTAGTTTTTAGTTGTCAACTTTGTTGTCCCTTTGGGATAGTTGTTAGAAATTACATAAAACTAAAAAATATCCGATAAAGGAGAGGACTTAGGTTCTCTCCTTTTTTTGTCTTAAAATCTTATGAGTCTTATTAGTACAATAAGTCCAATTAGAGTAATAATCCTTTGACCAGTATATGCCAATAGTTAATAACTAAGGAAACTACCCCACTTCACAGTTTTACACAGTTTTAAAATTTTGAATAAAAATTGGTTAATACTAATAAAAAAGTTATTATAATAGTTTTTTTTATTAGTTTTGTCTTGTGAATAATTTTAAGAATTAAATAAAGATGAATTTTTTAAAAACTTTTATTCTTTTGCTTCTCTTGTTTGTAACAATAAGAGTAGAAGCATACAATGAGATAAATCTGACATTTAACCGTTCAGGGGCATCACCTTCAACAGTTGTTATAAATGTTACAGATGAAAATGGTGCTGCTATAAGTGGTGTTTCGGCTGAATTAACATCGAACATAGACTTTAAGACATCTTCTAATGCAGTAACTTCATCAATATTGTGCCCTAATGTTAATGCAACTGCATCTCCAACAATTGAATTGACATTTACATTGACAGGAGTAAAGAGCGATTTTGCATTCTCTACAGCAAGTTTTGATATTCACGCTCTTAATGGACAGAGTGGTTATCAAGAGAATAATGATGGAAGAACCCGTCAATGGACGGTTGAGTTATTACAAGGTGTTTCTTCATCATTTTCTTCTTTCGGTTCGCTCGAGAACATTGATATTGCAGACGGGGTTGGTAGTGCGGGAGCAGTCCATAAATTTTGGGATATTACAGGTACTCCACAAACAACAAATTCTTCTTTAACTTTAAAGATGTTAATATCAAGTGGAAATGAAAATGTTGGTTGCTTTTTTGGCTTGTCTCAAATAAAATTATCTACTCCTCAGACTCCTCCTGTTGAAGTTCCTCAGCCTTTTATATCAAGTTCTGCTCTTGGAAGTGTTGAAGCATCATATTCAATAAAGAGTATCGGAGGTAAGTGGCTTACTATAAATTCTCGAAATTCTCTCACACTCTCTGATAATTACGATTTGAATAATAATCAGCAATGGTATTTTGTGGGAACAGATAATGAAAACGGATGGCAAATTGTTTTGGATGCGGAGCCTGACAGGATTATAGGTTTGTCAGGTACTTCAATAGTATTGAAAGAGAATTTACCTACTACTTGGAGATACAATGCAAGTGTAGAAAATCCCGGTTATTTTTACTTTACAAGTAATGATGCTGTAGCAAAAACTCTTAAAGTAACGGGTGATAGTCTTTTCTGTTTTGATAAACTGCACCCAAAGTATGCACGGGAGATGCAGATATATGATAATCCTTGCGGAGCAGTTGGTTCGGTTTTTGCAAAAGAGGTTTCTGTTGTAGGTCATTCTGTAATATCTTCTTTAATATATACATCTGACTCAAAACCTGCGACATGGCATGTGATGTATAGCCTTGATAAAGGCGTTGTGTCAAAAGAGAATAGTTTTGATATAAATGTTGAACTATCTCAAAATGCTCCTGCCAATATGGTTGCTTTTGTATATTTTGATTGGAATGCAGATGGACTATTTGAAACTTCGCAACAACTTTTGTTAAGTGCTAAAGAGTGTTCAGGGGAGGTATATGTCCCTGCGTGGGCAGTTGAGAAGGAGTCTCGAATGAGAATAAGATTGACAACGAATGATTTAATTTCTGCCGAAGATGAGGTAAATGGTTTTGTGTATGATTTTGTTGTTTGTCCTAAATCATATCAATCATATAGGAATATAACGCTATCTTCAAACTCATGGGAGAGAGGTACTACCTCTATTTCGCCAACTGGAGGAGTTTATGAATATGGTACTGAGGTTACTATTACAGCATCGCCTTTTGGAACAAGTGCATTTTTGTTCTGGAAAGATGGGAATAATGTTGTATCTCTTGATGAAGAATACACGTTTGATGTAGAGGAGAGTATGAATTTAGTGGCGTGTTTTTCTCCTAACACAGATAAAACTACTTGGCCTGTTGGAGTTGAGAATAGCAAAGTAGATTGTAATTTATCGGTATTGCAAAAAGGTAGTGATATTATCGCTATTTGTGATACGGATGTCCTTGCTATGTATCTCTATTCTGTAAATGCTATTATGGTTGCAGAATCTCAAAATTCAGTAATTGATGTATCTGCTCTTAATGATGGAATATATATAGTTCAAGTAGTAACCCCTGATGGTTATGAGACAACAAAAGTGATGATTAAGAATTAAATCTAAAATTATATAAAGAGAATGAATAATAAGTTATTGTTTTTAGGATGTGGTTTAGTTGCTTCGACTGTACCTGTAAAAGGAGAACAAAGACCAAATATTATTTATATAATGTGCGATGACTTAGGTTATGCCGATGTGGGTTGTTACGGGCAACAATATATAAGTACTCCTAATCTTGATCGTATGGCACAAGAAGGTATGCTTTTTACTCAGGCATATGCAGGGAGTCCAGTGAGTGCTCCTTCAAGAGCAACATTTATGACGGGACAACATACAGGTCATACACATGTGAGAGGAAATAAAGAGTACAGAATTGGTCCAAATATAACTTACGGAATTAATAATTCAGTTGACCCTACGCAGACGGGACAAGAGCCATATGATCCCAATCATATAATATTACCTGAAATTATGCAGCGTAATGGCTATAATACGGGTATGTTTGGAAAATGGGCAGGAGGATATGAAGGCTCTACTTCTACTCCTGATCAACGAGGTATTGATGAATATTATGGATATATGTGTCAATTCCAAGCCCACCTATACTATCCCAATTTTCTTAATTCATACTCAAAAGAGGCTGGAGATACTGCAGTAAAAAGAGTTGTCTTGGAAAATAATATTAATCATGCAATGTATGGCGATGATTATAAAAATCGTAAAGATTATTCAGCTGATCTTATTCATCAAAAGGCAATGGAGTGGATTGATAAACAAGATGTGTCTACTCCCTTTTTCGGAATATTTACCTATACGCTTCCTCATGCAGAGTTAGCTCAACCCCAAGACTCTATTTTTGATGCATATGAGAATGCATTTTGTATTGAGAAAAGTTTCTCAGGAGATAATCCTTCGCGTTATAACCCTACCAATTGTGCTCATCGCCAATTTGCAGCAATGGTAACTCGTTTGGATACATATGTTGGTGAGGTATTGGCAAAACTTAAAGATAAAGGTTTTGATAAGAATACTCTTGTTATCTTTACAAGTGACAACGGACCTCATACTGAGGCTGGTGGTGATCCAGATTATTTTAACACCGAAAAACTTATGAGAGGAACAAAACGTTCTACTAATGAGGGAGGAATAAGGGTTCCGTTTATAGCGTGGTGGCCAGAGACAATAACTCCTGGTTCTGTAAGTCATCATCAACTTGCTTTTTATGATATGATGCCAACATTCTGTGAGGTTGCAGGTATTGAGGATTATGAGAATAAATACAGAAATACAAATTTGGAAGTAGACTATTTTGATGGTATCTCGTTTGCTCCTACTCTTACAGGAGAGGGTGAACAAGAGGAGCATGAATTCTTATATTGGGAGTTTCACGAAACAAATATGATGGCATTGAGAATGGGTAACTGGAAACTGGTTGTTCAAAATGGTATAAGTTATTTGTATGATTTGGCTAATGATTTGCATGAGGATAATAATCTGGCTTCGCAATATCCTGAGATAGTTGAAGAGATGGAGCAAATTATAAGAGAGGAGCATACAAATAGTTCGCTATTCCAGGTAACATTACCATAGATGATAATATAATGTAAGTAAGCGCTACAATTTGCTGAAGTGGGCCCTAAAGTTTGGATAAAAACTTTGGGGTTCATTCATATTATAATCGTATCTCTATTCTTTAATAAAGAACTTATTGACCTAATATTTATAACTTAAATATTCTAATAAATAAAAGAAATATAATAATTAATTCAGAAAAATTTACTATTTTAGCAAAATGTATATTATAGGGTTTCTGTTTTAAACATTATTCAATTATCAATATCTTACCTCTCTATGGGGAGAGGGGCAGGGGTGAGGAGGTTTATTTATGAAAATAACGCTATTGCAAACTGATATTAAGTGGTGTAGCCCAGAGGAGAACTTGGCTCGTGCTGAAGAACTTATTCTTGGGGCTGAGAAGAGCGACATATATATTCTGCCTGAAATGTTCACAACTGGTTTCTGTATGAAACCAACTGAGATAACTGAGCCTGTGGGAGGTGTTGCCTTTGAGTGGATGATGCAGATGGCTAAACGTATGGATGCTGCCATAGTGGGTAGTGTTGCTGTTGAGGATGGCGGTAAATATTATAATCGTATGTACTTCTGTAAGCCTGATGGTGAGGTTGAGGTTTACGATAAACATCATCTTTTTTCGTTTAGTGGAGAGGATAAGGTTTATACAGCAGGAGTGGAGCGTAAGGTGGTAGAGTTTAGAGGTGTGAAAATACTTTTGCTTATCTGCTATGATTTGCGTTTCCCTGTGTTTAGTCGTAATAGAAATGACTATGAGTTGATTATATGTGTGGCAAATTGGCCTCGTGTTCGCCGTTATCCATGGTGTACTCTCGCAAAGGCTCGTGCCATTGAGAACTTATGTTACGTTGCTGCGGTTAATCGTGGAGGTACTGATGAGTGGGGCGACTACTCGGGCGATACTATGCTTATTGACCCTTACGGACAACCTGTTGCCGAGTGCAAAGAGGGTGTGGAGGATGTTGTTACTGCATCTATTGATTTAGAACTTATTACTAACTTTAGAAATAAATTTCCGGCTCTTAACGATGCCGATGACTTTATATTGAAATGAGTACAGATACAAAAAAAATGATGTTGCTTGGCGATCAGGCAATTGCTCTTGGGGCAATTAACGCCGGGCTATCGGGAGTATATGCCTATCCGGGTACTCCTTCAACTGAGATAACAGAGTTTATTCAAACTAATAAACTCGCTAAAGAGAGAGGAATACATTCTCGTTGGTGTACTAACGAGAAGACTGCAATGGAAGCAGCATTGGGTATGTCGTATGCAGGAAAACGTGCTTTGGTTTGTATGAAACATGTTGGAATGAACGTGGCTGCCGACCCCTTTGTGAACTCTGCCATAACAGGTGTTAATGGTGGTGTGGTGGTGTTGGTTGCCGATGATCCATCGATGCACTCTTCGCAAAACGAGCAAGATACTCGAAACTATGGTCGCTTTGCTTTGGTGCCTATGTTGGAGCCTTCTTCGCAACAAGAGGCTTATGATATGATGGCTTACGCCTTTGACTATTCTGAGAAGATGTCAACTCCTGTTTTGATGCGAGTAGTAACTCGTATGGCTCACTCTCGTGCAGTAGTAGAGGTTGGCTCTGTTGCCGAAGAGAACGCTATGGCTATGCCAAAGAATCCTGCCGATTGGGTATTGTTGCCTGTTATTGCGCGCCGCCGTTATGCTCAAGTAGTGGCACAGCAAACTGATTATCTTGCCTCTTCTGAAACAACAGAGTTTAATAAACTTATAATTAATAAAAAGGGAGCAAAAGGTATTGTTGCTTGTGGTATAGCATATAACTATGTTATGGAGAATGTTGCTGAAGCAGAGGAGATGAATATCCTTAAAATATCGCAATATCCTATACCCACTGCTCTATTGAAGGAGTTAGCAGAGAACTCTTCGGAGATTTTAATTGCCGAAGACGGACAACCTTTTGTTGAGGAGATGGTGCGTGGTGCATTGCCAAACGAGAAACTGATTATTAAGGGACGTATTACTGGTGAGTTGCCACGAACAGGAGAACTTACCCCCGATAATGTTCGTGTTGCAATGGGATTGCCTGCACACGAAACATTTGATAAATCGGAGGCTGTTGTTGCTCGCCCCCCTGCATTGTGTCAAGGTTGCGGACACCGCGATGTTTATGCAACTTTAAAACGTGTTATTGCTGAGTATCCGCAAGGTAAAGTGTTCAGCGATATTGGTTGTTATACTTTGGGAGCATTGCCTCCATTCAAGGCTATTGATAGTTGCGTTGATATGGGTGCTTCAATTACTATGGCTAAAGGTGCTGCCGATGCAGGATTGTTCCCCGCTGTTGCCGTAATAGGAGACTCTACTTTTACCCACTCGGGTATGACTGGACTTTTGGATGCTGTTAATGCAAAATCGCCTATTACAGTGATTATCTCGGATAACCTTACTACTGCTATGACTGGTGGTCAAGACTCGGCAGGTACTAATCGCCTGCAAGCAATTTGCCAAGGTATTGGTGTTGAGCCTGAACATATTCGTTGCGTAGTGCCTATCCCTAAAAATCATGATGAAATTGTAGATATAATTCGTGAGGAGATTGAGTATAAAGGAGTGTCGGTGATTATTCCTTGCAGAGAGTGTATTCAAACTCTAAACCGTCGTCTTAAAAAACAAAAAGCAGAGAAGAAATGAAAACAGATATAATTCTTTCGGGTGTTGGCGGACAAGGTATTTTGTCGATTGCCACAGTTATTGGCGATGCTGCCCTTAATGAAGGTTTGAATTTGAAACAGGCTGAGGTTCATGGTATGAGCCAACGTGGTGGTGATGTTCAATCGAATTTGAGAATATCATCAGAGCCTATTCACTCTGACCTTATTCCTTTGGGCTCGGCTAATGTTATAATTTCGTTAGAACCTATGGAGGCTTTGCGTTATATGCCATATCTTGCTCCTGATGGTTGGGTTATAACTTCATCAAAACCTTTTATAAATATTCCTAACTATCCCGAACAAGAACTTTTAGACAAAGAGTTGGAAAAGGTTAAAAATATTGTATTGCTTGATACTGCTCAAATTGCTGTCGATAATGGTATGCCTCGTTCTGAAAATATGGTTTTGTTGGGCGGTGCTGTTGATGCAATTGGTTTACCTCTTGATAAAATTTTGGATAGTGTAAAACGTATATTCGCTTCAAAAGGTGATGCTGTTATTGAGCAAAATCTTAAAGCGGTTATGTTGGGGTATGAGGCAAAAGGTGGTTTTTAGCCTAATTAGTAAAAATGTAAATAATGAATAATAGAATATTTTCAGAGGAACTTGTAAATGAGGTTGCCGAAGAGTTGCTTATTGCAGACCTTCAACGTGCCACTATTGGTGAGGTTTTGTTGTTGTCGAGCGAGTTGGAGCGCCGTACAGGCATTCCCTTTATTCGTATGGATCAAGGCTCTCCGGGTTTACCCTCTTGTGTGATTGGACGTGAGGCAGAGAAGGAGGCTCTTGACAGAGATGTTGCATCGCAATATCCTGCTGCAGCAGGTGTGCCTGAACTCAAAAAAGAGGCATCGCGTTTTGTTAAGGCATTCATAGATATTGAAATCCCTGCCGAGTGTTGTATCCCAACAGTGGGTTCGGTTGCCGCTTCGTATGGCTCGTTTATTGCAGTTACACAGGCTAATCCCTCAAAGAATAAAGTTCTTTTTATTGATCCGGGTTTTCCTATTCAACGTTCGCAACTTAAGATAATTGGTGCTGACTATCTCCAATTTGATATATACTCATATCGCGGAGAGGCATTGAGAGCAAAAATTGAGAGTTTTTTTGAACGTGGTGATATTGCTGCTATAATATACTCAAATCCGAATAACCCTGCATGGATTTGTTTAGAGGAGAGCGAACTTCAAATAATTGGTGAACTTGCCGATAAATATGGTGTGATTGTATTGGAGGATCTGGCATATTTCTGTATGGACTTCCGCCAATATCTTGGCAAACCATTTACTCCTCCATTTGTGCCTACTGTTGGACGTTATTGCAAGAACTATATAATTATGCTTTCGTCATCAAAGATCTTCTCATACGCAGGTCAACGTATGGCGGTGGCTTGTATTTCGCCTAACCTTTGGAATAGTTGTTTTGAGGGGTTGGCTACGCGTTATGGTGGTAAAGGTCATTTTGGCTCTACATTCACAGCCTCTATTATGTATATGATAACTTCGGGGGGTACACACTCAACTCAATATGGTTATGCTGCAATGCTTAAAGCGGCAACGGATGGTGAGTTGGATTTTGTTGCCGAAACTGAAGAGTATGCACGTAGAGCAGCACGAATGAAAAAGATTTTTACCGATAACGGTTTTTATATTGTTTATGACCACGATGTTACTCGCAAGGTTGGTGATGGTTTCTTCTTTACAATAGGTTACCCGGGTATTAAGAGCGGTGAACTCCTAAAAGAGTTACTCTATTATGGTGTGAGTTCAATATCGCTCTCTACAACAGGTAGCGAGGAGGAGGGCGTTAGAGCCTGCACCTCAAGAATGAGAGAGGAACTTTACCCCGTATTGGAGGAGCGTATGCGTAACTTTAAAATGGATCACCCCATTTAAATTCGGAATTAGTTCGTTGCTTTGCAACAATTAGAAATTCGGAATTTTGCGAGTGAGCGAGGGCAGAGTCAAGTTTACTTGAACTATGTAGAGCGTTAGCAAAATCAAGAAACGAAGGTTTGTTAATTAAAAATTGGTAATTAGGAATTTTAGGACAGAGATTGTTTTCATTTCACATTCCTCATTCCTAATTCCTCATTAAATAAAAAAGATGATTTGGAATAAAAACAAGGAGTGTATGTCGCGTGAGGAGATGCGACAACTTCAAGGTGCAAGATTAAGAAAATTGGTTGATAATGTATATCACAATGTGCCTTTTTATCGCGAAAAGATGCAGGCTATGAATATTATGCCTGATGATATTAAAACTATTGATGATATTAAAAAATTGCCATTTACAACAAAGCAAGACCTTCGCGACAACTATCCGTTTGGATTGAATGCTGTTCCGCAATCGGCTATTGTGAGGGTTCACGCTTCTTCGGGAACTACGGGACGTCCAACAGTTGTGGGTTATACTCGCAGAGATCTTGCTGTTTGGTCTGAGTCTATTGCTCGTTGTTTGGCCGCTTTTGGCGCTTCACGCGAAGACACTATTTCAGTGGCATACGGTTACGGATTGTTTACTGGTGGTTTAGGTTTGCACTATGGTGTTGAACATTTGGGAGCATCGGTTGTTCCTACCTCAAGCGGTAACACCGACAAACATATTCTTCTTATAAAAGACTTGGGTATCACTGGCGTGGCTTGTACTCCTTCGTATGCTCTGCATATGGCTGAGGTTATGCGTAAAAAAGGTATTACTCCTGATGACCTAAAACTTCGTATAGGTATATTTGGTGGTGAGCCTTGGACTGAGAGTATGCGTAAGAGCCTTGAGGAGAAGTTGCAAATCAACGCCTATAATATTTATGGATTGAGCGAGATTATGGGGCCCGGAGTGTCGCATGAGTGCGAGTGTAAGAATGGCTCACATATTATTGAAGACCACTTCTTCCCCGAAATTATTAATCCTGAAACTTGTGAGGTGTTACCCGAAGGTGAACAGGGCGAGTTGGTGTTTACTACTCTTACTAAAGAGGGTATGCCTCTGTTGCGTTACAGAACTAAAGACCTTTGTTCTTTAATTTATGAGCCTTGCGAGTGTGGACGTACAAGTGTGAGAATGACTCGTATTATGGGACGTAGCGATGATATGTTGATTATTCGTGGTATTAATGTATTCCCATCACAAATTGAGAGTGTTATTCTTCAATTACCAGAGTTTGAACCTCAATACTTGCTTGTTGTTACTCGTGAGAATAATCGCGATAACCTTGAGGTGCAGGTTGAACTTAAAGAGGAGTACTACTCTGATGAGATTAACAAAACAATTGAGATGCGCGATCGCCTTGCACGCCGCCTGCAAAGCGTGTTGAGTATATCGGCTGATGTTAAGATTGTTTCGCCCAATACTCTTGAGCGTAGTGTTGGTAAATCAAAGAGAGTAATTGATAAACGTGTTCTTGAATAGAATTATGAACCTCATCTAAAATATAAGAGTTATGATAGTAAAACAGTTATCGGTATTTCTTGAGAACCGTACAGGAAGAATTAACGAGGTAGCAAAAGTGTTGGCTGCTAATGGTGTGGATATGTTTGCTTTCAGCCTTGCTGAAAGTAGCGACTTTGGTATCCTCCGCCTATTGGTGTCGGATAATGCTCTTGCAACAAAGATTCTTAAAGAGGCTCACTTTGCAGTTAAGGAGAGCGATGTTGTGTGTGTTGAAGTTCCTAACCAACCCGGAGCATTAGCTTCAATTGTCGAGAATATCTCTTCAAAGAATATCTCAATTGAGTATATGTATGCCTTTGCTCAAGGTGGCGTTGCAAATATCGTTATCAAAACTGCTGATATTGATGCTTGTGTAGCAGCAATTAAATAGTGAACTTTTACATAATAATCAATAATATAGGGCAACCAATTGGTTGCCCTATATTGTTGATCCTAAATTATGAATGTTTTTATTGGACAAAAATTAGCCCCTAATTGTTGCGAAGCAAGGCAGTGTCCAATAGATTGTGTAAATGAGAAAACAGGATTCAGATACTATATCTGAATCCTGTTTTCAAATATAAGAATAAATTGATTCATAATCAACCCCCAATTTTGTATAGGTTGAGTCCATTTCTTTTCAATCTCCCTAATAGAAAGAAAAACAGTTTTCTTAACAGCATCATCAGAAGGGAATGAAAGTTTTGATTTAGAGTACTTTCTAATTTTACCATTTAGAAAGCACCGAGTATTCTCGATGCTTTCTTTGGTTATGTTGTTTTATTTATAATCCTATATTACAATGTTTACAAGTTTGTTTGGTACAACAATAATCTTTTTAGGTGTTTTGCCGTCAATCCATTTTGCCGATTGTTCTGCTTCTAATACTGCTTTCTCAATATCTTCGCGTGCAGCATCTGCTGGGAACGACATATTGAAACGCATCTTACCATTGAAAGATATTGCATAGTTTATTGTACTCTCTTTTGTAAACTCTGCATTATATAAAGGCCATGGGGCATCACAAACTGATGGCTCAAATCCTAACAAACTCCATAACTCTTCGCATAGGTGAGGAGTGAATGGTGCAAGTAGTATTACTAACTCTTTTAGAATTGCTCTCTTGCGACACTTCAAAGATGTTAACTCGTTTACACAAATCATAAATGCACTTACAGAAGTGTTGAATGAGAAGTTCTCTATATCTGTACTAACTTTGTTTATAAGTTTGTGAAGTGCTTTTAACTCATCTGCTGTTGCCTCTTCATCGGTAATTGCTAAAGTGTCTTTGTCGTAGAATAAGTTCCATAGTTTCTTTAAGAAACGGTGAACTCCGTCAATTCCGTTTGTATCCCAAGGTTTGCTTTGTTCCAATGGACCAAGGAACATTTCGTACAAACGTAGAGTGTCTGCTCCGTAACGCTCAACTATATCATCTGGGTTTACTACGTTGAACATCGATTTTGACATCTTCTCAACTGCCCATCCGCAAATATATTCGCCATCCTCTAAAATAAACTCAGCGTTTTTGTATTCTGGATTCCAGTTGCGGAATGCCTCAATGTCTAAGCGGTCGTTGTTTACTATGTTTACATCAACGTGAATAGGCGTTGTGTCATAGTTGCCTTTTAGGTTTAGTGAGACAAATGTATTGGTATCTTTTATACGATATACAAAGTTTGAGCGACCTTGAATCATTCCTTGGTTTACAAGTTTCTTGAATGGCTCATCTTCGCATACAACGCCTAAGTCAAATAAGAACTTGTTCCAGAAACGGCTATATATCAAGTGTCCTGTTGCGTGTTCTGTTCCTCCTATGTATAGGTCAACATTTCTCCAATATTCGTTTGCCTCTTTTGATACAAGAGCTGTTGGATTGTGTGGGTCCATATAGCGTAGATAGTATGCCGATGATCCTGCAAATCCTGGCATAGTGCAAAGTTCTAATGGGTAGTGTTCTGCTGTCTCCCAATTTTTTGCTCTTCCCAATGGTGGCTCTCCACTCTCAGTGGGTAGATATTTGTCAATCTCAGGGAGTTGTAGTGGTAACTTCTCATCAGGTAACATATATGGCATTCCCTCTTTGTAGTAAACAGGAAATGGCTCTCCCCAGTATCTTTGGCGACTGAAAATAGCGTCACGCAAACGGTAGTTTATTTTTACCTTTCCAAGATTCTTCTCTTTTATAAACTCTTTTGTTTTTGCAATAGCCTCTTTAACTTCAAGTCCGTTAAGGTTTAGTCCGTTGCCTTCAGAGTTCATCATCTTACCCTCTTTTGCATCAAAACTCTCTTCTGAAACATCGCAACCCTCAATCAATGGAATGATTGGAAGATTAAATGTCTTAGCAAAAGCATAGTCGCGACTATCATGTGCTGGAACTGCCATAATAGCTCCAGTTCCGTATCCTGCTAAAACGTAATCACTGATATAGATAGGTATCTCTTTGTTGTTTAGAGGATTTATAGCGTATGCACCAGTGAATACTCCAGTAACTTTGCGGTCGGCAATACGCTCTCGCTCTGTTCTGTGTTTGATGCTATCTAAGTATTGTTTAACCTCTTCTGCTTGTTCTGCTGTTACAACTTGGTTTACATACTCACTTTCAGGTGCTAATACCATAAATGTTACTCCAAATATAGTGTCTGCACGAGTTGTGAATATAGTAAAGACAACGTCTGAGTTTGCAACTTTAAATTGCATCTCGGCACCCTCGCTTCTTCCAATCCAGTTGCGCTGAGTCTCTTTTAGCGAGTCGCTCCAGTCAATTTTATCGAGTCCGTTCAATAAACGTTGAGCGTATGCCGATACTCTCAAACACCATTGACGCATAACCTTTTGCTCAACAGGGTAACCTCCACGAATTGATACTCCTTCGCTAACCTCATCGTTTGCAAGAACTGTTCCCAACTTTGGACACCAGTTAACCATTGTGTCGCCAAGGTATGCAATACGGTAGTTCAATAAGACTTTCTCTTGCTCAACTTTGCTCATGGTGTTCCACTCTTCAGCGGTGAACTCCAACTCCTCGCTACAAGCAACATTAAGGTTATAAGTACCCTCTTTAGTGAATTTGTCAATCAATGCTTTGATAGGCATTGCTTTGTCTTCGGTTTTATCGTAGTAACTATTGAACATTTGAACAAAAGCCCATTGAGTCCAACGATAGTAACCAGGCTCGCAGGTGCGAACTTCTCTGTTCCAATCAAAACAGAAACCTATTTTATCTAATTGATTTCGGTAACGTTCAATGTTTTTTTGTGTTGTAATAGCAGGGTGTTGTCCTGTTTGAATAGCATATTGTTCAGCAGGTAAACCATAAGCATCGTATCCCATTGGGTGAAGAACGTTAAAGCCTTTTAGGCGTTTGTAACGTGCAAATATATCAGATGCTATGTATCCGAGTGGGTGTCCAACATGCAACCCTGCTCCTGAAGGGTAGGGGAACATATCAAGAACATAGAACTTAGGTTTTGATTCATCTTCTTTTACACGGTATGTGTCGTTGTTTTGCCAAAACTCTTGCCAACGTTGCTCAATTTCCCTAAAATTGTATTCCATTTCGTTTGTTTATATTATTGATTTTTATTTACTTTTTTATAAAACTTTGCAAAGGTACTCATTTTTATGGGTACTTCTATAATTTATTGACTATAATTTTTCTGTTTTAAGTGATAGTGTAGCCGATGTCTGAAAATCCACTGTTAAAATTTTGCAGATGGTCTGTTTGAGTATATGGGATCGTCATCCTCTTCTACTGGCTTAGGTTTGTTTTTATCTTTCTTAGGTTTGTTCTTAATCAAATCGTAAGGTTTTTGTTTGGTAATAGGTTTTTCAAAAACATTCCAAGTCTGTTCAATATCCCAATTTGCCTTTAACTCAATGAGTTTTGAGTAGTAATATGTCTTCTCGGGTTGTAATCTTTTTTTGAAATTACCAGTGGTGAATTTTTTGTTGTTATCACTATCAATTACCAATCTTATATAATACTTGCCGGGTTTTACAAAGGGGAACTCTGCACCTCCATTTTTTATGGTTGCAAATCTGACAGGAGTGTCTTTTGTATCCAATAACTCGGCAAAAGCCCCTGATTGAACACCTATTGTCTCAATGTATAAGTTTGAATAATCAGAACTCTTCTTTACCTTAAAATCGAGGCCTATGCTATCGTTTGATAGTCCGTAAATAGATGTTGCACAGGCTGAGTCAAGAGAGAGAAGATATTTCTTGTCAAATTCCCATTTGTGTTTAATGATATACTGGCGAGGAGAAAGAGTGTCTTTGTCTATACTCCAATCATTTACATTAACCCAAGTTGAGTCAGCGATGGTTTTAAGTGATATTTTATCCTTGTTAAGTTCTCTTAATGGTGCTTCAAATCTTATTGCAGGTGTTGTGAAAATATCTATTATTCCAGAGATTGTCTTGTCAAGTTCTAAACTCTCAACTCTGATGGTGTCGGTTTTTGCTCTGCGACGTCGAGATTGCGTTGCCTCTTCGCTATTTGAGTTTTTATTTGATGTTGGCCCTTCTCTATATATAAAACTAATAGTGTCACTTGCTGGAACTATATTTAGAATAGAATCGGTTTTAAGATAATCAGCAATAACTTGCAGAGTATCAAGGTTATATATAAGAGAGTCTTCTATCCAGAAGGTGAGGGTGTCGTTTGTTACGTTACGCTCAATTATAGACCAATCCTCTTTCGTTTCAAAATTTACAGGTGTGAGTTTCATTAACTTTTTGGTTGCATCAGAAAACGTAACGGTTAGTTTCTCTCTATCTTTTCTGTCGTGCTTTGCAAGATATAGAGGTTTTTGCCCTTCGTTAAAAGCAAAAAGCACTATTGAATCGGGCAAGAACTTGGTTGTGCTATGCGTCATAATGGTATCTATGACAGTGCGAGTGCTATCACTAAAGATTGTATCTGTGTGCGTTGTTACCTCAGCGGATGGTATGATAATCTCATCGTAGAAAGCGATATCCTCAGTTGGTGCATTGAACATATAGTTACGGTCGGCATCAATCACTCCATACACTTTATATCTACCCTCAGCGAGATTTTTTATAGAGAATCCACCATATAGGTCGGTGCGTGTAACTCTTGAGAATGGTAGTGTTGTAAATGCAGTATCGTTATCGGCAGGATGTAATCCAATTGTCATCCCAGTAACAGGCTCTAAATTACTTGCATTTAAAACCGTGCCTGATATTTGAAGTGTGTCTAATGTCTTGCCAGTTGAAAAGGCCAAACTAAAACCATTTAATATGTTACCTTCGTTATTGTCCTTTATGGCACTTCCAAAATCAATAGTGTACGAAGTGTTAGGAAGTAGTGAGTCAATAAGTTCTATATCAATCTTTTTTAGGTTTGCTTTAATTTTAGGCATCTCTTTTTGTGGAGGAGATATAATCACATTCTCCGAAGGATTGTCTAATTGAAGAACCTCGTCAAATTCCAAAGTGAGTTTTTTGCTTTTTACCTCAGTCTGATTTGGTGTAGGGTTGCTTTTTTTGAAAACGGGGGGTGTGTAATCGCGAGGACCTCCAGAGGGAGTGCCAATACTTGCACACGAAACAATAATTATAGAGGATAATATTACCGAAAAAAGTCGTGTAAAAAATTGTATTCTGTTATTTTTCATTCCTATATTTTAAAATTTGGGTGTAAAGTTAATCATAAACCCTCACTTTTCCCTCATTTTATATACCATTTTATTATTTAAAACAAGAATATCATCCTCAAAAGTTGATTTATATTAACTATTTTATTGTCATAAAAGAAAAAAGTTCTATCTTTGCACGATATTGAATTAAAATCCCCCTTAAAAGGGGTAATGGGAATATAACTGAAACATTAAATATTATGCAAAACAAAGGATTTATTAGAGTTTTTGCGGTGCTATTGACTTTGGTATGTATCTTTTACCTATCATTCTCGGTAGTAACAAACCGCCAAATTAAGAAAGCCGAAGAGTTTGCCGCAGGAGATGAGCAAAAGTATGCTGATTACCTTGACTCAATCTCTACTGAAAAGGTATATCTTTGGTACACATTTAAACAATGTCAAGAGATGGGTGTAGGTCTTGGATTGGACCTAAAAGGAGGTATGACAGTAACTCTTCAAGTTTCTGTTGATGAGGTACTTCGTAAACTTTCAAGAAATAATCCTGATGAAAACTTTAACTTGGCAGTTGAAAGAGCAACCGCTCAAAGATTAGATGGTGGAAACTTCCTTGAAATTTTCATGGATGAATATCAAAAAATTGATCCAGACATTCAATTGGCTTCAATTTTTGCTAACTCATCTAATAGAGGACAAATTGGTCCTGGCGACTCAAACGATAAAGTTTTAGCCGTATTGGAAACTGAGTTGGATGATATTGTAAATAGTACAGTAGAGGTACTTCGTAAACGTATCGACCAATACGGAGTTGTTTCTCCCAATATCCAAAAAATTAAAGGTTCAGGTCGTATCTTAATTGAGTTGCCCGGTGTAAAAGAACCTGAGCGTGTTGAGAAACTTCTTCAAGGAAGTGCAAACTTAGAGTTCTGGGAAACTTACAATTTTGATCAAGTTAGTTCATCATTGATGGCTGCTGATACAAAATTGCAAGAGATGTCAAACGTAGAGAACGATTCTGTTAAAGCAACAACAATCTTCTCTCTTCTTTCTCCCTCAAATGTTCCTGGAAGTCCAGTATTAGGATATGCTCGTGAGAACGATATGGCTGCTATCGATAGCATGTTCTCTTTACCTCAAGTAAAAGATATGTTACCAGCAGATTTGGTACTTCGTTGGAGCGTTAAACCTATTGAGGAGGGTTCAAAAATCTACCAATTGGTTGCATTGAAAGCAACTCCAGCAGGTAAAGCATCACTTGGAGAAGAGGATATTATAAACACAGCAAGTGATGATTTTGATCGTTTTACTAACCAATCAGTGGTTAGCATGAGCATGAATGAGGTTGCTGCTGAGAAATGGGCTCAAATAACAAGAGACAACATTGGCCGTTGTATAGCAATCGTGCTTGATGGTCATGTATATTCATTCCCAGTTGTAAATACTGAGATTAAAGGTGGTAACTCACAAATCAGCGGAAACTTTACAGTTGATGAGGCAAGAGACCTTGCAACAGTGTTGAAATCAGGTAAAATGTCAGCATCTGTTGAGGTTAAGCAAAAAGCAGTAATCGGTCCCTCTCTTGGACAAGAGGCAATTGATAGTGGTATAGTTTCATTTATATTGGCAATTGTGATATTGATGATATATATGATTGCTGTATATGGAGTGGTTCCTGGATTGGTTGCAAACGTTGCTCTTATCATCAACTTGTTCTTTACAATTGGTATTTTAGCATCGTTCCAAGCAGTGTTAACATTGTCAGGTATTGCCGGACTTGTGCTATCACTTGCAATTGCAGTGGATGCTAACGTACTTATCTATGAGCGTGCAAAAGAGGAGTTGCGTGGTGGAAAATCACTTGCAGCATCAATTGCCGATGGTTACAAAAATGCCTTCTCTGCGATCTTTGACGCAAACATTACATCAATCATTACAGGTATTATTCTATTTGTGTTCGGAACAGGTCCTATCAAAGGATTTGCAACAACTCTTATAATAGGTATTATTGTATCGTTCTTTACTGCAGTATTCTTGACTCGCTTGTTCTATGAATTTGCGCTATCAAAGAACTGGATTAAGAACCTTACATTCTCAACTCCTTTAACTAAGAATTTCCTAACAAATACTAACTTCAACTTCTTGAAGAATCGTAAAGTTTCTTTCATAACATTTGCAATTATCTCATTGGTTGGAGTAGCATCTCTTACTACATTAGGATTGGATAAAGGAATTGATTTTACAGGAGGTCGTAACTATGTAATTGCTCTTAACGAGAAAGCAAATACTCAAGAGATTGCTGCAATGGTACGTGCTCAATTTGCAGATGAGGAGGGAGCAGCAGTATCTGTTATTACAATTGGTAGCGACAACCAAGTTCGTGTATCAACTAACTACAAGATTACAGATAGCAATCCTGAAGTTGAGACTTTGATTTTGGACAAACTATATACAGCATTACAACCAAAACTTGGTGATGTAACATTAGATGAGTTCAAATCACAAGAGTCAGGAATTGTGGCAAGTATCGAGAAAGTTGATAACTCAATTGCAAAAGAGATTGCATACGGAGCAATTTGGGCAGTTATCCTATCGTTGATAGCAATTGCTCTTTATGTGTTAGTTCGCTTTAGCGACATCGCATTCAGTATCGGTACATTGGTTGCATTGACATTTGATGCGTTGTTTATCTTGGCGTTCTACTCACTATTTAGCGGATTATTACCATTCTCAATGGAGATTGACCAAGCATTTATTGCAGCAATCCTAACTGTTATCGGTTACTCAGTAAATGACAAGGTGGTTGTATTTGACCGTATCCGTGAGGAGACAGGTCTATATCCAAAACGTGAGAAACTACTATTGTTCAACAATGCTCTTAACGCAACATTGTCACGTACAATTAATACATCATTGAGTACAATATTGGTACTACTTTGTATGTTTATATTGGGTGGTGATACAATCCGTAGTTTCATCTTTGCAATGACATTAGGTGTTATATCAGGAACAATCTCAACATTGTTCTTGGCTGTGCCTACTGCATATTCAATATTGAATAAAAAAGCAAAGAAAGCAGAGAAATAATAGCCAATAGGCATTAGATATGAGAAAGAGGAGTTGTAAGACTCCTCTTTTTTTGTGCTAATAAATTGATAATATAGAAAAATAAATAAGAGATACTAACCAATTATTGATTTATATCTCTTATATATTTGGATAGTTTTGTTATATGAATAGGTATAATCAAATGTATATCGGCCTATTGTCGCTAAATAAAAGAAAAGTAGTTTATTTTGTTAAGGTTGCTTGTATTGTATGTAAATCTTACCCTTACTTTATTGTTAGGGAAAACGTGCAGTAGAAAATAGTCATCTTTTAACCCTCTATTCTCTCTCTATTTATTGCTGCTTTTTGAGCGAGTTACTCTCTGCTTATTCTCCCTGAAGCAATAATATAACTATTGTGTATGAGGGGGATAATAAACAAAGTAAGGTACTGTACAGTCATAGCAGTAACTATCCCTGCTACTATTAAAAGTATAGTGATAAAGAGTAGTATCAAAGAAATAAATCCTATCTCTTAGCCTCAGGGTAACTTATGCGTGGGTGGAAGATTGCCTCTAATCTGCCAATCAAAACTTTGCGAATTTCGGTTACGTCTCGGAAAGTTAGAGGAGTGTCTGATAACTGACCTTCTGCAACAATATCATCGATAGTGCCATTAACAATCCTGCTTAACGACTCTTGAGAGAAGTCTTTAAGAGAACGTGATTTAGCCTCAATAATATCGGCTATCATTAAAATACCTTCCTCCTTAGTTCTTGGTTTGGGCCCTTCGTAGGTGAATAGTGTCTCATCAACCTCCTCTTCGGGATGCTCGTTCTTGTACATAGTGTAGAAGTATTTTGCCTTACTAACACCATGGTGAGTTGCAATGAATCCCTTTATTGATTCGGGTATATGATAACTCTTTGCCAATTTCATACCCTCTTTTACGTGAGAGATTATTATCCTTGCACTCTCTTTGTATGATAGATTCTTATGAGGATTTATCTCGTGTTGATTCTCTGTGAAGAACATCGGGTTTGCACTCTTACCAATGTCGTGGTATAGTGCTCCTGTTCTAACAAGTAAGGCGTTTGCACCTATTGCTTTGGCTGCTTCAGCAGCAAGGTTAGCAACCTGAGTGGCATGTTGGAATGTTCCGGGGCATTTCTCCGACAATGTTCTCAGAAGGGGAGAGTTGAGGTCTGCCAACTCCACCAACATAACGTTAGATGTAAATCCCCAAACCTTCTCTATCATATATATAAATATGTATGCGAAGAGTAGCATAAAGCAGTTTATACCCAAGAATAGGAACATTGAGAAGTTTATCTTCATAAGGTCTCCTTCGGTCATGAGTACGTATGCAACGTATGTTACGCAGTAGGAAACAAACATTAATACAATACTGCGGAACATTTGCGAACGTTTTGTTAGTTCTTTTAGCGAGTTAATTGCCGTCATACTAACAATTAATTGAAGAAGAACGTACTCTATTGGAAATGGCGAAGACCAACACGATAGCATTATTGCAACAATACTTGCATAGAGAGCAGTTCTTGTATCCATAAATGTTACTACAATTATGGGAAGGACTGCAAAAGGAACCATATATACTCCCAATAACCATCTTTGAGATAGTAAATACGAAGAGATTACAATAATCAGTATCATCAGCATTAATAGAGACAACTGTCTGATATTGTTGAATATTCTCTTGCGGAAGAATGCCAAATAGAGATACAAGAAAGAATATATTATTAGAACCAATAATATCTCGCCACTAAGAGTGTACCAACCCTCGTTTATATCAACTTTGTTCTTTAATGTCTCTTTCTCGTATGAACTTAGAACTCTGTATATTTCGGGGGTGACAATTACTCCTTTGTCTATTATTCTCTCTCCCTTTTGAATCATTCCAGCAGTTGGTTGAATGTTGTCAATCTGTTGGTTAATGGTTCTGTTGTTTGATTCTGTATCGTATATAATATTTGGTTCTATATATAAGTTTAAATTTATCTCCCCTGCTGTCTCTTTTACTTCAGGTGTTTGACAATTTCTTAATATATATTCGTATGCCATTCTTGGAGTCAATAGATTTTCAATGCTATACTCTGTTGCTATTGCTCCATTTTTTATTCTAATCTTGGTTTTGTCTCCTTTTAATGAGTCGTAACTTTCAATATCTATAATACCTTTTTCATAAACCTTTTTCAGCAATCCCTCTATTTGAGTAAACATAACCATAGAGTCTATGTCAAAAGATTTGTTGTTTGCTCTAAAATCAGCCAACTCGTTTTTAGACCTATCCTTATCGCTCAGAAAGAAAGGGATATGGGAATTTATGATATTGTTTCTCTCTGTTGCTATGTCTTGCTCACTTTTGTATATAGGAAAGTCAAAAGGTGCGGTAAGTAGTCCGTATCTCCAAGGTTTGCCCTCTTCAAAGTGGTAGCGAAATTGTTTTTCGCGAGGGATAAAAGTAATTGTTAGAGAAACGGCAAATATGAAAAATAGAGTTTGCCATATTATTCTACTTGTATTTTTTAATTTACCTTTATTCATAACTATCTTGTATATGTTTAGTGCTTATTCAATTCTTGTGGCAGATTTAACTTCTGCTATTTTTTTAAGACTTGAGCATAGGGCTGTAATCTTTTTTGCATCATTAACCATTATTGAGAGTTTTCCTATAAAGAGTCCATCTTTAGTCTCAATGGTTATGGCTCGAATATTAATTGCCATATCGCGTGATATAATTTGCGTGATATGATTCAATACTCCAACAGTGTCTATTCCGTTTATCTCAATTGTTGCAGCAACAGGTTTCTGTCCAACTCCTTCAATCCAACGTGCGGCAACAAGTCTTTCTCCAAAACTGCTTTTTAGGCGGGTAGCAACAGAGCAGTCAACCTTATGGATTGTAACTGTTTCGTTATCGTTTACATAGCCGATTACTTCTTCGCCAGGGATGGGAGTACAACACGATGCAAAGGTGTATCGCTTACCCTCCTCTTCGGGGCGTATATAGAATATTGATGTGCGGTCAATAAATTCGTTGTCATCCTCCTCTCTCTCTTTCTCTTTATCAGGTGTTTTGTTTGCAGTAAGGGCTGAGAAAGGTTTTTTAAGGTATCTAATAATAATGTTGTCGCTCTTCTCTTCTGTAACTTTAAGAATGTTAGCATCAAGAGTAATATCTCCGTTACCTATAAGAAAGAAGAGTTCATCTCTGCGATTTACCTTGAAATGATTTATAAGTCGCTTAATTAGAATTTCAGTATCTATGTTCTCGCTTTGTGCTTCTATAAATGCTTTAAACATAACCTCGCCTTTTGATGCTATGTTTTTTCTGTCTTTTCGCAGAGCAGCAATAAGTCGGGTTTTTGATTTTGCTGTTGTAATAAAGTTAATCCACTCTTGTTTGGGACGTTGTGATTTAGATGTTAAAATTTCTACTTGATCTCCACTCTGCAAACGATGACTTAATGGTACAAGTTTGTGATTTACCTTTGCGGCAATACAGTGGTATCCAATGTCGGAGTGTAGAGTAAAAGCAAAGTCAAGAGCGGTAGCATCTTTGGGAAATGTTTTAATATCTCCTTTGGGTGTAAAGACAAAAATCTCTGATGCGTATAGATTAAGTTTTATTGTATCTAAGAAATCGAGAGCATTAGGTTCAGGATGCTCTAAAATTTCCTTGATAGTTTTGAGCCATGTGTCGAGTTCATTCTCACGCTCGTTGTAATCGGTATTTTCGCCTGTTTTGTATTTCCAGTGAGCGGCAAAACCCCGTTCGGCAATCTCGTCCATCTTTTTTGAACGAATTTGCACCTCAACCCAGTTTCCGTCTTTGCCCATAACAGTAACGTGTAGGGCTTGATATCCATTTGCTTTAGGTCTGCTTATCCAATCTCTAATGCGATCAGGGTGTGGACGGTAAATGTCGGTTATTATAGAATATATTTCCCAGCACTCTCGTTTCTCATCCTCCTCGCGTTTAGGATTAAAAATTATTCTTGCAGCATAAAGATCATATACCTCTTCGAAAGGAATATGTTTGTTTTCCATCTTCTTCCAGATAGAATATATACTCTTTATTCTGGCCTTTATCTCATAATTTATACCGAGTTCATTGAGTTTCTCAACAATCGGAACAGAGAAGTTTTTAAACTCTGTTTCCCTCTCTACTTCTGAGGCCGTAATCTTTTGTTTTATCTCGTTGTAGATTTCGGGCTGTTCGTATTTAAAACTTAAATCTTCTAATTCAGTTTTTATGGCAAACAATCCTAAACGATGAGCAAGAGGTGCGTAAATGTAGAGTGTCTCTCCTGCAATTTTGTGTTGTTTGCTTTTGTAAAGCGAAGATAGAGTTCGCATATTGTGGAGACGGTCAGCCATCTTAATCAAGATAACACGAATATCCTCAGACATCGTAATAAGCAGTTTTCTAAAGTTTTCTGCCTGTTGTGATGCTTTATCTCCAAATATGCCTCCTGCTATTTTTGTAAGACCGTCAACAAGTTGAGCAATCTTTCTTCCAAACAGATTTTCAATATCTTCGATGGTGTATTCAGTGTCCTCTACTACATCGTGAAGTAGAGCGGCACATATTGAGGTAGATCCCAATCCTATCTCTTTACACGCAATGCGTGCTACGGCAATCGGGTGGAGAATATATGGTTCTCCCGATTGTCGTAGAACACCTTGGTGAGCCTCTTTTGCAAAGTGATAAGCGCGCTCAATTATTTCGGTTCTTTTGCGGTGATTTGAAGATAAGTATTCCGAAAGTAGTTTCTGAAATTCACCCTCAATCAACTCCTCTTCCGATGTTTTGCTATTGGGCATCTCTATCTTTTAGTTAATCTGTATCATTTCTTATCGTTCTAATAACTCTTTTTAGATAGAAAGAGTTTTTAGAGTGTTAAGCAGGTCTCTGTTTATAGGCTTGTCGTATTTGATGGCTTTTGAGAAAGGAACATAAACAATTTCGTTGTTTCTCACACCAATCATTACGTTACGTTGGTCGTCCAATAGGGCTGAAATTGCAGCCTCTCCCATTCTGCTTGCAAGGATACGGTCTTCGGCAGTGGGTGAACCTCCTCGTTGAAGGTGTCCTAAGATAGATACCCTAACGTCATATTTGGGGAACTCAGCCTTAACACGTTCTGCCAAATGTATAGCACCACCTGTGTGAGGACTTTCTGCAACCAATACAATACTGCTATTTTTTGATTTTCTGAAACCATTGTTAATCAACTCCTCAAGTTGGTCAACCTCTGTTGAAATCTCAGGAATAATTGCAGCCTCTGCTCCAGCAGCGATAGCTCCATTGAGAGCGAGGAAGCCTGCATCGCGTCCCATAACCTCTATGAAGAACAAACGCTCGTGCGAAGTGGCAGTATCTCTGATTTTATCCACACACTCCATAATTGTGTTTAGAGCAGTGTCGTAACCAACAGTGCGGTCTGTGCCATAAAGGTCATTATCAATAGTCCCAGGAATACCAATAATAGGAAAGTTAAATTCGGTAGCAAATACTCTTGCACCAGTTAATGTTCCATCTCCACCAATTGCTACTATGGCATCAATGCCGTGTTTTTTCATATTCTCGTAAGCAATCTTTCGTCCTTCAGGAGTAGTAAACTCTTTACAACGAGCGGTTTTTAGGATGGTACCACCCATTTGAATGATATTACTTACGTTTTGAGTTTTAAAGTCAACAATGTCATTGTCGATAAGACCTTTGTAACCTCTATAAATACCTTTTACGCTGAAACCATTGTAGATTGCTGTGCGTGTTACGGCACGGATAGCCGCATTCATACCTGGGGCATCACCTCCTGAGGTGAGTATGCCTATACATCTCTTTTTATCGCTCATTGTAGTAAATTATTTACTGCGAAGATAATAAATATTTTATAAAAGTGTATAGGATTGCAATAAAAGAGTAAGCACTCTTTTAAAATTTGAAAAATGAGATTGTTGAAATGTTATTTGTTTTTTTACTGTTTGCCATTAACTATGTTTATTACATATTCGGCAATCTCTTCCATAAGCCATTTGGGAGTAGATGTGGCTCCACATATACCTATACTCTTTTTGTTACATAGGTATTGATTATCAATCATTGAAATATTTGAAATCATATGAGTATCGGGGTTTACCTTCTTGCACTCTTCAAATAATACCTTGCCATTTGAACTCTTTTCGCCACACACAAAAAGAATTACATCGTGTTTGATTGCAAACTCTCTAATGTTTGGGATTCTGTTTGCTACCTGACGGCAAATGGTGTCGTGATATTCAAGCATATTCTCTTTTGCTTGTAACTTGCGGAGACCTTCTGCCATCTTATTTAGTCCCTCAACCGATTTTGTAGTCTGAGAGTATAAGAGAATCTTTTTTGAGGTGTCAACAAGACTCCAGTCTTCGCTGCCCTCAATTACTATGGCATTGCCTTCGGTTTGTCCAACAAGTCCGTTTACTTCGGCATGTCCTCGCTTACCATATATCACAATCTCTTCGTTTTTTCTGTCTCCGTTAATATACGACTCTTTTATCTGTTGTTGTAAACGAAGCACCACAGGACATGTGGCATCTATAATTTCAATATTGTTCTCTTTTGCTATACGATATGTTTCGGGCGGCTCTCCGTGGGCTCTTAACAGAACTTTTGCGTTTTTTAGACGCTTAAACTCTTCGTGGTTTATAGTAACCAATCCTTTCTGCTTGAGTCTTTCTACCTCCTCGTTATTATGCACAATATCTCCCAAGCAATACAATGTATTGCCTTTTTCGAGTTCCTCTTCGGCTTTGCGAATGGCTGTTACCACTCCAAAGCAAAATCCCGATTTGCTATCTATCTCAACAATTGGCATAATCGTCTAAAATTAAGAGTTACTCCTCTACTATATTGGTGAAATCTTGCCACTCTTGTATCCTGATGTAGCCATTCTTGGTGTTTGGTGGGACAATAAGTGTTTTGTTGATAGGACGAATATCTCCAAAAGCAAACTTCTCGCAATAGGGAATATATGCTGTTCCGTTACAACGAATAACTTTTAATTTGTGGCAGTTGCCAAAAGCGTACAAACCAATAAGTTTTGTTTTGTGCCATATAGTAACCTCATCGCCTAAATTGTAGCAATTAAAGAATGCACTCCTGCCTAAACGTTCCAAACCTACCGGCAGGTTGATTTTTTCAAGTTTGTGACAATCCATAAATGCAAAGTCGTCAATAACCTTTGTGCTGTCGTGTAGGGTTACAGATTTAAGGTCTTTGCATCCTTTAAATGCCATGCCATCAATCTCTGCTACAGCAGGAATTTTAACCTCTTTCAATCCTGTGTTACCAAAAGAGTAGTATCCAATCTTAGTAAGATATTCGGGTAGCGTGATCTGGGTTATTGTAGTACAGTTCCTAAAAGCATCATCGCCAATATATTCAATGCCAATTGGTAGTGATACGCTTGTTAAAGCGTAGCAATTTTTGAAAGCAGCATTATCAATACCTCCAACAATATATTTTGTGCCTTCGTTTGTAACGTATGTGGGAATTACAATATCTCCTACATAGCAACCCTCATTGGCTTCTTTGTATGTAACATAAACAATTTTAGGATTTTTTGTTTTGTTGTAGTAGATAGTATCTCTTCCGCTAACCTCCTTAAAGTCATATGCACTTATATTACTAAAGGTGAGTAATGCAAAAATAACCGAAAGTGTAATTCTTAATGAATGTGTCATATATTGATAAATTTAATTTTGAAATTAATTTCGTCGCAAATTTAACTAATTATACGATAATTTTTACCTCTTGATATAATCAAAACGATATTTTTACGTTATTATTTTGTAGTTTTGCCAACTAAAGAGAGTTCCTGAAATCTTTATCTATGAGTTATTGGTAAGATTATTAGAAGAATAGAATATTTATGAAGAGAATTGTTTTTTTTGTGCTAATGCTCTTTGTGTCGGTAACGGCAAAGTCGCAAGAGGGGAAATCGGCATTTGATTTTCTCGGTTTGCCTGTATCGTCACATGCCAATTCATTAGGCGGAAACAATATCTCTATCGTTGAGGAAGATCTCTCGATGGTTCGTTATAATCCTGCACTGTTAGGCCCCGAAATGGATATGATAATTGACCTTAACTACATGCGATATATGGCAGGGACAAACTCGGCAGGAGCAATGTTTGCAAAGGCAGCAGGAGATAGAGCAGCATGGTCGGCAGGATTGCAATATGTAGGTTATGGCAACTTAACCGAAGCCGATGCTCAAGGAAATATATTGGGAACATTCTCAGCCAAAGATATGGTAATAAACGGAGGCTATACTCACGACTTTGGGGCAAGGTGGCGAGGAGGATTTCAGGCAAAACTAATCTATTCTGCTTATGCCGATTACTCATCGTTGGCACTTGCCGTAGATGTTGGTCTTAACTACTACAATCCCAATAAAGAGTTTTCAATGTCTTTGGTGTTTAAAAACTTGGGAGGACAATTAAAAAGATTTACCGAAACTCATGAACGCCTACCATGGGATATACAATTTGGTTTTTCAAAAACAATGCGAAGTGTACCAATAAGATGGTCGGTAACAGTTGATCATCTAAGCAAGTGGCACTTGCCATATACAAAACCGCGTACCGATGAATTTTCGGGAGGAGAACTCCTTGAAACAAAAGATACCTTCTTCTCAAACTTGTTCAGACACATGATTTTTGGAGTAGAGTATATTCCAAGTCGGAATTTTTATATAGCTTTGGGATATAATTACAAAACGCATACCGATATGCTTCGTTACGGAAGAAACTTCTTGTCGGGATTTACATTCGGAACAGGCGTTCAGGTAAAGATGGTAGGGCTTGGTGTTTCAGTAGCAAATCGCCATGCAAAGGGAACAATGTTTATGTTCAACATCAATATGCGTTTAAACGATTTTAAACGATAAAAGCAACGTTATAGTATGAAAAAAATTACAATAGCCATTGATGGATTCTCATCTTGTGGAAAGAGTACCATGTCAAAGGAGTTGGCAAAGAAAATAGGGTATGTATATGTTGATACAGGTGCTATGTATCGCGGAGTAACACTATACTGTTTGCGAAATAATATGATTAACGGTGATGAGGTTGATGAAGAGGCTCTCAAAGCCGTAATCAACAATATTTCAATAACCTTTGGAATTGATGAAACAGGGGCTCAATATCTTGTGCTGAATGGTGAAAATGTAGAGAAGGAGATACGCGGAATGGAGGTGTCGGGTAAAGTGAGTATTGTAGCAGCTGTGCCTTTGGTGCGTGAAGCAATGGTTGCTCTTCAACGAAAGATGGGCGAAGATAAAGGTATTGTAATGGATGGTAGAGATATTGGTACAACTGTATTTCCTGATGCTGAACTAAAAATATTTGTAACGGCATCGCCACAAATAAGAGCACAACGCCGTTTAGATGAGATGCGTTCAAAAGGAGATAATGAAGTAACCTTTAAAGAGGTTCTTTTTAACGTTGAGGAGCGTGATCGTATTGACCAAACTCGAGCAGTAAGTCCGTTGCGAAAAGCAGATGATGCTATTGTATTAGACAATTCAAATATGAGCATTGCAGAGCAGGATGAGTGGTTGATGAACGAATTTCAAAAGAGAGTTACAGAGTAAATAATTTCCCCAAAATATTGTAGTCGTGCAAACAATTGAAGAGTATATAGAATTAATAAACAAGGCGGTAGCTAACATAGAATATCCAAAGACTCCATTTGGATTGTATGAGCCAGTGAAATATCAATTAGATGTGGGAGGCAAACGGGTAAGGCCTCTGTTAACACTAATGGCATGTGATATGTTTGGTGGTGATATAGATAGTGCTATATCTCCAGCGTTAGGTTTGGAGATATTCCATAATTTTACTCTCTTGCACGATGATGTTATGGATAAGGCCGAGATTCGCAGAGGACGTCCAACAGTTCATATTGCATGGAGTGAAAATACAGCAATACTATCGGGCGATGCAATGCAAATTGTTGCAACACAAAAGGTGTGTGATGCTCCTGCAAATGTGCATAAAGAGGTGCTTGACCTTTACAATAAAACAGCTTTGGAAATATGTGAGGGGCAACAATACGATATGGAGTTTGAGAGTCGTGAGGATGTGACCGTTAAGGAGTACATAAACATGATTCGACTAAAAACGGCAGTATTGATAGGTTGTGCCTTGAAAATGGGAGCAATAATAGGAGGGGCAACTCCTCAGCAATCAGATGCACTATATAAATTTGGAGAGAATATAGGATTAGCATTCCAATTACAAGATGACTATTTAGATGTTTACGGTGATGCCAAGACATTTGGTAAAAAAATAGGAGGGGATATTCTTAATAACAAAAAAACCTATATGCTTATCTCTGCTATGACCTTAGCAGAAGGAGAAACAAAAGAGAGGTTGCTGGCGCTATTGGATGGCCCTCAGGATGATAATAAAATAGAACAAGTAACAGCCATATATACTGAGTTGGGAATAGATAAGATGGCTCGAGAAAAAATATCGGAATATAGTCAAAAGGCATTGGCATATCTTAATAACATACCCAATAACGAAGAATTAAAAGAGTTTGCCAATTCGCTAACAGAACGCAAGTTATGATATTTGATACTCATACTCATATATATCTGCCCGAGTTTGATGAAGATTGTCAGTTGGTAGTACAACGAGCAAAAGAGAGTGGGGTAGTAATGTTGATGCTTCCAAATGTTGATATTGAAACAATTTATCCCTTGAAGAGTGTGTTAAAGAGGTATCCAGATTGCTGTATTGCAGCAATGGGGTTACACCCAACATCGGTAGGAGAGGATTATAAACGACAGCTGAAACAAATATATGATGAGTTGTTACAGGGGGATTATAAAGCGGTAGGTGAGATTGGTATTGATTTATATTGGGATACTACATATCGTAATGAACAAATTGAGGTGTTCGGGGAGCAACTAAAGTGGGCAAATAGTATGTCGTTGCCTGTTATAATTCACAACAGAGAAGCACTTGAAGATACGCTCCATACCCTAAAACAAAACCCTGTTGAAAGGTTTGTTATGCACAGTTTTGGTGGAACAGCCGATGAGGTTAAACGAGTGCGAGAGGTGGGTGATGCCTATTTTGGTATAAATGGTGTAGCAACATTTAAAAATGCAAAATTAGATGATACCATAAGGGAGATAGGTATTGACAGATTGTTGGTTGAAACAGATGCTCCATACTTAACTCCTGTGCCATATCGTGGTAAGCGCAATGAACCCTCTTATATAGTAAATACAATAAATAAGGTAGCAGAGGTGCTTGGAATGTCTCATGATGATGTTCAAAATACAACATACAGTAATGCTATGAGATTCTTCTCGGTATAGCGAATAAAAGTGCCAATTTTCAAAATATCAATCTTCTCTAATTTGTAAAATATATTTTTGCAGATTTATAATAAAAGAGTATTTTTGCATCGCATTTCGGGGTATAGCGCAGTTGGTAGCGCGCCACGTTCGGGACGTGGAGGTCGGAAGTTCGAATCTTCTTGCCCCGACTTTATAAAAAAAAGAGCAATTACATTGTAGTTGCTCTTTTTTTGCCCTCTATGATCTAAAATTAAAAAGATATTACATAATTAAAATGCCTATTCTCAGTAAGTTGGATTGGCAGAATTATATAAAATGGTAATAATACCACAATAAGTATTGTAAAATTACAATATTGATTTTATCTTTGCACAACAAAATTATTAATTAGGTAGATATAAAAATTAGGAGTTATGAAAAGTTACAGGTTTAAGAACGAGAAGACTCGTGATTTTATTAAAGCGTTTGAAGAGGAGTTGAAAGATTTGGGAGATATGGCTCCATATGAAGAACGCGATAAGATAATAATGAAAACTCTTTACAGTGGTAAGGGTCGTTACTATATAACATTTGAAGAAGCAGCCCGAAGTGTGAAAAGAGTGTTAGATCATCAAGCAATCAGATGTAAAAACGGATGTAAGATGGCTATGTATGAAGAGATGGCTATGAAAGTTTCGGATTATATGCAACGTCACCCCACTTGTGATTACCGTGCGGCTCTATACCGAGTGTTAGCAGAGAGTAGAGCATCGCGTTTTTTCTTTGGGGTACAAACAGCAAAACTGATATTGTATCAACACTATCGAAGTCAGAGAAAAGCAGAAAGAGATTTAGCAAAACTTAAAGCAAAGAGACAAACAGTTTAAATAATAAATATAGATAAAGGTAGTTATGAAAAAGATTTCAATCAATTTAAAAATTAACAAAGGAGAGATTTTAAATGAATTAACAAGGCGTTCATCCTACACAGCACTTTCAGTATCGCCTACTATAGGTGAAGATAACGGAATAGTAGATAAATTGGTGTTGAGTAGTGATGATTATCCGTGGAGCAGGGATAAATTGCGTATGGTATTTTATAAATTACGTGATATTCTTCTGCCATACTCTTCGGGTGGTGATGAGTTTGCCGATGAAAATGAGACAGAGTTTAGTTTTAAAGTAACCATAGGAGCGGGTTGTGAAGATTCAGTAATCCACTATATGAAAGAGACGATTATTGCCTATATCCTGTCGCAGTGGTATTTAGATAAAATAAATGAAAAAGCGGCATATTTGGCAATGCAGTGTGATGATATGATAACGCTTCTTAAAATGACTTTGAATAAAGCATTAGGACGTACTCGCCGTCCAACAAACTATTTTTAATAAATAGGGCTTATAATCTTGAGTACAAGTAAGAAACACAAATAATACAAGTTCTCATTTTGTGAGTAATATATAAAGTGTTAACTTTGTTGGGCAAAATTGATGAACTTCGTATCTCAATTTTGTGTAATAGGTTTTAGAATAATATTAATACTTTTATAAGATGGAAAATAACTATTATTATGTACCCTCGCATCCTGCAATACAGGTGGGTCAGTTAATGAAAAGTGTATATATGTGGATGACTCTTGCTTTAGGCATAACAGGAGTTGTGGCACTATATGTTGCACAATCAACAGAGTTAATGTATTCAATATTTTCAAACTCAATTTTGTTTTGGGGATTGATTATAGGGGAGTTTGCATTGGTGATGATTATAAGTGCGAGAATACATAAAATGTCGTTCTCAACATCCTTACTGTTGTTCTTGCTATACTCATTGGTAAACGGATTAACTCTCTCTGTAATATTTGCAGTTTACACAAAAGAGTCGGTGGCAACAACATTCTTTGTTACAGCTGGAACATTTGGAATTATGAGCCTTATCGGATATTTTACAAAAAAAGATTTATCTAAATTAGGAGGCATATTATTTATGTTGTTAATAGGCCTTATCATTGCAACAGTAGTAAATATATTTTGGGCAAATAGTACTATGTACTGGATTATAACATACGCTGGAGTGTTGATATTTGTAGGTTTAACAATCTACGATACCAATAAAATAAAAGCAATGTTAGAGTATCACCAAGGCGATGAGGTTGTAACTCAAAAAATAGCACTAATGGGAGCATTAACGCTCTATTTAGATTTTATTAATCTATTCCTATATCTATTGCGAATATTAGGCGATAGAAAATAGCAAAAGAGTATAGTTTTTAAACAAATCCTAACGAGAGATAGTCGGTGTCGCCTATTTCTCGTTTTTTATATAATGAAGAAAAATGCATCAAAACTCATATAAAATCTTCAAAAAAGGTTCTAAAATTTTTGTAATTCAAAATAATGAAGTAACTTTGACCGCTGCATAGTGCATTGTTTTCACTTATTTTTTGAATGGTGCATGGTGTAGTTAAATTGTAATTGCTTTCGTATGACCAAAATAAAGGTTAATATGAGGCATGTATAGAGGTGTGTCAACAATAAAAAAAGAGTAGTCACGTTTTATACTTAACTATATAGAGGATAAAAAACAGAGAGAACTATCAAATATTTTTATTATTAACTTAACAAATTAATTTATTTCTATTATGGCAACTAAAGCTAAAAGATTTAAAGGTATTGAATCTGCCTTTTTGGTAATTTTATGTTGTGCTGTTGTGGCAGTATGTGTATTTATTTTCCTTTTAGGAGATCCTGCTAACTTTACAGACGTAAACGGTGACGGAATTGGTGACTCAGATCTTGGACACCCAGAGAACATGTTGGGAACAATCTTTAAAGGAGGTTTCATCGTACCAGTTCTACAAACATTATTCTTAACAGTTATCGTATTAAGTGTTGAGCGTGCAATCGTTCTTATGAAAGCAATGGGTAAAGGTAAAACTGCAAAATTCGTTGCTGCTATCAAAGAGAAATTGGCTAACAACGATATTAAAGGTGCTCAAGAACTTTGCGACAAACAACAAGGATGTGTTGCTAACGTTGTAACTTCAGTTCTTGTTAAATATGAGCAAATGGAGAACGATACTCGTTTAACTAAAGAGCAAAAACTTGCAGTTATCCAACAAGAGGTTGAGGAGGCTACGGCATTGGAACTTCCTGCACTTAACCAAAACTTGCCTATCATTGCAACTTTGACAACTCTTGGTACTTTGGTCGGACTACTTGGAACCGTTATGGGTATGATTAAATCATTCTCTGCTTTGGCTTCTGACGGTGCTGCTGACTCTGTTGCTCTATCTGCCGGTATTTCTGAGGCTCTTATCAACACAGCATTCGGTATCGCAACTGGTGCTTTGGCTGTAATTTCTTACAACTTCTTTACAAGCAAAATTGACAACTTGACATTCGCTATCGACGAAATAGGATTCTCTATCGTTGGAACATACGCGGCTACACACGAGAAATAATCATTTAACATATTAAGAATATGCCAAGAGTAAAAGTAAAAAGAAAGAGTACGCTCATCGATATGACAGCGATGAGTGACGTTACTGTGCTTTTGCTTACATTCTTTATGTTGACCTCAACCTTCGTGCAAAAAGAGCCAGTTCAGGTTTCAACTCCCGATTCAGTATCGGAAATTAAGATTCCTGAGACAGATATTTTGCAAATTTTGATCGACCAAGACGGTAAAATATATATGAGTCTTGATAGACCTGCAGATAAGGAAGCGGTTCTTGGAGATGTTGCAGCACAGTATGGAATAGAATTGTCAAATAAAGATATCCAATCTTTTAAAGTTCTTCCTACTTTTGGATTCCCCATTAAAGATTTGAAGGAGTTCTTAGCTCTTCAATCACACGAACAAGACAAAGCTCTTAAAGGAGAGGTAATGGGAATCGCTGCCGGTATCCCTTGCGATACTACAAAAAATGCAGAAGGAATTGACGATAAGAATGAAGTTAAGATGTGGGTAAAAAGTGCACGTGCTGCAAATAGCAACTTAAGAATTGCTATCAAGGCTGCTGCAGGAACACCCTATCCTATTATCAGAAACTTAATGACATCTTTACAAGATATTCGTGAGAACCGTTATAACCTTATAACAAACCTCAAAAAAATATCAGATGAGGATAGAGTCGTTATTAAATAGAGAATTGTAATATGGCAGAAGTACAACAAAAAGATTCAGGAGACGGCAAAAAAGGTAAACCTAAAAAAATGCATATCCACGTGGACTTTACCCCCATGGTTGATATGAACATGCTTTTGATTACCTTCTTCATGCTTTGTACAACTTTGAAAAAGCCACAAACCATGGAGATAAGTATGCCATCGAACGATAAGAATATAACAGAAGAGGACCAAACTAAGGTCGCTGCTTCGCGTGCTATAACAATCTTACTTGGAGGACAAGATAAAGTTTACTATTATTCAGGACAACCTGACTATACTGACTATCAAACATTGAACGAAACTACTTTCGCTGCTGATGGATTACGTGCAGTATTGCAAGACAGGAACCGTGAGATAGTAACTCAATTAGAGGACTTGAAGCAAGAGAAGTTAGAGACTGGAATGACCGATGAGGACTTTAATGCAAAAGCATCAGAGATTAAAAACGTAAAAACTGCTCCAGTTGTTATGATTAAAGGATCTGATGAATCAAATTACAAAAACCTTATCGATGCACTTGACGAGATGCACCTTTGCGGAATTAGCAAATATGCAATCGTAGATATAACAGAGGGAGACCAATTTTTGATTGATAATTATGAATCAAAAGGTGAATTATCAAGCCAAATTGATACGTCTAAATTATAATTAATACCTAAAAAATAAGAACAATGGCAAATATCAGTTCACAAGAATGGTGCGACCTTATTTTTGAAGGTAGAAATAAGGCTTATGGCGCATACGATTTGCGTAAGGATTCACCAAAACGTCACAATATTGCAACATTATCGGTTGTTTTAATTGCCGCTGCTGCATTCTTCTTACCTGGAGTAATCGGTGATTTGATTGATAAAATCAGACCTGAGGAAGAGGAGGAGATAGTAATGACTCAAGTAACAGAGTTGTCTGACTTGAAAGAGGCAGAGGTTAAGAAAAACGAGGAGTACAAACCTTTGATGGAAACACCTCCCCCACCACCACTAAAAAGTTCTATTAAGTTTACAGCTCCTGTAATTAAAAAGGACGAAGAGGTAAGTGAGGAAGAGGAGATCAAATCACAAGAGGAGTTGATTGAGTCTAAGGTTACAATCTCTATTGCCGACGTTGAAGGAAATGACGAAGAGAATGGTCAGGACATTGCTGACTTTAAAGAGGCAATTAAACCTGTGGTAGAGGAAGAAGATAATCAAGTACTTGAGGTTGTAGAGCAAATGCCTACATTCCCCGGAGGACAAAAAGCACTTCTTCAATACATCAGTGACAACATTAAATACCCATCAATCGCTCAAGAGAACGGTATTCAAGGAAGGGTAGTTGTTCGCTTCGTTGTTAAGAAAGACGGTTCTGTAGGAGAGGTTCAAGTATTACGTGGAGTTGACGCAACTTTGGATAAAGAGGCAGTTCGCGTAGTAAAATCAATACCTAACTTCATTCCCGGTAAACAAAACGGACATGCAGTTAACGTATGGTTTACACTTCCTGTACAATTTAAACTAATGTAGTATTCAAACTAAAATAAGAATACTTGAAATATCGCACGTTTGTACCCGAAAAGGTACGGACGTGCGGATTTTCAAAAAATAGAGTACTAAAAACTGCTCCTAAATGGGATAAGTTTAAACTCGGTAAAAGGTTTTAGTATACTATCAAAAAAGATGTATGCTTAAACAAAATAAAACAGTAACTTGTTTATAGCAGACAAGGACGGAGTGAAGAGAAAGTTCAATAAAGAAATTGATAAATCCTCTCACAAATTAAACTCTTAAGGTTTTTATTTGTCAAAAAGACAAGAAACCATAAAACAGATAGGCATCGACAATATTGTAGATTAGATGCAACTTAAAACAAGAATATAATTTTAAACTATATATGGAGAATAATAACGAAGAAGTTAAAGATGAAAAAGTTATAACAATAAATTTGGGTTATATCTTTGGAATAATAATGATTATAGCATATTTCGGTTTTGCGTATCTTTTGGTATTTACCGACTTATTTAATAATTTTGCACCTTTAACACGTTATATATTCGCAACTATATTTGTCGTATATGCAATTTTCAGAGCATATCGTTTTATAAAATATAGAGGTTACAAAAAATCGTGAAAATTATGAAGAGAGCAGTTTACATATTATTTGTTGCAGTTCTTACCCTATTTTCGTGTAGTAACAAAGAGCAAAAAAAGAAGGTATTAGACACACCAACATCGGGTGTAATCATAATGTCGGCAGATGAGTCATTTGCTCCCATTATTGAGGAGGAGATTGACCTCTTTGAGTTTACCTATCCCAAAGCAAGTATCATTCCCATATACACTTCTGAAGTTGAAGTTATGGATCTGCTATTGACCGATAGTGTTAGATTTGCCATAACAACAAGAGATTTCTCAATGGAAGAGAAAAATTTAATCAGAAGTAAAAAGATGATACCTGTATCTTTCTGTATAGCAAAAGATGCAATAGCACTCATAATCAATAAGAATAACCCCGATTCAATGTTGACTGTAAAGCAAGTAAAAGATATTCTTACAGGAAAAATTACATCGTGGAAAGAGATAAATCCAAAGTCAAAACTTAAAGAGTTATCACTAACATTTGATAATAAGAACTCAAGTACTGTGCGATATGCTCTTGATTCAATATGTAAGGGAGAGCCTTTGGCAAGTAAAAATATATATGCACAAGGTACAAATGAGAAAGTTATTGACTATGTGGCGGCAACTCCAGGAGCAATAGGTGTTATTGGAGCAAGCTGGATTGGCAACGAGAAGGATTCAACCAATATGAGTTTCTCTGATAAGGTACGAGTAGTGGCAATGAGTAGAGATGGTGTAGCAACACCAATAAACTCATACCAACCATATCAAGCATATATCGCACTTGATTACTACCCATTCACTCGTCATGTGTATGCCTTAAATACATCATCCAGAACAGGTTTGGTAAGAGGGTTTTCAAATTTCCTTGCTTCAGATAAAGGACAACTTATTATCTTAAAGGCAGGAATGATGCCAACAACTCAGCAGGTTGTAATAAAACCGGTTAAAATATCGGACTAATACAGATAAGAGACTTAAAAAAGAAATATAAATAATAACACAAATAAGAAAGAAGATTATGTTAAAGAAATCAATTTTATTCGTAGCACTTCTATTTGGTGCAAGTTTAGTTAGCACAGCAGTTGCACAAAACTATGCAGATGGAGTTGAGTATTACAAAGCAGGACAACCTGATCGTGCAAAAATAATCCTTGACAATACATTGCCAGGATTGTCGGCAACAGACAAGGCAGCAGCCCTTTACTATTTAGGAGAGGCAGAGTTTGCTTTAGGAAACAAAGAGGTGGCATCAAAATGTTTCAACGAAGGTGTTAAACAAGATGCTGCATATCCTTACAACTACATTGGATTAGGAAAATTGCTTTTAGGTGTAAACGATAAAGAGGCTGAGGCAAACTTTAAAAAAGCAGTTAAATTATCAAAAACTGAAAAAGCGGGAGTTAACACAAACATTGCAAGAGCATACTTTGAGGCAGGAATGCCACAATATAAAAAGTATGTTGATGCAGCAAACCGCACAAATTCTGAGTATGCACCTTTGTATGTATTACAAGGAGATATTGCATTGAAGAATGGTGATACAGGATTAGCAGCAGGTGAGTATGAGAATGCAATTTACTTTGATGCAAATTGTGTTGAGGCATACGTTAAATATGCTAAGATGCACTATCCAATCAACCCTAAATTTGCTATCTCAAAATTGGAGGCTCTATTGAACCTTAACCAAGCATCGGCAATTGCGCAACGCGAGTATGCAGAGGCATTGTTTAATGCAGGACGTTTTACTCAAGCAGTTAAGGCATATGCAACATATATGTCAAATCCTAACCACTTTGCATCAGACCTTTCACGTCACGCAGCATTATTGTTCTTCGATAAAAAATATGAAGAGTCATTAACAATTATCGAGGAGGCTTTGGTTGAAAATCCCAACGATATTTTGTTAAATCGTTTTGCAATGTACAATAACAATGCACTTGAGAACTTTGAGCAAGCGGCTGAGTGTGGTGCAAGATATATGAATGATGAGGCAAATGCTGATCTTCTAACTGCTCAAGACTACTCAATATACGGAAATGCACTTAAAAAAGTAAACCGTCCAAAAGAGTATGTTGCATTGTTAGAGAAAGCAGTTGCTAAAAATCCAGAGGATGCAACTTTGATAAAAGACTTAAGCGATGCTTACAAAGCAGCAGACGAGATGGTTAAGAGTGCCGATGCAATGGCAAAATATATGGAGTTGGCAGGAGACGAGGTTAAAACTATGGACTACTTCAACTTAGGACGTGCATACTACTCAGCAGCACAAGCAGACACAGTAATGGAGACAAAAGTTGAGTTGTTCAAAAAGGCTGATAATGCATTTGCAGTAGTAGCAGAGCGTGCTCCAGAGGATTATCGTGGTAATATGTGGAGAGCACGTGCTCACTCAGGAATGGACCCAGAGACTGAATTAGGATTGGCAAAACCATTCTATGAGAAAGTAGTTGAAATGTTAGAGGCTAAAGGCGACAAGAGCAATACTATCATTGAGGCTTACCAATATCTTGGATACTACAACTATCTAAAAGAGTATGCTGAGAACCCACAAGGAGCAAAATATATTGAGACTCGCAAATGGTGGGGTAAAATCTTAGAGATAAATCCTGAGCACAGCATTAAAGAGGCAATGAGCCAATTATAGTAGAATGATATAAAAATATACGAAAAGGGAGGAGATTTGTTCAAAAGAGCAATCTCCTCTCTTTTTATGAATAAAAATCCAAATCAAAATATTATCTTCGCAAAGGAGAGTTAAACTCCCACCTTTTGTTGAAGAAACTTATTATAGATAAACAGAAGAATGCCCAAAACTATTAATATACGAGGAGAGTTAGTATCGTTAGAGCAACCTCTTGTTATGGGAATATTGAATATTACTCCTGACTCGTTTTACGAGTCAAGTAGAAATATTGAATATAATGATGCTCTTAGTAGAGCCGACCAAATTATAAGAGAAGGTGCAAATATTATAGATGTGGGAGCATACTCATCGCGTCCGGGAGCAGATGATATATCAGAAGAGGAGGAGATAGAAAGATTAAAATCAGTTTTACCGCAGATAAGAGAGAGATATCCTCATGCAATAATCTCGGTAGATACCTTCCGTAGCGGAGTTGCAAGGTATGCGGTTGAAGAGTGTGGCGTTGATATAATAAACGATATAACGGGCGGAGAAGGTGATTTAGATATGTTCAGAACGGTTGCGCAACTTAAAGTTCCATATATATTGATGCATATGCGCGGAACTCCCCAAACAATGCAGAATGAAACCTCGTACAATAATGTAATAGTTGATATTATTGAGTATTTCTCAAGAAAAATATCGGAGTTACACCTATTGGGAGTAAACGACATTATATTAGATCCAGGAATAGGTTTTGCAAAAAGTTTAGAACAAAACTATAATATCATAAAAAATCTTGCAGATTTTGCACAATTTAAACTACCTTTGTTGGTGGGAGTATCTCGGAAGTCGATGATATACAAACTGTTTAATACCACACCTCAAGAGGCATTGCCTGGTACTGTGGCATTAAATACTATGGCATTAACTAAGGGTGCGAACATTCTGAGAGTACACGATGTAAGAGAGTGTGTAGAGACAGTAAGAATATTTGAACTATCAAAATAATATATGTTTACCACTATTGGAATAAAAGATATAATAGATATATTCTTGGTATCGATAATACTTTACTATGTATATAGAGTAATGCGAGTATCAGGAACAATAAAGATATTCGGAGGGATAATAGCTTTCATAGTGATATGGATATTAGTCTCTCGAATATTTGAGATGCAACTACTTGGCTCAATAATGGACAAGTTGGTAAATGTTGGTGTAATAATTCTGGTAATACTCTTTCAAGATGACATACGTATATTCTTAAGTGAATTAGGATCGCATAAGAGTTGGAAGCGCTTTACTAATTTTTTTAAAGCCAAAAAGAGTGATACTGATGAAGTTCCCGAATATGTAATGCACATAGTATATGCGTGTAAAAATATGTCTCAAACCAAGACGGGAGCATTAATTGTAGTAAAACAAGATATGCCATTGGTAAAATATGAAGCAACAGGAGAGAAGATAAATGCCGAGATAGAGTCTCGATTAATAGAGACAATATTCTATAAAGGAACTCCGCTTCACGATGGAGCCATAATTATAGGAGACGGAAAGATAATCGCTGCAAGTTGTATATTGCCAGTATCGCATGCGCCCAATATCCCGCGAGAGTTAGGCTTAAGACACCGTTCGGCATTAGGAATAACGCAAGAGACAGATGCAGTAGCAGTGATAGTGTCAGAGGAGCGAGGAGAAATATCGTTCGCCAAGAATGGAAAAATATCTCGCAATATAACAACACAAGCATTGGAGAGAATGTTATCAATAAGTAAAAACAGATAGAATAGTATTTATCTCTGGAAAAATCTAACGAATGAGGGAAAATAATGATGGCGGCACTGGTGTTCAGTGACTTATGAGGACTTATGATGAAAGCCTCGCCGATGCAAAAGTGCAAGGAAATGAAAGGTAATGAGGGCGGACGGTTTTCAAATCATTACCCAATAACGAGGTGATTTTATAGGTCGTTGGAGTTT
>SUXK01000012.1:0-1284 GCA_015061035.1 Bacteroidales bacterium
GGACTTGTACGTGGAGATTTCCAATGATAAGGAATACAACCTTGCTGCCGCCGACCTTGCCGCATACTTGCAGGAGTACACCGAGTGTACCGATTGGGAGATACGCCGCAAAATGCGTATGGAAGCACTTGTTCGCTTTATGACGTTGCGTTCCTTGGCCACCAAAGGCAAGATAGTACAAGCGGTTGATTTCATACGCACATTCCTTGACAGCGGAAAGAAACTCATCGTGTTCTGCTCTCTCCACGAGGTTGTGGACGAACTGCAAAAGGTGTTCCCTCGTGCGGTAACGGTTACAGGACGTGATAGTATGGTAAACAAACAGGCATCTGTCGATGCGTTCCAGAATAACCCTGATGTTAATCTTATCATTTGTTCAATCAAAGCTGCCGGAGTGGGACTGACACTTACAGCCTCATCAAACGTGGCGTTCATTGAATTGGCTTGGACGTATGCCGACTGCTGCCAATGTGAGGACAGAGCGCACCGCATAGGTCAGAAAGACAACGTAACCTGTTACTATCTGCTCGGACGAGGCACAATCGACCACACCATTTATAACCTAATACACCGCAAGAAGTCTATTGCGAGTGAAATAATGAACTCGGACGATGATATACCAACCGATGAAATGTACTTCGATGAGTTGGTTAATCTCTTCCTCAACACATCGGGATAATGGATATATGCAAAACAGACGTGCAGAAGATTATCAAGTATTTCGATGATGCTGCCAAAGTATATGACACCCTGCCCGGACAACGCAATGTGTGTCGAGCATGGGTTCTAAAACAAATGAGTAGAAAATTAAAAAATAAATTAATAACCATTAATTCAGTTCAAAATGAGAAAAAATGACATTGTTGATCATGTAATCAACAACACGACATTAAGTCGTTCACAGGCAATCACTGCCACAGAAAGTGTGATAGAAGCTATCATTCAATCGCTAATCCAAGGTGAGAGTATTTATATCCGAGGATTTGCTACCATCAAAGCTATTAAGACTGCACCGAAGACAGCACGTAACATCAATAGAGGAACATTAGTAACTATTCCAGCACAGAACTCGGCAAAATTGATTCTATGTAAAGAACTTAAACAGCTAATGAACAAATGACATTTGATGAGTTACTTGAAACATATAGGAAAACTACTAAAACTCGAAAGGTACACAAGGATGAGGAACACCGCATACAATGTGCGTGTGTGCGGTGGTTCTCCCTCCAATATCCCAGGCTTCACGGCAGACTGTTCGCCGTTCCTAATGGTGGCAGGCGTGAT
>SUXK01000012.1:1294-18942 GCA_015061035.1 Bacteroidales bacterium
GGACTACGGTGCTTTGCTCATTGAAATGAAAACTCTCAAAGGCAGACAGCGAGACAGCCAAAAGCAATGGCAGAACATCGTCTGTGCTGACGGAGAGTACAAATATGTGGTGTGTCGTTCCTTTGATGATTTTAAACGTGAGGTAAACGATTATTTGAACAACGAATACTAATTATGGCAAGAACTTCCAAAAGAGGTCTTGACTATTTCCCAATGGATATAGACATATTCAGCGACCTCAAGATAAGAAAACTAATCAAGTATCAAGGTGGGAAAGCCATTTCGATATATGCTCTACTGCTCTGTAATATCTACAAGAATGGGTATTACATTGAGTGGGACGAAGAGTTGCCTTTCATCTGCTCGGAACTGACGGGCTTTGACGAGGCGTATGTATTGGAAGTTATAAAGGTCTGCCTATCTCTCGGTTTGTTTTCCAAAGAATTATTTGATGCAGAGAGAGTACTAACAAGCAAAGGTATTCAAGAGCGATACAAACGTATTTGCATACAGTGTCGTAGAGTATGTAATATAACAGATTACAGTCTGCTCTCGGAGTCGCAAGTGTCAAGGGGTTCTTCGCCAAAGATTGAGACTGCTAAACAATCTACTCTACCACGTTACGAACCATATTCGCTAACGCTCGACCAAGAAATTGAGGGACTGAAAGAAGATGAATGTTGGTTAGACCAATTGCAAGTACTTCATTCCATGAGAAAAGAATTGTTATATAACAAACTTGATGATTTTCGAATACAATGTATAGCAGATGGTAAAGAACGAGGACACACATCATTGGCAGATGCCAAACGGCATTTCAACTCTTGGTTACGTATAGTAAGTAGAAACAAAACAATTAAAAATGGATCAAAACAACACAACAAAAAAAATATCGGATTTGATGTCAGTGCTACTTCAGCAGAGGATTACTCGGACTGGCTTCAAGATTAATCTATCAAGCGAAGATATGAGAATATTGCTAACAGCTGCATACCAAGCAGAAGTAAAATCACGCAATATGAAGTATCAGGAGAATGATGAAACAAGTACGATCATCGCAAAAATGGCTAATGTACTAACAACAAAGTCGCATAAAACAGGCATAGTCCTGTGCGGTACTTGCGGTAATGGCAAAACAACTCTTGTGCGAGCATTGCAAAACTCGCTCATATACTTGAAGAATAGAAATCTTGTAGAACACGGTATGCCTATTGTAGATGCAAGAGAAGTTGCCGACAGAATGAGAGAGTGTAAAACCCTACCCCTACTCGCAATAGAGGATATGGGTAAAGAGCCTGCAACTAAACTTGACTACGGCAATGTTCTCAACCCTGTAATAGAGGTGCTTGAACACCGATATAATGATCAACTGTTTACTGTTATATCGACCAACTTAACAGCTAAAGAGATACGAGAGAAATACGGAGAGAGAATAGCCGACAGACTAAACGAGATGATGAATGTGATAATATTCAAGAACAAATCATTTAGGAGGTAAACTTTATATGTGATTTTATACTTGGGAAAGAACAACCAAACACACAACTTTTGATTATGGACTTATTTCACGAAGAGAGAGAAGAAGAGGCAATAAGCAGAATTAAGAAATTTGAAAAAATCGCAGATAAGATGAATTTCGAAGTTGCTGTTGGGTTCTCAGGAGGCAAAGACAGTCAGGTTGTATACGACCTCTGCAAACGAGCAAAAATTAAATTCGTTGCATACTTCAATCATTGCTTTGAAAGTTCAACAACTTTGAGATTTATCAAAGAATATTATTCCGAAGTGATATGGCGAAGAGATGTTAAAGTAGGCTTTATTGCAAACATTAGGCTTAATCACAGCGGAATGTTGCCAACAGTTACCTCTGCTTATTGTTGCGAAAATTATAAGCATAATCCCAAATATAACGATGCTTGTAAAATCTTAGGAATAAGAAAAATTGAGAGTACCAAAAGAGCAAAGCGAACAACTCTAATGGTGAAGAATAAAACTCAATTAAAAAAGATGAGACCAATAGTAAACGAATATTTTAAAGAACAATGCCAATCAACAGGAGCAAATAATATATTAACCCTCAACCCAATAATTGATTGGACGGATAAAGAGGTCTGGGAATACATACACAAATACAAACTACCAATTAATCCCGAGTATAAGGAGAATAAAAGAATTGGTTGCCTTGTATGCCCGAAAGCGAATTTTACAAGCAATTACAAAGTGTTATTGAAATATCCCAAACTTATAGATTGTTTCATAAAGGCAAGAGATCATATTACCCAATCTTGGGTAATAACAGGCGATAATCAAGATTACTCCGATGATAAAGTATATTATATATGCCGTTGGCTCAATCATTCATTTATGCCGTTTACGAAAAAACAAGAAGAATATTATAAACAAGTAAAAAATAAATATTATGAAACTACAACTAATAGCAATAATAATAACCGCACTAATGTTGCTGATGATAGTCGCAATGAGTGCAACACCCAACATAACAGGAGGGTGTAAAACAGAGATAGACACAACAACGATTAAACCACTTAAAACAAATAATTATGGCAACAACAATTAAATCATTCAAAGGCTTCGACAAAGACATGAAGTGTCGAGGATTTCAATACGAAGTAGGCAAAAAATATACTCACGAAGGTGATATAAGTGTTTGCAATAGTGGTTTTCACGCTTGCGAAAACCCTTTGGACGTCTTAAACTACTACAGCGATGTAAATGGTAAATTCTGCGAGGTAGAACAATCGGGTAATACACAACAAAGAGAAGATAAGATAGCATCATCGGAAATAAAAATTGTAGCAGAAATAGGATTTGCAGGGTTATTTAAAGCTGGAGTAGAATGGATTAAGAAAATTACCAACCCTCAAGATATTATAAAAGAGACAAAGGATAAAGGAGATAATCCACAAGGCTACTCCGCACAGATAGGTAGCAGTGGCGACTCCGCACAGATAGGTAGCAGTGGCGACTACGCACAGATAGGTAGCAGTGGCTACTCCGCAAAGATAGGTAGCAGTGGCGACTCCGCAAAGATAGGTAGCAGTGGCTACTACGCAAAGATAGGTAGCAGTGGCGACTCCGCACAGATAGGTAGCAGTGGCGACTACGCAAAGATAGGTAGCAGTGGCTACTCCGCAAAGATAGGTAGCAGTGGCGACTCCGCAAAGATAGGTAGCAGTGGCGACTCCGCAAAGGTAGAAAGTACAGGTGATAATAGCGTAATATGTTGTGCCGGGCATAATTCTGTAGTAAAAGCGAAAAAGGGTTCTTGGATTACCTTGTCAGAGTGGGAATATAATGAGGAAGTTAAGCGAGATATACCAAAATGTGTAAAAACAGAGTATGTAGATGGTGAACAAATAAAAGCAGACACTTGGTACAAGTTAGTAAATGGAGAATTCAAAGAAGTATAATTGGTTAGGGGAGCAATCCCCTACTCTTAAAATAAATAACTATGGAAGATTTCGTAACATTTGAGTTGGCGGTTAAATTCAAAGAGAAAGGGTTTCGTTGTGAATACCCTTTTGCAATGTATAGTGAATTAGGTGTATTCTACGCATTATTCACATCAGCAGACCATAATCATAATATCAAGAGTGTGTTCGGTGATAGAGAGTACTACGATTATGACGACTTTGATGAAAAAGATTGTGTATGTCCCACCATTTCACAAGTCTTGAAATGGTTAAGGAAGGAGAAAGATATATACATCTCAGTATTCATTGATGATGATAGTGATAACCCTGTAACCTATGAGATTTATAAAGGTACAGAATGTGTTTGCTCGCATCAAGGAGAATATTTCACTTTGGGAGATTGGGGTAAATGTGAGTTAAGAGCAATAGAATATGTTTTAAATAATAATTTAATTTAAAATGAAACCAACAGAAAAACACAAGAAACTATGTGAGGTTATTAAAGACCAAGTGGATTTTTGGGCGAATAATAATGATATATATTCTCCAACTATCTATTGTGATAATGAGCAGAATATTGATAACCTCGTATTAGAAGGGTTAATATGTGAAGAAGATGCTGAACTATTAACAGAAGCATTGAATGAATTATATCGCCAAGTAAAAAATATAGGATTAACAAAGTAAATTATGGATGAGATTTTAAAAGGGTTAAAAACATTACCAAAAGATGTTCTATTATGGGTTATATACAACCTAATGGAAGAGGGTAAAATTAGTTACCACGAAATAACTAAACTACATATAGACCATTTGGAAAGGTTACAAAAAGGTGCTATTGAGGACTATTGGAAATTACAAGGCAAAATAGTACACCTCTATAATGACTATAAATATAATAGAGGCAAGAATATCAAAGATATTATGCAGTATCTTAATGATAAAGGAACATTAAATATAGACCAAGATGAAATAGATAATTACAAATGAAACAGAGTGATTGGATAAGCGTAAAGGATAGACTGCCAAGAAAAAATGAAAGGGTACTTGTATGTAGGAAATTAATGGATAATACTTTCTTTGCTTACATTGCCACTTATACAGGTAAAGAAAAAATAAAAGATGTTTCACATTATTGGTGGTACACTGACGATGGCTTTGATATTGACGGGATAACCCATTGGCAACCTATTGTTTTACCTAAAAAAGAAAAGTTATGAAAATAAGTGATATAGCATTAAAAAGATACACCGCAGATAAAGGTAAATCCTTGAAGTGGTATGAATGGGTAATGAACCCGAATACAAGAGAAAGCGAAAGAATATTGCGTTATTCAGAGTGTACCGCCGTAATAGACACAAATCAACTTGATGGCGATGTTATGGAAATACCATACGAAGAGTACAAAGAATGGTGGGATAATAATTATCATTGTTTAGGAGTAACAGGGCTATGATAACAGAACTAAATAGAAGTTACCCAACCGCGAGAAAAGAGCATAGATGTATGTACTGCGGTGGCACTATCAAAGTAGGCGAGAAATATGAACGCCAAACCAATAAGTATGACAATCAAATATACGATTGGGTTTGCCATTTAGAATGCCAAGAAGTAACTGGATTGCTCAATATGTTTGACAACGATATGGGCGAGGGAATTGATGGCGAACACTTTGTAGAGTATTTACAAGAATGGTTGTTTTATAAGCATTACAACGATGAAACAGATACTTACGATGAGGGTTTCGACCCCGACAAACTTTCTTATCACGATATAGTGTTGAATATTATTAAAGAACTAAAAGCAAAGTAAAACTATGGCATCTAAAAATGACAAATGGAGTTTGTTCAAAAATTATCTCCACAACGAACTTGGTATAACCAAAGAGGATATAAGAGAATGGCTTGAAGAATCTGTTCAGGAAGAAGCAAGAAAACTAATAGCAGACAGTTTCAAAAGTTATGATATTCGTGATAGAATTGATGCTGCTATAAAAGAGTTTCACGGTTGGGGTGAAAAACCTCTTAAAACCGAAATTGCAAGAGAATTGGCTAATAGGATATTAGAAAAGGTTGAGATAAAAATTCAGTAATTATGATAAGAAATGAGTTAGAACAAATAACAAAGTGGCTTGAAGCAAATGCCAATTCTTCAAAGTTTCGCAATGTATATGAAATGCTTGAACGGTTTAAGTTGGAATTTAACCATTTGCTAAAAGAAGAGCAAACATTTAATAGTGGCGTATGGGCAACTATCCAATGCCTTGCTATCGACCACAAACAGCCTATTTGTGCATCATTCGTTGCGAACGATATGAGAATAACCAAAAAAGAAGCAAAAGAACTGCAAGCACAAAGCGGTTATTACGATGAGTTAATGAACGAGGTTATTGACTGCTTAAATGATTGAGTTATGATAATCGAAACAAAGTACAACATAGGCGATGAGGTGTGGTTTATGTGGAATAACCACCCTACTTGTCAAAGGATTGCTGCGATGGAAGTTTATGTAGGCAAACAAGTGCTTCCAAGTTATTATGTAGAACCTTACGAGAACGACCCAATTAAGGTGATACATAGTGATGTAATTCCTTATAATAGAAGATTTCACGAGTATCGCCTTTTCCCAACCAAAGAAGAACTATTAAAGAGTTTATGATATGATTAAGATTATTAAAGCCCAACCATTTCCAAAAGAACAAATTGAATGCACTAATTGTGGTAGCATTTTGGAATACGAGAATGTTGATTTGGAATTACATCAAGGTTATATGACTGGCTATAAATATCGTTTTAGGTGTCCTGTATGCGGAGTTTATATAGATGCAAAATGGATTGAGAAAAAGAGTTTATGATATGAAATATATTTCTTTATTATTTCTTATTCCCGAAATACTATCGGGGAGGATTACCAAAGAACAGTTGCTCGACGAAATGGTTAAGTTGGGTTTGACGGAAGAAGAAAAAAATGAACTATTAAAAAGTTTACAAGATGAAAACAATAAAGTTTAGAGGAAAAAGAATAGATAACGGAGAATGGGTGTATGGTTATTTTGTAGGCACTACTGATAGTGTAGCAATAATAATCCCATTCGACAAGGTTAATTACGATGTAGGATATATAGGCGAAAGCGAGTGTTTCTACTGCCACCCCGAAACAATTGGTCAGTTCACAGGACTGCTTGACAAGAACGGAAACGAGATATACGAGGGGGATATATTAGTGTGGGGCGAAAATGGATATAAAAGCACACCCCTAATTGTAATGTTCAAGCACGGGGCATTTGGTTATACTTATATAGAGGATTGGTTTCACTCTTTTGCTGGTAATACTAATTTTACTTTTAACCCCCTGAATACTGACATAAGATTTGAAATCATCGGCAACATACACGATAAGCCCGAATTATTAAAAGAACAATTGAAAAAATTAGAAGAATGAGCTACAACGCAGATATAGCACATTGCGAGGGAACAGAATGTGCAATAAGAGATAGATGCAGAAGATACCAACTGCACCTGATGAGAGAGAAATTACAACCGATTTATGTTTATTCTTACACTGAACCTATGTACAAGAATGGAGAGTGTGAGTTGTTTTACCCGATGAACAAATGAAAGGAATAATGTTTAACGCACGATACGGATTAGAAAATGCCGTATTGAGAGGTACTAAAACACGAACTTGGAGAGCCGATAAGAAACCACGTTACGAGGTAGGAGAAATCGTAGCAATAAAGCAAAGTTATAAAGAAGTTATGTCTTACGCTTTTTATAATGATAAAAATCTTTACGACAAAGTATGTAATTTATTTGATGAGGCTGGGGCAACTAACAAAATGTTTGTTAAAAATGAACTAATGCCCCACAAAATACGCATAACCAAAGTAACGCCTTGTAGGCTGCAAGACGTTACAGATGATGAATGTATGAATGAGGGAATAGATCAGTTGATAGAATTAGGATATTTCTATTTTGAAGATAAAAAAGTAGAACAAGGTTTCTATCACAAAACACCCAAAGGAGCATTCGCTACACTCATTGATAAACTTAATGGAAAAGGTTATTGGGATACCAACCCAATGGGCTACGCTTACGAATTTGAATTAATAAAATAGGTAACAAATGAAAGCAAATGAATTGAGAATAGGAAATATCGTTAATCTTAAAGACCATTTTGTAGGTGGTAAAGTCAAAGTAACGGGTATAATGAAAGATAGAATAACCGCAGTAAATAGTGCTGGTACTAACATAGACTCTATCAACATTATGTATGTTGAGCCTATCCCCATCAGCGAAGAACTCCTAATTAAGATTGGCTTTTCTAAAATTCCAAGAGAAAGATGTGTGGCTTCAGGTTGGATTCCTGCTTATACTTTGAGAAAGGGATATTCTTATATAGATGTTCATTTATGGGAAAGCGGAACATTAATAAGAATAGAAGATTCTATCCGTCAAGTAAGTTTACCTAAAACTCCTTATTTACACCAACTACAGAATGCTTATTATATGGTTGCTAACAAAGAATTGGAAATTAATCTATGAACAACAAACTATACATATCAGGCAGGATAACGGGTATAAAGTACCCGACTGCCGTTCGTAACTTCGCAAAAGCCCAAGAGTATTGGGAACGTAAAGGATATAAAGTAGTCAATCCCATTAACCTCTGTAAACGAGGTTGGAATTGGTACATCTGTATGACAATATGCCTATATCACCTCTTGTGGTGCAAATATATTTATATGCTCCCAAACTACAACCGTAGCAGAGGAGCAATGATAGAATACAAAGTAGCAAAGAAATTAGGAAAGATAATATATGGAGAACACAATGGAAGAAAAAAATAAACTAATGGCAAAGGCGAACTTATATACCAACCTCGCATACTTATTATCCGACGTAGCATACGGCTACGCAATCAATATTGAAGCATATCTAAAACAATTGGGTATGGGGTTAAAGTATGGCGAAAAAAAGAACTTCGCCAATATGCAACGAAAGGCTCACGAGTTAAAACAAGCAGTGAGCAAACTAAACTCAAAGATTTACGAAATCCCCGAAGTAGATGCAGCGTGTAACTCTGCAGACTATCTTGCAGACCTATTCCTCTTGATTGTAGATAGATGCGGTCAAGATGAAAACAAGATGCAACAAATCCGAGCAATGATATTTAATAACTTCAAAAGTGAATTGCTTATATATGAGAAAAAATAAAGATTGGGTTGGGGACACAAATAGTGTCTTCAAAATGTTAGCATCATCACATCATAGCAACAGCACGCGCGAGAGTTACGACTATTATGCAACTGATCCTAAAGCCGCACATTTGTTGCTTGAAGTAATGCCTCAACTTAACAATATATGGGAGTGTGCTTGTGGAGAGAAACATCTTGCAAAAGTTTTTGAAGATAAGGGTATTCTTGCAAGGTCTTCAGATATTATAAATCGTTGTAATAATGAGGTATTTGATTTCCTAAATATTAATAATTTGGAATGGGCTGGAGATATCGTTACCAATCCTCCATATAGATATGCCAAAGAGTTTATACAAAAAGGATTACAAATTATCCCTGAAGGAAGATATCTATGTATGTTTCTCAAAGTTACATTTTTAGAGGGGAAAGGTCGTAAACAGATGTTTTTAAATACTCCTCCAAAATATGTATTTGTTAGTAGTAGCCGAATAAATTGTGCAATGAATGGAAGATTTGAAGGTTTACGTAGTACAGGGGGCAGTGCGGTTGCTTATGCTTGGTTCGTATGGGAGAAAGGGTATAAAGGAGATACTATAATAAAATGGATAAATTAAATACAAAAAATAATCAGTATTAAGACATTACAAACTTATAACTAATATTTCTGCTTACTATAATAAATTTGGGGTTATTATTTAAATCTTTATATTTATGAGTAAAAAATCAAACAATCTTCTCTCTTTGACCAGGGTAACCCCAAAGAATAAAAAAACAGAGAAGAAATCTCGTGAAATATCCAATATTAAAAGAGACAATAAAAGACTTGATATTTTAGAACGAACATTGCATTATTGGAATGCAATGCAGCAGTTCCGTCGTGAACGAGAGAGAAACAAACGATACACTTTTGGTCGTCAGTGGGATGATGTTGTTTATGTTGATGGCAAGAAAATGACAGAGGCTGAATATATCCGTATGCAAGGAAATCTCCCAGCCAAAAACAACTTAATAAGACGATTAGTAAAAAATGTATTGGGAGTTTATCGCTCTCAACTTAAAGAACCAGTGTGCTTGGCTCGTGATCGTACAGAACAACAATATAGCGAAACAATGACTACTATTCTTCAATACAATATGCAGTTGAATAGGTCTCCTGAACTTCTTGCAAGAGCTATGGAAGAATTTCTTATAAGTGGACTTGTAGTTCAGCGTAAATGGTTTGGCCCTCGTCGAGACAGAGTTGATTGTTGGACTGAGAATATCTCTCCTGCGGATATTATAATAGACAATAATATGACCGATCCACGCGGTTGGGATTTAAGTTTCATTGCCCAGATACACGACAATTCTTGGGGAGATTTGTGCAGATACTATGCAAAAAGTAACAGCGATTATGAACGCTTAAAGGAGATTTATAGTTATTTAGGAGAAAGTGATATAAGAAGTTTTGCTAATGATTTTGGATACAGCAATGATACTTACGATTTTTTGACTTCTACTGAACGCAACAGATATAGGGTAATAGAAGTGTGGTGCAAAGAGCAGAAAGCTCGTTATCGTTGCCACGACTATATGACAGGAGAGTACTACAAAATAGAAATTTCGGATTACAAGAGAGAAGTTGAAGATGTTAATGCAAGCCGAATAAAACAAGCCGAAGAGGTAGGAATGGATATCAATGAAGTCGCACTAATAGAAGCCACATGGTTTATGGATGACTATTGGTATTTTTATCACATTTCGCCATTTGGTGATGTTTTAGATGAGGGCGAGACACCATACGAACACAAAGAACACCCATTTGTTTTCAAGGCTTATCCGCTAATTGACGGGGAGATACATTCGTTTGTTGCTGATGTTATAGACCAACAACGATATGTTAATAGACTGATTATGATGCATGATTGGATATTAAGAGCAAGTGCTAAAGGTGTTCTTATGGTGCCAGAAGACTCTATCCCCGAAGGAACGAGTATCGAAGATTTTGCAGAAAGTTGGGCCTCTTTTAATGGAGTAATAATCTATAAACCTTCAAGAAGTGGAGCAACTCCTCATCAGGTCCATAGTAATTCAACTAATATTGGAATAAATGAGTTACTTAATGTTCAATTAAAATTCTTCGAGGATATATCAGGAGTAAATGCTGCATTGCAAGGAAAGCCGGGATTTTCAGGAGAAAGTGCAAGCCATTATGCACAACAGGTAGATAATGCAACTAAATCTCTTCTTGATATATTGGAGTCATTCAGTGGTTTTGTTATTGACGGAGCATATAAAGATGTAAAAAATATACAACAATATTATGACAGAAAGCGTGTTCTTAACATAGCAGGAGTATCTGCATCTAAAATAGAGAAAGACCCTATAAAGATACTTGATATTGAATTTGACTTACAAATTGCCGAAAGTACGTCATCACCCATATATCGTGATAAGATTAATGAGGACCTTTTACGCTTCTGGCAAGCACAAGCAATTAGTTTAGAGCAAGTATTGCAACTTGGAAATTTCCCATTTGCTGATGAATTATTACAAAGCATCCAAGCACAAAAACAACAAGTTGCACAAGGACAGATACCAGAGAACATATCTCCAGCTTTACTCCAGCAAATACAAAGTACAGCCAATATGGGCGCAGTTAATAGATTATCTTCTGCTATGGCTCAATAAAATAAAGCACCAATAAAGGTGCTTTATTTTTATATATGAGCTTCTGATATTGCTTTGCGTAAAGATACTGCTTTTTTGTTTTTGGTGATTACTTGCGGTAAATCCATCTGTTCAGAGATATACATGCCTATTGCTCGTGTCATCAATAAGTCATCGTGTTTCCCTATAATTGCTCCGTAACTTCCATTTTGTTTGCGTTCGTAGCATAGATATTCATCCAAACATCTTTCATCCCTTTCTACATATAGATTATCCCTAACTGTTTTAATTAATGTTGATATCACCAATAATTTAGTACTTCTGTTAGTGTGAAATCCATATTTTTTTGCTGTTCCATCCCATATTGCTGCTGCATCAGACTCTCGGGTATAAAGATTGTCATATACATTTTTTATTTGGGTTAGGATATATGACGATTGATCACCATCAACGTCTCTTTCTCTATCGTGTGTTTCAAGAGTATTACTTTCAATAACAAGTAATGCGTTGTCGTAATAGGCTGAAATTTGAGCAGCTTTCCAGGCCAAGAGGTCCATATCTGTATGTCCGTACCATTGAGCGACAACGGTTGGTTTTCCACCCTCTGCCATAAAGAGGCGGTCGAATACTACTATTACGGAGTAATCGGCTTTGGAGGACCTACCTCCAATATCTACTACCGTTAAGTATCTATTTGTTATTTTAATTGTATCATCAGTTTCGGGTAACTCCCATATATGTAACAATCCTTGATTATCTTCTGTAAAACGAAGATTTTGCAATGCTTTTTTGCCCTCTGTTGCATCTGCATATACTTCTCCAATATAACGCGGAGGACGGCATGACAACCTTAACTTTTCAACTTTATATTTATCAAATACCCTTGCTCCCGAATGAACAAAAGCTTCTACATCATCAGAGGGAAATTCTGAAGCCATTAAACCATGGTCTGTATATTTCGCACGTTCCTGAATATACCAATTAATAGCTTCGAGGGTTGCTCCCTTTTTCCAAAGCCACCATAAATATTTGCCATTCTCTTCACGGCTTGATACAATGTTGTCATTATCTTTATTGTTGTATAAAGATGTAGCAAATTGCATTATATCTTCAATAGGAGACGAATATTGTTCAATATCAAACCACGATACAAACATTGCCTTGAATTGTGATTTACCGCTTTTGGCATCGTCATATTCCTTTTGAAAAAAATTTCCAGTACCATTAGCAGTACTCTCATATACAATCATCGTATAAGGACGAAGTAAAACTCCCGAACATGCTGAACGAACAATATCTTCGGGCTTTTTGCCGTCAGTTACTTTCCATAGTCCAACCTCTGATAGATGCACTAAATTGTAGTCTCCTCCACGACAAGAGTCTGGACGTTCAGCAGTACCAATCTTAATTTTACAGTTACGTTGTGGCACACGATGAATACTGCCCGACTTACCAACACCTACCAATTTAGGCTCATTCTCATTATATGTTTCTCCCAATTTGTATAACATATCAACAGGATAATACTTAATCATACGATCGAACATATCCTTTATTTCATCAGACCCTGCTCCTTGATGAGCAATTATAAGAGAGTTTAAACCAACCTTGTGAACGAGTTGTAACCACGCCATATATAACTGCGATGTAGTAGAACCACCCCATTGTCGTGCTTTAAGTAAGACAAGACGAATAGGTTTCTTATCTTTTCGTAGTTCTTCCAACTTTGCCACAAACTTGCGTTGGGGACGTGTGAGACGAAATAAAACATCTTCGCCTCCTCCTTTGTTTTTGATATAGACAAATGTTGCGGCCCAGAAAGGAAAATCGTATCGACAGCGTAATCTAACAAATTGTTGTATAACTTTCAATCTGTCCTTTTCATAATTATCCGCATCACTAACTTTCTCCACAAATGCTTTCAAGGTACCATACTTTATTAATTGTTTAACAAGAGGAATTTGAAGCATCTCTATTGGTAGATATTGAGTTCGAATAGGGAAATCATCTATAGTTATTTTTTCCCTTTCGCCAACCGACCCCAATCCCCTAATAGGATTAAATGGTGTGCGTATTATTTCGTTTCGCCTTATATTCTCTATTATTATATCGTTTACCTCATCCATTTCTTCTTTTATCACGTCTATATTGATATATCATAATTTTAGCACTTCCAGGTGAAAGATATATTTTAGGAGCAGGTTGTTGGACAACTTGCTCGCATAGTTTAGCTATACTCGTTGATGGTTCTCTCTCTTTGAGTTGCATTACTCTACGGAATATCTCTATATACATCTCTGCTTTTGGTCGTCTCATACTTAATAATATATCTTCTCCTCTTAATATTGCAGATACTACTTTTAGAGCGTGAGTAGAACTAACCCAAAATCTACGAGATGGAAGATTAACAATCTTTTCATACACATCTGCAAGTGATATATGCTTGCATTCTCTTAAATACTCGTGGTATAATCTCATTAAATCAGCCATACGCTCGTCAGCATATTCCATTTTTGCCCCTACTTTTTTCATATACAACCTATTTGTGAAGTTTATTTATGTTCCAAAGATAATCATTGGAACGTAAAAAGTTATACATATTTCATAAAAACTTCTATATATATTTGTCATATAATCAATAATATAAACCTTATAAATTAGTGTATATGAGTGAGAATACGAAAGTTGTAAACAACAAAGATCGTTATACAGAAAGATTAAAAAAAAGGTATCCTGATAGAAATTTTGATGATGATGAGGCATTGTTTGAGCAAGCGAACAATGATTATGACAATTATGATACCGAGTTAGAGGGTTATAGAACCAATGAAAAAGCATTATCAGAACTCTTTGTTTCAGACCCCAAAAGTGCAGCCTTTGTAACAAGATGGTCAAAAGGTGCAGATCCTGTTGCTGTTTTAATCGAATTATATGGTGATGATTTTAGGGACGCACTTGAGGATCCTCAAAAATTAAAAAGCATTACAGAAGCAAATAAAAAATTTGCCGAGAAAGTAGCAAAAGAAAAAGAGTATGAGGAGGTCCATAATAAAAATATTGAGGAGACCAAAAAAAACATTGACATTGTAAAAAAACAAGAGGGATTAGATGATGAGGATATTGACAAGGTAATGGAGTTCCTTATTGGTGTTATGACAGATGGTATCCTCGGTAAATTCTCAATTGAGACAATTACCATGGGTCTGAAAGCAATTAATCACGATGAAGATGTTGCTATGGCTGACAGAGAGGGCGAAGTCAGAGGACGTAATGAGAAGATTATCGACAAAATTAAAAAAACTGCTCCGAGTGATGGTATAACTAATTTGTCAGGAGGAGGAGCTCCAGCTCCTATGGAAAGAAAGAGAAAATCAATTTTTGATTTAGCGAAAGAAGCTAAATAATTTACTCACAATAAAAATTTAATAAACAATTATGTCAGAAGAAATTAATGTAAGTGTCGGTACGAGTGCAGCTACTCCCGGCAGTGTAGGGTTGAGTACACAACAAGTAGGTCAAGCAACAACAGTAGATGGTCTTGCCGCTGCATCAGGAGGTATTGCTCCGGGCAATCTGTTTGATACAGATATAGACGAACAGCTGTTTATTTTTGAGGGTGATGATACTCCCCTTATGGGTATGATGCTAAAAGCGAAAAAAGTAAAAGTAAAATCTCCCAAAGTACAACATTATATGCTCGATGAGGAGCGTACAAATGTAACACTAACATCCGAAGTGTCTGAGGCCTCAACTCAAAGTTTCGTTTTACCTATGTCAAGTAATGATGCAGCTTTGTGTCAAGTATGCACTCAACTTCGTGTTAGAGATGTTGATGGTTACGATGAGAAAGGTAAAACAGTAACCAAAGGTGTTGATTTGATTTTGTATGTAACAGGAAAAGATACATCGGATATGCCTATTGTTCGTTGTGTGAATGGACCTAAAATTAATGAGACAGATGCATATTGTACTACTCCTGCTATACCAGTTGGAGCCTCAATAGACGTACTTTCAACAGCTATGCATGAGACTCAAAAAGAGGTTGCGCCTGATAGCGTACAACCTGTTCCAACAGAGGTGTACCTACAAAAACGCGGTATGAACCGTATTGTCAGTGATTATTTCGAATCTCAAAAGAAACGTATTCCTTTTTCAGATGCAATCATTGCTGAAAGAGCTATCCGTAAATTCAAAAGAGCAGGTAACCGCACTTTATGGATTAGTAAAAAAGGAGAATTGCAAGTGCAAGATCCTAAAACTGGTACTCAAGTTGTTTACTTCACCGAGGGATTGCGTTGGCAATTTAAACGTGAGTTCCAACACACGGGTAAATGGACTTTTGAGCAATTCATCTCTTTAGCAAAGATGTACTATACCTCTGCTGATGTTCCTGAAAATGCAACTGTTTTGGCAGGTAAAAACTTCTTGGAGAATGTTCAATGTATCGACTTTAAAAATCACCCAGAAGTAAAAATCGAGGTAAGAACCAATAAACTTGGTTGGAAGGTAACAGCCATTCACACAGTATTTGGTGATTTTGAGTTTAAACGTGAGCCAACATTAGATAAATTAGGCTATTCAAATAGTGCGGCTATCATCGGTAATGACAGATTAGTTCACTACGAACGTACAGCAGAGCACTCTGATACTGAAAGAGTGGAAGGACACGAGGCGTCTCGTGAGAGCCTTATCGTTTGGGATGCTTTAGCGTTGAAAGGTTCTTGCCATATCTTTATTAATGGCGATGGTGGCGAAGCTTCGTCTAATGCAGTAAGTTATGTAATGTGGGATAGCGATACCGCTCCTATGGGTGATGACCTTGTTGATGGACGAGTTTATTGTTTTACTACTGATGTACAACTCTCTGAAACAGCAAAAGCGAAACAAGGAGAAACTTGGCAGTATAAGAATAGTGTTTGGAGCGAATACGTTGAAGCTATAACAGTCTAATTTTTAGTGTTGTTTTGTAAGAGGGTGGATATATAGAAATCCTCCCTCTTATTTTAAAATTCAAAAACTATGGTTTTAAAAAGATATGAGATAAAAAACTATTCAGAATACATTATAGATGTATCTGTTGGTAAAAGAAAGTTTTCTATTCCTTTTACTGGTGGTGCTTTAACTAATCGAGGAAGTATTCCTGCTTCATACACCACTAATAATGGAATTATTCAGTATGCCATTGAGAATAGCAAATATTTTGCAAGTGGAAAAATTTATCTTGCAAAAGAGACTAAAACAGGAGATGATATTAAATCAACTCCTCAAGCAGCAACTCAAGCAACTAATAACAAAAAGAGTTCTGGCGAAGTAAAAACGCTGAAAAAGGTAAAAGTAAGCGACTTACAAGAGGCTAAAAATTACCTTATAGAAAAATATAATGTTAATAGTTTATCATTGAGAGGTGAAAAAACTATTACGGAACAGGCAAAGATTTTGGGTATTGAGTTTATAATTGATTAATAAAGTATGAAATCTTACTTTGTTGATGATATTATCAAAGATGTGCGTATAACGCTTGACTTCAATTCCAATTCTGACACTCTTGCGGAATTTGGAGATACTGATACTCTTTCAATTAATGAGATAATAAAATCAAAAATAACAGAAGCAATAAAAATTATACATTCAATTGCTCCTGTTCATCTGCTTGACGGAGGCCATATATTTGGCAATGCTATATATTGGTCTGATATGGAAAGTGGTTGGATTTTATTACCTGATGATTTTTTGAGGTTCGTAGTCTTTCAAATGTCAGATTGGAGTAGGGCAGTATATCATGCCATTGAAACAAGTGATCCGCAATACGAACTACAATCAGCACCATATAAAGGATTAAGAGGAACGTCTAACAATCCTGTTTGTGCGATAGCTATTAGACATGAGGGACGAGTACTTGAATTTTACAGTTGCAAGGACAAAAATGCAACTGTAAAAAAAGCACTTTATATTCCGTACCCTAAAATTGATAGCAATCACAGTAGTATTGAAATATGCGAAAAATGTTATAAGGCTGTAATATACGCCATAGCATCTTTGGTTCTTAATGTTTTTGGAGACACAGAAAAAAGTAATATATATAACGAACTTGCAAAAGGAGCATTAATATAATAATGAAAAACATAGAAGTAAACGGAAGTGTAAGCGTCTCGAATAATGTAAATATTGGAGGTGATGTATTAGTTCAGGGCAAAACGCACTTAAAAAGTGGTTTAAAAGTTGATGGAATACTTGAGGCTGATAATGTAAAGGTATTTAATGGTTTTATGGGATACTTTTATGGGGTGTCGTCGGTGTTAAGAGAGATAAAGCAACCTGAAACAGGTATGTACTTTATAAATGGTGAAACAAATTCGATATGGATGTGG
>SUXK01000008.1:0-85505 GCA_015061035.1 Bacteroidales bacterium
AGTTGTTATTTTTTCCCATGTGTTTTTGTAATCTTGATTTGCACGTTTTTGTGAGTCGTACAACAATATTCTTACATGGTTTTCAGGCTCTGCTGTCTCCCAACTGTCTCCGTCCCAATATTTGATACCTGCTGTGTTAAATGCAAATGGCATTGACAAGAAGTTGAAGATTGTTGGAGTTGTGCCGTCTCCTAATGTTTGTGGTGTCTTAATCTCTTTCTCTACTACTACTTGTACGCCTTGACTTAAGTCTGACGTTACGGCTACTGTTGCTACATTATCTTCGGCATCTGATACAACGGTTATCTTCTCCAACAATGGTGCTTCAATTTCAACCTCTCCTGCATTTACGTTACGCAACTCTACTTCCGTTATGGTTGTGGGCAACTCTGTGGGTACGGCATTCTCTCCACAATCTATTGACGTGATGTTGGCTCCTATTGACTCAATAGTAACAGTTTCTGCACTTGTTACATTCAATGTTATTGTTGCTGTTAAGTTTTCGGCAGTTGTTGTGTATGTTTCTGTTCCAACCTTAATTGTTGCTGGGGCATCGGTTGTTACCTCTACTGTTGCATCTTCAGTTGCTGTTGTTTTTGTTATATCAGCAGAAGATGTGGTTGTCTTTAATCCATACACCTCAAACTCTTTTAATTTAAGCCAATTAGTTCCTGCAACATTAATTCTCATTCTTATATATTGTGCTGTTTTCTTTTCTGCATCACATACATAAGTATTATCTGCACCAAGATCAGTAGTTACAAAGGTAGAAACTTCTGTCCAAGTAGAGTTATCAGTAGAAATCTCTACTACCGCACCATAAGGTTTATCTCCTGAATCAAAATAGAATTTGATATCTTCTACATTATATAAGGCACCCAAATTAACCATTACATATTTGTCTATCTCTTGTGCGCCTTCACTCCAGAATAGAGTTGAATAGTTTTCATCCTTAATATTGCCTATTACATAACTTTGATAAGTAGCAAAATTGGTTGATGCATCTACTATTGATATTTTCTCTGCTTCAGTTGGCATAGCCTCAAAGTTAGCAATATACTCTGCATTTGCAGTAATTATAGGTGTTGTAAATGTTGCATTGGTAGAGACCACATCTGTTCCTTTTGTCCAATTTACAAAACGATAATTTGGTTTTGCTACTGCCTTGATAGTTGCTGTATTACCATATATTACTTGAGAAGATGAAGGAGTTACAACTCCCATTACTTCATTGTTAGAACGCGCTGTTACAGTATAAGTAGACAATTTCTCAAAGTTAGCAACATAATTAATATTGTCTGTTACCGATTGAATTGTATAGGGGTTATCAGTTGATACTTCATTTCCTTCATTTGTCCAATTTACAAAACAGTAACCATCTTTTGGTTCTGCTGTAAGGGTTACCGACCTTTTTTCTAAAACAACAGATGCTGAAGCCGATGCTGTACCCATATTCTCATCTGCCGATGATACTGTTACATTGTATGTTACATCAGATACATAGCCTTCTTCTACATATAGCGTTATGTCGTAGTAAGAACCTGCATAACCTATCTTTCCTGAACCATATGTTCCACACATTGGAGATGATTTATCGAACGGTACATTAGCGTCACCTGAAACATCTCCATCTGAAAGAATTCTTAGTCTTGATTTACCAAGTTTGGCATCATCAGGAATTGTGATAGTTATTGAACCTTCATCGTTACTTCCTCCTGTTCGACCTGGTTCGGAATATGCAGCAACTACATCATCCCAATCTCCGTCTCTATCCCAGTCAAAACCTGCCCAAACATTGTTTGAGTAAGTTCCATTAACAAAGGTTATCTCCAACTGATCTCCTTGTTTTGCTGTTACTGATTTACTACCTGTTAAATCGTTAAATGCACTTGAAGGCACATTTTCAGACGCCAATTGAACCGCTCCTCCTACATTAACACCAAAACTTACAAGTGAATGCGAAGTTATATGACCCCAGTTTGGAACCAAAGACGATATTGTACAATAACCAGTTGGTAATGTATTTGCATTTTCAGGAACGAAATGTGCTACATATTTTGTATCGGCAGTGATTGTTGGGATATAAGGGTTATCTGTTGACACCTCAACGCCCGCAACTGTCCAATTACGGAATGTGTAACCACTATCTGGTGTTGCAGTTAGAGTTACTGTTGTATTCTCCTCAACTGAATTAGATGATGCAGTAGCCGAACCTCCTGTTCCTGCAATTGCTACTACCGAATAGTATTGTATTTGTGGTATCTCCTCAAAGTTTGCTATATACTCAACGTTTTCAGTAATTGCATCGGTTGTATATTCCGCAGAGGTTGATACCTGATTTCCACTAACTGTCCAATTTACAAAACGGCAACCTTCGGCGGGTGTTGCTGTTAGAGTTACTGTTTCGCCGTGAGTAACAGGGTTGGCAATTGTGTTTACTGTTCCCCACTCTTCATTGTTTGTACTTACTGTTACTATATATGTACGTTTTGCATAGTTTGCTTTGTATGCTGCATTCTCAACAATAGAGATTGTGTATGATAAGTCTTCAGAAACAATCTCTGCTGACTCTCCAACACTCCAACCAACAAATTCATATCCTTCAGTTGGTTCTGTTGCTGTAAGGGTTACAGTTCCCTCTTCCTCATTTATTGAGAAATCGGCTGTTCCACCTTCTGTTGCAGATACTGTTATTCCATGAGTATCAACTACTCGGTATGTTACCTCTGCAACAGGGCTGACTAAACGGATACCCTCTTGTGCTACTACCTTAACTACATACTCACCCTCTGTGGCTGTGAATGTGATTTGACCTTTATCAACTTTTGTTGATGCCTCTGTTGGAGTATCTCCGTTTACTGTATAGTATAGGTTGTGCCACTCGGGTGCATCAACTGTTACTGTAACCTCTGTTCCTGCACTTACATCATCACCTGTTGAAGTGATTGTTGGTGTTGCTGTTACTGCATAGTCAGAGTGTGTTACTGTACGGTATGAAACGTATGGTGTTAAATCTTGATTGATTGTTATTCCATTGAATGTTCCACTCTCTCCGTAGTTCTTCATCTTCAACTCAACGCGATCAGAATATACATACACCATTAGAGCTTGTATTATTTTTCTATCGGCCAATTGTCCATCTTCTATTGAATTACCATAGTAACGCATTGATCCCATAAATGATGAGAAGAAGCTCTTATCTGTTGCAGATGGTTTTAAAACAATATTCCAAAGGACAGATGCTGTTCCCGGTGCGTAAGTTATAGTTCCATCGGTAATAGTTACTGCGGCACCATTCATACGTTGACCTGATGAATTATTGCTATACATTTCATCGCTTAACGCATAGTAGTTAGTTCCGCCGTCATTTGAAGCAACCAACATATATGTGCCACCACTTGTAATTTCTGTTACCTGTGTTGCTGTTAATGTTGCGGCAGATGGATCTTCGACCTTAAATACTTTTATCTGTTGGTTTGTTGCTCCATTCTCATTATTTCCTGAGAAACGACCTGAACTACCACAATGTAAATATCTTATTGCATTACCGGTCTTATTTGTCAATGTTGTTGATAAATCAAATACAAATGCTCCATCTGTTACTGTTGATGTTGTTATTGTAACATCTGATGATTGAGTATCGGTTGTTGCAAGGTTGTATTCGTTATATCCCAAATACTTACTTGTATTGTAGTTTTGGATATAGTATAATGAACTTGCTGAACCCTCTCCTGTATAAACATCGCCATTAGTTGCGTACTCTGTTACACGTTGCTCAGTTGCTGTGCGAATGTATGCGGTGTCGTTACCATGGTCGTGTCCGTACAACATTACAAGGTTAGGATATTTTGCCAAAGTTGTTTTTAACAATGTTGTGGCAGTGTTAGATGTCATACCTTTACCTGAACTAAGACTTTTTGAATCAGAGAATGGGATGTGAACAAGGAAGAATACCGTTTTATTCTTATCTGTTGCATATATCTCGGCAAGTTTAGATTCACACCATTGAACAGACTCTAATGAATATGTATAGTCTGATGCCGATGTGAATAGGTTCTTACCTGCATTCAATACTACAAAGTCAAATCCGTTTACTACATAGTGGTATGCCGCCAATAGGCTAAATGCTGTTCCTATTCCGTTATCGGCTGTTTCATAGAAACAATCCTCTGCTGCCAATGCTCCTATATCGGTTTTCATTGGTGTTCCGTAGTACTCTCCTGCATTGTAATCTCTTGGAGGATAATCATAATTTGCAACCTCGTAATCGTGGTTTCCGTTTACATAGATTACAGGTGTTTTAGTTCCGTTAAATGCTCCACGTGTTGCATTTACAAGCAACTCTCTTGTTGTTTCCCAACTTGTTTGAGGTATGGCATTGTTACTTGTGTAGTCTCCTCCAAGAACTATCAAATCGACATTCTCATCCGATTTTATTTGGTTAAGAGTTTTTGTTACAGACTCTCGAAGTTGTATATTATTTGCATCTGTAATAAGATCTTGTTGTGCGTGGAGGTCAGACAAACAAGCAAATGTCAGTAACAATTCATCTGACGACTCTACAAAGTTTGCAACATAATCAATATTACCTGTTACAGATTGAATTGTATAGGGGTTAGCCATTGTAACCAACTCTCCGTTTTGATACCAACCTGTAAAGCGGTAACCATCGGCTACTTCTGCAGTAAGTGTTACAGTTCCGTTCTCATATACTGTGCCTTGTGATGCAGTTGCAGTACCACCTGTTCCGTTAGTTGTTACATTCACAGAGTATGATTGCAAAGCCTCAAAACTTGCAGTAAGAGTTGTATTTGTTGTAATTGTAGTTGTGTATGGGTTAGAAGTTTCTCCGTTTGACCATTGAACAAAGCGATAACCAGGATTTGCATCTGCTGTAAATGTAACTTGTGTTCCATACTCAACTGTGCCGTTTGGAGATACTGATGCTGTTCCGTTTGTTCCTACGGGTGTTGCTGAAACTGTAAATGTTTGTTTTGCGAATTTTGCAGTTAATGATAAATCTGATGTTACAGTTGCTGTATATTCAAGGCTCTCACTAACTTTATTTTCTCCATTATACCAACCTAAGAAATTGTATCCTGTATTTGGTGATGCTGTGAAAGTAACACTTTCGCCTGAACCTATAACATTTGCTGATACAGATGCTGATCCTCCGTCAGTTGGTGATGCTGTTGCAGATACCGTATAGGCTGGTTTACCGTAAACTTGGAAATCTACACAAGATGCATTCTGTCTATTGTTTGCAGAATTACCTGTTGCATATAACATTATATAACGACCTACCACAGGTGTTTCTAATTCTACATTATGTGTTTTTGATGTTATATCGCCACTTGATGCATATTCAAATGTGCCAGTTTTAACAGGATCAGGCAAACTATTTACATCTATATCTGTATCACTTACATAGAGTTTGTAATTTAATATATTACCATTATTGGGACCTTGATCTGCCGTAGTGTTTCCTCTTGAAACATAATCAAAAGCCTCAATACTTTTTACTGATTTCATATCAATCTTAAACCAGTGAGGATATGTTTCTTCTCCTCCTTGCCATTTTGAGTGCCAATATGTTGTTAAAGATTCATCAACTATACAACTTGGTACTCCATTACCTGTACCTTCTCCACTTGCTTCCTCTGATGAAGCAGTAACGGTCCATCCTGTACGGTCAAGTTTAGTAGCGACTTCCTCCTCTCCTCCGCCTTGCTCTGTTTGACGGAAAATAGCAACAAGGGTATTGCTGGCTGTTACACCGAAACTATCATTTTGTCCCAAAATTGGTGAAGAGACTCCATTTACTTGCCACTCTACAAACTCATATCCATCTGCAGGATCAGCGGTAATTGTTACATTTGTTCCGCTTTCTACTGTTACCGATTGCTCGTTATTAACTTTTGCTGTTCCTCCCTCAGCAGGTGATGCTGATACTATTACAGTATATTGGGTGGGGGTTACACTTCCTGTTTGTCTAAAATTTGCGACATACTCAGCACTCTCGGTTATTGTTGCGGTATATGGATTTTCAGTTGAAACCTCTACTCCGTTCAAAGTCCAATTTACGAATTCATAACCTTGAGTTGGTGTTGCTGTAAGAGTGGTTGTTTTTCCTGATAATACCTTTGTAGGATATGCTATTGCCGTTCCACCTGTTCCTGCAGATGTTGCAGTTACAACTAAAGGTTCTCCCATTATCGCTTTATATCGAGCAGTTCCTGTAACTTGGAAGTTCCATGGGTTTTCTTCACTTAATATTGATGTTTCATCAGAATAATCTACCCAGTATAAGAATTCGTTGGGCGATACTGGATGTGCTTGTATTGTTATATATGAGCCAACTTGTACATCTGTTACTTTTGCTTGCGATGAGGCAGATCCTCCGTTTATGGATACTGTTCCTCCTTTGTTCATATTTACAGTTATATCTGCCAACTCCGATGTTGCTATAAAGTTGGCAACATACGATTGTCCTGCAACAACAGAAACTGTTATTTCTGCTCCTCCTTGTATATCTGCTCCATTTAAAGTCCAGTTCTTGAATATATAACTTGCATCAATAGGACTTGCAGTAAGAGTTACACTTTCACCCTCATATACTTCAGATACAGGATTTCCATTAAATTTACAAGATACAGTTCCCATCCCTGCATCTGCACTTGTTACAAATGATGTAGTTGTAATGGGTGAGAGTTGTGAGTATTTTGCAAAAATATATGGATCTGCAAATATTTGAGATGTTATATTTATTGTTGTAGGGGTTTCTGAATCTATTAAGTTTTCTTCAGCATCATACCATCCCAAAAAACTGTATCCTCTTTGTGTATTGGCATTTAACTCAATACTTACTCCTTCTGTTATTGTATATGTACTTGCAGTAGGTTTATTTACTTCATCTAACTCATAATTTCCACCTTCGGATACAAGTGCCGCCTGCAAGTACAAATCGGCTGACGTTGCAAATTTTGCTGTATAGGTTATACCAGAATTGATTGTTGCCGAATAGGGATTTTCGGTACTCACTACTTCTCCGTTAACCAGCCAACCATAGAAGTTATCTCCTGTTGCTTGCAAAGTAACTGTTGAGCCTGCTTCTACCACTTTTGATGCTACGCTCTCTCCATCAATTGTTATGGTTCCTGCTTCTGAAGGGTCAACGTTTACTGAAATTGTTACTTCCTTATTGGGTTTAAAGTTGATATATGCACGATGTACTTGTTTGTTGGTATCATTACCATATGAATAATTATAACCTCCAGGAGTCATAGTAGTCAATTGATACCATCCATTATCCGATCCACTCCAACCCCAATTAAAGTGGAAGTAATCTGTATCAGTATAACCATCAACAACAAACATGTGTCTGCTACCAGTAACACTATTATATGCTGCATAAGGGACTGGATTATTGTCTGCCAAACTTCCTTTTAGTTGTTCAATCCATGAATCTATATCATCACCATATCTTAATGCAGACACTGACACATTGGAATAATTAAAATATGTTTGCATCTTTTCAGTGCTTCCTGGGTCAGAAACAGATGTTCCATCGTTACTCGTACTATATGATACACCGAATGCTTTACCTAAATCAGACATAATTGTCGCAACCTGAGTTGCTTGCTCTTCTGTATAAGAAGAAAATGATAAAGGCATATTTCCCCAATCATAATTACGAGCGGATAGGTCTGTTAATTCTTCAATAGGATCGTATGTTGCTTCATCTCCATCTCCATCATAATACCAAGTTAATGTACCATTTCCATGTGATGGCCATTGGTGATGTCGCATTACTATTGCAAAGGCTGTTGGAACGCATCCTGTTTGCGCCCCAGATACTCCAGTATATGTTTTACAAAATTTATTAAATGGTGCTCCTTGACCCCATTTTGCTGTTTCTATCTCAACAATGGGTGTTCCAGCGATATTCTCATTGTAATTTTTGAGATTATTGCCTGTTGATGTTATATTCTCACGTACATATTTTACCTCTGCATCTATACACGAAAGGTAGTCTTGCATTGGCGAGGGAATTTCATCGGGAGCAGAAATATTTCCCTCAAATGAGTATCCGATGATACTGCGGGTATTGCTGTCGCCCGATACAATTACGAAGCCCTCCCCATCAGGATTGTTGAATACATAAAACGTTGGATCTTCTTCTACACTCTTAAGCATTGAACTGCCCGATTGTGTTAGTGAGTTGCTATCCCACGCATACTCCAACTGCGTTGCACTTTTTAATTGTGTTTTTTGTGACCTTGCACTCTGTGTGAAGAATGCATTTGCTATTTCACTTGCTCCTTCAACGGTTATTACTTCCGCTTTGGCATTGAAACAAAACATCACAAAAAGGAGTAATACTCCTAATACTGTCTGTTTTTTCATAGTTTATGTTTTTGTATAGTGTTTATTTTTCTTCTATTCTATTTACCTCGTAAGTAATCATTTATTTTACACTCAACAATATAATGTGCTGATTATCGGTAAGATATAAGTATTAATAAATAGTCAACATTCTCTTCTGTTTTTTTTAAAGCAATTAAGGTAAACTTCTAATTTTCAACCTACAAAGGTAATGCTTTTTTTTGATTATATACATTTTTTAAGAGTTTTTTTATTCAATTAGTACATGGCGAAAGCCACAATTAGGAGTTAGGAATTAGGAATTAGGAATGAGGAATGAGGAGTGAGGAGTGAGGAGTGAGGAATTAGGAGTTAGGAGTTAGGAGTTAGGAATGAGGAGTTAGGAATGAGGAGTGAGGAGTGAGGAATTAGGAGTTAGGAGTTAGGAGTTAGGAATGAGGAGTTAGGAATGAGGAGTTAGGAATTAGGAATTAGGAGTGAGGAGTGAGGAATTAGGAATGAGGAGTTAGGAATTAGGAATTAGGAGTGAGGAGTGAGGAATTAGGAATGAGGAGTTAATTTTTGGACCTATTGGACTAATTAAAAAAAAATGGTTACCATAAGGCAACCATTTTTTTGTATTATTTTTTCTGCTTCTTATTTTTTGTAACGTGCATTTAATCCTTTGATTACTTCTTCGGTTATATCCATTTTCTTGGTTACATGCAATGTTCCTACTTGTGTTAATACTATGTCGTAGGCGCTGCTTAATACTTCATCGATGTAGTTTTGGATTGAGTCGTTTACTCTGATTTGCATTTTTTGTGTGCTTTGTAGTGCCTCTAACTCAAGTTTTTGTGCATACTCTTGTAGTTTACGCTCCTCGTTTGCAAGTCGTTGAGACTCTTGTTGTGCTCTATCGGGACTTAGGAATGCATTGTTTTCGGCTTTGCGTTGGAACTCTGCTACCTCTTTTTCAAATGCTTTTGTTCGCTCGTTTATGTTTGCTCTCATTGTTTCTTGCATTTGCAACATTTCGTTATTTAACTCTTGTGCAAGGGTGTAACTTCTTAACAATGAATCGGTGTCAACGTATGCTATTTTTAATACGTTGGTTTGTGTGCTGTCGTTTGGTATTGCTACTCCTCCGTTGCAATCGGCATTTTTACATTGTGTAAATGATACGGCTAATAATAGTGCCGCTATTACTACTGATAGTGTTTTGAAATTTTTCATAAATTTTTTATGTTATTTTTTTTGTTATTAATTTTCTCTGTTTTGTTCTGATATTATATCGTTAAGGTTCTTTTTTGCTCGGTCTCTTGCATCGGTTGAGACTGAACAGGTTATTCCTCTATCCTTCATATGTTTGCTTTTGCCTATATGCCCGTTGGGAAATTTTCCGCCTTTCTTAAACAAAATCTTTACCGACATTGCGAATATTGCAAAAATAAGGAGAAGAAATGTAAAAAGCAATACTATATACCACATTTTTATATTATATTTGTGAACTATATTTTTATTTTGTTATTGTATTTTCTAAATGGTATTGCATATGCCTTATTGCTTATGCGGCTGCAAATATAGCAAAATAAATCATATTAGATGTTATTATATATGTGATTATAATTTAAAAAACAATATTTATGAAGATTACTGATTTAAAGCCTCAGGCTATTTGGACTATTTTTGATGAGATTACTCAAGTGCCTCGCCCTTCAAAAAAGGAGGAGAAGATTCGCCAATACTTAAAGGATTGGGCTGCGAAAAATAATATTGAGGTTAAAGAGGATGAGACTGGTAATATTCTTATGAGCGTACCTGCTACTCCCGGTTGCGAGAATGCTCCTGTGCTTACTATGCAGGCTCATATGGATATGGTTTGCGAAAAGAATAGCGGTGTTGATTTTAACTTTGAGACTGATGCTATCAAAACTGTTGTTGATGGCGATTGGGTTCGTGCCGAAGGTACTACTCTTGGTGCTGACAACGGTATTGGCATGGCTGGTGCTATGGCTATTCTTATTGATGAGAATATTAAACATGGTCCGTTAGAGGCTCTTTTTACTGTTGATGAGGAGACCGGCTTGACTGGTGCTTTTGCTTTGAAAGAGGGCTTTATGAAGGGTAAATATCTTCTTAACCTTGACTCTGAGGATGAGGGCGAAGTGTTTGTTGGCTGTGCGGGTGGCGTTGACACTATTGCTACTCTTCCCTACTCTACCGAGAAGGCGCCTGATGGTTACCACTTTATTAAAATTTTTGTTGAGGGATTGCGTGGCGGTCACTCTGGTTGCGATATTCATTTAGGTCTTGGTAACTCTATTAAGATTCTTTCTCGTTTCTTGATGATGTGGATGCGTAAAAATCCTTTACGTCTTGTTAGTTTTGAGGGTGGAAACTTGAGAAATGCGATTCCTCGTGAGGCTTCGGCTGTGGTGGCTGTCAGGAAAGAGGATAAAGAGCCTATTACTGTTGCGTTGAATATGTTTGCTGCTGAGGTGGCTAACGAACTTAAAGGGGTTGATGACAACTTTAAGATGCGTTGGGAGAGTACCGAGCCTGCTGATGTTATTGAACATACTACTGCTCAAAATCTTATTAACGCTTTGAACGGTTGTGTGCAAGGGGTTATGGCTATGAGCCGCGACTTGGAGGGATTGGTTGAGACTTCGACTAATCTTGCTTCGGTGAAGATGCCCGGAGAGAATAAGTTTGTTATCTCTACCAGCCAGAGAAGTAGTGTTGAGTCGGCTAAACATGCTACTGCTTTCAGCGTTGAGAGTATCTTTACTCTTGCCGGTGCTTCTGTTTCTCATAGCGAGGGCTATCCCGGTTGGAAACCTAAAATGGACTCTTCAATTTTAAAAACTACTGTTGATACTTACGAGCAACTGTTTGGCGAGAAACCTGCCATCAAGGCTATTCACGCTGGTTTGGAGTGCGGTTTGTTCTTGGAGAAATATCCTTACTTGGAGATGGTTTCGTTTGGTCCTACTCTTAGAGGTGTTCACTCTCCTGATGAGAAGATGCATATTCCTGCAGTTGCAAACTTTTATAAACATTTGGTTGCAGTTATTGAAAAGGTAGCAGAGGAGAAATAGTATGTTAGATCACGAGCCAACTTTAGAGGAGAAGGTTGTGAAGATGCTTCGCACCGTTTATGATCCTGAGATTCCTGTTAATATTTATGACTTAGGTCTTATTTACCTTATTGATTTTGATGAGGAGAATAACCTTAAGGTTGAGATGACTTTTACTGCGCCTAACTGCCCTGCCGCTGAATTTATTTTGGAGGACGTAAGAATGAAACTTGAGGGTATTGAGGGGGTTAAGAGTGTTGACCTTCAGGTTGTGTTTGAGCCTGAGTGGAACAAAGATATGATGAGCGAAGAGGCTAAACTTGATTTGGGGTTCTTGTAGTTAGCTGTTAACTGTTGGCTAACGCCACCCTACGGGTAGTTGTTAGACTAATTGGTCTAATAAGACTAATTGGACTAATAAGACTAATTGGTCTAATAGGACTAATTATAACCAAGACCTGACAAGAGTTCTATGGCATTTGTTAACGATGAAGAAAATTTATTTTATATCGGATTTGCACTTGGGTGCTAAAACGCTTAAATCGCCTCGCGAAACGGAGATGCGTGTGGTTGAGTGGTTAGACTCGGTTAAGGAGTCGGCTTCGGCTATATATATGCTCGGCGATATTCTGGACTATTGGTTTGAGTATCGTTGCGTGGTGCCTCGCGGTTTTACTCGCTTCTTTGGTAAGATTGCTGAACTTACTGATAGGGGTGTTGAGGTGCATTGGTTTATTGGTAATCACGATATTTGGATTTTTGATTATCTGCCTTCGGAACTTGGGGTTACTCTCCATAGAGAGTCGATTGTTACGGAGTTAGGTGGCAAACGTTTTTACTTGGGTCATGGCGATGGTGAGGGTAAACGCTCGTTTGGCTTTTTGTTTATTCGCTGGTTGTTCCGCAACAGGGTGTGCCAGAAACTTTACTCGGCTATTCATCCTCGCTGGAGTGTTCCGTTTGCTCATGGGTGGTCGTCAAACAGTAGAAAGGCTGGTGGCGAAACGCCTAAGTTTGGTAATGATGAGAATAACCCTCTTGTGGTGTGGGCTAGGGAGTTTAATAGAAAAGCGGATGAGAAGATTGACTTCTTTGTTTTTGGTCATCAGCACTTGTTATTCAGCCGTACTCTTACGAGCGGTGGCGAGATTGTTCTCATAGGCGACTGGATTTCGCACCTCTCTTACGCTGTGTTTGACGGCAATGAGATTTCTTTAAAGTGCTTTAAATAGTTTGATTGTTTTTTCTTTTGATATGTGAAACAAAAAAATAGTAGCGAGAAATTCTCACTACTATTTTTTTGCTGTTTTGTGTATTTGTTAGAATTTGTATGATCCTCCTATTCCCCATACAAAGCGTGAACCGTGTTTGTGTACTAATTGTCCTTTTACTTCAGTGAATACTGCCCATGAGTCGTTGATGTCGTATTGAGCACCTCCTCCGATGTTCATACCAACACATGTTGAGTTTGATTTTTTGATTTCGGGTACGTGGTATCCCAATAGTGTGAATCCTGCTAATGGATATACTCTGAATCCTTTTCCAAAGAAGAATTGATAGTGTGCGTCAACATTTATATCCCATGTTGCTACTCCTTCGGTTTGAAATCCGTAGTCGAACGATGCTGCTAAACGCCATGGATCTGTTATGCTGTATGAGAATTTTGCTCCTAATCCCGGATTACATATTCCTTGTCCTGCTCCTACTATAAATTGTGCTCCTGCTGTCATCTCTCCTTTTTGTGCAAATCCTACCATTGCAAATGCACATAATACTAATGTTAATAATAGTTTCTTCATAATGATTTAAGTTTAATGTTTTTTATTTCTGAGGGGGTATCTCCCGCTCTAAATTATGGTGCAAAGTTAATTAAAATTTGGGGAACGGAAGAGCAAATGATAAAATTTTATAAAAAACTCTCATATATAACCTTGCTTTAAAGATTTATTATTATTTTCGCAGTGTAGAAACAATATATCTTGTTTGTGTGTTCTACTTAATATTTGATTTTTATAACTTTTTTAAAACTAAACGTATATGGAACTTAAAGGAAGTAAAACTGAACAAAATCTTATGACTGCTTTTGCGGGTGAGTCGCAGGCTCGCAACAAATATACTTACTACGCTTCTAAGGCTAAAAAAGAGGGTTTTGTACAAATTGCTGAGTTATTTGAGGCTACTGCCAATAACGAAAAAGAGCATGCTAAAATATGGTTTAAACTTTTGCATGATGGTATTGCTGATACTGCTACTAACTTGGCAGACGCTGCTGCTGGTGAGCGTTATGAGTGGACCGATATGTATGCTACTTTTGCTAAGGAGGCAAGAGAAGAGGGGTTTGACCATATTGCTTTTTTGTTTGAAGGTGTTGCTAAAATTGAGAAGGAGCATGAGGAGCGTTATCGTAAATTGTTGGATAATGTTGAGAAAAAGATTGTTTTCTCTCGCGATGGCGACTGCATCTGGGAGTGCGGTAACTGTGGCCATATTGTTATTGGCAAAGAGGCTCCCGAAATGTGTCCTATTTGCGACCACCCAAAGGCTCACTTCAGATTAAGGGCTACTAACTATTAATTACTTTTGTTGTTAAAAACTGCAATAAATAAAATAAAGGTCAGAGATGCGTCTCTGACCTTTATTCACAAATAATGTTTTTCAAAAAAAAGATTTTTTTTATTTCCTACTCTTTTTAGTGGCAACTGCACCCGATATGGCAGGAGCAGCGAATGATGTGCCGTAAGTAATCATAAATTTTCCATTACCTGTAATAACAGGAACATCACTTGCTAAGGCACAAACTTTGGGGGCTTTGTATCTGCCACAAACAACCTCTTTTGAGGTAAACTCAGTGACTCTTCCTCGTTTATCAACTCCACCAACGGCAATAACTCCTTTGGCATCAGCGGGGTGAGTGAATCCCTCTTTCCCTCTGTTTCCACAACTTGTTACAACTATAATACCTTTGCGGGTTGCTATCTCGGAGGCGAGTGTTGAGACAGATGTTATATTCGCATAATCGCTATACCCCAACGATACGTTTACTATATCAACGCCAAGGCTATCGGCAATCTCCAATCCTCGAACAAACATATCCTCTTCATGTGGAGCCTCTATGTTTATATCCTCAGTGCGGATAAGAGCATAGTTACTCTTTGGGGCAATACCCATATATTCACCCTCTCTGTTTGCAAGCATTATTGAGAGAACTGCTGTACCATGCTCATTCTCTCGGTAGATATTACCCTGAGGGTTTACAACATCGCAGGTAAATTTTATTCTATCCTTATCAAACCATCTGCTTAGCGTATCAACACCGCCAAAACCAGCATCCAAAACTGCTATATATACGCCCTCGCCCCTCTTGCCTCTCTTGTGATAAGTTGCAACTTTTGCACTCTTTGCTATTGGGTGCGATACTCCATAAAGGGGATGCCGTTTTGTATTACAAGCACTATAAAAGTTCAATTTAAAATCTACACTATCAACCTTTGCCTTAGACAGTACCTCTACATTTTTTACAAAAGGGAGTTGCTTAATTTGTTGTATATTGTTGCTATCGCACTCCGCCACCAATGTGTTAAGCCAATTTGAATAGGTAACAATACGTTGAGCCATATTCATTACCTCTTGCTTGTAGTGTTGCGTAATTGGCAGGTCTTGTTCGCTTATCTCAATCTGTTCTCTACTATGTCGGGCAATACTCCTATCACTCAAAAACTCCTGCGGATTATCTGTTGAGTAACCACACTCTCTCTTGTCGGTAAGCCATACCCTTACAACGTAACCTTCTTGTGCCAACAAGATGCTACTCCATATCAATAGTGTAAGTGTGATTAATAATTTTGACATAATTCAGTTATTAGTTAATGAGCAAAAAACTTACCTCTAATAACTTTTTTACAACTCCTCCAATAGTTTTTTAACCTCTTCGTCGGTTTGGGTGAGGTGCGCTTTACAGAATTTTATAAGTTCAACACTACGTTGAGCGTAACCCTTTAGGTCATCAATTTTGCAGTTGTCGCTTTGTAACAATTCAACAATCTTTTCAAGTTCTTCAACAGCGGTGCTGTATGTTTTTACATCTTTCATATATTGTTTTTTGTTTTGTTTCTATCTTTTCTTAACCTCTGTCTTTACCTCTCCATCGGCAAATATAAGTTTTAGGGCATCTCCCTCGTTTATCTCTGATACACTCTTGACAGGATAACCGTCTTTTACGGCTATTGAGTATCCGCGTTTTAGAATCTTATCGGGCGATAATAGTGTTATATTTTTCTCAAGGTTTGCCACTCTGTTCTGTTCTCGTTCTATTGTGCGTTCAAGTTGGTTTTTGAGCGATGTTTCCAAAGTTACAATCTTAATAAACTCATTTGCAACTTGCGACTGAACTCCCACCATAACTCTGCTTTGTAGTTGAGATAATCTATTTTGTTCACGTTCAACCTTGCTTGTTATGAGTGAGGGTATCTTACTTTCAATCAGAGATAGAGTTAATTGATTTTCGCTTAATAGGTTTTTAATCCTATCGCCAATCTCGCCACTGAGTTCGTTAAGGTAGGCATCACTCTCGGCAAGAGTTGATATTAGATATTCGGCTACTGCTGTGGGTGTTTTAACACTCTTATATGCAACAAAATCCAATACAGTGGTATCGCGTTCGTGGCCAATACCAACAATCACAGGAAGAGGAAATTGCGATACGTTAAGTGCAAGATTATAATCATCAAAACAATTTAGTTCCGATGTTGCACCACCACCGCGAATTATCACTACACAATCAAACTTATCAATGTTCTCATACACACTGTTGAGTGCCTCAATAATACTCTCTGCTGAGCGTTCGCCTTGCATTAGTGCTTTAAAGAGGATAGGGTAAAACTTATAATGGTATAGATTATTTTTAAGTTGGTCGCAAAAGTCGCCATATCCTGCCGCTGTAGCCGATGATATGACAGCAATCTTTTGAGGTACAGGCGAAAGAGTAAGGCTCTTGTTATCATCAATCACTCCCTCTTGGGCAAGTCGGTTTAGTATCTGAGTTCGGCGTATAGCCATATCTCCTACTGTATATGCAGGGTCAATATCCCACACTGTAAGAGAGTAGTGGTATAGAGGATCAAATCCCACCTTAACCGTTACCAGAACCTTAATTCCAGCAGTTAGAGATATACCTGTTGAGTGTTCAAAGAATGGGCGTAACTTGCGATATGTAGCAGCCCATATATTTGCCCGAGCCTTAGCAACGGTGTTGCCTATATCATCTTTCTCTATGAGTTCCATATAGCAGTGTCCCGAGTTGTTCTCACGCAACTCGCTAATCTCGGCAGCCACCTTATACTGCTTAGGAAAGGCATTGCTTACCGCAACGCTCAGCATATTATTTAACTCATATAGGGTAATATTCTCGGGCATATAAAAGAATTTTAGTAGTTTTTTTACTTCATTCCACCAGCAACAACAATGCACATATCATCATAACAAGGTAAAAAGTTTTGTGCTGTTGTAAGTAGTATCTCAGGGGTAATACTCTTTATTGCTTCAATGCGTTTATCAAAGTAGTCAAATCCAATGTTATTTGTAAGCAGAGCAATAAAGTTATCGGCGAGAGAAAAACAGGTATCAAACATTCGTGCAAAGTCTCCCAACATATACCCTCTTAACTGATGCAACTCATTCTCACTTATAGGAGAAGATTTTATTTTTTCAATCTCGTTTTTAACCTCCAGCAAAAGAGGCTTTGTAAAATTCACCGCAGTGTGAGTAGAGATTGAAAGATATGCAGCATCGGGCAATCCAATTAACCACGAATTTATTCCGTATGTATAACCCTTCTCCTCTCTGATTGTTTTGTTAAATCTGCTACCAAAATAGCCTCCCAATGCAGTATTCAGTATATATAAGTTTAGATAGTTTTCATCTTGTCGGTTAATAGTAAAAGCTCCTATCCTAACCGAACTTTGCATAACGTTTGCAATCTCTTTAACCTCAACTCCCTTCATTTGAGGCGTAGTAATCTGGTGATGTTCGTTTAGAACCTTTCCCGAAGGAATCCTTAAAATGTTTTGAGAGAGAAGTTCAATCATATTGTCGCTAACGTCACCCGACATAACCACGCTGCACCTCTCTGCCACAAAGAACTCTTTTGCGTAAGAGCGTATTGAATTAGTATTTAGTTTGCTGTAATCTTCCACGCATGGAGTAACTCCGTAAGGGTGAGAGCCAAACATTCTCTCTTTGAATATTCTGTATGAGATATTTTCCACCTTTTTTTGAGCCACCTTTAGGCTCTCGCTACCGCGTTGCTTAAACCTGTCCAAGTCGCGTTTACTAAATCGAGGAGAGGTTATCAACTCAAAAAAGAGGGGTAACAATTTAGGGAAAGTTCTATTAGGAGCGTATAGTGTAAATATTGTGTAGTGTGTTGATACTCCCTTTTGGATAAACCCGCCATAGAAGTCGAAAAGTTCAGAAACAGTAGCCGAACTTCTCTTCTCCGAGGCCTCAGTCATAACTTCGGCAGCAGCCTCAGTTTCAAGAGGCATACTCTGTTGGTAGGTACCTGCGGAGAATATAATATCCACTCTACAAACATTCAACCCCTTACTCTCATATATATAAAGAGGAATACCCTGCTTGGTTGAAACCAAACAGGGTAACTTAAATTTAAAATCTTCAAACTCTTTAACTGTCGGACGCATTTACTATATAAATCAGTAATACAACATGAACTGTTGAATAAATACTAACTATTGCGAAGCATAAACTCCAAAGCCTTTTGCATATCATCTGGAGTATCAATGCCAATAGTCTCTTGAATAGTAACACCCGCTTTAATTTTGTATCCGTTTTCAAGCCATCGCAACTGCTCCAACGACTCAGTCTTCTCTAACTCCGATTGAGGTAACTTGGTAATCTCCAACAGCACTTCAGCACGGTAGGCATACATACCAATATGTTTATAAAAGGTACGAGATTTCAACCAATCATTCATATCCACCCCTCTAACAAAGGGGATTACTGAACGACTAAAATATAGAGCCTGATTGTCAACACCCAACACCACCTTGGGAGAGTTAGGATTCATCAAAGCATCAATACCGTCATTTTCAGTAAAAGGTTTCACAAGGGTGGCAATCTGAACAGAGTTATCAGTAAAACACTCCATGATAGCCTCAATCTGCGAAGGTGCAATAAAAGGCTCATCACCTTGAATGTTAATAACAACATCCTCGCCTTCACCAATAGCGTTATAAGCCTCAGCACATCGGTCAGTTCCACTCTTATGGTTAGCCGAAGTCATAACCACGTTGCCCCCAAACGATGTTACCGCATTGCAAATGCGTTCATCATCTGTTGCAACAAAAACCTTATCAACACACTTTTTAACCTGCTCATACACCCTCTGTATCATTGGCTTGCCATTCATGTCGGCCAATGGTTTGCCGGGAAACCGCGTAGAGGCATATCGCGCAGGAATTATTGCTATAAATTTCATATGATTGCTTATAGAATTAGAAAAAACTAAATTCTAACACCTAATCTCTAATTTCTAAATTTAACTAACACCCACAACCACTGCAATTGCCATCGCCACAATCGCCACCATGACAACCACTGCAACCACCGCAAGAGTGTTTAGGATTTAACTCCTCTTCAGTAGCATCTCTAACCAAAAGCACTTCGCCAACAAAGTGTAACTCCTCGCCAGCAAGAGGGTGGTTAAAGTCCATGATAACAGTGTTCTCGCGTACCTCCAAAACCGAGCCGTTAAAACGGTCACCGTCAGAGTTAATCATTTGGAAAGTTTTACCAGGCACAACGTTCTCTGCGTCAAATTCTCCGTTAGGAGAGAAAATTTCTTTCGACAACTCTTGAACGCGTTGCTCCTCATACTCTCCAAAAGCATCAGCTGAAGCAATTCTAAAGTCGAATTTATCTCCAGCTTTTAATCCAGCAACATTATTTTCAAAAGCCTCTAACATTTGGTCAGCACCAAAAATAAACGAAAGAGGACGGTTTTTAGGAACAGTCTCCATAACTTCCTCTTCAACACCCACAGTAAGCACATAACATGCTTCAACATATTTACCGTCTTTAATAATATCCATAGTTATAAAAATTTATTATGATGCGAAGTTACAAAAAAATAGATTAATCAGAATATAACCATAAAAACTTTTTTTATATAAGTGATTGTTTATTACCATAAAAAACGCTAACTTTGCAAAAAATAAATGAACTTTTTGTATTAAATATTGTTATATAATCAAACAAGAGACAAAAAGAAGCAAATAAGCCGTGAGGCTTGTAGAGTTACAAAGTTAAAAAATGTCTCGGTATAAACTTATTAGATCAGAGACCAACTTAAAAAACAAACTGTAAATTAATGGAAGAGAAAAAGAGATCTCGCCGTCCAAGAATTGGAGAGAGACGAGATGGTTTCGAAGGTTACTCTTCGGAGAGAGGTTACCGTAAGCCCTACAATGGTGGCCAACAAAAAAGTTCTTATAAATCAGAGCATAGAGGAAATCGCGAAGGTTACTCTTATGGCGAAGATCAACCAAGAACAGAGTCGAGAAGATACAATTCGTATAGCGAATCAACAAGACATGGCGAAGCACGTTTCAGCAAACGTAACGAAGGCTATCGTAAACCCTACAACCCAACAAAGGAGCGACCGGTAGAAGGTAGATTTGGAGCAACAGCACCCAAAAAAGGAAGACCTGCACCAAAACCAAAAGTAAACAAAGCACCAGAGCCATTGCTATATAAGGCTCCATTTAGTCCCGATGAGCCAATACGCCTAAACAAATATCTATCAACAGCAGGAGTATGTTCACGCCGAGAGGCCGATGAGATGATACAGCGAGGCGAAGTAAAGGTAAACGGAGTGAAAATAACAGAACTCGGAACTAAAATACTCTTTGGCGATGTAGTAACCATAAAAGACAAAGTGGTAACTCCCGAGCATAAAGTATATGTATTACTGAACAAACCTAAAAACTGTGTAACAACAATGAGCGATCCCGAAGGTCGTCTAACAGTAATGGATATAATCAGTAAGGCATGTCCCGAGAGAATATTCCCCGTTGGGCGTCTCGACCGTAATACAACAGGAGTCCTTCTATTAACAAACGATGGAGAGTTAGCCTCAAAGTTAACGCATCCTCAATATGTAAAGAAGAAAATCTATTACGTATGCACCGATAAGGATGTGACCGAGGAAGATATGCAACGCATAGCCGATGGCATAGAGTTGAGCGATGGTCCAATACATGCCGATGCTATAAGTTACGCCACCGAAACAGACAAAGACCAGATAGGAATTGAGATACACTCAGGACGCAACCGTATCATTCGCCGTATATTTGAGTCGTTAGGATACAAAGTAAAAAAACTCGACCGAGTATATTTTGCAGGACTAACAAAAAAAGACCTGCCTCGCGGTCGTTGGCGTTACCTGACAAAAGAGGAGGTAAATATGCTACACATGGGAGCATTTGAGTAGTTAAATAATCACAAGAGAAATATATAAAACTAATAATATGAAAAGAATTAGAATAGCAGACCTTTTTACACAAAAGCCCATAGGAGAGGTAGTAAATGTAAAAGGTTGGGTGAGAACAAAACGCGGAAACAAACAAGTAGCGTTTATAGCACTTAACGATGGAACAACCATAAAAAACATACAAGTAGTGGTTGATCTTGCAACAGCCGATGAGGAGCAGATGAAAACTATCACAACAGGAGCATGTTTGTCGGTAGTAGGAGAATTAGTAGCATCTCAAGGAGGTGGACAAGAGATTGAAATTCAATGCAAAGAGATTGAGGTTTACGGAACAGCCGATCCTCAAACATATCCTCTACAAAAGAAGGGACACTCTATGGAGTATTTACGTGAGGTAGCCCATTTGCGTCCACGTACCAATACATTTGGAGCAGTGTTCCGCATACGCCACAATATGGCAATGGCTATACATAACTTCTTCCATGAGAGAGGATTTTACTACTTCCACACACCGTTGATTACAGCATCAGACTGCGAAGGAGCAGGACAAATGTTCCAAGTAACAACAATGAACCTGTACGATTTAAAGAAGGATGAAAACGGCTCAATAATCTACGACAACGACTTTTTCGGGCGTCAAGCATCACTAACCGTATCAGGACAATTAGAAGCAGAGTTGGCAGCCATGGCACTTGGAGCAGTATATACATTTGGCCCCACATTCCGTGCCGAGAACTCAAACACTCCACGCCACTTGGCTGAGTTCTGGATGATAGAGCCTGAGGTAGCCTTCAACGAGATAGAAGATAATATGGAGTTGGCAGAAGACTTCATAAAATATTGTGTACGTTGGGCATTAGACAACTGTGCCGATGATCTGCAATTCCTAAACGACATGTTTGACAAAGAGTTACTTACTCGCCTACGCTCAGTAATAGACGTAGAGTTTAAACGTCTAACATACACAGAGGGAATCTCAATATTAGAAGAAGCAGTAGCAAAAGGCAAGAAATTTGAATTCCCTGTATTCTGGGGAGCAGACCTTGCAGCCGAGCATGAGCGATACCTTGTAGAAGAGTATTTCAAACGCCCAGTAATCCTGACCGACTATCCTAAGGAGATAAAATCGTTCTACATGAAACAGAACGATGATGGCAAGACAGTACGAGCAATGGACATTCTCTTCCCAAAAATAGGAGAAATCATAGGAGGTTCACAACGTGAGGAGAGTTACGAAAAACTTGCAAAACGAGCAAACGAGATGGGTGTTCCCGAAAAAGATATATGGTGGTACTTGGACACACGCCGTTTTGGAACTGCTCCACACTCAGGCTTTGGTTTAGGTTTTGAACGTCTGCTATTGTTTGTAACAGGAATGAGCAACATACGTGACGTAATACCATTCCCACGTACACCACGCAATGCTGAGTTTTAAAAGAAAACTATATAAGATAGTAGTAAATTAGCATTTATTCTACAAATATAAGAGACCAGAGCAAAAGTTTTTTTGCTCTGGTCTCCTGCTTTTGATGCACTATCAGGCAAAAATGGTTAGATATTTATTATCCCTCCGACTTACAGCCTCCTCTCCTAACCATGTAAGGGGGTTGTGGATACAACAAAAGAGGCTGTGTCAAAATACAATTTTTGGCTCAGCCTCTTAAGGTTTGTCAGAATTGATAAAATACAAGGCGTTGAAATTTAGGGCGATAGGAGTGTACGTAGGTACATAACTGAGTCCTAATATTGAAAACAACACAGTAGTTTGTCAATTATGACACACCGCCTTTCCTGCTTATAATACTCTTTTACTTAATCAGAGGAAGTTTTGTTCCTACTCTCGTTCCACTAATAACCTCTATCTAAATATCTAAAATCTGATTAGCAGCATCAGAGGTTTTTACCTTCTCTATGATTCGCTCTATTGTTGCACTATCGGCATCAATAATAAATGTTTGGCGAAGTGTTCCCATATAGGTACGTCCATAGAGTTTTTTCTCTGCCCACACACCAAAAAGTTGTTGTAGGGTGGTTTCTGTATCGGCAATTAGAGGAAATGGCAAAGAGTGTTTGGCAATAAATCCTTGATGCGATTTTGCACTATCTTTACTCACTCCAATAACTGCATATCCTTTTGATTGTAGTTGAGAATACCCATCACGAAGTGAACACGCCTCTACGGTACACCCCGAAGTGTTATCTTTGGGATAGAAGTAGAGCGCTATTTTTTTTCCTGAGTAGTTGCTTACTCGTACCTCTTTACCCTCCTGATCTAAGCCCAAGAGGTCAGGTACTTTATCTCCTATATTCATTATTACAACTCCAAGTCAACGTTAAATAGTTCGTGCCAAGGTAATCCTTGCTCGTTAAGTTCTTTCATGAATGGATCAGGATTAAACTCCTCAACGTTCCATACTCCGGGTTTACGCCACTCTCCTTTTAGGAACATTTTTGCACCAATCATTGCAGGTACTCCTGTTGTGTAACTTACACCTTGCGCACCAGTCTCACGATATGCCTCCTCGTGGCTACAGTTGTTGTAAACGTAGTATGTAATCTCTTTTCCTTCTTTATCAAGTCCTTTAATACGACAACCTATTGATGTTTGTCCTGTGTAGTTCTCTCCAAGATCTCCCGGATTTGGCAACACTGCTTTTAGGAATTGGATAGGAACAATCTCTACTCCGTTATACATTATTGGCTTAATGCTATCCATTCCTATGTTTTGAATAACGCGTAGGTGTGTTAGATACTCTTGTCCGAATGTCATCCAGAAGCGCGCACGTTTAATTGATGGGAAGTTCTTAACCAAACTCTCTAACTCTTCATGGTACATCAAATATGACTCTCTTGGTCCTACCTCGGGGTAGTTCAATGGTTGGTGTACCGATAGAGGATCGGTCTCTTTCCACTCTCCATTCTCATAAAACTTACCACGTTGAGTAATCTCTCGGATATTGATTTCGGGGTTAAAGTTTGTTGCAAATGCTTTGTGGTGATCTCCTGCATTGCAATCTACAATGTCAAGATATTGTATCTCACTAAAGTGATGTTTGGCAGCGTACGCAGTATAAACTCCTGTTACTCCTGGGTCAAATCCACATCCAAGAATTGCAGTAAGTCCTGCCTCCTCAAAACGTTGTTTATATGCCCATTGCCAACTATATTGATATTTAGCCTCATCCAATGGCTCATAGTTTGCTGTGTCTAAGTAACTTACTCCATACTCTAAACAAGCATCCATGATTGTCAGGTCTTGGTATGGAAGTGCCAAGTTAACTACCAATTCGGGTTTAAACTCTTTAAATAGTGCAACCAATTCCGAAACGTTATCGGCATTTACTTGAGCGGTTTGAATCTTAATGTTTTTGATATCTTCCGCTATTTTGTCGCATTTGCTTTTGGTGCGGCTTGCCAACATAATATCGGTAAACACATCGGCATTCATTGCCATTTTTTTAACTGCTACGGTGCTGACACCGCCTGCTCCAATAACTAATACTCTTGCCATTGCAATAGGTTTTAAATTTTTGGTTAGTAAATATTTTATTTTCTATTATTTGTTATCTGTCATTTCAATTTCCAGTGTACCTCCGTTCATAATATCGGAATAGTTGATGAAAGGCGATACCAACTCTTCGCCATTAAGTTTCATACTCTTAATGTATTTGTTTGCGCGAGAGTTATTTATTGTTTTAATTATAAATGTCTTATCCTCAGGAAGGCTTACTGTGGCTTGGTCAAATATTGGACGACCAATTGAAAATACTGGATTTCCCGGTGCAACTTGATATATTCCCATACTATTTAGTATGTACCATGCCGACATCTGTCCACAATCTTCGTTACCTGCTATACCATCGGGATCTAAACGATATTGTGAGTAGATGATACTATCCAACATTGCTTGAGTTTTTTGAGGCTCTCCTACATAGTTGTATAGGTGTGCAATGTGATGACTTGGCTCATTTCCATGTGCATACAAACCAATTAGACCTGTAATATCTGCTGAAACATCTTCTCCTTGTATTCCATTGGGATTGAAGAACAACGAGTCTAATTGAGTGATGAATTGCTCTTTACCGCCCATCAACTCAACCAATCCTTCAACATCGTGTGGCACAAACCATGTCCATTGCCAAGCAATACCTTCACAGTAGTCATCATCGCGGTGTTTTGAAGCATATGGATTGAATGGTGTACGCCACTCCCCTTTTGAATCTTTTCCGCGCATCATCTTTGTTGAAGCATCAAAATAATTTTGATAATATTTACCCTTTTGTGCAAACTCGGCTGCCTCTTCGTCTTTATCTAAGGCATCGGCAAATACTGATATACACCAATCGTCATAGGCATACTCCAAGGCTTTCGCTACTGACTCTCCCTCCTTGTCGCAAGGGACATAACCTAAAGCATCTTTATATATTTTTGATACTGGCTGAATGTATGGTATAAATGCACGAGGAACTATTATGTTTGAAGTGTCGCCATTCGAAGATTTTAAGCATCCCTCAAATGCTGCCTCTACATCAAAATCTCTACATCCTTTAATGTAAGCATCTGTAATAACCGAAACGGCATTGTAACCAATCATTGTTCCAGTGTAGTTTGATGCCAACTCCCACATAGGTAACAACCCGCCCTCTTTGTATTTCTCTACCAAAGTATTTACAAAGTCAGCATTGCGGTCAGGGTCAATGATTGTCATCATTGGGTGATATGCTCTAAAGGTATCCCAAAGTGAGAATATTGTATACATTGGACGCTCCGATGTACGAGTAACGTGATCCATACCTAAATAACGGCCATCAACGTCAGAAGCCATATTGGGACATAACGATGTGCGATACATTGCTGTATAGAATATCTCTTTATCGGTTTGGTTAGAGGTTTCTACTTCTACTCTGCTTAGTACTCTGTTCCACTCTTTGCGAGTTGCTTTATAAGTTGCATCAAAATCAAAATCGGGAATCTCTGCCAATAGGTTCTTCTTTGCACCTTCTGTATCAACAAACGATAGTGCAATCTTCAAATATAAAGGTGTATCCTTTTGTGTTTTGAAATTTAGTAACGCTTTAAGGCGTGGTTTTTCAACACCCTCTCTTGTTACAGTATCTTTAATTATAGTGTATGTAAAAGGTTGCGATGTTTCAGCATAGAAGTTTACAGCCTGCTCCCACGCCCAACCTTTAGTTTGTTTAGTACCACAAATGGCATTGTCACCAACTACCTGAAGGTCAAGGACATCGTTACGTTGGTCGCCAAACACCGAAAGGCTGTAGTCCATATCCAAAAGGATTGTTGCACTATCTGTATCGGGGAATGTGAAACGATATATTGCTGCTCTTTGAGTTGCTGTAAGTTCTGTTAAAATGTTGTGTTTTTCTAACATTACAGAGTAGTAACCTGGTTCAGCAACCTCTTGTTCATGTGAGAATGTAGAACAGTAAGGCATCTCTTGTGATTTCTCTCCCTCTTTATCCAACTTTTGAGGAGTACCAATCATTGGCATAATAAGGATATCACCATAATCGCCACAACCAGTACCGCTTAGATGGTTGTGTGAGAAACCATTAATTGTGGTATCTGAATAGTGATAACCTGCACAAGCATCCCATTGATACATTCTGGTATCGGGACTTGCCTGAATCATTGGATATGGAGCAACTGCTCCGGGATAAACGTGTCCGTGTCCGCCTGTTCCTACAAACGGATTAACGAAAGCAGCATAATCAACCTCTTGTTTTGCACACCCTGTCAATAACAATAGTGCGGGTAGTGCTAATTTTAATATTTTCATATCTTTTTTTTTATTTTCAACAACTAATTAGACTAATTGGTATAAGTTACTTCTATTTCTTAACTACTGGTGCTATAATATAAGTGAACGACTCAACTTGAGCATCAGGATAGCACAAATATTGTGGCTCGGGCCATCCTCCCCAACTATTGTTACCTCCTACACCCATCATCTTGTAATCAACACAACAGTCAACTAAATCACGTGGAGTAATATCGTTTTGATGTTTGTAGTTGATAGTCTTTTTAGCAGGGTCATTTGAACCTGTTTCACCTCCTTGATCTCCTGCCTCATAATCCTCAATGGTATTTTTAAGAGCATTGAATTGAATCAAATCTTCTTGTGCAGTTACCATAATTCCGTTTCCTTTGTCGTTAGTCAAAGTAAAGTAACGAACATCTGAACGGTGTCCGTTCTCTTGTGGACGGATATATGGGGTATACATCTCTTCGGCTGTTGTGCTATATATTCCTACAAACGATGCAGTTTTGCGGTCAGGGTAATTTTCATACTCTCCGCGTCCATAGTACTTAACATTGTCATACTCTCCGTTAAGTTGCATTCTAATACCTGCACGTGGCATCATAGGCATATCATTCTCTGTAATTGTATTAACGGTCATTGCCATATATCCCGATGGATAGATATTATACTCAATGTCTTGTGCTACGCTATCGACCATTGCCTGAGAGAATTTTATTGTTACTATGCCGTTTTGATTTGTAACATTATAGTTACTTGCCACGCGTGGTGCGTTTGATGCTGATTGCCATACGCGAGCGCGTTTTTGAAGTTTCATACCATAGTCGTTATCGGTTGGGGCTCTCCAGTAGTTAGGACGTGGTCCGTAACCATCTTTCAGTAACTCCTCGCCTGCTACTTTGTAAGAAGTTATAACTCCTGATGTTTTGTCAATCTCCATAGCAAATTTTGCTCCCTCAACAACTGTTTTGCCGTTGCTGTCAGCAACCTTCAACGCTACACCCTTAACAGGAATATCTAATAAAGATTTTCCGTTTGTAAGTTCAATTTGTTCACATGCTACAACGTGATTTGCAGGAACTAAACATGTTGCCTCTTTTTGCATTGCATATACGTTCAAGAAGTACTCAACTCCTTTAGCAAATTTAGGTAGTTTTATTATAACAGTCTCAGTTGCTTGAGGTGCAGTAGTTAATTTGAATGTTCCTTTGTGAACAACTTTTCCTTCGGACACAATCTCATAACGGAAGTTATATCCTGATAAATCGATAAAGTAGTTCCAGTTTTTAACCTCCAACTTACCACTCTCAGGCATTGAGAATTTTATGTTTTGATAAATCTTCTTCATCTCCTCGGTGTGAGGTTTTGTTGTGCGGTCAGGGAAGATAATTCCGTTGATTAGGAAGTTATCATCTGATGGCGTTCCTTTTGGTCCGTAGTCACCTCCGTATGCCCAGAACTTGCGTCCATTCTCATCCACTTCGGCAAAACCTTGGTCAACCCAGTCCCAGATACAACCACCTTGAAGTATATCGTACTTCTCAATTATATCCCAGTACTCTTTAAAGTTTCCAAGACTATTACCCATTGCGTGAGCATACTCACACATAATCATTGGACGGTCTGCCGATGGATCGTTTGCATATTTCAACAAGTCGGCTGGTGTTGAATACATAGGACAGAAAATATCGGTGTTCCACTCCATATCGGCACGCTCATATTGAATGGGACGAGTGGGATCAAGTTTCTTCATCTCAACGTATGCTTGATAGAAACAATATCCGTTACCCGACTCATTTCCCGGTGACCATATGATTATTGATGGGTGGTTTTTGTCGCGCTCAACCATCTCTAAGTTACGACTTACAATAGCATCGCAATACGATGGATTGTTTCCAATACAGTCGCGTAGGTTATAGAACATTCCGTGCGACTCAACGTTTGCCTCTCCTATAACATAGAATCCGTATTTATCGCATAGGCGATAGAACAATTCGTTTTGTGGATAGTGCGATGTACGTATTGTATTTACGTTATAACGTTTCATCAACTCAAAGTCCTTAATCATAAGAGCAGTATCAACGTAGTGTCCTGTAAATTCGTTATGTTCATGTATGTTGACACCCTTAATCAAAATAGGTTGTCCGTTAACAAGAAGTTGACGGTTTTTTATCTCAACTGTGCGGAAACCTATCTTTTCAGAGATAATCTCGGTATTCTCGCCCGATGTTAGTTTAATAACAAGGGTGTATAGGTTTGGAGTCTCTGCTGTCCATGGTTTAACATTTGCTATCTCAGATGCAAACTCAACTCTATCTTTATCTACAACTTTACCGGGAGACATTCCACTAAGCACCTCTACTCCATTAGCATCCATTAATCGATAAGAGACTTTGTAGTTTGCCTCGTTGCTTGTGTGGTTTTTAACATCAACCTTTAAAGCAAACTCACCTGTGGTGTAGTTCTCTTTATCTAATTCTGCAACAACTGTGAAGTCATTGATGCGAGTTTTAGGTTGTGAGTATATATATACATCACGCTCAATTCCTGAAATACGCCAAAAGTCTTGACACTCCAAATATGAGCCATCGTTCCAACGGAACACTCTTAGAGTAAGTTGGTTGGGAAGATCTTTTTTAACAAAGCGAGTAATGTCGTAACGAGCGGGAAGTTTGCTATCCTTACTCATTCCCACCTCAACTCCGTTTATATAGAGATATGCTGCCGACTTAACACCATCGAACGAAATATATATTTGACGTCCATCCCAGTCGCTTGGCACTGTGAAAGTTGTGCGATAAACTCCTGTTGGGTTGAATGTTTCAGGAACGTATGGAGGTTTAGGCCCGTCCATATATGGGGGATTGTTACGAGAACAGAACTCCCAACTTGTATTGGTATAGATTGCAATACCATACCCTTGTCGCTCCCAGTTTCCCGGAACAGTAATATCACTCCACTCTGAGTCATCTAATGCAGGCGACATAAAGTCTGCTGGAATTTTATATGGATTCTCAGAGTATAAGAATTTCCATGTTCCATTTAGAGATTTGTAATAGGGCGATTCTTTATAGTTCCCTTTGATTGCTTGAGCCTCATTCTCAAAAGGGAGGAACGATGCACGAGCCTCTTCTGTGTTTTTTGACACTAAACAGGGATTACTAATTTCCTTATAAAAACCTTTTGCCTCTGCCGACAAACCGAACATAGCACTTGCCACTACCGCAAGAACTAAATAAGCATAACCTCTAAAATTCATAAGTAACTATATTTTTTTATTCTCTTGCTTATTTGCGAGTTATTGCATTGCTTATTAAATATATAATTGATATACAAGAATATAACTATATAAATTTCTTAACATTACAAGAACGCAATTCTCCACTTTACAAAGTTAATGTAAATTGTGGTAAAATGCAATTATTTTGATTGTTAGTTTTTCAACTAACAAAGGCTATAAAATAATTAAGATGAATAGGATAACTACGAAAGCGATACAATAAGATTTATATGTTTTTTTGAACATTAAAAGAAAGCACTCTTTTGATGCACTTCTCTTTGGACAGAGCGTACTCCCACCCTATTTTCCTATCTTTAACGGAGGGAACAGATTTATATCTACTCTTCTCTCCTATTTTAAAATACCTCCGCCAATTACGCGATTGCCAATATAGAAGACTGCTGATTGTCCTGGGGCTACGGCAGAGGCGGCATCTGTTAGAGTAACTTTTAACCCATTCTCTTCTTGTGTTACTGATGCCACTCTATATGGTGTGCCTCTGTATCTTATTCGCACTACTAAATCGGGCGATGTAAGGAGTGTTTCATCTACTATTTTACAGTCAGTGAGGGTTAGTGTACTACATAAAAGATCCTCCTCTTTACCGAGTTTTACTGTATTTTTTAAGGGGTTTATCTTTATAACGTATGCTGGGTGACCGAGTGCTATTTCAAGGCCTTTGCGTTGTCCGATAGTATAGAATGGATAACCTTTGTGTTGTCCTAAGCGTTTACCGAGTTTATCTACAAAGAAACCTCCCGAGTATTGTTCGTCTATTCCCTCTACATTTTGGCGCAAGAATGTGCGGTAGTCTTTTTCAATGAAACATATCTCCATACTCTCGCTCTTGTTGGCACTACTCTCAAAACCTCGCTCCCGCATCATCTGTTTTACGTCACTCTTTATCATTCGCCCAAGCGGAAAGAGTGTTTGGGATAGTTGCTCTTGTGTCAATCCCCAAAGAAAGTAGGATTGGTCTTTTGTTCCGTCTCCTCCCTCTTCAATAAAGTATTTTCCGTTCTCTTCAATAATATTTACATAGTGTCCTGTTGCTATCTTAGAGCATCCATGTCTGAGAGCACACTCAAGGAGTGCTTTCCACTTGAAGTTTGGATTGCACATTACACATGGGTTGGGTGTTCTGCCTCGCATATACTCATCAATGAACGATGCAATTACTCCCTCTCTGAACTCTTTGCGTATATCTATGATATGGTGTTCTATACCTAAACGGTTGGCTAATTGTCGGGCATCGGTTATAAAGGGTGGCTCCTCCTCGCTACTCCACATGTGTAGTGTTGCCCCCACTACTTCGTATCCTTGTTCTTGAAGTAATAGGCACACTGCGGAACTATCTACTCCGCCACTCATTCCTACCAATACTCGTTGTTTATTCATTTTTGAGAATAAAGTATTTTAGATTATTATGAACCTTAAGGATGTTAAGGTATTGCAAAATATTCTTCTAACAAACAACTAACAGTTTCTAAAACCCTCTCTTATCGTATGCTGCTTTTAGACGGTTCATTGCCTCCTCCATTACTGGGCGGGGTGATGCGGCATTAAATCTCATCCAGCCTTCGCCTCCAGGTCCAAACATATCGCCAGAGTTAAGTGCAAGTCGTGCTTCGTTTACAAAGAAGTCGTCTAACTCTTTTTGTGTTGCAAAGCCCAACTCTCGACAATCGAAGAACATCAAAAACGATGCTTCGGGTTTCATGGCTTTTATCTTTGGCATCTCGGCATTAAGACGGTCATTTACATAGTCCATATTTGCAAACACATACGATAGCATTTGGTTCAACCACTCTTCTCCTTGGTTGTATGCCGCCTCGGCTGTTACAAAGGCAAAGACGTTTCCGCCTGATATATGATTATTGTCAAGATATGGAAATGCGCTCTTGCGTATCTCTTCGTTGAATATCAATATTTGCGATGTTACAACTCCAGGCATATTGAAGGTTTTTGAGGGTGCCATAAAGGTTATTGAGTTGTTACGAGCCTTCTCGCACGATGCAGCAAAGGGCAAGTGTCGTGCTGGAGGATAGGTCATATCGGCATGTATCTCATCACTTAATACGAGTGTTCCCTCTTCGGCACATATCTCTGCCATTGTTGTCAACTCCTCGTTACTCCAACGACGACCTCCCGGGTTATGAGGATTACAAAGCACAAATATTTTACATCCTTTTATATCGCGGCGCATTGCGTCAAAATCTATGCGATAACGACCATTCTCTATTATTAATGAGTTGTGTACTGCTTGACGTCCTGTTGCCGCTATAACATTATGAAAGGGATGATACACTGGAGGTTGCACCATAACTTTATCGCCCGGATTTGAGAAGTGGTTTATCATCATGTAGATACCCGGCACAATACCCGGCACATGGTGTATCTCCTCTTTTCTTACGGTCAATCCGTAGCGGCGATCAGCCCAACGGATGAATGATTCAAAGTAACCATCGTGAGGTTGTGGATACCCCAATATCTCATGCGATAAGCGTTCTTTGATAACATCGGTTATAAATGAAGGTGTTTTGAAATCCATATCGGCAATCCAAAGTGGAAGCACATCTTCTCTGCCCCATAACTCTTTTGTTGAATCATACTTTACCGACTGCGTACCATGACGGTCAATCATTTCATCAAAATTGTACTTCATATCCTTTTATTTCGTTTAGTTATTGTTTTATTCCTCTTCATTATCTATCAGCAACATTTCATTATCTGAGAGTCTCCTCTCCATCTTTGCCGATTTTACTCCCGAATCTATAATCTGCTTTGCCGATGTTGCTACACTCTGCCCACCTGTAAGCATTTTCTTTTTTACATCTGAGAACTTGGTTCCAACAACTTCAAATGCTTTTTCAATATCTTCTACCATTTTAAACAGGTCTCCCAATCTGTTTAGCATATTCTCTGCAGCAACAATTATCTTTTCTTGATTTCGTTGTTGCACTACCTGCGCCCAATAGTTCTCTATCATTTTTAGTAGAGAGAATAGTGATAATTCGCTTGTTATGATTACCTTTTGATTATATGCTTCGTACCATAGTTTAGGTTCAGTTTCTCGCATTAATATCAAGGCATTCTCGTTGGGGATAAACATTACCACACAATCAATTGTCTCACGTCGAGAGGCTTTATGATATTGTGCATACGACTTGGTTACAATCTCTTTTATGTGACTCTTTATACTTTGTATGTGACGTTTTGCCGCAGCATTGCGTTCCTCTTCGGTTTCTGCTTCACACCACTCAAGATATGCAGTTAGCGACACTTTTGAGTCTATTATCAGGTCTTTGTCGGGATAGTGAACTATCACATCTGGAATCATACGCTTTTGTGTCTCTTCGTGCAGAACTGCATTTCCTTTCTCATCTCGTATGGTTACTTGACACTCAAAGTGTTCTCCCTCTTTTAATCCACTATTTTTAAGTATCTCGGTGAGTACTAACTCGCCGTATAACCCTTGTGTTTTTGATTTACCTTTTAGAGCCTCGGCTAACTTGGTTGCCTCGTTACCTATCTCGTTAGTTCTTGCCATCATATCTCTTATGGCAGTGTCTAACGATGACTTCTGCTCTACGCTTCTCTCTCTGCTATCTTTTATCTCATCACTAACCTTTTGCATTCCCTCTTTAAGCGACTCTATAAAGGGTGCAAGACTCTCTTTATTATTGTTATTGAGTTCCTGGGATTTCTCTTTTAAGAGTCTCTCGCTCAACTCCGAGAACTCAAGTTTTAGTGTCTTTATCTGTTCTGAGAACTGTATCTCTTGTTGCTTTAAGCGTTTTACTATCTCCTCCTCTTTTTGGTTGAGCATTTGATTTGTTGCTTCGTTCTCGGCTTTGAGCAAACTATTTTCTCTTATCAACTCTTCACGCTCAGTAGATACTCTTTGCAATTCTCGTAACTTCTCCTCAAAAATCTCTAACTTTGATTTACTCTCTGCGTTGCTTATCTCAGCCCTGCTTTTCTCATCACGCAACTGCAACAGCGATTGGTTTAGGTTATCAATCTCCTTCTCTTGTTTTTTTACAAGAGTGTTTTTTGCTTTTACTACAACCAAGAGTAAAAGTGTCATAACTGCTATTCCTATTCCCAATCCTATTGTTATTTGCATTTTTAAACTATTAGTTGTTTGCTTTCAGTTGTCAGGTAATAAGGCATTTGGGGCATTAAAGTTCTCCTCTAAAAACCAACAACTACCCGCAGGGCGGTTGAGTTTACGAAACCGAGAACTAAAAATTAAATTCCTCTCAAACGTTTTGCTGTTTTTAAAGCCTCGTTGCGTATCTTGTCGCTATAAGCATCACTTGCCCACACTTGTTCGCAGAAGGTTGCCAACTCGTTACGTTTGTATGAGTAGTTGAACCATCCGAATGCCTCTATTATTGTAAGGCGGAAATCTTCGTTACTCTCCTCTTGAAACATCTGTATTAACTTGTCTGTTACAGTGTGTAGGTTTTTGTTACGGAAGTTACGCACCATATTTGTTTTCTCTTTTATGGTTGCTTCCGGCAAATCTAACTCATTCTCCAACAAAGTGTTGTTATAACGATCAAATGCTGCCATTATACGAGCCACCTGTTTCTCTTTGTCGTAGTAGTTTTTACAGGGGTCTTGTTTTATGAACTCTGCTACAACTTTCTCATGAGGGAACATCTCTACTGCTCCACGTAGTTGAAAATCAACTCGTGAGCCGTTTGCTATGCGTGAGAATGCCGATACTAATGCAGGCATAATGCGTTCATCACCACATTTTCCTGCATATATTGCTCCAAAGCGTTGTACTATCTCATATGAGTCGTTAAGAGCAAGTGTGATTGCCTCAACAAAGTTGTCATCTTTAAAAGTTGTTAACATCATAAAGGCTACAAGTCGAACGGTGTTCTCTGGTGATGTTTTGAATATCTCTAATAACTCCTCTGATGTTATGCCTTTGTTTTTAACCAACATCTCCATAGCAAAGCATTTGATTGCAACAGGTGCATTTTTCAACTGTTTTTTCCAGAACTTGTTGTTTTTGTATATTGCCTCGTTTACATCAAACATTATCTCCTCTCCTGGTGCAAAAGCAAATGTTGGATCGCCATATATGTGCGCACCTAAATAGGGATTGTATTTTACCATATTTCCTACTCGCAATCCGTAACCTAACATTCCAACATGGCGGTCGCACCATTTATCTTGCAACGAGTTTACGCTGTTTGCTATGGTTACTACACACTCGCCCTCCTCAAAGATATACTCCTCTGCCATATAGGCATCGTGGTTGAATGCTCCATTGAAACATGCATCAAGGAATACAACCTTTGCATTGGGTTGGTATTTGCCAAGGTCGGTAATATGAAGGTCTAATTTATCGTTATATAGTGAATCTTCAAGTATTGATGTGCGTGTAAATATTGAGTCGAGCCAATGTAAGGGTATGTCGTATTTTTTTGCCCAACGCTCACGCGCTGCATCAGGATCTTCGCCACCCTCTACCGCTTTACGTATTTTTGAGCGGAAGAAACGGTTTGCCGACTTCAACTCGTCTGTTGCATTTTTTGGTAATGGAAATCCGTTTAGAAACTCTTCATCAGGGTATCCATGGTGGTGCAATATTGCTAACGAAAGATCTTTGCGTTGCATTTGACACATTAGTGGGAATTTACTGAACTCATCATCAAGGTGATCCATAAATACTATTCCGTTTGCTTGACGTTGCAACCATGGGAAGTGTTCGCGATATGCTATTTTCTCATCCATACGAGCAAGGATAGATTCTGAATTGTATCCATGCCCCGCAAAGTAGAATATTTGAGAAAGTGTTTCGTTTTTCTCTTTTTGTGCCACCACTTTTTTGAGGTATGCTTTTAAGCGGTCGTATTTTGTTTTATCTCCTTTATCGCAAGTTTTAATGCGTCCTGAGTATAACTCGGGAGAACATACTTGTGTTGAGGTTGCTGGTAGTGTATAGTAAAAAAGATTGGGTTTCTTCTCATCTTGTGCTATAAACTCAAACTCTAAATCCAAATCATCGTAGAAACGATCCGATGGACAAGAACTCCTCTCCATGCGTTTCATTGATTGTTTGGGTTTAAAACCTGATGCAAAGTGTTGTGCATCAAATAACATTGGAACGGGAATATCTCCAATGAATACCATACCCTCAATAGGGGCATCTTTTTGTGTTGCCAAACTCTTTATTTGGGCCTTGATTGAGTCTGGGTTATACCATACATCCTCAACAATGTAAGTTTTTAATCCCTGTTTTTCGATTGATTGAGCGTATGCATCAACTTCGGCTTTTGCCTCTTTATAACTCACTTTGTCGATAAAAATTGCAAATCCTTTTTCGGCTGCAATTACTGATGTTGTGCACAATAGTGCAACAATAAACAACACTCTCTTTAAATTTAGCACTTTCATTTTATTAGATTTTTAATTTTAATTTTTCACCCTATTTTCCTTCTGATTTTTAATATATCAGAATTTTTAATTTACAATTAACAAAGGTAAAAATTATTTTCCATCTTTGCAAGTTTTAGACTATCTGCTATTAGTTTTATGTTAACAAGCAAAATCAAGTCTTTATTTTTGCAAAGGAACTACAACTAATTTGAGAATAATATGTTCTCTCATATCTTGTTTAAATAAAAACTTTGTATTTTTGTTTAGATAAATGATATGGCAAAATATATAAATGATTATGATTAAATTAATAAAAGATATATTTAGAAAATTTTCTGCTTTAGATATAGCAAGTTTTATATTGGCTGTTGCTCTGCTTTTATGTTTTGCTGATTTACCTTATGGTTACTATACTATAGTTAGAATTTTTGCCACAATAGTAATGTGTTTATGGGCTACCATATTCTATTCAAAAGGGAGCAAAACATTGATGATGATAGCAATAGGTATTGCCATTCTTTTTCAACCATTCTTTAAAATAGTACTTGACAAAGATAGTTGGTTGGTGGTTGATGTAGTTGTTGCTTTAGCAATGCTGATTTTACCCTTTGTTAAGGATAAGATAAAAGCGAAAGAAGAGAACGACGCTAATTAATAACACATAAGTTATGAGAGGAATATTAAGGTTTTTGTTGTACATTTTTGCTTTTGCAAATATTATTTTTGCAATAGCAGGATTCTATTTGGTTGCCACCGATATTGGGATTGGTGAAAATGGAATAAATTTAATTGCCGCTATTCTCCTAATTTTCAATGCTATTGTATGTATTATTCTGAGCAGAAAATTAAAAATACACAAAGATAAGTTCTACACCGAAGAGGAGTTTTTAAGAAAGAGATATAGATAGTTGTAAGTCTAATAAAAGAAGGAATATTTCTTATATCATTCAAAATGTTACTATTGGGTAGTGTCTAAGCGTCATTTTATATCTTTTGAGCAGAAATTATTGAAGTAAACAATGAAAAAGGTTGTAGTCGTACAACCATATTGAAAACATTTTGTATATTTGCTCTGTGTGATACTAAATAAGGTACTGTATGAAATATCTTAATATTAAGAAGGCTTTGACTGCATGGCAAGAGTTGCAACCATTATCAGAGAAGGATAGGGATAGACTTAGCCGTCGCTTTACTGTTGACTTTAACTATAATAGTAACCATATAGAAGGCAATACATTGACTTATGGCCAAACGGAAATCTTATTGTTATTCGGCAAGGTGATTGGAGAGGCAAGCGTGCGCGATGTGCAAGAAATGACAGCAAGCAATGTCGGGCTTCACATGATGAAGGAAGAGGCGAAAGTAAAAGAAGCCCCTTTGACACAGAACTTTATTAGAACACTACATCAGACATTGCTTCGTGAGGATTATACAGTATTTCGTAATTTGCCTGGCGGAGTGCAGACAAGTTATGTAATACATGCAGGACAATATAAAACTCGTCCTAATAGTGTGATTACACGATATGGTGACAGATTTGAATATGCTTCTCCTGAAGAAACTCCCAGTCTGATGGCAGACTTAGTGGATTGGTATAACAAGGCAGAGCAAGAAGGTAAACTTACCCCTATAGAGTTGGCAGCATTATTCCATTACCGTTATATACGCATTCATCCCTTTGAAGATGGTAATGGTCGTATAGCTCGATTGATGGTGAACTTTATCCTTACTCGTCACGATTATCCAATGATTGTTGTTCGTAGCCGCAAGAAGAGTGAATATTTGGAGGCCTTACATCAGGCAGACCTCGAGGTGGGACCTATCCCTAGTGATGGTGCTCATGCTGACATCAAGAACATCCGTCCTTTCTTGAAATACTTCAATGATTTGGTTGCTACGGAGGTGTATAACGATGTCCTGTTTGTAAGTGAGAAGAATGAAAATGTGTGGTGGTATGATGGTGAACGAATAGTATTCCGCACTCCTAATTACACGAAGATATTAAATGCTATGCGAACTGAACCGATATTGACACTCGCGGATATGAAAGAGATAACGGGTATAAGCATCGCAGCCATTCAGAAACTGCTAGACCAACTCATTCAAAAGAAGTATGTTGAGCGTGGTGAGAAGGATGGTAGCTGGAGAGTGTTTGTGACGCAGTAAAACTGAGAAGCAGATGCCTCTCCGTGAACCAGACCTGTTGATTGTGCTGACCGGTGGAGAGTTCGCATATACTCGTGAGGATGGCGTGAAGGTAATCCCACTCGGATGCTTAAAAGATTAAGTTGATACATAAAACTACAATAAATACTTAAATTTTTATATTATATGAAGATGACCCCACGAGAGAGTACAATAGGAAGTATTCTCAATATAAAAAATAAACAGTATGAAATTCCTAGATTCCAGAGAGAGTATTCTTGGGAAAAGAAACATTACAAGGAGTTTCTAGAGGATATGATTTCCAATATAAATGTAAATGATGACAACCTTGAAACAACCCAGTACTTTATGGGGACAATGCTTTTTGTTGGAGATAAAGATAAGCCAACAAAAGACCCTGTTTATGTTGTAGATGGTCAGCAAAGATTAACAACTGTAACAATCCTCTTTTCGGTTATTGCTCATTTGTTTAAGAAATTGGGGCAACAAGCTCTCTCTGATTCTATGTTCCAATATATTATGACAAAGAATAACGATGGTGAAGATATGCGTGTATTAAAAACAGTATCTAGTTATCCTTATTTCTCGTTTTATATTCAATCTATGGATAAGGTTGAAGTAAACGAGCCTGAGTCAGAAGAGGAAATAAATATTAAGACGACATATGATTTTTTTGCAAAGAATCTTCAAGAAGACAATTTACGTACATTATTCAAGAAAAAAACGGGAAAAGATTGTGGAAGCATTTCATATATAGACCTTCTTAAAGGAATTAGAGATCAAGTGTTGTCTGCTACAGTTATTGAAATATTGACTGAAGAAAAGAAAGTGGCAAATACACTGTTTGAAATATTAAATGCAAAAGGTAAGGGTTTGTCTAATGTAGATATGATAAAAAATAAAATATTCGAAGAATTAGATAGTATAGAACCTGCTGATTTCGCACTAGAAAAATGGAATAAAATACATGATTTTTTGGAAGAGTGTAATGAGGGGGTTGGATTTGCAACCTTTTTAAGACATTATTTTTCTTCCAAGTATAAATCAGTATCTAAGGCAAACCTTTACGATAAGTTCAAGGAGCTAATTAGAATTTCTGACTATAAGCTTTTTCTGAAGAATCTTGAGAGCAATGCTATCATATATAGGAAGATTGTGTCTCCACAAAGAAGAGATTATAGTAATAGGAAGGAGTATTATTGGTTGGTTCAGAGTCTTGAGAATTTCAATAAGGTATTTAATATTATAAACATTAGGGTCCCCCTATTGGCATTATTAGATGCAAAAGAACGAGATGTGATAAGCATGAAAACATTTAAGGATATTGTGCTTTATATGGAGAATTTTCATTTCGCCTATACTGCTATTTTATCGAAAGGCACAAATAGGGTGGAAAAACATTATTCGACATTTGCTATCAAATTGAGGAAGTCTGACAATAAAAAGGATTCTAATATAATCATTGCAGACTTGAAAAAAAATTTAGAATCTCTATATCCGACATATGTTGATTTTAAAAATAGGTTCATTACCCTTGTCTATACTAAAATAGATAATCCTTTAAATTTAAAAACAAAATATGCGATAAATAAACTTAGCTGTTATTTTGAAAATACAGAACTATTTGATGATAGAGGTAGTATAGAACATATTTTGCCCGAAACGGAGGGAATTACACAAAATATTGGGAATTTAATTTTACTAGAAGAGAACTTGAATGTGGAGGCTGGCAACGAGAGATATGCATTAAAGAAACCAACTTATTCAAAATCAACCTATAAATGGATAAAACAGTTCGTTGAAGATAACAATGAATGGGAAGAAGGGTCTATTAATAGTCGAGCCGAATCATTGGCAAAAATATATTACGAGAAAATATTTGGTAGATCAATTGAGTGATATGTTCTTTTAAATTAAACAATGGCATCGAATTGTAATAACTGTAATTCAAAATAATTTTACTATCTTTGAGCAGGAAAACGAACTAAAACCGATAAACAAGACAAGAAGCACAAGAAGAATAGTATAACATACATATATAAAACAAGTTAGTATTAACTTTGGTTCTCGCTTACTGAAACCTAGGAAATTTCATAATTAGCGAAGGGAATAAAAGTTGGTGCTCATGCTTTATGGCGTGGGCTTTTATTCCATTTATTCGCTAAAGGCTTTCCTAGGGCCGCAGTAAGATAAATTCGAATAAGTCCGCGCTTTTTTGTGCCCTTATTCGAACGCATAGTCGAAGTTAATCTATCCCAAACTTCGACGATATGCAAGACTCCAAATACACATTCATAGATCTTTTCTCCGGTTGCGGAGGGCTGTCGCTCGGATTCGAGATGGCTGGTTATAAGTCGCTATTGGCGATTGATAACTGGCAAGATGCTCTTGATACCTACAAGCATAACAACCCTGACGCTCGCACTCTCTGTGGCGATCTATCTAAGATTAATCCCGAAGATATTAAGCGAGAATATAACATCGACCGAGTGAGCGTCATTATTGGTGGCCCTCCGTGTCAAGGCTTCTCAATTGCAGGTAAGCGCATCATTGATGATGAACGAAACAAACTTTACAAATCATTTGTCAGCTTTGTTAGATGCTTTATGCCAGATGCCTTTGTGATGGAGAATGTGCCAAACATTCTCTCTATTGGCGATGGTGCGGTTAAAGAGTCTATCATCAAAGATTTTAGCGAGTTGGGTTATAATGTAACATACAAAGTCCTACTTGCATCTGACTACGGTGTTCCTCAAAATCGTCGAAGAGCCGTATTTGTAGGTTTGAAAAATGGCGAATATACATTTCCATTGCCAACTATCACTAATGCCGTGACCACAGAAGAGGCGTTGTCGGATCTTCCTGATGATAGTGTAACGGATGGTGAGGCGTACCCATTGTTGGCGCAAAGTGCTTATCAGCAATTTATCCGCCAAGGATGCGCCACGCTGTATAATCATCAAGCGACCATTCATACCGAGCAGACCACGCGCATTATTTCGATGGTTCCCGATGGGGGCAACTATAAGGATTTACCCAAAGAACTTCAAAAAACTCGTAAAGTACATATTGCGTGGACTCGATTGAATAGCAAGAAGCCAAGCATTACTATTGATACTGGACATCGACATCATTTTCACTACTCTTTTAATCGTGTCCCAACTGTGCGAGAAAGTGCCCGTATTCAATCTTTTCCTGACAGTTTCATATTTACGAATAGTAAGACAAGTCAATACAAACAGGTGGGAAATGCAGTGCCACCATTAATGGCTAAGGCTATCGCAGAACAACTATTGCTAACCCTTAAATAGAAGAACCATGTACGCTGTCCCAGACGAATATTTCTTCCGAATACATCATGTTAGACCTCGTTTCAAGAACGATGTTGAGAGTGTCTTGTTGTATGTCGCACAAGAGTGTACAAGGTTATCCGACTTACCTGTGCGAGACTATGCAGAGTTACTTAATCGTGCCATACGATTGTATGGCGGAAACTCCTCATTGGCCGACAAGACTATCAATAATTGGAGAACTGAAATAGCCGCTCTATTTGGTTTCTATATAGAGGATAAGCAGATTGATGTGACAAGGACAGGTGAAATGGCAAAAATGTTAGCTACAAAGCAAGACCTAATAGAGTTCTTCAAATATTATCTGTATTACTTTCAATATCCAGGAGGACATCTCAAGCAAGATCGTGTAAAGGAGTTTATTGAAGCAGGTGTCAGATTCAAACCAGCCCAATATATTCTCAAGGTGCTGATTGCAGGAAATGCCAAGCATCCCCCTTTTGCTATTAGCAAAGCAGAAGCGACACATTGTATATTCAATGATTTACGAGTAACAAGGGATAATCGTGATCCGAAGGAAGTAGTTAAACTTATTGTGGATAATCGTGAACACAAAATTGAGTACGATTCTCAAGGTGATGTTATAAGATATGCTGGCGACATTCTCGACTATATGGTTTTAGCCAATCTGCTAAAAGAGTCTCACGGATATTACTATATTAATGGTGGCGACTCCGAGGTTATATCCGCTTTTGTGAGGAGTTCTGCTTACTTTGAAGGATATGACAATTTTTATGGTAGGCAAAACATTGACCTAACCTCTATTAGGTTGAAAGAACCTCTGTGGTTTGAGTATGTTAACAATAAGTTGTCTTCCGACCTGTTTGCAACTGACATAGTTCAATTTATTGAAGAAACCTCTGCCGAGTACACGGATATTGTTGATGATAGAATCCAGCATATTATCGCTGATTCGCATCATACTACAAAAGATATTGGTGATATTGGAGAGTCTCTTGTCATTAGCCACGAGAAAGTGCGTATTACGCAGTGTGGATTGGGGGACTTGTCTCACTTAATACAGAAAATACCAACAGCTTTAGGCGTAGGCTATGATATTCAAAGTTTAGAGGGAACTCCTGACCGCATAAAGCGCTATATTGAGGTTAAAACTACTATCAGTCAAAATAGGCTTAACTTCGGCAATTTCCATTTAACTCCCAATGAATGGAATTCTGCCACTACGCTCCGAGATCGTTATTATGTTTATCGCTTGATGATAAGTAAAGACGAACGAACTCTCTATATTCTACAAGATCCTGAAAGTTTATATAAGCAGAATAAAATATCAATGTCATTATCACATAAAAGTGGTGTTGAAATATCATTTCCCGAAACCGCTTGTACTAAAACCGCACTAATGCTATGAAGAAATTGAAAGTTGCATCAATGTTTTGTGGGTGCGGAGGTATGGATTTAGGTATCTTGGGTGGATTTGAGTATCTCGGAAAGAGATACGCTAAACTACCTTATGAGATTGTGTATGCGTTGGATAATGATGAGTACTGTACGAAGATCTACAACGACAACTTCAAGCATAAATGTGTTGTTCAAGATATTAAATCTTTAGATATTGCGAGCCTGCCCGATTTCGATGTCTTGATAGGAGGTTTCCCTTGTCAATCATTTTCTATCTCTGCACAAAACCCACCTCGACTTGGATATAAGGATGAGCGAGGAATGCTATTCTTTGAGATGGTAAAGATTCTGCGTGAGCGACATCCTCGATTCTTTATTGCCGAGAATGTCAAAGGTCTATTATCTGCAAACAAAGGCAAAGCCTTCCCAATGATTATTGAGGAGTTTGAGAATGCGGGTTATAAAGTTGTGCAGAAGCTTCTCAATGCTGAAGAGTATGGCGTACCGCAGCGTCGCCAGAGAGTTGTGATTGTTGGCTTTCGCAACGAGGATGACTATAATAGATTCAACTATCCAACACCCATCAACAATCGTAAGACATTGGGTGATGTTATAGATTTGTTAGCCGACAATGATGACAAATGGTTTTTCAGTCAAAAGGCGGTTGATGGAATGATGGCCGTGCGCGAAAAGATGAATAAGGGTCGAGTACAAAATCTCGACGAGCCATGTAACACCATAAGTTCGCATTTAGCGAAAGTTAGTCTAAATTCAACGGATCCTGTGCGATTTGTGAATGACCGCTATCGTCGTTTCACTCCACGAGAGTGTGCAAGAATCCAATCATTCCCCGACTCTTTTGTGTTGGATTCTGTATCCGAAGCTCGCCAATATAAAGCTATTGGTAATGCGGTACCACCTGTGATGATGTGGTATATTGCAAAAGAATTAATCAAAGCGAAATAACAACCTCCTCATAAGCATAATACTACCATGAGGAGGTTTTGCTAATTAGTATGATATGGTTCCAACTATCTTAAATGAAAATCCATGTCAAATTTAGACACCCTGCCCTTTGAGATAACTCTCACTGGGCTGTAATTGTATGTCTCCTTACCCTGAGTATTAATAGGAGGTTGGGCTTTATAAATACATGCATTCTCAACTTCATCTAATGAACCAATTGGAACTTCGCATACACTGTAATATAAGGTCTCTCCTTTTTCTAATTCGGCATTCCAATCTTCATAATGTTCATGTTCCCCATTTAATCGAGCATTAACATCTTCCGATTGCCCAATATAAAGCAACTCTTTTATATTGGCGGTATACTTACCATCCCTATTTTGAGTTCTTTCACCTCGGTACACAAAGTATAGTCCTGATATTGCTGGAATGCTTTCTTTGTGTACTTCTGGATAATATCCATTGAATTCTAAATTGTATCTTTTCACTATCAACATATTTTAGTACTATTGCTTTTATTATGTTCTTTGCTGATGGCATTATCTTTGTTCTGTTTATTTGTGGAACTTGAGACGAATTGCCATATTTGCATCGCTAAAATGAAATATATGTGTTATTTTACTCCCCATAGCCATCGTTTTTCAGGATTTGGCAATCCGCCATCTTTTTAATCATCGTCGAGTTATCTCATAGGCACCTCCTAACTTATTATATATTAAACAAAAGCAAAATTGATATTAACAATAGGTGTGCCAGTGGGTATTTTTAGGACAAATTGAAGATTTTGGCAGTCTTTAGATGCAAATAACTGACACAATGGCAGAAGAGCTAGGATAACCTAGCTCTTTTTGTCATTATCAACAAAGAAAAAGGCGACCGAAGTCGCCTTGCCACTCTTTACCTAATTCATCAACCCTCCTCACTAGCGTCGATTTCTATATCGCCACGGATCGGGAGTCATAAACTTTTCGAACTCCTCCATATTAGTGATGTACTCGATATTTTGTTTCTTCTAGAGCCACTTCTTGATAGTCGGTCGATCGAAATACAATCTGTTACCTTGGCGGATAAAAGGAATGTCGTGACACCTCACCGTTCGGTACACCGCAGATTTGGATTTGCCAAGTAGCTTGCAAACATCCTCCACGCTCATCAATTCTCCTTCGAGTGGCTGAGGTTGCTGTTTCTCGCGAACTGTCTTTTCAAGTGCTTCAATTCGTTCTACCAGATTTTGAATGAGCTCTGGCATTTGCTCAAATGATACAACTTTCGTTTCCATTTTGTTATTGGTTTTTAGTGAATTCATATTAAGTATAGGAGGGCATTGAAGGGAAGGTTTGATAATGAGTGATTTTTTTGCAAAAAAGTTGTGAACGACTTTCGCCACCGACAACCTATGCCTTTTTATTAGAAAGTACAATTATCTTCGCCATTTTATTGCAGCTCGTTGCACTCCATTGCACACCATTGCAAACTTGGCGAGATATTTTTGTTGAATGGGCAGACAAGCATAGAAAAATCCCGAAAGTCGAGTCTAACTTTCGGGATTTATTCGTCTATTTTTGTGGAAATTTCTGTTGCTATTTGTGGGCGTTAGCGTTTGTTAGTGTGCATTAGAGGGCGTTAGTTACTTACCGATGCAGAATTATTATAACGTTCCGTCTAAAATCATCATAATGGCAAAGCCTAAGGCAACGCCTATGGTGGCAATATTTGAATGTTTACCTGATTGCCCCTCGGGGATAATCTCTTCAACTATAACATATAGCATTGCTCCTCCAGCAAAGGCAAGTATGGCAGGAAATATTGGCATTGTTCCATCAATTAGTAACATGGTGATTAATGCCGATATTGGTTGCACCAACCCTGTTGCCGATCCCCACAAAAACGATTTGAATTTACTCATTCCCATACTATTGAGGGGTGCCGACACAACGGCTCCTTCTGGGATGTTTTGCAGTGCCATTCCCAAAGATAGTGCTATGGCTGTGGCTCCTGTTATCATATCGCCTCCCTCCATTGCTCCCGAAAGGACTACTCCTATTGCCATACCTTCGGGGATGTGGTGAATTGTTATGGCAAGTATAAGCATAGTGCTTCGCTTTAAACTTGATGGCAATCCCTCAACTGAATCGGAGGAGATATGTAGGTGTGGCGTAATGGTATCTAAAAGAAGTAAGAATCCCATACCTACCAAAAAACCTATGGTGGGTGAGAGCCATGGTATAGAGTCTTTTTCGGCAGCCATCTCCATTGCTGGTTGCATTAACGACCATATTATGGCAGCAAGCATAACTCCTGCAGCAAATCCCAACATAAGTTTCTGCGAGGGCGAATTGCTATCGCTCTTTATCATATATACTGTTGCTGCTCCTATAACACATCCTATTATTGGGATTACTAATCCCATCGCAACCAATATTGTATTGTTATTTAAAAACTCCTCTAACATAATTGATGAATCTAAAATATAGTTTTGCTGTATATGGTGCTAAACTCGTTGCAACTACTCCACCCGCAATATTACACACAAAATCTAAAATATCACCACTGCGTGTATCGGTTAAGAGTTGTTGCCCCACCTCAGTTACCCCTGCAAGTAGCAAAATGGTTACAAGCGCTATGATTGTGGATAGTTTTCGACCCATCCAAATAAAGTCGATGTAGAGTGCCGATGCTACCCCATAATACATAATAAAATGAACTACCTTATCGGCGTGGGGAAACATCAAGAAACTCAAACTATCATACTCATGAACATTATTAAAAGACAGATAGAGAAGCAGAGCAATGGCCACCATACTCAATTTATAACTATTCACTATCTTTATAACGTTCTTGCCCATATTGCTGTTTACCACACTATGTTTAATGAAATTAAAAATTGTGTGCTAAGATAACTATTTTTATTGTATCTTCGCAAAAGATTTAGATTTTATAGATGAATAGTAACGAAAAAATGGATTGGGGACGTTTATTGTCCTCTAAGAGATTTGGTCTTGAAGATTATGATGATGACAAACATCACAATCGCACTCGCTTTCAACGCGACTATGACCGATTGATATTTTCGGCTCCATTTCGCCGACTACAAAATAAAACTCAGGTTTTTCCTTTGCCTGGCAGTGTGTTTGTTCATAACCGTTTGACGCATAGTTTAGAGGTGTCGAGCGTGGGACGCTCATTAGGAAGTAACATTGCTTCGCATATTGAGGAAAATACCACCGATGAGGAGTTATTACGTAAACTTCCCGGCATACCCGATATTGTGGCTACCGCTTGTTTGGCACACGATATGGGAAATCCTCCTTTTGGACATTCGGGAGAGATGGCAATAGGCTCGTTCTTTTCTGAAGGTAAGGGATTGGAGTTGAAGGGTATTATCGGAGACCGACTCTGGTGCGACCTCTCGCACTTTGAGGGTAACGCCAATGCCTTCCGTCTTTTAACTCACCACTTTAACGGCAGAAGGAAAGGTGGTTTTGCTCTCACCTACTCAACTCTTGCATCGATAGTTAAATACCCTTACGAATCGGCTCTTGCTGGGGTAAAGGGTAAATTCGGGTTCTTTGTAAGTGAAGAGGAGCACTACAAAAAGGTTGCTGCGGAGTTGGGCATATTAGACAAAGGTGATGGTAAATATGTGAAATATTGTCGACACCCATTGGTATATTTGGTTGAGGCTGCCGATGATATTTGTTATCAGATAATGGACATTGAGGACTCGCACAAACTAAAAATCCTTACAACCAACCAAACAAAAGAGTATCTGTTGGCATTCTTTGAGGGAGAGGGATTAGAACACGTTGAGAATATTTTATCGATGGTTGAGGACAAAAATGAGCAGATTGCCTATTTGCGTTCGTCTATTGTGGGGTTATTGGTTGATGAGTGTTCAAAAGCATTTATTGCTCACGAAGATGAGATATTGCGAGGTGAGTGTACTAAACCTCTTATTGATATGATCTCTGAAACTCCTCGCAAAGCATACGAAGCATGCTCTGAAATGGCATATGAAAAGATATATAACTACTCTGGGGTATTAGATATTGAGTTGGCTGGTAACCAAATTGTAAATATGTTATTGGAGCGTTTGGTTGATGCAGTACTGCACCCCGACAAATCATACTCAAAACTGCTGTTGGCAAAAGTTCCTCAACAGTATGATATGAGAGCGAAAGATATTCCATCGCGTATTCAGGCGGTAACCGATTACATTTCGGGTATGACCGATGTTTATGCTTTGGATTTGTATCAAAAACTAAACGGAATGAGTTTACCGGTAATTTAGTTAATTAGAATTTAATTTCTCATTCCTAATTAAAGAAAAGATGAAAGAATTTATATTAACAGAACAGGAGAGCGAACGCACCGTATTGGTGGGTTTGGTTACTCCACAACAAAATGAGGCAAAGGTAAACGAGTACCTCGATGAACTTGCCTTTCTTGCCGACACTGCGGGAGCAGTGCCTGTAAAAAACTTTATACAAAAGTTAGACTATCCCAATCCTGTAACCTTTGTAGGTAAAGGTAAGTTGGAGGAGATACGTCAATACGTTGAAGAGAATGAAATTGGTTTGGTGATATTTGATGACGAACTATCGCCCAAACAGTTGAAAAATATTGAGGAGGCTTTAAAGGTTAAAATTCTTGACCGTACCTCATTGATATTAGATATTTTTGCCAAACGTGCACAAACAGCCCACGCTAAAACTCAAGTTGAGTTGGCTCAGTATCAATATCTATTACCTCGCTTAACAAGGTTGTGGACACACCTTGAACGCCAGAGAGGTGGTATTGGTATGCGTGGACCCGGAGAGACTCAGATTGAGACCGACCGCCGTATTGTCCTTGACAAGATTTCGCATCTTAAAGAGGAGTTGAAACTGATTGACAAACAAAAATCGGTGCAACGTAAAAACAGAGGTAAGATGGTACGGGTGGCTCTTGTTGGATATACCAACGTAGGGAAATCAACATTGATGAACTTGTTGTGTAAATCTGATGTGTTTGCTGAAAACAAACTATTTGCAACTCTCGACACAACAGTGCGTAAGATGATTATTGAGAACCTACCCTTCTTGATGAGCGACACAGTAGGATTTATTCGCAAACTCCCCACAAACCTTATAGAGTCGTTTAAATCAACTCTTGACGAGGTGCGAGAGGCTGATATTCTTTTACATGTGGTAGATATTTCCCACCCTGCCTTTGAGGAACAGATTGAGGTGGTTGAGAAGACTATTGCAGATATATGTAAGGATGGAGAGCAAAAGCCTGTGATATTGGTATTCAACAAGATTGATGCCTTCACTTACGTACAAAAAGATGAAGATGATCTATCTCCTCGCACACGTGAGAATATATCGCTTGAAGAACTAAAGGCAACATACATGTCGCGTATGGGAGATAACTGTATATTTATTTCGGCAGTGGAGCGTAGTAACATAGAGGAGTTAAAAATGTTGATGTATCAAAAGGTAAAAGAGATACATGTAAAACGTTTCCCATACAACGACTTCCTCTACTATCAATACGATGAGAGTGGAGAGACTTTATAGAGAGTAACGCTATGATAAAACTCGCAACACCTGATGGTTCAACCACTGTTCTATTACATGCTTGTTGCGCACCATGTTCATCGGCTATAATAGAGGCTATGTTGGCAAACAACATAACTCCCGTTATATACTTTTTCAATCCTAATATATACCCTCAAGAAGAGTACCTGAAACGTAAAACCGAAATTGAAAATTATGCTCACCGATTGGGGTTAGAGATTGTTGATGATGATTACAATTATGAGGCATGGCGAAAGGGTACTTGCGGAATGGAGAACTTACCCGAAAGAAGTAGTCGATGTATGTACTGCTTTAAAATGCGATTACTGCAAACTGCACGATATGCAGCAGAGCGAGGCATAAAATATTTTACTACGACACTTGCCTCTTCTCGCTGGAAAGACTTTAACCAAATCATAGAGGCTGGTCGCTACGCCACCTCACAAGTTGAAGGTGTTGAGTTTTGGGAACAAAACTGGCGAAAAGGTGGTTTATATGAACGCCGCAACCAACTACTAAAAATAGAGAACTTTTATAACCAGCAATATTGCGGTTGCGAATATAGTGCTAAGAGAGTTATTAGTTAACAAGCATTCGCATATTGAATTACGACACTTAAAATCGTTAATATTTTTAGTATTCACTAATACAAAAAAAGAGGCAATCTGAAAATTGCCTCTTTTTCTGTTCTATTGATAAAGCATTATGCTTTTTTCTCAACAATTCTTCTCTCTTTAATACGAGCTTTTTTACCTGTAAGAGCACGCAAGTAGTAAAGTTTAGAACGACGTACTTTACCGAATTTGTTAACAACAATACTTTCGATAAATGGTGAGTCCATAGGGAATATTCTCTCAACACCTACGTTGTCTGACATTTTACGTACTGTAAAACGTTTTTTGTTACCATTTCCTGAAATACGGATAACTACACCGCGATATTGTTGGATACGCTCTTTGTTACCCTCTTTAATGCGGTAAGCAACTGTAATTGTGTCTCCGCTTTTGAATGAAGGCATCTCAATTCCCGAAGCAAATGCCTCCTCTGCAACTTTAATAAAATCCATCTTATTTTAATTTTAAATATTCGTAAACCGCAATTTAACAAGTCACATCTCCTTGCCAGAGATTGCGAAAAGCGGTGCAAAGTAACAAAAAAATTATCACATAAACAAATATGTTGTTAAGTTTTTATTCCAATCTATTTGAATTTACCGCTATTATAGTATATCTTCGCAATATGAAATATATTAAACATATCTTTTTGACATCTATTGCTTTGTTATTTGCCTCATTGACTAACGGCAATAACAACTATTTTTGTAATATATCGGCAGAGCATTTGGCTTGGTGCGACTCAGTTTATAACAGTATGACTCTTCGCGAACGCATTGGGCAACTTTTTATTGCTGGTGCGTTAACTACTGAGGATGAAAAAAACAAGGCTCATATTGCTCGAATGGTAAACGAATATAAAGTTGGTGGTTTTATTTTGAGTAAGGGTACTGCAGGTGCACACTTACGTTTAACCGAGTATGCCCAATCTCTATCAAAAGTGCCTCTAATGATTACTATTGATGGGGAGTGGGGATTGTCAATGCGATTAACCGATACTCCTCGATTTCCTAAGAATATTGTTATAGGTGCTGCAAATAATAGCCGCCTTACATACGAATATGGCAAAGAGGTGGGACGCCATTGCAAACGCATGGGAATACACGTTAACTTTGCTCCCGATATTGATGTAAATAGCAATCCCAACAATCCTGTTATTGGAGTTAGATCGTATAGCGATAGTGCCGAAATGGTGGCTCGTTTGGGAATGGCATACTCAAAAGGATTATTGAGTGAAGGCGTTTTGCCTGTTGGTAAGCACTTTCCGGGTCATGGAGATGTGGAGAGTGACTCGCACAAAACTCTACCTGTGAACAACAAAACAAGGGAGGAGTTAAACAACGAGGAGTTATTACCTTTCAGAGAGTATATTAAGGCAGGCATGCCCTCGCTTATGGTTGGGCATCTATATATTCCTGCTTTAGATTCTGTGTCGGGATTACCAACATCTCTGTCGCCTGTTGTTGTGGATAAACTTCTTAAGCAAGAGATGGGTTATAAAGGTTTGCTATTTACCGATGCATTAGAGATGAAGGGTGCAACTGCCGAGAATAGTGCTTTAAAGGCTCTTCTTGCAGGTAATCATATTTTACTTAAACCTCTTGACGTTGGCGAGTGCATAAAGAGTATTGAGGAGGCTTATAACAAAGGTTTAGTTAAAGAGGAGTTGTTGCAAAGTGTGGTTAAAAAAATTCTTCTGCATAAATATATTTTTGTTGGTAAGGATAGGATGCCTATCTCGGAGAATGGATTGATATGCGACATTGTTTCTCCCGAAGCAGAGAGGATTATATATAAGATAAACTCAGAGGCAGTAACTCTACTAAAAAACAGAAACAATATAGTTCCTTTACGTGCATTAGATAAAACTGCAATAGAGATTGAGTGCTATGGCACAACATCAAGCAAAGATTTCACGAATAGGGTTAAATCGTATGGCATTAACGGGAAAGCCAATAGCAACGATAAGGTTTCTATCATAGGAATTTACTCAGGCAAGAGTAATGTTGTGGCTCAGGTTGAGGCGGCTTGTAAGGATAAGAGATATATTTTGGTATTCTTCACCTCGCCTTACAATATGAAGTTATTCTCAAAAGTTATTGAGGGAGCTGAGGCTGTTATTATGGGTTACGAAGAGACCAAAGTTATGCAAGAGTGTGCTGCCGAACTTATTATGGGAGGTATTGCAGCAAAGGGTAAACTGCCTGTTAATGCCGCACCATACAAAAGAGGTGATGGTATTGAAACAAAGTGCGTAAGATTGGGGTATGCTCCTGCCGAAGTGGTTGGTATGAATAGTTCTACTCTGCTATACATAGACTCTATTGTTGCTTGTGGACTTAAAAAGAGAGCCTTTCCCGGTTGTCAAGTGCTATTGGCAAAGGATGGTAAGATAGTTTACGAAAAGGCGTTTGGAAAGAGGGCAGGAAAAGAGAGCAGAGAGGTTACTCTCTCTGATATTTATGACTTGGCTTCAGTTACCAAAAGTGCAGCAACGATGCCTGTTATTATGCACCTACATGAGCAAGGTGTATTTAACGTTGATACAACACTGCGAAACTATATACCGCTACCCGACACCTCGCTTATTGGAGAAATACCCATGAGCGAGTTGTTGTGGCATCAAAGTGGACTACCATCAGGGATAAACCCCTACTATCTGCTAACCGACAGCAATAGTTACAACGGCAAACTATATCACTGGCGAAAGCAGTCGCCATATCTCATTCAAATAGACAAACAGGTGTTTGCAAATAATCAGGCAAAGTTGCGTAAAGATCTATTACGTGAGAAGTGTGACTCTTCTTTTACAATAAAGATTAGCGAACGCTTATGGGCTAACAACGCTATACGCGACACTCTCTTAAACCGTATAGCACGAATGGAACCTGACACCACAAAAAAAAAGTACAGATATAGCGACATAAACTTTGTTCTACTTCAAGAGGTAGCAGAGAAACTATCTGGCAGTAGATTAGATGTTCTTACCGACTCTCTCTTTTATGCTCCTTTGGGAATGACTCGCACCACCTTCTGCCCTATGAAAAAGTTTAACAGATGGGAGGTTATGCCAACTGAACGCGATGATTTTTTGCGTAAGGAGTTAATGTGCGGATACCCTCATGATGAGACTGCATGTATATTGGGAGGAGTAAGTGGCAATGCAGGTTTGTTTGGCACTGCTAACGACCTTGCAAAACTCTTGCAGATGTTTTTAAATGGAGGCTCATACGGAGGAGAACATTACCTAAACGAGGAGAGTATCACTCTATTTACGCAAACACAAAGTAATATAAGTCGCCGTGCTTTAGGGTTTGACAAACCCGACCTTGAGAATGAGGATAAAAGCCCTTGTTGCCCCGAAGCAAATGCCACTGTTTACGGACATACAGGTTATACTGGCACTTGCTTTTGGGTGGATAAAAAGAACAATATGATATTCATCTTCTTATCGAACAGAGTATTTCCTCACCGATGGAATAAAGAACTGATGAAGATGAATATCCGTCCAAAAATCCAAAACATAGCATACGAAGCATTAAAATTGTTTTAGGGGGAGGCATCCTAATTAAAGAACCCTCGTTCTTTGATTATGCTCGGTAAAACTCAAACAAGTTTGGTTTTACTTTTGCTTATTTGAATAATTTCCAACTAAATAGTTGCTTCGCTAATGGGGATTTTACTTTTTACTCCTACTCTACTGCTATTGAGTTGAGGAAGTGGTTCTGTGTAGCAAATGTAGGTTCCTATGCAACGGGTAATAAGTATATCATCGTGATGCCCCTCCATTGCTCCATACGCTCCATTATCTTTTCGTTCAAATACATCGTGTTCGTAACAAGCATCAAAGTCGCGTTCAATATAACCACCCTCTCGCAACATTCTAACCTGATGTGCTATAAGCATAAGTTTTGTGGCTCTGTTCATATGAAATCCCCATCGCACACCACTTCCAGAGTGAATCATATTTGTGGTTTGTCGTGCATAGAGGTTGGGATATACCCCCGATACTGTTTCAAGGATATACTCCGAAGAGTCATCATCTCCTCTTTCTGTTTCAAGGGTATTGCTCTCTACCACCAACAGACTCTTGTTATAAAACTCGGCTATCTGCACAGCCTTCCATGCAAGTAGGTCATGGTCAATATGTCCTCGCCACTGAGCCACAACTTCAGGAACTCCACCATGTAGCATCCAGTAACGGTCAAATACCACAATAACAGAGTAGTCGGCTTTATTTGACCTTCCTCCTATATCTACAACTGTTATGTATCGCATAGAAAAGTGATTCTCCTTATCGGGCATCTCCCAAAGGCGAAGTTCTCCCCCACTCTCCTCAATAAAACGCACATCGGTTAATGCCTCTTTTCCTCTGTCGCTCCTGCCGTATATATCGCCAACATATTTAGGTTCGCAACACTCCTTGCGTAACCTCTCAACTGATGTGTGCGAAAAGACTTTTTCGCCTGAATAGTTAAATGCCTCTATATCATCAGAAGGGTACTCTGCCATCATATCGGCATGTTCTGAATATTCTTTGCGCTTTTCTCTGTACCAAGCAATTGCCTCAAGTGTTGCTCCTTTATTCCACAACCCCCACTCATACTTTGATAGCGACTCCGCAAACTCCTTGTGGTTGGCAACAGGTTTTGAGTATATCTCTATTTCAAACCATGGAACAAAAACAAACTTCTTATCACTCTCTCCTCTCTTTGCTCTCATACACTCTTTGTGAAAATAGTTACCAGTTCCGTTTGCGGTACTCTCCATAACTATTACCGATAGAGGAAGCAATGCTACCGATCCACAGACTGAACGCACCATGCTTTCGGGTGTTTTACGTTGCGTTGAGTTCCAAAAGGCTACCTCCGAGAGGTGTGCCATAACAGCATCTGTTCCTCGTACCGACTCTGGCGACTCTGCCGATCCAATTGTTATCTTGCTTTTAGTTGCAGAGATTATTGAGGTGTTTGCCATCCTTTCAAATGGCTGAAACTTTATTGGCTCTTCGCTATCGAGCAACCACGATGGGTAGTTCTCTAAAAGTTTGGTATACATTCCTTTAATGTTTAGGGCAGAATCTTTTAGGTGCGCACATATAACACTGTTCCAACTCTTTCGATGCACCAACTGAATCCACGCCATATATATTTGAACAAGTGTTGAGCCTCCCCACTGACGTGCTTTTAGCAGTATTATACGTATAGGTTTGTCAGCAAGACGCATCTCCTCTAACTCTCCTAACAATCTACGTTGGGGTACATTGAGTTTAAATGCTATGTCGCTGTCGCCCATTTTATTCTTGATGCGAACAAACATTACTGACCAAAACTCAAAGTCATATTTTATTCTAATCTTTATCCAATGTTTCCAGACTTCATCAACTACACTATCAGTTGGCTTTACTTTTAGATGTTCAGTGATAAACTTTTTTATACTCCCGTAACGCCTCAACAGTTGTACCAACTCCACCTCCTCCATTGCCTTGGGTATATATTGTAGGGGTATTGGAGAATCGGGGATATGAAATGCAATACGCTCTCCATACCCTCCTTCTCCAATGTGTGGTTGATACACGCTCTTTACCTTTGCCAATCTTTTGGCATTCTCACTAACTACCTTTTTTATATCCATAACAGTAGCAAAGTAATTAAAAATTACACTACACTTAGTGGTAATTTTATATTATTAGTTGTTAGATTCTTTTTTGCTAACTGCCAAGGTATGCAGCAGATATAACTAACGACTACTTTATCTCCGACAATCGTTCAAGGGTGGAGGCTATTGCCAATAGAGTACGTTGCCCATCCTCAGGCGAGGATGTTGCACTATCGTGCTTCTCTAAAGTCTCAATACACTTGATAAGGGTTACTTCGTTGGTACACTCAGGTATTAGTTCTCGCAAACGAGAATAACACAAATCTAAAATCTCTCTCTTCTCTTTGTTCATAACGCCTTCGGGCGAACATTTTTTCTTTGTGGTTTTCATCTTCATATAAATTTAACATTCAAAGGCAAAATTATTGACAGATATTTGCAGTGCGATGTGATAATTATAAAATTTATTAATTACTAATTAAAAAAAACTATGTTTACTTATGATTTTAGGAGCAATATTCAATGGAATAATGGCGGCGATACAGAATAGACGTGCCAAGAAGGAGAAAGAGAAAGCATTGAAGATTCTTGATCAAGAAGAGGAGGAACTCGACAACCTTTTTAATGAAACCTACTACTCTGATTACATGAAACGTGCAGATGTTCAACAGTTGATAAATACGGCTAAATCGCATTTTCAATCGAGCATGAATAACATTCAAGGGAGAGCAACTGTTATGGGCGGTACTGATGAATGGGTAGGTGCGAATCAAAGGAGGAATAGCGAGCAACTATCCTCGCTATACTCAAACCTTGCATCTCAGGGTGTCCAATGGAAAGATAGTGTGCTGAATAATTACAGGGCTCAAAAAGCAAATATTAATGCTCAAAGATATGGTACACATTTTAATGATGCAGCCTCTTATAGAAATGCAAGTTTTGGTTCGCTAAACAACTTGGCTCAGAACTTCAGCGACTTAGACAACAAACTATTTGATAGTTACGGAGATAAGATATTTAAGTAAAAACAATTAGTTATGAAAACAGAGAATGAAAATACTATTGATTTAACGTCTCATATTGAGAACATTAAGCGTGGCGAGGGATTTTATGCTACCCTTATTGCTGAGAAGCAACGCATTTCACGTCCCGCTCGTAAGAGAATCAATGGGCTGAGGGATCTTTTTGTTTTACTTTATGATCCTGTTGAAAAACAACAATCAGATAGTGCTTTAAACCGTTTGTCGCAACTTATTAAGAGAGTTCTCTTGGTTTATGAGAATGCTCACCCTAAGGAGTTTCTCAGAAAACTACGTAAGAGGTTATTCAAGATATGCGACAAACTAAGGGGCAGTCAATCAAAAGAAGTACCTCTGCCTGAGATTATGCAAGAGGATATCATGGATGTAGCACAACAAGAGGTGGAACTTCCACTTGATGATTCTCAAAAAGATTTTATTTATAACATGCTTCTCTCTAATGGTGTTACCCATGAGGAGGCTATTAACGAACTTTCAAAATATTAAAAAATTATGCCTTACAGAAATAATAGAAATTTTAACGGACTCTCTCTATTGGAAGAGAATCCAACTGTGAAATCATTAAAGAATAGTAGTAACGGAATATTTGCTAATCAGTTAGCGTCTCAACCCCTTAGCCGCTATGTGGCTACTGGCTCTCCAAGTGTATCACAACCCAAAGCCTCTACTTTTGGCGAAGGAATGAAGGTTTGGGGACAACAGATGGCTAATGATATGAGTTACTTGGGTACAATGGTCGACAAAGAGGCTTCGGGAGAGAATTACTTTGATGAGGCTATTACCTCGCTACAAGAGTACTACAATGGAAATCTACTTTCTCAACCCAACAGCGAATTATACGCAAGAATGAAAGAGATTGAGGCTGAAAACCAACCTGTTCCATTCCCTGCTATGGGACCAACACACGCTATGTCGTTAAACCAACCTCTTAACCCTCTGCTTGCAACAGAGTACGATCTTCTTGGACAACTTGCCGCACGTCGTGACGCTGGATATAACGATGAAGATAACCAATTATGGTTAAGTAATTTGCAACAATATGGCGGCGAGGCATCGCAACGTCAAAGAGAGGTCATTGAGGCTGCTCGTGCTATTCCCCAAACTGAAGGTTGGGGTACTGTTGGTAGTATAACCGGTGGTGTGTTAGAGGGGTTGACTTCGGTTATTGGTGGTGCTATTAATCCCAGTTTAGGTTTGGCCTTAGGTGGATTAACATTAGGTAAAGCACTTGGTCAAAGCGTTGCACAAACTAATAAGGAGATTGACATATACGAGGCTAATACTAACATGGCAGTTTCTCCGCAAATACGAAATCTTTACGTTAAAGGAGTAGCGGCTACCGATCTAATCCTAAACGGATTGATGCAATCGAGATACTTTAAACAATTAGAACTCCCTGCTATAAGTGAGATTCGTAAAAAGGTGCTAAAAAACTTTCTCTCTTCTCCTAAAGCAACGAATGAAATTAATTCTCTGTTACGCCAAACAATAAAGAATACTGGCAGATTAGGTGCAGAACAAGCAGGTGCATCAACTGTATCGGCTCTGTCTCGAAGTATGTTAGGTTTAACATATAAAAACCCCGAACACTATCCATATTTAAGCGATATAGTAAAAGATGCTACGAATCAAGCAGTTATTGGAGGTGTAACAGGAGCGGTAACTGGTGGTATAGCATCCGGTTTAGGAGCAGGAATAAGATATCATCAGACTCATCCTAAGATAAAATTAGGTGTAAATTTCCCAGCGGAATACAGACCTAACGGATATTCTGGACTTACAGGAGACCTTGATAAGCCTACGTTTGCTGCTCGAGAGAATAAAATTCTACAATTAGCACGAGAGAGCTTTAAAAGGCTTCCTGGAGATGGGGTTAAAGAAAAAAATAAACCTCTTATTGATTTAGGTGAAATGACAGTAGCGGAGTATGACCTTTATGCTCCTCAACTTAGAAAAGTATTAGAGGAATTTTATCTTCCCGAACATCCAACAATTGACTTAATGTCTAAAAAAATGTTTGGCTATATTCCCGAGAGAGAGAGCAATAAACATCTATACCCCTTCGAACTTGATGGAATGAGCCCAGAAGATTGGGATATAAGGGAGAAACTTGTATCGGATGTTTTTGGAGAAAATTACCAACTTAATCCGAGATTTTATCCACGAAGCAGAAAAAGGTATGATGTATGGAACATTGGCGAGTATGCATCTGAGTATGCAAACTCATTACGTAGAAATATGCTTAACGACATTGGTAGCAAGATGAAGTTAAAGACTCGTTTGTATGCCGACATTAACGAAGTTCCTAAAGAATATAAAAAATATATTGACGATCACTCTCAAAGCAAAGGTTTCTACAACCCAGAAACTGACGAGGTTGTGATAATTGGTAATAATATAAAGAACCAACATGAACTATACAATACGCTTATTCAGAAGGGCTATGAGACTACAGGATTAAGAGGTGTATTGGGCGATGAGTTAGACAACTTTTTAGAAGATGTGTATCGTAATATGACACATCGCGAAAGCGAGAGATATTCAGGTAGTGGAGGAAGTCCAAAAGAGATTGCTCTCTCTTATCTTTCTGACTTGTATAAGAATCCATTATTAAACCCCAAAGAGTGGAATAGATTATCAACATACGTTAGAGATTTGTTCGAAAGCAAATATGGTATTGAACACCTAACTTATGATACTGTGAATAGTCTTTTAATGCGTACTGCAAATCAAATTACAGGCGATGACACCATCTCTGATATGATTAGAAAGGCTAAGTAAAATATTTTGTACTTAAATGAAAGAGGCTGTATCAAAATACGATTTTGATTTCAGCCTCTTTGTGTTTATAATATTTAGAAGTTACTTACGCTCAAAATAGTTTTTACTAACACAACTATATTGTTAGTTGAAAACTAAGGACTTCGTTTTCCTATCTACTTAGCAAGAACTCTTTAAGGTCTGCAAAGTTTGGTTTCATCATTACGCTCTCTTTTGTTCCTCTCATAAAGGCTTGAAGACGCTCAGGTATTGCCACCTGCTCTCCTATCACCTCCTCTACTGTATTTAGAAATTTGGCTGGGTGTGCTGTCTCCAAGAAGAAGCCTACTTCGCCTTCCGAGAGTTTTTCGCATAATGCACGGTATCCGCATGCTCCATGTGGATCTAATAAGTATCCTGTGCGTGTGTATGCCTCTTTTATTGTTTGACGTATCTCTTCATCATTATACGAAACTCCACTTATCTCAGCGGTTATTGCTTGGTGAGAGTTTTCGTACAGTGCCAATATTCGGGCAAAGTTGCTGGGATCGCCGACATCCATTGCATTTGCTATTGTGGCTACCGATGGACGTGGGTTGTATTTCCCTGTATTTAGATACTCCAAAAAGACATCGTTGCGGTTGTTTGCTGCTATAAAACGTTTTATGGGTAATCCCATTCGTTTACCAAACAATCCCGCTGTTATGTTTCCAAAGTTACCACTTGGTACACAACATACTACATTATCGGCCTTTCCTGCTTTTTTGAGTTGTGCGTATGCGTAGAAGTAATAGAATGCTTGAGGTAAAAATCGTGCTACATTTATTGAGTTTGCCGAAGTTAGTTTCATTGCCTCATTCAACTCTTTATCCATAAATGCCGATTTTACTAATGCTTGACAATCATCAAATGTTCCCTCGACCTCTATGGCTGTTATATTTTGTCCGAGTGTAGTGAATTGTTTCTCTTGTATCTCAGTTACCTTTGCATGGGGATATAGTACATATACCTTTATGCCTGGCACTCCTAAGAATCCGTTTGCTACAGCACTACCAGTGTCACCCGAAGTTGCCACCAATACATTTACTTCGCGTCCTTCTCCCTCCTGTGCTATAAAGTGTCCTAAAAGACGTGCCATAAATCTTGCTCCTACATCTTTGAATGCAAGTGTAGGTCCATGGAACAACTCTAATGAGTAAATGTTATCTTCGACCTTTACCGCCGGAGTATCAAAAGATAGTGTGTCATATACTATTTTGCGTAGTGTTTCACATTCTATATCTTCTCCAAAAAATGCATTTGCCACTTCAAATGCTATCTCTTGAAAGGTCATATCTTGAATGTTATCGAAGAACTCTTGTGAAAGAGGTTTTATCTTCTCGGGCATAAACAAACCTTTGTCCGATGCCAACCCTTTTACTACTGCCTCGGCTAATGTTGCATCGGGTGCCTGTCCGTTTGTACTATAATATATCATTGCTTTATTGTTTAAATATCTCTTTTATAAATTGCGCTCCTGTGAGCGTTGTGTAACTGCCTTGTTTTACGCTAAATTCGTTGTACTCTTTCACATCGTCAGCCTCTACACCCGGGGTGTATATTGCAAAGGGTACTGCATCGCACGTGTGAGTGCGTAGGCGACACGGAGTTGGGTGGTCAGGTAATAAGGCTATTGTAAGATCATCGCCCAACGTAGGCATAGCCTCCAATATGGGTGCTATTATGCGACTATCAAGATACTCTATTGTTCTCTTCTTTAACTCATAATCTCCCTCATGTCCTGCCTCATCACTTGCCTCTACATGCAAAAACAAGAAGTCGTTCTCCTGTAAAGCCTTTATTGCTGCTTCAGCTTTACCTTCGTAATTTGTGTTATACAAACCAGTTGCCCCCTCTACTTCAATTGAGGTTAACCCTGCATATACGCCTATTCCTTTTATCAAATCTACTGCCGAGATTACCGCTCCGCTTTTTATTCCGTATTGTTGCTGGAATGTCGCCATAGCAGGACGATAACCTGGCGACCAAGGCCATAGACTGTTGGCTGGATCTTTACCCTCTGCTACCCGTTTTTGGTTTACAGGGTGGAGTGGCAACATCTCTTGTGATTTTTTGATTAGTGCATTTATCTTATCGACTGTTGCTTGTGCCTCCTCTGCTTGTGCCTGAGGCATGACATCAACGCATGGAGTACCTGGCACATCGTGGGGTGGTGTACATTTTATGCGTTTGTCTCCGTTTTTTATCTTTAAGAGGTGGCGGTATGATATTCCCGGAAACAGGTTAATATCTCCTCCTCCCAACTCTTGTTGCATATAGTTTATCAACTCTGTTGCCTCCTCGTTTGAGATATGGCCTGCCGAGTGATTTTTTATCTTTCCGTCTTGAACGCAGATAAGGTTACAACGCATTGCTACTTCGTTATCCTCTATCTTCACGCCCATACTTGCAGCCTCTAACGACCCTCTCCCTTCAAATACTTTATCGAGGTCGTAACCAAGTATCGCGAGGTTTGCCACTTCGCTACCCGGAGCATATCCATCGGGAACGCTCTTTAATAGACCACATCGCCCATTTCGGGCAATCCAGTCCATAGATGGAACATTCGCCGCTTGAAGAGGTGTTTTTCCGCCCAACTCTTCTATTGGCTCATCAGCCATTCCGTCGCCAAGTATTATTATGTATTTCATTTTCGCTCCTAAGTTGTGCGGTGCTTACGCACCTTAGTTGTTGGTTGTTAGTTATTAGATATTTAACTAAAAACTACCCGTAGGGCGGCGAAGCCGAAAACTAAAAACTAACAATTTAAACAGCCATTATCACAATCCGTCTTTAACGGTTGTTTTCTCTCATTTCAAGGATTGTCAGAATGGTTTAGATACAACTAACTTTGGTGAGGGTGCTGTGAGCATACAAACGTATGTGAGCAAACCCGATACCTAAAAGTTAGGCAGTAGATAAGCCATTATCTCAATCCGTCTTTAACGGTTGTTTTCTCTCATTTCAAGGATTGTCAGAATGGTTTAGGTACAACTAACTTTGGTGAGGGTGCTGTGAGCATACAAACGTATGTGAGCAAACCCGATACCTAAAAGTTAGGCAGTAGATAAGCCATTATCTCAATCCGTCTTTAACGGTTGTTTTCTCTCATTTCAAGGATTGTCAGAATGGTTTAGGTACAACTAACTTTGGTGAGGGTGCTGTGAGCATACAAACGTATGTGAGCAAACCCGATACCTAAAAGTTAGGCAGTAGATAAGCCATTATCACAATCCGTCTTTAACGGTTGTTTTCTCTCATTTCAAGGATTGTCAGAATGGTTTAGGTACAACTAACTTTGGTGAGGGTGCTGTGAGCATACAAACGTATGTGAGCAAACCCGATACCTAAAAGTTAGGCAGTAGATAAGCCATTATCACAATCCGTCTTTAACGGATGTTTGCAATACTTATTATATCCGCAAACACTCCCGCTGCTGTAACCGATGCTCCCGCTCCGTATCCCTTAATTATCATTGGATACTCTTTGTAGCGTTCGGTTGTTATAAGTATTATATTATTGCTTCCTTCAAGTTGATAGAATGGGTGACGTTGGTCAACCGCTCTCAATCCTATGTGCATTTTACCATTGTCAAGAGTTGCAATAAAACGCAATCTGCGTCCTTGTGCTGCCACCTCTCTACGGCGTGCCTCAAATTTTGCATCAAGTTTTGGTATGTCACGCCAGAAGTCTTCAAGTGAACCAGAGAACATTTCATCGGGGATGAACAACTCCTTCTCAACATCGGCTTGTTCAACAGCATAGCCCGATTCACGGGCAAGGATTACCAATTTGCGTAATACGTCTTGTCCGTTAAGGTCAAGTCGTGGATCAGGTTCGCTATATCCCGCATCTTTTGCCATTCTTATGGCTTTGCTCAATGGCACATCTTCGCTCAACGTGCTGAATATATAGTTTAGGGTTCCAGATACAACTGCCTCAATGCGCAATATCTTGTCGCCACTATTCATTAGTCCGTTTATGGTACTGATGATTGGGAGTCCTGCTCCTACGTTTGTCTCAAACAGGTATTTTACATCTCTACGGCGTGCTGTCTCTTTTAGTGCTGCATAGTTAGCGTATGGCGATGATGCAGATACTTTGTTGGCTGCCACCACCGATACGTTATGCTCCAATAGGTCGCGATATATTCCTGCTACGGCTTCACTTGCTGTGCAATCGACAAATACCGAGTTAAAGATATTCATCTTTATTATCTCATCACGTATTACCTCAGGTGATGCTACAAGTGTTGAGTTCTCTAACTCTTCGATGTAGTTCTCTAACGATAAACCATCGCGAGAGAATATACATTTACGAGAGTTCGCTATTCCACAGATATTCAACTTCAGCGATTTATCCTTTAACAACTTGGGTTGTTGTAAGCGTATCTGCTCTAATAGGTCATGCCCCACTGTTCCCACTCCTGTTACAAAGAGGTTCAACTCTTGCGCATCAGAAAGGAAGAATGAGTCGTGTATTACGTTCAATGCTTTACGTAGGCTGTTATGCTCTATTACAAACGATATGTTTGTCTCTGATGCTCCTTGCGCACACGCTATTACGCTTATACCATTACGACCAAGTATATTAAAGAGTTTTCCTGCAATACCCGGAGTGTGTTTCATATTCTCACCCACAATTGCTACGGTTGCAAGGTCGCGCTCTGCTTGTGCTTCGCTTATCTCGCCCATTGCAATCTCTTGTTCAAACTCTTTGTTTAGCACTGCTACGGCTAAATCGGCATCGGCATTTTTAACTGCAAACGAGGTGTTGTTCTCCGATGATGCTTGAGATACCATAAATACACTTATTCCCGACTTTGCAAGTGCGTTGAATATGCGGGAGTTAATTCCTATGATACCTACCATTCCCAATCCCGATACTGTAATCAAACAGGTGTCGTTGATTGATGATATTCCCTTAATGGGTTTCGACTCTCCGTCAGGTATCTGCTCTGTTATGAGTGTTCCTGGTGCTTCAGGGTTGAAGGTATTTTTAATTACTATGGGTATATTTTTGTGATATACGGGATATATTGTTGGTGGGTATATCACTTTTGCACCAAAGTTACACAACTCCATAGCCTCTACAAAAGAGAGGTGCTTGATTACATACGATGTTTTTATGGTACGAGGATCGGCTGTCATAAAGCCGTCAACATCGGTCCAAATCTCAAGCATATCTGCTCCCAACTCCGATGCCAATATTGCTGCGGTATAGTCTGAACCTCCACGACCGAGATTTGTTACATCGTTGGTGTTCATATCACTTGATATAAATCCTGGCACAAGCGAGACTTTTGGCAATTTTTCAAACTTCTCTTTTATTAGTTTGCTTGTTAGATCAAAATCAACTATATGTTTGCCAAACTGAGTTTTTGTTTTTATAAACTCGCGAGAGTCAAACCAAACAGCATCCTCAATTATATCGCTTATTATTCGCGATGATAATCTCTCTCCGTAACTCAATATGGTGTTTAGCGTCTTTTCTGACAGGTCTTTTATCAACGATACTCCTCGCATAATGTTTCCGAGTTCGTCAAGCATTGCCGCAACATCGCGTCTTACCGACTCCTGTTTTGCAGGTGCAACTGCTCCTGCTATTTGGTCGAAGTGGCGAGAGGCTATAATATCCATTATTTGCGTGTAGTTAAGATTACCCGTAGATGCAGTTTTGGCACACTCAATAAGTTTATCGGTTATGCCTCCTAATGCTGATACTACTACTATGCTCTCATCTCCGCGAGCCTCCACAATCTTTTTTACACACTTGATACTCTCAACTGTGCCTACTGATGTTCCTCCAAATTTTAATACTTTCATCTCTTATATTTACTTGCACTCTTTTTGTGCATCTATTTTAAACTACAAATATAATAATAAAATGGTATTAATAGGTTATAAACTATAAATAATAAGGTTTTTTAATAAAAAGGAGTCAGTTATCAGTTGTCAGATAATGGGCAATTTAACAAAAAAGGGGATACGCTTTATGGGCATATCCCCTTTTGGGTATTAAGTTTTAGTTTTTTATTTTGTAACAACTAAGGTGCATAGCACCGTAGAACTAAAAACTAACAACTATTTTATTAGAATATCATCTCTTGAAGGATAAACCATCCTGCTCCTGCCAAGTAGCCTAACAATGCAAGTAGTGATATTTTTTTAAGATACCAACCAAAGTTGATTTTCTCTAATCCCATTACTACAACTCCTGCTGCAGAACCGATAATCAACATACTACCTCCTACTCCTGCACAGTATGCAAGGAATTGCCAGAATACACCATCTTGTACGCAGAATGCATCAAATCCTACCGCTCCTACTTCTGCAATAGGATACATACCCATTGCTGCCGCTACAAGTGGTACGTTATCCACAATTGATGATAACATTCCTAATACAATATTTATGATATATACATTACCTACATTCTCGGTTAGATAGTTTGCTACATTTTTCAAAATACCAACCTCTTGCAACACTCCTACTGCTAACAATATTCCTAAGAAGAAGAGTATTGTTGCCATATCAATGCGTTGCAATATGCTAGGTACACGATGCTCTTGCGATTTGTCCAAGCATTTTTTGTTATACATTAACTCCAAGAATACCCACAACAAACTCAATGTTAATAATACGCCTATAAATGGAGGCAAGTGAGTTAGGGTTTTAAATACGGGCACAAGTAACAGAGCCAATACTCCCAATATAAATATTTGATTTCGCTCTCGGAATGTTACACAGCACTCTTTTTTGCACTCTGTATCGGCTGAGATTGGTGCCAACTCGCCTTTTAAATATCGTGAGGCCAATAATACAGGTACTGCCATTGATAAGAATGATGGGATTATCAACGAAGTTATAATTGGCACTGTTGTTACATTACCTTTTACCCATAACATAATTGTTGTTACATCGCCAATAGGACTCCACGCTCCTCCACTATTAGCTGCAATAATAACCATACTTGCATAAATCCAGCGGTCTTTTTGGTCTGAAATTATCTTACGCAACAACATCACCATAACAATAGAAGTTGTCAGGTTATCCAATACTGCAGACATAAAGAATGTTAGTATTGCCAATATCCAAAGTAATTTAATTTTCTTACGAGTTTTGATTTTATCGGTAATTACAGAGAATCCTCCGTGAACATCAATAAGTTCAACAATGGTCATTGCACCCATCAAGAAGAACAAAATCTCTGCAATCTCTCCCAAATGATGACGTATTGACCCATGTGAACTTACAAGGTCATGAATATTAACCTCTGGGAAAACATTTCCATTCAACACTCCTACTGCATACATAGTCCACAACAACATTCCGAGTAGTAGAGCAGATGCAGTTTTGTCTATTTTTAGCGGATGCTCCAACGCAATAGCCGCATAGCCCAAAATAAAGACAATTACAATTGCTATTTCCATGATGAAATTTTAATTAGTTTGTATTATTATATAATTAATGAAATTTTTCTTTAATTGGACTGCAAAGGTAGTGTAATATATTCTTAATTAAAAACTTTTGCCACTTATTTTTAATATTAAATTGCAAAAAGTTTGTATCAATAACATTTTATTTTACAACTTTCTATTTAGTTGCACACGTATGTTATGTTTGTGCAAATATTTGTCAGTTGTCAGCTATTAGTTTTTAGTTGTCAACTTCGTTCCCCTGTGGTGTAGTTGTTAGTTGATAAACATATGTTTCTCGAACCTGCTCTCACTCGGCAGAGTTCAAGTAAACTTGACTCTGTACTATGGAGGAGACGTCCCTACTTTTGTAGTAGTTCTAATTAAAGATATCAACAATCCAATTCCAAACTCGGTCAAGAAATGAGGTTTCTTTTGGCTTTATATCTTCTCTCTCAATACTCTTTGCTTGTTCTTTTTTTATATATTCATCAACAAGACCAGTGCTGATAACATGAAGGAAAGAACTATTTTCGTCTAATTCTGGTAAATCTAATATTGGCACCTTAATTTTTTTAGAAAACTCTTCATAGAAAAGATTAATATAATTATCTATGTTTAGAGAATATATGTCCCTACTAAAACTAATAAACCAGATTGCAACATTTCCTGTTTTTGGCTGAAAATAACAAGCAATATGCGTTATTATAAAATTACCATCTTCATCATAAATTAGATCTTCAGGGAATATCTCTTTTGCTAAATAATAAGTAGCATCCCTTTTTTCTAAAATAGATTTATAATATTCCATATCAGTACCGTTAAATTTCCCATCTAACTTAAAACCAGATTTGTATTTTTTATATTCAGGAGATACGTTTGAGACCAATGAAGGGGTTATATATTCCAAGTTCCCTCTAACAATTGCACCTTCTTTACCAAAAGCAGAAAATGATATTACAACCATTAACAAGGATAATGCTATTAATCGTTTCATCGAAAAAATGTTTTTAGATGTGGTTTACCGCAAATATAGAAAATATTCCTTTTACTATTATCTTTTTTATCTATTTAATATAATATTTATCAAATAGTAAGGTAATATCTTAGGATCAAATATTCGTGGATCTCTACTCTTCTCCGGGTCCAAATTTGCACCTATTTGCTTATAAATATCTATAAACCTTGCAAGTGATATAGGTCTGTTCAGTACTATATTATCGATTATATCCATATATTCTTTATATAGATCTTCAGGTAATTCATACCCAACTCTGCTCATTCCCAATGGGACAAAAGGAATTTCTGTAAAAACATCACCATTATCTTTATTTACAAAATTTGAACAATGAATAAGGTCAGCTATAATCTTAGCCTCTAACTCATAATTTATACCTGGTATCCCTTTGGCAATACCAAGCCAACCATAATAGTTCTTTTGTCCTGAATGTATTAACTCTTCGGCTTGTGCTGCTGCAGTAGGAGAGTAACTATTAAAAGTTATCTCGCTCTTACCTCTTATATGTGCTTCATTTTCTTTATTAGTATCCACTTTAAAATGGATACTTTTATCAGGAATTGATTGCATTACTCTCTTACCATATACATTACTTGCAATTCTTCTATTGTTATCTGCAAGATGAGCCCATGTACTATTGGGCATATAATCAGATTTCGAAAAATTAACTAAGTTTCCAAATGTTGTATTATATTTATGCAATTGGTGTGAATTTTGTGGTTTGTAAGGTATTGGTGCATTTATATATCCTCCATTTGCATAATCGGCGTGATTATGGTTTGGTATTGATAACGAATACTCATTTTTTAAATACGTAGGGCGCACCTGAAAGTTATATGCTCTTTCTTTTTGTCCCATAACATCGTTATAATTATCCAAGTTTTGAGGTTGATACTCAGGCTTGTCAATATCCCAAGGAGAGATTGTTACAGGAAGCCATCTGTCTGACATGGGTGAGTATTGCATATGTATATTACGCTTATCATCCCATAATAAATCGTTTCGTTTCTCAAATGCTAAATTCGATTGTTTAGTTTCTGACATAATCTTTTAATTTTAAATTTGTGAATATTTATTTTTGCACAAATTTAAAACTATGAACTTAGCGTCTGCTGGTAAAATTATACAATTGAGTTTGTAGTTATTAATCGATTTAATTAAAAATTTCAACGATCCAATTCCAAACTCGGTCAATAATAGAGGTTTCTTCTGACTTTATATCTTCTTTCTCAATACTCTTTGCTTGTTCTTCTTTTATATATTCGTCAATAAGACGAGTGCTGATAACATGAAGGAAAGAACTATTTTCGTCTAATTCTGGTAAATCTAATATTGGCATCTTAATTTTTTTAGAAAACTCTTCATAGAAAAGATTAATATAATTATCTATGTTTAGAGAATATATGTCCCTACTAAAACCAATAAACCAGATTGCAACATTTCCTGTTTTTGGCTGAAAATAACAAGCAATATGACTTATTATATAATTACCCTCTTCATCATAAATTAGATCTTCAGGGAATATCTCTTTTACTAAAGAATAAGCATCCTTTCCTTTTTTTTTAAGAGTTTTAATATATTCCATATCAGTACTTTTAAATTTCCCGTCTAACTTAAAATCTGATTTGTATTCTTCATATTCAGGCGAAATATTTGAGACCAATGAAGGGGTAGTATATTCTAAGTTCCCTCTAACAATAGTACCTTCTTTTCCAAAAGCAGAAAAAGATATTACAACCATTAACAAGAATAATGCTATTAATCGTTTCATAGAAAAAATTTTTATTTATAGTTCTCTGCGAATATAGTAAATATTTCTTTTACTACTATCTTTTTTATCTTTCAATAAGGAAATATTATTTAATTCTACGAAAAGTATGCAGTGTCTACACTCACAAAAAAGCGATAGTAAGGTTACTCACTATCGCTTATATATTCCCTAAAAAATCCCTAAAAATTAGGATAAATGTGTAAAGTTCAGTACTTCTTAACAGAGGGGAGTGCGGAGTTTACATTCAGTAAATGAGCAACGACACGACAAGAGAAGTGCTGAAATTTACCATTTAGACAATTTTTTATTTCTGACGCATAAATATATTAATAGGACTTCCCGAAAAATTCCAACGTTGACGGATTTGATTTTCGAGATAGCGTTTGTATGGCTCTTTTACCCACTGTGGCAAGTTACAGAAGAAGATAAAAGTTGGCACATACGAGCCTTTTAACTGGGTTATATATTTTATCTTTACATATTTTCCTTTATGTGCTGGTGGTGGATATGCCTCAATGGCGGCAAGTATCTCTTCGTTTAGTCGTGCAGTTGGTATTTGCTGACGGCGGTTTTCAAATACTTGTGCGGCACACTCAAGAACTTTAAATATGCGTTGTTTGGTTAGGGCTGATGTGAAGATGATTGGGAAGTCGGTGAAAGGGGCAAAGCGGTTGCGAATTGCCTCTTCAAATGCTTTGATTGCTTTTTGACTTTTGTCTTCTACTAAGTCCCATTTGTTTACGCACACTACCAATCCTTTTTTGTTTTTTTGAATTAGAGAGAAGATATTCATATCTTGTCCCTCTATTCCGCGTGTTGCGTCAATCATTAATACGCATACATCAGAGTCTTCTATCGCTCTGATTGAGCGAATTACCGAGTAATACTCTATGTCTTCGGTTACTTTTCCTTTTTTACGTATTCCTGCGGTATCGACAAGGTAAAAGTCGAATCCAAATTTTGTGTAGCGTGTGTGTATTGAGTCGCGTGTTGTTCCTGCTATATCGGTTACTATGTTGCGATCTTCTCCTATAAAGGCGTTGATTATTGATGATTTTCCTGCATTAGGACGTCCTACTACGGCTATGCGTGGCACGTTCTCCTCAATTGTCTCTTCCTCTTTTTTTGTGAATTTTGAGATTATTTCATCAAGCAGGTCGCCTGTTCCCGAGCCGTTTGCTGCCGAGATACTGAAGGGATCGCCAAGTCCGAATGAATAGAATTGTGCCGATGTGTATTGCCACTCGTTACTGTCTATTTTGTTTGCTACTACTATTACGGGTTTTGTGGTGCGTCGTAGGATAGCTGCTACACGGTCATCAAGGTCGGTTACTCCTGTTATTGCATCTACTACAAATAGGAGTACGTCTGCCTCTTCAATGGCAATGGATACTTGTTTGTTAATTTCATCCTCGAATATATCGTCAGAGTTTACTACCCAACCGCCTGTATCAATGATTGAGAATTCGTTTCCACACCACTCTACTTTTCCGTATTGTCGGTCGCGTGTAGTGCCTGCCTCTTCGTTTACTATGGCTCTACGGGTGTTGGTGAGTCGGTTAAAAATTGTTGACTTGCCTACATTTGGGCGTCCTACTATTGCTACTAAATTTCCCATAACTATTCTTGTGAATATCCGAAGTTTTTTAATTTACTTAATTTGTTTCGCCAATCTCGTTCTACTTTTACGTATAGTTCAAGATATACTTTTTTACCAAAGAAGGTCTCTATCTCTTTTCGTGCCAACATTCCTACGCGTTTTAGCGAACTGCCTCCTTTGCCTATTATTATTCCTTTTTGTGAATCGCGTTCTACATACACTACTGCCATTATGTGTATTGTGGTTTCGCTCTCATCAAATTTTTCCACTACTGCTTCAACCGAATAGGGTATCTCTTTGTCGTATGTTAAGAGTATCTTCTCACGTATTATCTCGGTTACAAAGAATCGGGCAGGACGGTCGGTTAAAGCGTCTTTGTCAAAGAATGGTGGCGAGGGTGGCAACATCTCTTGTATGCGTTTTAAGAGGTAATCAACATTGAATTTTAGGGATGCTGATATGGGTATTACCTCTGCATTTGGGAGTATTGTTCGCCACTTGCTTACTATCTCTTCTAAGTCGGTTTGATTTTTTAATAAATCTATTTTATTGATTATGAGTATCACATTGTTTTCTTGTGCTACTCGTGCCACAAAGTCGGGGTTTTTGTCGGGTGTCTCAACAACATCGGTTACATATAACAATACATCGGCATCTACTAACGCCGATTTTGAGAAGTCGAGCATTGCCTCTTGTAGTTTGTATTTGGGCGATAGCACTCCTGGTGTATCGGAATATACTATCTGCATATCGGGTGTGTTCACTATTCCCATTATACGGTGGCGTGTTGTTTGTGCCTTTGAGGTTATAATGGATATACGCTCCCCTACCAACGAGTTCATCAGGGTTGATTTTCCTACGTTGGGGTTTCCTACTATATTTACAAATCCTGCTTTGTGTTGTTTATTCTCGCTCACTTGTTTGTTTTTTATGCGATTCAAATTTATAAAAAAAGTTGCATAAAAGGTTGTTTTTGTTTTCTTATTCTCTTACTGTTTGTTTACGAGTAAGCGAGTAGCAACAAACTTCAACGCCTTATGCAACTTCTTAGTTTTTATTTTTTAGTGTCGTATGCCCACTTAATGTATGTTGAACCCCATGTAAATCCTGCTCCAAAGGCTGTTAGTAATATGTTGTCGCCTTTTTTAAATTTGTCTTCCCATTGTGCCATACACAAAGGTATTGTTGCAGAACTTGTGTTTCCGAAGTTCTCAATATTCATTATTATCTTCTCTTGTGCTATACCTAATCGTGAGCCTATTGCCTCTATTATTCGGGCATTTGCCTGATGGGGTATAAACCAGTTTACAGAGTCGTTAGTGAGTTGGTTACGTATCATTATCTGCTTATACACGTCTATCATGTTTGATACGGCATATTTATATACGGTTCTTCCCTCTTGATACAAGAAGTGTTCTCCTCTATCTATTGCTCCGTAGGTTATTGGTTGCGCCGAGCCTCCTGCTTTCATCATTAGGTAAGGTATTCCCTCTCCGTCAGTGTGTAATAGAGTATCTACTACTCCTACATCTTCGTATGTTGGCTCAAGTAGTACTGCAGCGGCTGCATCTCCAAACAAAGGACATGTTGCTCTATCCTGATAGTTTACCATCGATGACATCTTCTCTGCACAAACTACTATTACTTTCTTATACAATCCCGAGTTTATATATGCCTTTCCTATTTGCAATGCTACTACGAATCCTGTACATGCCGCTTGAATATCGTATGCAAAGCAGTTTTTTACTCCCGAACGGTCGGCTATTACTGCTGCTGTTGCAGGAAATCGGTAATCGGGATTTGATGTTGCACATATTATTACCTCTACTTCATCAGTTGTTGTTCCTGTTTTTTCGAGAAGTAAATCTACGGCTTTTGAACCCATATATGACGAACCTAAGTTTTCACCTTTTAGTATGCGTCGCTCTTTTATTCCTACGCGTGAATATATCCACTCATCGGTAGTGTCAACCATCTTGGTTAAGTCCTCGTTGGTTAATTTATCCTCGGGAACATACGCTGCTACTCCAGTTATTGCTGTATTTATTTTCTTCATGAATGGTTCTTCTTTTTGATAAAAAATGCCCTAAGAGTTGATAAAACCCTTAAGGCTTTAATAATCATTTGTTTTTACTGCTCGTCACTACAATGCTCGTCATTGTATTGTTATACTCGCAGTTTTTTCTTTGTCGCCTTTCTTATAGTAAAGGGGCAAATCATTAAACAGCTGCTGTCTCAATAGCAACTTTTCCGCGATAGTAACCGCACTCGTTGCATACTGTGTGATAAACGTGCCATGCTCCACAGTTAGGACATACTGCCATTGTTGGTGCAAGTGCTTTATCGTGAGTACGACGTTTTGCTGTTCTTGTCTTTGATTGTTTTCGTTTAGGATGTGCCATTTTTATTTAATTATTTAGTTATTATCTATTAATTTCTTTAATTCACTCCATCGTGAGTCAACAGGTTCTCCCTCTTCTTGACTCTCTTTTGCTCCACTATATTTTTGCAAAAGTGATTCCATTTCGCTGTTGCACTCTCCTTCGGCATGAGTGCATGTTATTGGTAACTCAAGTGCTACAAATTCGTATAGATACCATGTTAGGTCTATCTCATTGCAATCTTCTGTTATTACCAACTTATCTCCTTCGTCAATATTCTCTTTTCCGTACTTTACGGTAAATCCGTTTTCAGCATCTATTTGGTAGTCCATCTCATCCAAGCATCTGTTGCATTGAACTTTTACTACTCCATTCAAGAGAAATTTAAAATCGAAAGTTCCTTCTATCTTTTTTACTATGAGTTGTACTCTTACATCTCCTTTAGTTACTTCGGCATCTTCTATTGCTGAAAAAAAGTTATCATCAAGATGGTATTCGTGTTGGTATGTTCCATCTGCGAGAGCTTTTATTTCAATTTTGTAAGTTTCCATTTTTACCATTTAATATACAAGCGTGCCAAAAAGCGATGCAAAGTTAATTAAAAAAATCCCGATGACAAAATAAGTTGAGATAAAACCCTCATTTTTTTGTTTTTTTATTCTAATTTTATGCTTCTTCAATGTGTAATTCCACTCTAAAGGTGGTTCCTTTGCCCAATTCGCTCTCTTTCACATACACTTTTCCTCCATGATACTCCTCCACAATTCGTTTTACAAGAGCCAAGCCTAATCCCCAACCTCGCTCTTTTGTGGTGTATCCAGGGCGGAATACGGTACTAAAGTTTTTTCGGGCAATTCCTTTACCTGAGTCTGTTATGTCAATATAACATATATCTACATCTTGTATCACCTCAACTTTTAATTGACCACTACCACTCATTGCATCAATGGCATTTTTACAAATATTTTCAAACACCCACTCCATTAGCGGAACGCAAAGTTTTATGGTGATTGACGTATCGGGTATGATAGTATAAAATTTAACTTTATTTGATACCCTACGCTGCATATACTCTGCCGAACTTTGAACCACCTGCGTTATATCTGTTGCAACAAGTTCGGGCGAAGAGCCTATCTTTGAGAACCTCTCTGCTATTACCGATAGTCGTGTTACATCTTTCTCCATATCGGCAAGCAAGTTCTTGTCTATATCATTCATCTTCAGCACCTCAACCCACGCCATTAGTGATGATATTGGAGTTCCCAACTGGTGTGCCGTCTCCTTTGATAATCCTACCCATACCTGATTTTGTTCTGCTTTCTTGCTATTCATCAGGGCTATGTAGCATATCATCAGAAATAGTATCATTACACCTAACTGCACGTATGGGAAAAGTGCTAAATATTTTAGCATCACCGAGTCATCGTAATAGAGGTATTGTTTTGTCTCTTCGTCAATTGGTATCTCTATTACGTTACCAATATCCTTAAAGTCGTGATATATTTTTTCTAATGAGAGAGAGTCTTTTTTTGAGATATTGGCAGTTCCCATAACCTGTCCTTCTTGATCTACTATAACAACCGGGATTGTTGAATTACTTTGCAGAATCTTAAGTATCAAACCCAAATCGGTATTGGTATCACTGGCTGCCAAACGTGTTGCCTCTGCCCATATCTCCATTTTATTTAACTCCTCCTTTGATAAATCATCTACCAATTTATTTGAAACATATAGGAATAGAGTTACCAGTAGTAATGATATTACTATGAATACAATCTTAAATTTCTGCCTTGTTTTGTATATGTTACGCATAACCTATCTCTGTTATTTTCTCTTTTAAAGAGGATTATTAAGCGATTTGATACTTATTAAACGTTTAAGCCGTAAATTTATTATAATTTGTTGAGATTGATTCAATAGAGAAGTCAAAAAATTGAACAAAAAAAAGGAACTCTTTCGAGTTCCTTTTATGGCAAAATTTGAAATATATTATTCAAAAAAGAATAAATATCTTTATTAATCTGCGTTTAGAGTAAAGCGTTTGAATGCTGTTGCAGTCAACTCTTTATCTTTTGATGCCAAGTACTCTTTGATTGACATTTTAGCATCTTTTACAAATGCTTGCTCTAAAAGTGAGTTCTCTTGGTAGAACTTGTTAAGACGTCCTTGAGCAATTTTGTCAAGCATAGCCTCAGGTTTACCCTCTTGGCGAGCTTTGTCTTTTGCTATCTCAAACTCTTTCTCTACTACCTCTGCTGGGAACTCTTCGCGAGTTACTGCTATTGGATTCATTGCAGCTACTTGCATTGCTACATCGCGAGCAACTTGGTTCTCCAACTCTTTGTTGAATGATACGATAGTTGCCAAACGGTTTCCTGAGTGGATGTATGCTACTGTTGCTGGAGCCTCTAATGAAAGATATGTGCTTAACTCCATTTTCTCACCTGTTACACCACTGCGGTCAGTAACTAAGTCTGCTATTGTACGTCCCTCAATTTCTGTTGCAAGTAGAGCCTCAATTGTTGCTGGGCGAGTTTCAATTGCTTTATCAAGGATTGTTTGTGTTAATGCAATAAAGTCGGCATTTTTTGCTACGAAGTCAGTTTCGCAGTTTAACGCAACAATTGCTGCAAATCCGTCTTTAGCCGCTGCTAATACACAACCCTCTGAAGCATCACGATCCTCACGTTTTGCAACGATTGCTTGACCACGTTTACGGATTAACTCAATAGCTTTGTCAAAATCTCCTTCAGCCTCTGCAAGTGCTTTTTTGCAATCCATCATTCCAGCACCTGTCATTTTGCGAAGTTTTGTAATATCTTGAATTGTAACAGCCATAATTAGTATTTTTTAATTTGTTATTAATTACTCTTCTGTCTCTGCTTTAGGTTCTGCAGCGGGAGCCTCTTCTGCATCGCGGCGGATACGTGCGCGAGTTTTACGAGTTTTTTTCTCTTCTGCACCCTCAGTTGCTTGAGCCTCAGCAGCCTCTGTGTCTGCTTTCTCAACTTTACGCTCCTCAAGACCCTCTGTGATTGCTCCGCAAAGTGCGCTCAACACTGCATCAATTGATTTTGATGCATCATCGTTTGCTGGGATTACGTAATCTACATTTGAAGGATCAGAGTTTGTATCAACCATAGCAAATACTGGAATACCTAAACGGTTAGCCTCTGCAACTGCAATGTGTTCTTTCATTACGTCAACAACAAAAAGTGCTGCTGGAAGACGTGTTAGATCAACGATGCTACCCAAGTTTTTCTCCAATTTTGCACGTTGGCGAGATACTTGAAGTTTTTCGCGTTTTGAAAGGTTTGCAAATGTGCCATCTTTAATCATTTTATCGATAGCGTTCATTTTTTTGATTGCTTTGCGGATAGTTGGGAAGTTAGTTAACATTCCTCCTGGCCAACGCTCAATAACGTATGGCATTCCTACTTCAGTTGCTTTGTCTGCTACTACTTGTTTTGCTTGTTTTTTAGTTGATACAAATAGAATTTTTTTACCTGATTTAGCGATTTGCTTTAAAGCAGCTGCTGCCTCATCAATTTTTACAACTGTTTTGTTAAGGTCAATAATATGAATTCCGTTACGCTCCATAAAGATATATGGACGCATTGCTGGATTCCATTTACGTGTTAAGTGGCCAAAATGTACTCCGGCCTCGAGTAATTGATCAAATGTTGTTAGTGACATTGTTTTCTTTTTTTATTTATTCGTTTACATTCTACTAATTCAATTACAAGGTAATCTTTCTTCAATTAGGATAATGATAAATATGACTTACCCCTGACTTTATATCTTCAAAAAAGAGTCCTTGTAATTTGGATACTAAACGTCCAATTAAGATTCTTATGCGGCAAATATTAACGTTTGCTGAATTGGAATCTCTTTCTTGCTTTGGGACGTCCCGGTTTTTTTCGCTCAACAACACGTGGGTCGCGAGTCATAAATCCTTCCGCTTTCAATGCGGGTTTGTCCTCTGGATTGATTTTAACAAGAGCACGTGCAATTGCTAAACGCAATGCCTCTGCTTGTCCTTTAAATCCACCTCCGTTAAGATTTACTTTGATATCGTATTTCTCAGCAACTCCTAATTTCAATAGTGGTTGTTTTACAACAAATTGCATAATCTCCAATGGGAAATATTGTGCAAGGTCTTTTTTGTTGATGGTGATTACACCGTTTCCCTCTTTTACGTAAACGCGTGCTACCGCTGCTTTACGTCTTCCTAATGCGTTAACTGTTTCCATTATGATTATGCTTATTTAAGAGTGTTTATATCAATTGTTTTAGGGTTTTGTGCTGCATGAGGATGCTCTTCTCCTGCATAAACATATACATTTGTAAGAAGTTTTGCTCCAAGTCTATTTTTTGGCAACATACCTTTGATAACTTTCAAGAACAATTTTGACTCACCTTTTTGCATAAGTTTTGCAGGTGTAATCTCTCTTTGTCCACCAGGATATCCAGTGTATGACAAATAGATTTTGTCAGTCCATTTGTTACCAGTTAATTTTACTTTATCAGCATTGATGATAATTACATTATCTCCACAATCTGCGTTGGGAGTAAAGCAAGGTTTGTATTTACCTCTTAAAATTTTAGCAACTTTTGATGCTAAACGACCCAAAACTTGATCTGTTGCGTCAACAATAACCCACTCTTTTTGAGCTGCTGCTTTACCAACAGATACTGTCTTGTAACTTAATGTATCCACTTTGTATCTTTTTAATTATTAAACATTTAAATTCAGGCACAAACTACGTTTCCGAACACACTTGAAACCATGTTTGCGTCTATTTTCTCTCTATTTTGGATATAATCGGCGTGCAAAAGTACTCTTTTTCTTTGAATTACAAAAATTTTCGAGAACTATTTTTTTGAGAAAGTGGTTTATTATCTGTTGTAAAGATATAAAAAAAATCGGAATTAAATATTATAGATAAAAAATAGAAGCATTTTTATAACATTTAATATTATATAGTTATGACAAGAAACACTTTTAGAGTATTGTTTTATTTAAAGCGAAATGTTTGCAAAGCAAATGGCCTTATGCCTATAATGTGCAGAATAACAATAAATGGTAAAGCATGTGCATTTAGTTGCAAACTTGATGCCGAAGAGAGATTATGGGATGTTAGCCTTGGTAAAATGTTAGGGAGGAGTATTGTTGCCAAAGAGATTAACAATATACTGGAAAAAATAAGATTTGGTATTTATAACGCATATTACGATATAAAGGAGAGAGATGGTTATGTCTCTGCTCAAAAAGTTAAAAATAGATTTTTAGGGATAGACCAATTTTCAAAACCCCTTTTATCGGTATTCAAACAATATAATGATGAATATAGGAAACAGGTAGGCAAGGTTAAAAGTTTGCGAAGCTACTTTAAGTATTGTACAGTTTATAAACATTTGCAAGAATTCATTAAACATCAATATAGAGTTGATGACATAGCATTAAGGGATTTATCCCCATCACATATAGCCGACTTTGAATTCTTTCTCCGTGTAGAAAAAAAACATTGTACCAATACAGTATGGTCATATATGATGCCATTTAGGAGTATTGTGCATAAAGCAATCAATAATGGATTATTGCAAACTGATCCGTTTTGTTTTTATCGCATTGCTAAAGAAGACACAAAAAGAGAATACCTCTCGATAGAGGAGATAAAAATGCTGATTAACGGAAGTTTCAAGAAAAAGAGTTATGAGTTAATCAGAGATCTCTTTATCTTTTGTTGTTTCACAGGATTGAGTTGGAGAGATATGTATAATCTAACTCCAGAAAATCTGCAAGTATCATTTGATGGCCATTTATGGATAAAATGTATTAGACAAAAAACAGGAACAGAAACCAATATAAGACTGCTCGATACAGCTACATATATTATTGACAAGTATAAGAATAAGGTAGATGACAATAAGTTGTTACCTGTACCATGTTACGCAAATTGCCGACATGGAATAAAAGTAATAGCAAAAACATGTGGCATAAAAAAGAATGTTTGTTGGCATCAAAGCCGACATTCATACGCTACAACCATTTGTCTGTCAAATGGAGTTCCTATTGAAACACTTTCAAAACTTATGGGACATACAAGTATAAAAACTACACAAATATATGCTAAAATAGTATCTCAAAAAATAAGTAGTGACATTGAAAAATTATCAAAAGAGATAGAACCAATGGAGAAACTCATATGTAGCCATATATAATAAGGTGATATAAGTACTATATTTAAATCGTGACCTTAAATATTTACAAAGGTTTTTCATCTATTGCAAATCAGTCTTATACAAGAGTATTTATTATCTTTACAACTGATAATAAATCAGATGAAGATTTCTATTGAGTATTATAAATTATAAAAACATACAATATGAGAAAATTTACACATTTTGCAACCCTGTTTTTGATGCTGTTTGTTGTGCAGATTACTAATGCAGGGACAGTTAAGTTCCCCTCTACCGAGCAACCGGGTCAAGCACAAGCAACATCAGAATCTACCAAATGGACTCTCTATAACAACCTATTAGAGGTAGAGTTTATTATGAGTAATGGAGATCTTTTCTTTAATGGTTCAGAAGCTCTTCAACTTGCACCAGGCAGCGAGCCTTTTTCTATCACATTGGGTAATGGTACAACTGTTAAGGCTTCAGAGATGACTATGAGTTCGCAACCTGTTATCTCAAACCTTGTAGGTAATAGCGAGGCAATTAAAGCGTCAGAGAGATATAATGGTAAGGTTTTGACTGCCAAATATACATATAACTCATTAAGTATTGAGTGGAGAGCAGTACTGCGAGATGGTTCTCACTATATTCGTACTGAGATGGATATTACTGCATCAACCAATACCTCAATGACAAATATTATTCCTTTAACCTATAATCTTACTGCTGATGCTGATATAGTGGAAGTTAAAGGAACTGTTAGAGGCGCACCACTTGCATCATCAAAAATATTTGCGGCTATTGAGAACCCTAATGGTATTAATAGTGTTGGAAGTTCTTCATCTTCTACTACTTTCTCGCCTACCTCATGGACTCCTCAAAGTTGGGCTACTCCAAGTAGCGTCCCCTCTGAAATTATATCGTTAGGATTTAGTTCTGCACAAGTTAAATCTGCCGAAGGTAAAGTAAGTATATCAAATTCTGGAAACATATCTTTTACATTTAATTATTCAAGTGGTAACTACCGTTTGAATATGACAGGTGTTGATATTTTGGATGCTAATGGTAATGTAGTTGCTAAAGATTATCATATTGGTTACTCGGGAACAGGATACAGCAATAAAACATATACATTAAATGTTCCTTCAGCAGGTACTTATACTTTAAGATATTTTGTTGAAACAAAGACCGAAGATATTACAAGTTCTGGTAACATTGCTATTTCAGGTGCAACTGTTTCTGTTGCTACTGGAGAGAAGTTAATTACAGGCCGTTGGAGTAGAGCAACAACACTTAAGGCTGGTGATACTTGGAACATTGGTGCTGTTGTTGGTCTTGTAGCAGAAGATCAACTTCGCCGCTCATTCCTTGCTTACAACGAGAGAGAACGTGCCGTTCCTTACCGCTCGTTTATTCACTACAACTCGTGGTACGAACTTAACATTGACCGTAACAACGACTCAAACCCCTTGAATCGTATGGTAGAGAGTCAATGTCTCCCTGTTCTTGATGCTTGGAAAACCAATCTCTTTGATAAACATAATGTTGGTATAGATGCCTTTGTTTGGGATGATGGTTGGGATGATTTCAACTCTCTATGGGATTTCCATATTGGTTTCCCTGAAGGTTTCTCAAACATTAACAGAAAGGCTACCGCTATGGGTACTGGTATTGGTGCATGGTTAGGTCCTGTGGGAGGTTATGGAGCATCAAAGGCTCAACGTCTTGCTTACTGGAATAACACTCACTCAACACAGATTACAAACTTTGAGTTGTCTAACCCCGAATACCTTGACGCTTTTGCCGATCGTTGTTCTCAAATGGTAAACGATTACGACTTCCGTTACTTCAAACTTGACGGTATCAGTGATTTAAGTAATGCAACAGGACCTAAGATTGAAGAGGATGTTGAGAGTTTCTTGAACATGCTAAACGTTCTTCGAGAAATAAAATATGACCTATACTTTAACTGTACCGTAGGTACATGGTCTTCTCCTTTCTGGTTACACTATGCTGATGCTATTTGGAGACAAGATGGGGACTGGGATAAGATAGGTGATCAAGGAGATTATCGAGAGAAATGGATTACATATCGCGACTACATGGTTTATAAAAACTTCCCTATTGCATCTCCTATTTGTCCTATCAACTCAATTATGACACATGGTTTGATGGTAACCAAATATGGTCCACCAAATATTATGCCTCGTAACGATAGCGATGAAACAGCAAAAGGTATTATTCGCGAAATGCATTGTGCTTTTGGCTGTGGTTCTGGATTGATAGAACTTTATGTTGATAACGACCTTATGACAACTATTGGCGAGGACGGAGAACTTTGGGAGGCTTTGGCAGAGTGTATTGAGTGGCACAGAGATAATGAAGATGTTCTTGCTGATGTTCACTGGGTTGGAGGCAATCCTTGGGATGGAGAAAAAGTTAGCGTATATGGTTGGGCTTCATGGAACGGAAAGAAAGCAACTCTTACTCTCCGCAATCCGAGTGCTTCAACAAAAACATTCTCTACAACCCTTCGCCAAGCCTTGGACATTCCTAATTACGTTACAGGTGACATAAAACTTACTGACGCTTTCAAGAATCAAACTCAATATAGCGGTATTACCAATGAGAGTGTAAATATTGACCAAACTATTACATTTACAATGCCTGCATTTGACGTTGTTGTATTGAATGGTAACTGCGCTCAAGAGGTTGAGTTAAGTGGTAGCATGAGCATTTCAAACCTTAACAAACGTTCGGCCAACATTAAAATAATTGATAGCGAAGAGACAAGTATATCTACAGGATGGACTCAAATTGGTATCCTAAACGGATGGAACGGAAAGAGTTCTTTAACTTATGAAGATATTGCAAACATGTTCGCTCCTGTTGGAGATAGCAATGGCGAAAACATATTCAAATGGAATAATGGTGGTAAACTATCTGAGACAACTATTAATTGGAGTAACTTTGCCACAGAAACTGGCAATCCTGTTGTATTAGTTATTGGTAACGGCTCTAACATTAAAGATGCTGATGAGTTGGCAATATTAAAACTTAAAGTTGACAACAACGAGCTCCTTTGGGAGAATGCTGATGGCGTAGAGATAAATATCTCTGCCGACAATGTAACTGCCGTTATGGGTGCTATCACAGAGGTTTCAGGTACTAAATATATACAAACAAGTGCCTTTAGTTACCCAACAGGAATTAAAGAGGAGATTGCCGAGAACATTGAGATATACTCTACTAATAACTATGTGATTATTAAAGGATGCAACCAAGACTCTTCTGTTAAGATATTCGATGTTATGGGAAAAATGATAAATGCTGCAAATGTATTAGCAGATGAGACTCAACTATCTGTTAACGAAAAGGGTATTTACATAGTAACTATATTTGATAAAAATAGAGTAATTAAATCAGAAAAAGTTATAATAAAATAAGGAATATATGAAAATATTTAAAATTTTACTACTCGCAATATGCTTTACGGCATGTAGCACCAAACCTGAAGCAACAGTAGTTTTCCCATCATTACAACAACCTGAGAAGGCTATTGCCACTAACGAAGGGGAAAAGTATATTCTCTCAAACAACTTGTTGAAAGCAGAATATATATTAGAGAATGGTAATTTAAAATTCAATGGAAGCGAGGCTTTACAATTGGCTAATGGAAGTGAACTATTTACAATAACTCTTGCTGATAGCACTATCGTAAAATCTTCTGAGATGACAATGACTGCTCCTCAATTAATACCTCTCAAAGGGGATAAAGAGGCAGTTAAAAAATCAGAGCAATACGATGGCTACAAACTAACAGCAGAATTTAAATATAACAATTTAACTATTGAATGGAGTGCTATATTGCGTGACAACTCTCACTACCTTCGCACCGAAATGAAGATTAGTGCTAAGGAAGATACCGAGATGATAAACATAGTTCCTATGGAATACACGCTAACTGACAACGCAGATACAGTTATAGTTAACGGAGTAGTTCGCGGAGCACCTCTAACCTCTTCTAAGATATTCGCAGGTATTGAGACTCCATTGGGAATTAACAGTGTTGAAGGCAACACAATCAAAGGATTATGGAGCAGAGCAACAACTCTTAAAGCAGGAAATACTTGGAGTATAGGTGCAGTTGTTGGTCTTGTAGCAGAAGGTCAACTACGTCGCTCGTTCCTTGCATATCACGAGAGAGAACGTGCCGTTCCTTACCGTTCGTTTATTCACTACAACTCGTGGTACGAACTTAACATTGACCGTAACAACGACTCAAACCCCTTGAATCGTATGGTAGAGAGTCAATGTCTCCCTGTTCTTGATGCTTGGAAAGCCAATCTCTTTGATAAACATAATGTTGGTATAGATGCCTTTGTTTGGGATGATGGTTGGGATGATTTCAACTCTCTATGGGATTTCCATATTGGTTTCCCTGAAGGTTTCTCAAACATTAACAGAAAGGCTACCGCTATGGGTACTGGTATTGGTGCATGGTTAGGTCCTGTGGGAGGTTATGGAGCATCAAAGGCTCAACGTCTTGCTTACTGGAATAACACTCACTCAACACAGATTACAAACTTTGAGTTGTCTAACCCCGAATACCTTGACGCTTTTGCCGATCGTTGTTCTCAAATGGTAAACGATTACGACTTCCGTTACTTCAAACTTGACGGTATCAGTGATTTAAGTAATGCAACAGGACCTAAGATTGAAGAGGATGTTGAGAGTTTCTTGAACATGCTAAACGTTCTTCGAGAAATAAAATATGACCTATACTTTAACTGTACCGTAGGTACATGGTCTTCTCCTTTCTGGTTACACTATGCTGATGCTATTTGGAGACAAGATGGGGACTGGGATAAGATAGGTGATCAAGGAGATTATCGAGAGAAATGGATTACATATCGCGACTACATGGTTTATAAAAACTTCCCTATTGCATCTCCTATTTGTCCTATCAACTCAATTATGACACATGGTTTGATGGTAACCAAATATGGTCCACCAAATATTATGCCTCGTAACGATAGCGATGAAACAGCAAAAGGTATTATTCGCGAAATGCATTGTGCTTTTGGCTGTGGTTCTGGATTGATAGAACTTTATGTTGATAACGACCTTATGACAACTATTGGCGAGGACGGAGAACTTTGGGAGGCTTTGGCAGAGTGTATTGAGTGGCACAGAGATAATGAAGATGTTCTTGCTGATGTTCACTGGGTTGGAGGCAATCCTTGGGATGGAGAAAAAG
>SUXK01000008.1:85515-86291 GCA_015061035.1 Bacteroidales bacterium
ACAACTATTGGCGAGGACGGAGAACTTTGGGAGGCTTTGGCAGAGTGTATTGAGTGGCACAGAGATAATGAAGATGTTCTTGCTGATGTTCACTGGGTTGGAGGCAATCCTTGGGATGGAGAAAAAGCAGAAGTATATGGTTGGGCATCATGGAACGGAGAGAAAGCAACTCTTACACTTCGTAACCCTAACTCAACAGAGCAAACATTCACAACAACTCTACGCCAAGCATTGGATATACCCAATTACGTAACTGGCAAAATAAAACTTACAGATGCCTTCAAAAATCAAACCCAATATAGTGGAATAACTAACGAAAGCATTGATATTGACCAAACCATAACATTTACAATGCCTCCATTTGATGTTGTAGTATTGGACGGAGAGTGTAAGTAAATTTGATTACCCATATAACAAGAACGAGCAGCGGAATACCCGTTGCTCGTTTTATATAATATTAATTACTCATTAAGATTTTACTTGCACAACGCTCGCAATTAACGTTCTATGTAACGATCCATATCATAATAGGCAGGCACATTGTCCGACTGTAAATAAAATGAAATTTTTAATAACAGAATAAACAGGGCAACTTTTTTCGGTTAAAAGTTTTTGCAGTCAAAAGTATATTTAATTAGACATATTAGACCAATTTGACTAATTAGACTAATACCTTGTAGGCCTTTTAGGCCTTTTAGTCCTTTTGGGCTTTAATGGCTTTAGATGGCCTTATAGAGTAATAGTTCCCCTCTCTTTGAAAGAGAGGTTAGGGGTGT
>SUXK01000013.1 GCA_015061035.1 Bacteroidales bacterium
TTTATTTTTTTACTGTAAATAACCTGATCCGATGCTCAATTTAAACTCGTTAAAAGTTATTGACGTTGACGTTTTTTACTCGTCTCGTACTACTTTGTCTTTTTCAATTATTCAATGATCTCTTTTTTCTTGCCCTCGGTTTTATTCCGAAAGCGGATACAAAAGTACAGCACATTTTTTAATCTGCCAAATTTTTTAGCAACTATTTTTCAAAAAAATTACAATTATTTTTTCAGCTGTCACTTATTTAATTGTTTTACACTGAATTAAAGTATATTTTTTTATTTTATTTTTTTGAACTTTTTTGTGCTGTTTTGTTTATTAAATAGGGAGGTCATCTTTTTCTTGTTTTTGATGCCCTCCCTATTCGATTTTTATTTTTATAGTTTTATATCTCTTGTGTTAGTTGGTTTATTACCGAATAGACTGGCAACCTATTATATAATATATTATAGACGGCTTCAAGGATTGGCATATTCACATTGTAGCGTTCGTTTATTTCGTGCATACATTTTGTTCCGTAATATCCTTCGGCTATCATCTCCATCTCTATTTGTGCTGTCTTTACCGAATAGCCTTTGCCTATCATTGTTCCAAAGGTATGGTTTCGACTAAAGTGAGAATATCCTGTTACCAGAAGGTCTCCTAAATATACCGACTTACATATCTCTCGCTCAGGCATTGGTTTTACAGCATTGATAAAACGTTTTACCTCGCGTATTGCGCTCGACATTAGTACTGCTTTAAAGTTATCGCCAAGTTTTAATCCATGGCAAATTCCTGCGGCCACGGCATATACGTTTTTCAGTACTGCGGCATATTCTATTCCCACCACATCGGTTGAGGTTTTGGCTATTAGAAAACGGTTGCTTAGGAGTTTTGCTATCGCATCCGCTTTCTCTAAGTTTGAACAACCTACGGTTAGATATGATAATCTCTCTAATGCTACCTCCTCGGCATGACATGGACCCGCTACTACGGCAAGGTTTTCCTCTTCTACTTTATACACCTCTTTTAGATAGTCGGTTACTATCATATTTTCATCGGGAACTATTCCTTTGATGGCTGATACTATGAATTTGCCATTGAGTGATGTTCTCAACTTTTTTAGGTGCGTTTTTATAAAGGGAGAGGGTGTTACAAAAATCAATGTATCTGATTTTTTTATAACCTCATTAAGGTTGCTGGTAAAGTTAATTCGGTTTATATCGAATTTTACACTCGACAGATAAACTGGATTACGCCCTAAACGTTTGAAGTCGGCTATACGATCTTTGCGTCGCATATACCAATTTATCTCTTCAACGTTTGTCAGCACCAATTTTGCTATTGCTGTTGCCCACGTTCCGCCTCCGATTATGGCTACTTTGCCTGGTAACTCCATTATATTATTGTTTTTTATATTTACTCTGCAGTCTCTTCGTCTTTCTTTGCTCTCTTCTCGGGACGCATTTGAGGGAAGAACAATACCTCTTGTATTGTGGTTTGCCCTGTCATTAGCATAACCAAACGGTCCATTCCTATTCCCATTCCTGATGTTGGAGGCATTCCATATTCAAGGGCTCTCAAGAAGTCAGCATCGATAAACATTGCCTCATCATCACCTTTTTCTGATAGTCGCAACTGCTCCTCAAAGCGATAGCGTTGATCAATGGGGTCATTCAACTCAGAGTATGCATTACACAACTCTTTTCCGTTTACCATCAACTCAAAACGCTCGGTCAACTCAGGATTACTGCGGTGACGTTTTGTTAGGGGCGACATCTCTATTGGATAATCGGTTATGAAGGTTGGCTGTATATAATTGCCTTCGCATTTTTCTCCAAAGATTTCATCAATAAGTTTTCCTTTACCCATAGAGGCATCGGTTTCAATGTGCAGTTGTTTACACACCTCACGCAATGCGTCTTCATCCATTCCTGTTATATCCACTCCTGTAAACTCTTTTATGGCTTCGGTCATGGTTACTCGTTTGAATGGAGTTTTGAAACTTATTATGTTATCTCCTACTTTTACATCAGTTGTTCCGTTTACGTCAAGTGCAATCTTCTCAAGCATCTTCTCGGTAAACTCCATCATCCAGTTGTAGTCTTTGTATGAGACATATATCTCCATACATGTAAACTCTGGGTTGTGTGTACGGTCCATTCCTTCGTTGCGGAAGTTCTTTGAGAACTCATACACTCCCTCAAATCCTCCAACAATCAAACGTTTTAGATACAACTCGTTTGCAATACGCAAATACAAAGGTATATCTAATGCGTTATGGTGAGTAATAAAGGGACGTGCGGCTGCTCCTCCTGGTATTGACTGCAATACAGGAGTCTCAACCTCCATATATCCTTGTGCGTTGAAGTACTCACGCATTGAGGTATATACTTTGTTACGTTTTACAAATATATCTTTTACACCTTCGTTTACTACTAAATCAACATAGCGTTGGCGGAAACGTTGCTCGGGATCATCAAAGGCATCGTAGGCAACACCATCTTTCATTTTTACTATTGGCAATGGACGTAACGATTTTGATAACAATGTTAGCGATTGTGCATGTACTGTTATCTCGCCCATTTGTGTACGGAATACATATCCTGTTATTCCGATAAAGTCGCCAATATCTAATAGTTTTTTGAATAGTACGTTATAGAGGTCTTTGTTTTCATCGGGGCATATCTCATCGCGTGATACATATACTTGTATCCTACCTGTTGAGTCTTTCAACTCCATGAACGATGCTTTTCCCATTATACGACGACTCATGATGCGTCCTGCTATTGATACTTGTCTTACCGGTGCATCATCTGAGAAATTCTCTTTTATCTCTGTTGCGTATCCATCAACTTTATATTCTGCCGCAGGATAGGGTTCTATTCCCATTGCTTTAATTTGCTCGAGCGAATTGCGTCGAACTATCTCCTGCTCACTTAATTCTGATATATCCATTTTTGTTTTTTATTTCGTTTTTATATGGTTTTTAAGTTCGAACAAAGTCAGACTAAACCAATTTTACCCCAAAAGTATAAATTTTATTACAATATTCATATTTATTGAGCAAAAAAGATTGATTTTTGAGCAAATTATTGCTTTCTGAAATGTTCTACTATTATTCTACTGACATTAAAGTAGTACCCCTCAGTTGTTCCGTTTTCAACCTCAATAAAATCGTACATAGGTTCAACAAAGGTGTAATCTTTTGGCGTGAGTCCAAAGCAGTATATTACATCGTAGGGATGAATTGATGATATTACATACCATGCCGATTCGGGAGAGAGACCATCGCCCGATGATATTATCACCCCCAATAGTTGTCGTAATTTATGTTCCCATATTGCAGCATTCTCCGTCTCCCCTTTTTGAGTATAGGCATACGACAAAAGTTTCATTTGTCGGAGTTCAAAGGGGTAATCCGACAGCACAGTCATTGCATTATGTATTATCTTATCCAACTCCTCTGGGGTGTGATTGGTTTTACGATACAAGTCTGTTGCCTTCTCTCTGTTGTATTTTACATCGCGATAGGGATCGTAATCCTCTTGATATGAGTAGCCATAATACAGCCTCTCCCACTCGGTGGGGGTTAATGTGGTATCTCCGTCACAAAATCGAGTAAAAAGTTTTGGATAGTAGTAGTGGGATGATGGATTATTTACATCTTGCTCTATCTCTGCAAAATCGGGAACAGTATATGTATCTCCATCCTCTTGCGCAAACATCACAAAAGGGAGAAGCATCATTATTAATATATACAGGTGTTTCATTTACGTACTGATTTTGCTCCAAAGTTAATAATTTTTGAGGGCAGTTCAAAACAAGAAATTACAATATTAAAGGAACTTCTTGTTTATCAATTATAACTCTCCGCCTTTTATCTTTTTATATATTGCCTCGCAAGCATCCTCAAGCAGGTTGAGAACATTCTCAAATCCATCCGCTCCACCATAATAGGGATCTGGGACGCAATCCATCTGGTAATGTTCAAAGAAATCAGCAATACGCAACACCTTGTCACGCCCCTCAATGGTGGGTGCTAAACGGCGTAAGTCATCGAAGTTTGCATCATCCATAGCAAATATATAGTCAAAGCGGTCAAAGTCATCGGCAGTTACTCTACGTGAATGGTGGTCAAAAACATACCCACGTCTTGCTCCATGCGCACGCATTCGAGGATCGGGTAACGAACCTGCATGACCTCCGTATGTTCCAGCCGAATCGATTAAGAAACAATCCTCCTCTCCCGCATCTTTTACTATTTTGTGCATTATTGCATCTGCCGCAGGAGATCGACATATATTACCTAAACATACAAACAATAACGATGTTTTATTTATTGGGGTTGTACTATTCATTTTAGATTCGGGTTTATGATATTTATGCAGTCTTAGGATTAACTGCATTATGTATATTATCGATATATTTAGCCAGCGGGAGCATATATGTACTAAATACTGATAGTTTCTCATCAAATGGTGCTTCATTTACTACAATATCTTTTGTAATATCTCCATTTTCGCACACATACGATATAATTGTCATTAAGAACTCTTCCTGCTCATAATTCAATTGAGAACCCGATATAAATGTGGTAAATTTCTCAACAGCCTCTTTACGATTTACTCCTATAATTGAGCGTATAAATACAGCAACATTACCTCCGCATGGCATTCCTATTGTATATTTATCATAGTCATCTCTATTACCTAATTCCTTCCACAAGATTCTTTCTAATTCTTTTACATCATCACCAGTCAACTGTTCAATTGTATATATTTTATTAAGAACTGGAAGGTTTCTATTTTCGGCAAGAAAATCAAGAACTCTTTGTTTATATGTTACTCTTGGAGCAATACCAGTAGTTTCTCCTCCAATAGTAATAACATCATTAATATCTACAACAAACCACTGTTTTTTATCTCCAATCAGAAATTTAGTCAACTCTCTTAAATCCTCACGAACCTTCTCTAACCATGAAAGAGAAATATTCTCCCAATATACCGAATTAAGAACCTCTTTGATAGTTTCCATTTTAGCCTGAATTTGAGGGATAGAAGCCTTTTGTTGTAGTTTCTCCGCTACGAATTGAACATTCTGTATAGATTTATTAGCATTCATCTCATCATCAAGCATAGCCAATTCTATTGCCAATACAAGCACATCAAATTTCTTGGCATTCTCATCTAATGTATTCTTTGCGAGTAGAGGGGAGATCTCATTCTTTAATGTAAGAGTATCAAGTTCTGATATATATACCCATGAAGAATCATCTTTAAAATGACTAACCTGTTCCCATTTTACCCTCACAGATATATGACTGTCTGATAACATCGCAACCTGTTCTTTCAACAATGTCTTAATGTCATCGTGAAGTCTCTTTGCAAACTCATCTTCTTGATATTTCTGATGTTGTAAATGGAAGGCAATATCAGTACGCAAACAGAACAATCGTTCTGTTAATGATTGAACTCTTTTAGTTTCTGAACCATTAGGATTTTTCTCAAAGTAATCGAAGTTACAGCACCAATCAAATATGTAGAACTCTTTCTTATCCTCGTTACCAAATACTCCTTGCGATAAGCGTGTTCCTCGTCCAATCATCTGCATATACTTTATCTTCGATTTTACAGGCTTGAAGAACACCAAATTTAGAATATCAGGCACATCAATACCAGTATCAAGCATATCAACAGATACGGCAATTTGAGGTTCACTATCACGCTTCTCAAACTTATCAATTAAGTCTTGTGCGTATGTAACGTAATTGTCAATCAATACACAGAAATCAGAACCATATTCAGGATAAAGAATATTGAATCGTGCTACAATCAGTTCAGCGTGGCGGTGGTTATATGCAAATATTATTGTTTTTCCTATTCTCTCTCCACTTTGCACCTTTAATCCATTCTCCATTAAATCTTGAAGAACAGCATCAACAGTGTTTATATTATAGATATAACTGAATATTTCGCTATTATTAATATCTCTTACATAGTTAAGTTTGTCATAACCGCCATCCTCTTCTGCTGCCATATCAACAGATAAGTCAAGAGCCTTACGAGTTTGTTCATACTCCCATATTTTCTCCATCTGTTCCTTCTCCTCCTCGCTCAAACTATTATACTTGATTCCCTCTTTAAGAATCATTGTACCACGTTTAAAGCCTGTGTAATTTACGAGGTAGCCATCCGATACAGCATCTTCTAACTCATAAGCATAGTTAGGGGAGCCCTGCTCCATCTCAAAGATATCGTAAGTAGATTTATCTACCTCATCACGTGGAGTTGCAGTAAGTCCTATGAGCATAGCATCAAAGTAATTGAATATTGCTCCGTATTTACCGAATATTGAACGGTGTGCCTCATCAATAATGATTAAATCAAATCTTCCAACAGAGAATGCTTTATCATCAGTATCAATAAAGTTAATCATTGTCTGGTATGTTGAGAATGTAATACGGGCATTCAAATCACGCTCTCCTCCCTCGTTCAGCACGCAAGTAGGTTCGTTTGGCAACAGTTTAACAAAATTCTTGTGAGCCTGTTTAACCAACGATGTTCTATCAGCAAGAAATAGTACATTTTTAACCAAATCGTTACGTTTAAGAACATCAACTAATGATATAGCAACACGAGTTTTTCCCGTTCCTGTTGCCATAACAAGCAAACCCTTTCGGTGTTTAGTGTTATAATGTTCACAAACCGCCTTTATAGCCGTTTTTTGATAATATCTGTCAGTTATATCATCTTTGATTGAGAAGTCCGAAATATCTTTTCTTCCACGCTTTTGTATTAACCTCTCCAAGTCATCCTCTGTATGGAAACTATACAATCTTCTTGGAGGATAACCTAAACCATCAATTATATATGTTTGAAATCCATTAGTATAGTAGATTACAGGACGTACACCATACTGTTTTTCTAAACAATCAGCATATAGTTCTGCTTGGTGCTTACCTTTAATTGGTGATACTGATGTTCTTTTGGCTTCTATTACAGCCAAAGGTTTTCCATTACTTCCAAATAGTACATAATCGGCATAACCAATATCATGAGCATTTGGCATACCTTGTAACTCAACTTCGACACAAGCCTTTGAGGGTTGAATTAATCCGTTAGTATCAAGAATAACCCAACCAGATTCTCGCAACATCAAATCGATATACATTCTGCGAGTCTCTGCCTCTGTTAAATCTGTTGACAGAGCCTCTACTGGAGTGGTTGATTCTACTGCAACTTTATCTGCCGCCTCAATTATCTTTTCTGAAGGAGCAATAGCATCAACTTTTGCAGGAACTAATACAGGAACTTTCGGAGTTTCAGGAACTAATGTTTTGTCGAATGGTTTAATGCTTTCAACTATCTTAAGTTTAAGCAGAATGGCTGCTACAACATTGTATATGTTGAGGAGGCAAAAGAACGATTCTTTTTTACCTACCGTTCCATCGTGAGCAGCACTGTTACCCACTTTTCGAACATAATGAACTGCCATCATTACTTTATCATCTCCGATAAATTCTCTGAATGGTTCTCCATCAATCAACTCAAAAAGCGATGTTCTTTCTGGGATATCAATATTCTTCATTTGATATAATGAACGCACAATGTACTCCAACGCTCTACGAGCATTGATGGCACTGAAATCAGGATTACTTACCTGATTCTCTTCTGCTGCTGCACAGAACCTATGCAAATCATTCAGTTCTAAATCTTTTAAATAGTCGAAATTTCTCATAATAAGTTGAAATAAAAGTCCATACGACTATTGAATAGTGTTTCAGTTTCTGCAATGGATTGTTTTATCAATTCCTTTTGCTTCTCTATTACATCAATCTTTGAAGCAAATTCTTGTTGGAGGGCAAGAGGTGGGTATACTGTAGGCATATCTCTTAAATCTCTAATTGAGAGATTTGGTTGCATTAGTGCTGTTGCTTTTTGTAGGATATATTGTCGAACAAAGTCTGTTCCTAAGAAACTATATATAAATCTTCTGCTAACAATCCTGTCATTTGCTAATATTGCTGCTACTCGTTGATTAACTAACGATTCATTATATTCATTAGGAACAATTGCTCGCTTTACTCCCGTTAAAATGATTGTACGAGTCAATGCAATTACTATATCCCCCGTATGCACCTTGCAACCTTCCATATTATTGTATTCTTTAGGTAAAGAGGAGTCATCGCTTATAAACTCATTAACTCCTACATTGGTTATTTTTATAACTTTTATAGGGTTACATTCTGCAAAATCTGAACTTGGGAACGCAAAACCATTTATAATATCACACAATTCTTCCAATCTCTTTACCTCCCAACCTTTTTCATTATCGATGGGATTGCCGAACATTTCGTAGAAGATTGATTGTGCAAGAGAGTCAAGTTCTTTTAATTGTTGCTTTTTCTTCTCTATAATTCCACTTAAACAATCCAATTCAGCAACAATCTTTTCTTGCTCGGGGAGAGGAGGGATAATGATATGCAATGGAGATAGTGATTGGCGAGTTATTTGTGGTTGTGCTGCACCCGTAATAACTTCGTTCCAATCTACTGATAGGAGATAATATTTGAGGTATTGCGGCAATATATTATTCGCATCGATGGGTTTTACCACCATAGCATTGCCATTTATCCAAGAAAATGGTTCGGAGATGTTTATAGAACCACATGTTGCTCCTCTACAAGTCAATAGCACTTCACTCTCTTCGTGATTATATTGACTATATCTTCCAATGACTCCATTTGCTCCATAAACAAGATATTTACCGTCTTCTTCCAACATCTCACCTGAGATTGTTTTAGGTTGATATAACATGCAAACCTCTCCCAATTTCTTTATTTCCCAACCTTGTTTCATAACTTACTATTTACATATTGCAACTATTAGAGCAATTAAAGATATAGCTGTTGCTATAATTGAACACCAAAATGTCCTTTTTTGAATAAGATTACTCTTTCTTTGTTCTGCAAAAACAATCTTTTGTGTCTCGTCATTTATATGTTGCTTACACAACTCTTTCCCTTGTTGTAATATAGAAATTAAAGCATTTACGCCTTTTATATATATTTGCTGACTTTGTTGTTGTACTTGTTCACGTCCTAATGAAAAAGCTATGTGTGTCATAGATGATGAACTAAATGATACTCTATTAATAGCATCAATTAATGATTGGCATCCTTTTATATCTTTTAATATATTCAATGCCTCACATTTAAGTTTTTCTCCACCTTTAGAAGCCTCTTGTGGATTAATAATAACCATATTACTTTGTGCTTGTATGTTAGCAATTGCAGTATCTATCTTTTCTATTGCATCTTTATAATTCATCCTTCTAAAACCTAATATTTGCATTAAATATATTTTCTTATAATTTCCCAACCTTGTTTCATAACATCTTTTTATTTATTAGATGTAATTCGTTTTTTTATTTCTTCTTTTATAGAAGATGTTTTTAACTTATTTATTGCATCGACACATTCTTGTAGTTGCATCTTTAAAACTTCCTGAAATTGCTTATCATTACAGCAATTTGTAATGATATTTATTAAAGTTGTGTAATCACTATTATATTCTATACTATATTTATGTATGTTTATTTTATTCGTTTCCAAAAGGAACTCCAAAGTCTTTGATAATCGTTTTATTTCAGATAGGACTCTATAATAAAGCCCAACATCAATTGCATTTCCGCATTGTTTAAGTTCTACATCAAAAGTACATTCAGTAAAACTATCATTTAAAGAGTATGCTTCTTTAAAAAGGTCTCTTACTTGAACAACCCTATAATTATTACCAAACTCACAAGAAAGAACTGCTAATATTTTCTGTAAAAATGTTTGTGCAAACGTATCTATATTATCTATTTTAATATACATTTGCCTATATATAGCATACTCTTGTGCTTTGATTTGTTGTTCTTGTAATTGATTTTGCTGTTCTTGCAATTTAATCTGCTGCTCTTGCAACTTATTCTGTCTCTTTCCTAAAACATATGTAATTATAGCAGCAACTATAGCAGCAATAAAAGTTACTATCACACTCCACCAATCGGGACTATCAATAGCCTCAATAAGTTTTTCAAGATATATTTTAGTTTCGTAATCCATTTATTATTTACTTTAATTGTCGGGCAAAAAACCATTTTCATCAAGCATTATCAATATGCTACGAAGAAGTAATCCATTACTAAATGTAGGTACATATTTTCGAGCAGATGGTTTAATTGGCATAATCATTCCTTGTTCTCGAAGTTTACCTATAATTCTTGATATATCTGAACTACTTTTCCCTAAAACATCTTTTATATCAGAAGCCTGAAACTCCGTTCTTTCAAAAGCAATTTTTAATATAGAGTATTCTTTATCTGTTATATATGAACATTCAAAAGCATTTTTAAGGGCAGGTAATAATATTGCAGTTTTAAGATATGAATAGTCTAATAGTTTATCAATCTTTTCTACCTCGTTTTTCAAACCTCTCAACACATACTCTGCCCATGCCACAAGTCCTTCATCAGTATATGAATCTGCTTTTGACAGATAATCATAATACTCATTACGATTAGAGCAAAATATAGCTGTTGGATTTACAATCCTTTCGTCTTTTTTAAAGATACCCTTTTTAAGAAGCATTGCATAGGTAAACAAACGAACAACTCTACCATTTCCATTTTCAAATGGATGAATCCACACAAAACGATGATGAGCAATAGCAATCTTAAGTAAATCAAATTTTGGAGAACAATCTTCGTTCACAAACAACAATAACTCATCTATAAGACTTTCTATTTGAGTAAAATCAGGGGGAATATGTGAAGATTTAGTAATAGAAACAGGACCCATTCTAAAACATCCTGGATTTCTTGCACCCTCCTTATCTGGGTTCAAATTTTTTACTGTCATTATATGCAACTCTCGCAAGAAGAACTTATCTATATTAATATTCTCTATATTCTCCTCAATATATTGCATTGCTTCTTCTCCATTTGCTATTTGAAGAATATCCTCCTCATTCCCCCAATAGCGGCTTTCTCCTGAATGTACTTTTGTACTTTCAATATAATCTGCAATGGTTGTATTATTCCCCTCAATACGAGCAGAACCTATACTCTCCAACATATGAAATATACTTTTTAACTGAAAGAATATAAATGGGGGTGTTGTCCCATACAATCTTTTATATCGTAGAACCTCCAAACCTATAATTGAATCCATTATAGGAGACTCAAAGTCTATTTTAGGTAATCGAAGTTGTGAATTATTGGTTGTCATATTGGCAATTATTTACTATTACATTTACTATTATATTTGCAAGAACTACTGTCAAACATTTGCAAACTTACATATAAACATCCACAAAACCAAGAAATTACAACAAATAGACAAATATAAAGATTTGCAAAATACCATTTATAACATTTGCATTTGCTATTATATATATTTGCAATATTATATTATCAAATCATCTTTTTCAATTCAAGAATTGCTTGTTGTATCTCTTGTTCAAGAGTTTCTATTCGGTTCATTATAACATCTGAGGCTTCATACTCTATCTTTTCTCGCTCTATCTCTTTATATTTATTTATTGATAGATCATAGTCTTTTTCTCGAATCTCTTCAACTGGTACAAGAAATGATTTTTCTTTGCGTGTTCTTTCAACCTCTGCCTCAAGATTATGAAAACGTGCCACTATATCCGCTATATCATTATCAGCGATAGGATTACGTTTGTCATCGAGAGAGAAACCGTCGGCTTTCATATCGTAGAACCAGACCTTATCTGTTCCTCCTGCATTGGTTTTGGTAAAGATAAGGATTGCTGTTGATACTCCAGTATATGGTTTGAACACACCTGAAGGCATTGATATTACTGCTTGTAAGCGTTGGTTATCTACTATCTCTTTGCGTATTGCCATGTGTCCTGTACTTGTACCAAAGAGAACACCATCAGGAACAATACTTGCACATCTTCCCCCCAATTGAAGCATTCTTACAAACAACGCCATAAAGAGTAACTCTGTTTTCTTTGTCTTTGTAATTGATAGTAAAGACTTACTTACAGCATCATAAGCAAGACTTCCTGCAAATGGAGGATTGGCAAGACATAGAGAGTATTTATTCTCATCAGTATTATCTGTTGAAAGACTGTCTTTATACTCTATATCTGGGTTATCTACACCATGAAGCATCAGATTCATTGCTCCAATACGGAGCATTGTTGTGTCAGTATCAAAACCATGCAACAAACCGTTCTTATAGTGTTCTGCATTTGTCTTTTTCAGTAGTTCTGATTTGTAGTGTTCTTGAATATATTTGGCACTCTCAACTATAAATCCTGCCGAACCCATTGCTGGATCACATATTGTATCTTGCAGTGTGGGTTTAATCAATTCTACCATCATTCTGATTATATGGCGTGGGGTGCGAAATTGTCCGTTATTACCCGATGCAGCCATTTTTCCAAGTATATACTCATATACATCGCCCATAGTATCACGATTGTTCATATCCAATCCGTCGATACCTTCAACTATTTTAGTTAATGTGCGTGGGTTTTGTATTAAGAATGTTGCGTTTGCCATAAAGCGACTATATGAAGAGTCCTTTCCGTCATTTAGGTTTTTGATAAAGGCAAATGCATCACGACTGATGATTCGATACATCTCTTCGGCTTCTTTATTTTTGAATACGCTCCATCGTAATGTATTATATGGTACATCTCTGTCCGTATCAGGATTACGCCATACTCCTTCTTTAAATGTTGGTTCTTTAACTGCAACGCCCATTATAGTAGCATTAGCCTCTTTTGTTTTTTGAGCATCATCTAACATCTTCATAAAGAACAGATATGTCATCTGCTCTAATATGGTTATAGAGTTGGTTATTCCTCCTGTCCAAAATGTATCCCAAATTGAGTCAATACTACTCTTTATTTCGCCTGTTATCATAATTCTTATTTTTTCCCCTTTTACAAAGGTAAAGTTTTTTGAATAAAAAAGCAACTGCCCAAGTTTTGAGCAGTTGCTTTATGAGTTAATTATCGTTACTTAAGTAACTTATTAGTTTTTCTCTACTGGAAGAACTGATACGTATGAGCGATTCTCTTTTTTACGTACAAAAGTTACTTGTCCGTCAATTAGAGCGAAAAGAGTGTGATCTTTTCCCATTCCTACGTTCTCACCTGCGTGATGAACTGTTCCTCTTTGACGTACGATTATATTGCCTGCTTTGGCGAATTGTCCACCAAATACTTTTACTCCAAGTCGTTTGCTTTCTGATTCACGACCGTTCTTTGAACTACCGACACCTTTCTTATGAGCCATCTTCTTATAATTTTAATAGTTAGGCAACAATTTCTTTAATTAACACTTGTGAGAAACATTGACGATGACCGTTACGTTTACGGTATCCTTTTCTGCGTTTCTTTTTGAACACGATTATGCGCTCGCCTTTTAGGTGGTCTAATACCTCGCAAACTACTTTTGCGCCTTCAATAGCAGGTGCACCAATCTTTACCTCTCCGTCGTTGTCAATCAACAACACTTTCTCAAATTCTACTGCTGAACCTTTGTCTGCGTTCAAGCGGTGAACATACAATTTTTTGCCTGCTTCGGCACGGAATTGTTGTCCTTGAATTTCTACAATTGCGTACATTTAGTTATTATTTTTTTAACTGGTACCTCCGGCAGGTGAACTCCACTCGTTGGGGTTGCTTACCAAACCTGTCGCGGAATAGCGGGTGCAAAGATAATAACTTTATTTTAAACTTGCAAAATTTGTTGTAAAATTAAAAAACTATTTTACCACTTTCAAAACCCGCTCTCCTACTTTTACTACTATAACTCCTGTTGCGTTTGTAGGGATTGTGGTTACACTATCTTCTGCTATTGCGCTTGCCACTACTACTCCACTTGTTGTAAAGAGTGTTATCTCTTCGCCTGCTGTTGTTCCAAAGAGTTTTATTTCTCCATCAATTACTGCAACCTTTATTGTTTGTGCTACCTCTGTTGAAATAACTACTGATGCCTCGCTAAAGTTGGCTACATAATCGGTATGTTCGGTAATGGTTACGCTATATGGATTCTCAAGTGAAACCTCTGCTCCTCCTACTGTCCAATTCAGGAACTCATATCCTTCGGCTGGTGTTGCTGTAAGGGTTACCTCTTCGCCTAAATTTACCTTGTTTGCAGAGATTTCAGTTGCTCCTTTTTCCTTATCTGAAGGGGTTGCTGTTACATATAGATCATACTCTTCTCCTAAATAACCCTCTGTAAATATGAATGGTTTTGATATATATTCATTTGTTCCCTCAGTCACCACTTGTACATCGTACATACTCGCTACAAGGTTTTTATTTGATCCAACGCTATAAAGTTTATTAGTTTCAATTTTATTAATTTCAAAATCCCAATATCCGATAAGTGTTTCATCCGTTACATCGTTTTGGTGCTGCATTGCTGCTTTTACTTCATCGGCAGTGATTGCCTTTTTATACAAACGTACTTCATCTATTACTCCATCTATTGCTGCTCGGGCAAAGGCAGGTCCACCAACCATAATTACATTTGATGATTTCCAAGAATACATACCATAATAATACATATCTTCAGTATCCATCAATTTTCCGTTTACATATAGTTCAATTATTCTATTTGCTTTATATCCTAAAACCACCGCAACATGATACCATTTTTGTGGCTCAAACGTAACATAACTTGGAGGGGTAAGAACTTCTCCTGCTGATGAATTTGTTCGACAACTTAAACTTAAATTACCCTCTTTTAATCTATCTCCGTAATCTGTTATACTTCCTCCCTTCGCAATAGTACTCCATAAATAGCCCCAATCACTTGCAGGCCATCCATCTTCAGGGGTACGTATATTCAATAGTTGAGTACCATCATTCTCATGATTGAATTCGTTGAAATATATCCAAAATGTTATTGAGAATGGGGTTTGGTCGTTAAATCCAAGTTGAGAAGCAGGAATACCAAACGCCTTCCCTTGTAACGATGCTCCGTATATCATTTCATCTGATTTTACGAAGTTGGCTATATAGTTTGAATTTGAGGTTACAAGCGTAGTGTATGGGTTTTCAACTGAGAGCAACTTTCCATTGAGGGTCCAACTTGCAAATCGATAATTTGCTTTGGGTGTTGCGGTAAGGATTACACTATCACCCTCTACTACTTGCGACACCGATACTTGGGCAGTTCCTTTTTCTGGATCTGAAGGTGTTGCTACTACCGAGAAGGTTAATTCAGATAATTCAAATTGTTCATCAAGGTATGCTATACGAGAGGTTACATAATTTCTCAAGAAATCAACCTCTGCCTCATACGAGCCTCGTGCTTCAAGTTCGCGATATACTTTTGTATTTAGTATTTTCCATACATTGAAGTTATTTTGTTGTGATGTTTGCAGATACTCTTCGGTGTTGTTTATATAGTTTATCA
>SUXK01000014.1 GCA_015061035.1 Bacteroidales bacterium
AGAGCATCGAAAGTAAGGGCGACCAAAGGATTGCTTGTGCATATCTTTGGAAAGTTGGCTATTGCTCTACTTTCATTTGCAAATTTATAAAATTTTGAATCAGTTGCCAACTACTGATTCGTATAAAGAATTTTATTCTTTGACTAAAGGTTGTTATGTCGTTGAACTTAAAAAAGATATCAAATCTTTTAACAATATGTTTAGATATAAAACAAATTTAAAAAAGATTATAGTCCCTGCTTGTATCAATTCTATTTCAAATTATGAATTCAAGGATTGTAGTAATTTAATATATATAGAATTGCCATCAAAAGTAAACATTGGAAATGAAGCCTTTAACGGTTGTGTAAATTTAGAGAAAATAATTTTACCTACCGAATTAAAAAGTATTTCAACAGGTACTTTTTCACAATGTTCCAAACTTGATAGTGTCTTGTTACCTGAAGGCCTGACAAGCATCGAAGATTATGCTTTTCAGGTTGCTCCACCTTGTCATATGTGGCACTTCCTCAAAGTTTGACAAGTATTGGTAATTATGCATTCAGTGGTTGTGCCAATATATCCAATATAACATTACCAAAAAAATTAGAAAAAGTAGGTAATAACGCTTTTGATGGTTGCAATAATCTCAATAGAGCTACTATAGAATGCAAAAAAATTAGCGACTATTTTAAAAATATACGCTCATTGAAGGAAATTATAATAAATAACACAGATAGCGTTTGTGAAATTTCAGTAGATGCATTTAGGGGTACAGAATGGTATGATAATCAAGAAGATGGCCTTGTCTACTATGATAATCTGTTGTTAGGATGTAAAGGAAATTCCCTACCTGATACTATTATAATAAAGGATCGTGCTATAATGCCGAAAGCATTATTTAAAAACAAATGTAATATCAAATATATTGAACTTCCAAATTCAATAAAGCATATGGATAGCATATTTTATGGTTGTAAGAATTTAGAGAATATCAAAATGCCCAATAGCATACATAGTATCGGAGATTGTTCATTCTATGGATGTAGTTCTATCAAATATATAAATATTCCTAATGGCGTGAAAGATATTGGGAGTAAAGCTTTTGCGGAGTGTAATAACCTTCAAACAATAGAGTTGCCAGACACAATGAATAAGATAGGGTATAAAGCCTTTTATAATTGTTCAAATCTTACAAAAATAGAGTTCCCTGACACAATCACAAGAATATGGAATGATGCTTTTCAAGGATGCTATAAGCTTAGTCCGGAATTAAAGATGAGAATAAGGATAAATAGTTTAAATAACGGTAAAGTAATATGCTTTAACACTAATGTAAAAGTGCCATATCTTATCTTTTTGGAAGGAGATAGTGTTTGTTGTGAGAAATATCCCACTCAGGGCTGTATTACAGAAATACTTTATAAAGAAGGAATGGATTTTATGGTTGTAAAAAACGTAATAAAGAATATGAATGAAACATTGGTGCATAAAACTGAAAAAGACAGTGTTTCGTTAGGAACACTTAAAAATATCTTTTGTTTAGATAATAAGTACCTTGTATTTACAACTCAGAATTCTATATTTAATACCCAGCATAAAAAAGAATACTTAGCAAATATTAGCACTCCGGGAACTTTGTACGAGATAGATGATTGGAGTTATGAAAATAATACTTTTGAAGCCTCCGTAATTGGTAGTTCTATACTATGGGATTTGCCTGGTTTCCATAAAGCTTTTTTAAATTATGATGCTAATGCATGCTATTTCTTTAATCGCGGTGGCGGTGTACCTTATTTTGATTATACGATATATTTTGACAAAAATTGCAAAATCAAGAAAACAGATATTATATTAGAAGGCAAGTCCTATCCTATAAGCAAAATAGGGACACCTGAAATGACGCCACATTATAATAAAATATTTAAAGAATTAATAGAAACGTGCGAGGAACCAATTCCGCAATTTATACCTAAAGAAATTTCGTTGTGGGACCTTCATGATAAATGTAAGAATGAGGTTACTGAAGAAAATTTAATAGGTACTCTGTTCGCATTTAATGTTACTATTGAGGAGATTGAGTATTCATCATCTTATAAATATCAAATTAGATGTTATGATGAATTCGGTTTTTGGTTATTTGGTAATCAGACATATGTTAGGAGTATTTTATATACCGATGACGATTCTTTCACTAAACTATCTCCACCTTGCAAAGTACGAGTCAAAGGTAATTTTGATGGCACAGGAACATTTGATATTTTGGAATTCACCAATTGTGAATTACTATCACATTAATACCAATATTATAAGTATTATACAATAATTTAATCAGTTAATAATTGTAAAATTTTCAAACACTATGAATGCAAAAGTAGAAGAATTTATTAAAAACAAAAAACTTTTGGACACTAGTGTTTCAATATAACAAAGACCGTTTCGGACCAAATAGGCCTAATTTATTTAATGTTTAACCAGTCTCTAATTTTTATGGGACACTAATAAGAACGTGACATTATGAAACAAAAAAATTACTTGTATTTTCTCTAAGTCTTATTTTTTTAACAAGTTCATGTACAGTTAATAATGAATGGAAAGAAGTGGATAGAGCCATTGAAACAAAATTAAACGAATACCCCTTGCCTGAAAGAATTACTACAGGTGTTTCCTTAACTAAAATATCACGAAATAAAAATTCAGTTATTTATACTTATGAATTTGATGAAACTATATATGACTTTGAAGCCATGAGAGAATATTTTATTTATGATGAGGTACAAAAAACTATTAGTAGTGATGCAAAAACAAATTACTTTATCTCTTTCCTAAAAAAGAAGGGCATGGATATAGAATGGAAATTCATTGGTAATACATCTTTAAAAAGTTTTGATTTTAAATTTCGCAAAGGTGAGTATTAGTTTTTATATAAGTGCGAAAAATAATTTAATTTATTCGATGCAGGACTTAGTTCTGCATCGTTTTTTTTGCTAATCAGCAAAATACAGTCCAACTCCGCCCAATCCCTAATAGGTGAAATATAGTAATTGATTTATGTTGATTAAAACATTGTATAACCTGTTTTGTGGTTCAGAATCACAAGATGGGCGTTCGGATTGTGCCCCGGATGTTATCGAAGAAAAAGAGCACATAGTAATTATTCCTGAAAAATTCAAGGAAGATATTAATGCGACTTCAAAATTATTGCGGAGTCGAGTTGAAAAGTGGACTCTCTATTGAGATTGAATTAAGCGAATTGCTGGAGATTTTGCCAAGAGAACGCCGCAGAAAAGATGCTTACGATAAACTGGTGAAGCTCCTGGCAGATGAGATGAACATTAAATTAACAATTAAGAGTAGGAGGAGTAAAAAATGAAAAAGAAAATTTATTTAGTAGGCAAGGTGTATGACCTATTTACAACAACTGCCAATGAGATAGAGACTGATGTACAGAGCATGCTTGATGCCCATTATGGAAGCAACCACGTTATTTTCAGAATCAATGTGTGGAAGAAAGAAAAAGAGGTTACAATAAACTTTTACCGTAGTTATAATGATTGGTATAAAGCGGATAGTAAATCAATCTTCTGCGCCGATATGGACTTAATTACGGGCAGAGGTATCAATGGTTTTCAAGTACCTTGTATGTGGCCAACAGCTCCATTCGGTTATCCATTCAGCACGGGTATTGATGATTTTATTACCTGCTATAAGAACTCGGCAAAGGAACTTGGGGCATCGAGAATGAAGGATATAGTGATAACTCACAACAAGGATAATCTTAATGTGAGGTCGTTTTATTGATGCCACAAATTCCTGACACTTCCTGCTAATTGGGACAAAACAGGTAATATTCGGGACAGAAAATCAAGTGCCTTGTCCCGTAAATTGAGAGAATAACGCTATATTTGTCCCGAATAAAATATAAGAGAGTATGACAATACAGGTGGCAATATTGCAAAATCTTTGAGGCTCATTAGGTGGTAAAAAACGAGAGAGAACTTTTAACGGTTCTCTCTCAATTGCTTTTGGCAAGTTCCTTTTTTATGCTATTTGCGCCATTTGAAAAATCTTATACTGTTTGTTAATGTGTGTATGGCAAGGGGATTCTCCGAATCGTGTTGCGAAGGCTTTCTGCGCATCCCTTAAAGAGTATGATTTGTCATACAATTCCCTTAAAAAGGAAACTTGTTCTTCCGTGAACTCCCAGCGTCTTCCTTGGTGGTATCTTTTCTTGTTGTTTTGGTAATTGTTCGCAGATGTATTTACTTTTGCTTTTTTAGAAGGAAACACAACTTCCGCCTCAGCTTCTGATGTCAATTCCATATGCAAATATGGTTTTTCTTGATTACCCTTCTTTATTTCGTATATATAGAGATGTTTAGCACTGAATTTCTCGTTGCGTTGTTTTAATTTTACAATATACTTATTCTCATCTCTTGTTGCACCAATAGCAAATGCAGCATCAACTAGATCGTAAATTGTGCTTTTACCATTAAAGTCTCTTTCGGAAAGCAGCTCGCAATGCCCTTTAACCGTATGAGCAACAATAAGAGATGTCACGGTAACGTTTCTTTTGATTTTTGCATTTTGAATAATTAAAGTTAATTTGTTTACAAGATCTGTCGCATCATTGCTTTGTTGTTTAGGGCACAAGTGTGTTATATTGTCAAGAATTACAAAAATCTCTCCATTGTTTTGCGGGATGCTGTCAAGTAAGTTCTTAACAAATGCCTCGGAGTTCATCTGCGATGGTTTGAGAATTAGATTTGAAGGGTAGTAATCATTGGGAACATCAACACCCTCCGGATACAATCTGTTGTTTATTTGATTGTCGTTCATCTCTTGGTTAAAATAAACAACCTTGCAATTTGGGTATTTCTTTGCTGTTTCAATGGCAACTTGAAACGCATATATTGTTTTACCCGAATTTGCAGGGCTGAACAAAAGAGTCTTTTCGCCGCGATATATAAGCCCGTCCACCAACACTTTTGGTTTCTCAACATTGCTAAAATCATTACATGTTCTATCTGCAACTACAATAGGCTGCAAGAGTTCGTGTAATTCTTCTGTATCCTTGTTGATGTTCGGCCTTATGGAATTATTTTCACTTTTTCCTTTTGTGAAATAATTATAACAATCTTTACAAACTCTACTAACTCCGTCTGCGATTTTGCTACCCATTTTTTTGCTGAATCCCCAAAAAGCTACCGCTCCTGCTATGCAGACAGTACCAATAAAGTAATCCTTTTTCTCTAGTCCTCTATTTTCTTCGCCGCCACTAAATATTTTACCAAGATTTCCAACTTCTGATATTCTCATAACTTTATCTTTTTTTCATTGTTTTTCTGATTTAACTCCAAAAATGATGCCAGTTATTAATATATGCCAAATTGGCTTAAATCAGATCAATAGCAAAGAAAATGATGTGTCATTTTGGCAAAAGATATGTAAAAAAGACCATTCGATATAAGCAACGATTAAGTAAATAAGAAAGCGTGTATCGCATAATATAGACAATCTATAATTTATAAAAAGCAAGATTCTATAAAACTGTATGTAATAGTTGGTTTTACAGCAACAAGTTACACGGAGATTTGCGCTGTAAATAATTTATATATAATTGTATTTCAATAATGTAAACTGTAAAAGGTTTGTAAAAACTGCTTGTAAACTATAAGTGTAAAATTTGTAAAAGGTTTTGCGTTTTACAGATGTATATAACAATTAAATTCACCCAAACGAGTAGAATGTGTTAATTCTACAACCTCATCCGTCGTGGCTCGCCCTATCTTTGCAGCGTTAAATTTTAAAAATCATGAGTATGCCAAGAATATACGATTGTAGAGATTACAGCGCCGAAGAGATTATTGAACTTATGATAGAACTTTACCCTGCGCTGGAACATCGAGAGAATAGACGTAGAATATACGTAGGTGCAACAGGGAATATTGCCGAACGTCTCTATCGACATAATGCTGAGGACAAAGTAATCTTCTGCGCACAAACGGCTCATCAGAATGTTGCGACCAAGGTAGAGGCTCTTGCACACGACTATGGATTCAATATTGGTGACGTGAAATGGGGAGGCAACGGCACAAACAGCTATTCAATATATGTCTATGCGTACAGAATTACGAGAGATACTATAGAATGATATTGGGGAGTAACAAAGCGTAAAAACTTTGTTGCTCTTTTTATTTTACTGCTCCACCGGATGCTTTGAGGTTCCGGTGGAGTTCTTTGTATGACGGGCATGTCATATATCTGTGGTGAAAGTCCATTCGGGGCGTAGTTGCCGACGAACCCTCTAGCGACTTGCAAGTTTCAAACGGTGACGTTTGGGAGAGAAGAAGCAATAGCGAATTCGTGGTCTGACGAACAGAAACCTAATACTAAGGCGTACTAAGCGGACAAGCTGGCAAAGGACAGTGAAGTTCCAAAATGCAACCGTAACCTTAATGCGTAAATTAGGCAGATAAACGATGAAAGATATAAGGCTTATCCCGTGAGGTCTTGACAGTCCTTTTAGGATAGTAACAACTAATGTCAAGAAGTCAGCCGAGGTCGAAGTAGCCGTATTCGTGCAATACATGGCGAAGGACCGAGCCGTACGAGGGCTTGCCAAGAAGAAATATGTTCTGCATCTTTAGTAGCTAGATGTCCGAAGAGGAACTCTCTTCCCAAGACGATAGGACGTATTCCGAAAATAGGGAAGAAGTGGCGTTTTGCAGAATGTGTACAGAAACGTGAATGCTCGACACAATATGTGTAAAGTACGGAACCGCCGTATGCCGAACGGCACGTACGGTGGTGTGAGAGGAAAGGAAGCGAAAGCAGGTCAGAAAACTTTCGTTTCCCGACCTACTCGATTTTGTATGTACAGAAAAAGGAGGGATTGCGAAGGGCTGAAATCTTTATACGTGTTATGAATAAAAAATTAACAGTATGAATAACAGAAAAATAACATTAGTAGGTCGCATCAACCAACCAGGTAATGTGTGCGACTTTGAGATTGACGAAGTATTATCAATGATTAAGAAGGGTGTATGTTACAACCAAGATTTGAGGGGAGTAACAGCCTTCATACAATCGCAGAGCGACCACGATGTGCAGAACCAACTAAAATTACAGTATCTTCCTGTTGCACTCTTTAACGGCACATTCAGTTATAAGAACAGTGCAGGGTTGAAGGAGTACTCAAATTTTACAGCAATCGACTTTGATCGTTTCAATAATGAGCAAGAGTTTAACGAAATTGGTAGCCGTCTTTGCAATACCCTATGTGTCTATGCAGTATTCAGGACTCCAAGTGGTAGAGGATTGAAGGCTATAGTAATGCACGACAATGACAACCCGGAGTATCACGAAGAGTTGTACCTTCAACTGCTGTCAAAGTTCAATACACCGGCAACAGATACATCGGTGGGCGACATAGCAAGAGGTAACTATATATGTTACGACCCGAACTTATGGGTAAACGACAACTGTGTATCTTATCACTTTGTGCATAATCCACGATATATAAATAATAAGGTGATAGCGTCCCGCACGTGCGCAACGCTCGACAAGGCAACTCTGCGGAATGCCTTATCGTTATTGAAGCCTTTGAGTAAGAAATCTGATGAGAGTATAATAAATATTCTCAATGCCAAATGGAGAAAAGACTCCTCAAGATGGAAAGAGGGTAACAGGGCAAACTCAATATTCAATAGCGCATCCGAACTGTGTCGTGCCGGAGTTGATATGGATAAGAGTATAGATTACCTTATTGCCTCCTATAAACCAACCGGGATGAATGAAGATGAGATTGAATACCAAGTAGTCAGAGGTTATCAGAATAATGTGGATGGATATGGTTGTACAAGAAATGTGTTCGACAATTACGGTAAGAGTAAATGGTAATGATGAACTCTATTGGCGGCCCTTGGCCTAGACGGACGACAACTACTATATTTTCTATTATTATGTCGTTCTTCTAGGGCGTAGCGCAGCGCGCGCAGCCTGCCAATATAACACTTTCTTAAGAGGACTTTTTTTAATACATAATATTCTTATTAGGTAAAATGATAAATTTTTCCAAAATATGTCCCCTTAAATCCTTATTTATGAAAACAGTAAATAATCATATAATATATTCTTATTATGATAGATAATAAAGGAACAATAGAAGTTACTCCCGGAGTTGATTATGTAAATGATTGGAGAGATAATACCGGGAAATATGTACTGGACGATATTATACGTGTCGGTAAAGTTATAATAAACAAAGTGGTTACAGGGTGTGGCTTTACTACCTATAGCCTGAGCAATGTTCTTGATACTATACTCATCTCTCCACGATTAAAACTCATATTGAACAAGATGGAGCAGTTTAACAAAGACGAACCACTCTGTTACTACTTTAACCGCGAGAAGGGATACGATGGTAAACAAAAGACCATAGATGAGTTGAAAACTGAATTTACTTTATACCAACACGAATGCGAACAGAACAAGAGACCGATAAAGATACTCGTTACATACGACTCGTTTTGTGCTCTTGCCTCAATGCTCGAAAGGTACGGTATTAACATCAGCAAGAAGTTTAATATCACAGTCGATGAGTCACATTGTCTTATAAAGGATATAAAGTTGAAGGAGTATAGCAACAAAAGCGTTCTTTCAACCTTTATAGACAGGCTTTTTAGTTATGAGAATGTACTGTTTATCTCAGCAACACCGGTAATCGACTATATGCGGGAGATTGAGCAGTTCAAAAACAATTATGTTTGTTATTATGAGCTAGGTTGGAACAATATCGAACAGGTCGTGCAAAGAACATATACTTGTAAAAGTGCCCTTAATGCTTTTGAACAGATATACACAAATTACACAAAGAATAAAGGGGTGTTTGATACGATACACTATCCTGATGGTTGTGCTCACAGCAATGAAGGGGTTGTATTCTTGAATAGCGTAAAGGAGATATGCAAGATTCTGAATAAGTATATAGTCAAAAATCGTTTTATTGGCATAAACGATGTTACCATCATCTGTGCAGACAGCAAGGAGAACCTCAAAGAGCTGCAAAAAGTCCACAAGAAACTAAATATAACAAGGACTATACCCAAGATGGGAGATTCTCATACGACATGGACATTTGTCACGCGTACCGCATTTGAAGGTGTGGATTTCTATAGTCTATCGGCAAGCACATACGTCATTGCAAACTATAATGTATCGAGCCTCTCATTAGACATAGCATCAGATATACCACAGATAATAGGCCGGCAGAGAAGAAAGGATAATCCGTTCAGGAATACTGTGCATCTGTTCTATAAAGACAACAAACAGCAACTCTACGATAATGAGTTTGTAGCATCACAAAATTATAAGATGCAAGAGAGCCAAAATCAAATTGCTATATGGAATAGTGCTCCTATGGAATGCAAGCAGATTGCACTGAACAATATTGATACATATATAAAACACAACCCAAATGAGCTTTATATTACTACAACAAGCGGTGAACCTGTAATAAATAATCTGCTCATCGTTTCAGAGCGTTACTGCTACGATGTAATAAAGAATCATCATCAGTGGTTCATTATGTCGTCCAACGCTTACGGAAGGGCTTATTCAATGCCCGTGCAGGAGCTTAAAGACAGATTAAGCAAATCACAATCCCTGGCAGATGCTCTAAGAGTTGCATATGATTATTTTGTTTGTGCCGACACCGCCCTAAAAGCCGATTATCTTATGATGTTACGCAACGAGGGATATAATTATGTTGGTTATTATTACAGCAGCCTCTCTCCCGAACGAATAAAGGCTTGTGGGTTCAATAGTACTAAATTGGATACAGAGATTGCAAATAATAATGCTGGCCATAAAATCTCCATGTACCTTCCGCAATATTTTGAACCAGGTAAAGTATACACGAGAAAGTATATTAAAGAAAAGTTGCAAGAGATTTACAACAATCTCGGTATAAAGAAATCTGCAAAGGCGACAGACCTTAATGAATACGCAACTTGTATCCCTGCTAAGAAAAATGGTAAAAGGGCTTATAGAATAGAGCCTTAATAACCACCTCAACCGTACAGCAATGTGCGGTTTGTTTTTTCTCCATAAGGTATTTGTTTGTTTACAATTGAGGAATATAAAAATGAGAGATTTTAAGATGTGTGGTAGATGAAGTTATGTGAGAACTTTCCGGACGGTGTTTTACTTCACTGAAAAAAGTGTTGTTTCTTATAAAAGTAATACCTAACTTTGCCTATGCTTAAAAATAGGTAAAAGGAGGTGTATTTTGTTATGTAACAGTGATTTATGTTTATTTTCCAGACGGTGTCGGACACCGTCACAAAACCGTCGCAAAAATAGTCGTTTTTGGGCGTTTTTATAGTAAAAATAAGGGTATATCAACTTATACCGTCACAAGAAAAATTCGGGGTTTTAAATGGTACCCCCGTTAGGGTAGCGGTGATGCTGTTTATAGTTTGGTTGCATTGAATATAGCAACAAAAAAGAGAGCCACCCTTAAAGAGTAGCTCTCTGTAAAGTATTCTAAATCAATAAGAATTACTTAGAAAGTGCAGCAGAAACGTCCACTGCGATAGCAACAGTAGCACCTACCATGGGGTTGTTACCGATGCCGAGGAATCCCATCATCTCAACGTGTGCGGGAACTGATGAAGAACCTGCGAACTGAGCGTCTGAGTGCATACGGCCCATTGTATCTGTCATACCGTATGAAGCGGGACCTGCAGCCATGTTATCGGGGTGAAGTGTACGACCTGTACCACCACCTGAAGCTACTGAGAAGTAGGGCTTGCCTGCGAGCACACGCTCTTTCTTGTATGTACCTGCTGTGGGGTGCTGGAAGCGTGTGGGGTTTGTAGAGTTACCTGTGATAGAAACGTCTACGCCCTCTTTCCACATGATAGCAACACCTTCGCGAACATCGTCAGCACCGTAGCAGTTAACCTTTGCACGGGGACCGTCTGAGTAAGCGATGCGACGTACCTCTTTCAACTCACCTGTGAAGTAGTCGAACTCGGTCTGTACGTATGTAAAACCGTTGATACGTGCGATGATCTGTGCAGCGTCCTTACCAAGACCGTTGAGGATTACGCGGAGGGGCTCCTTACGTACCTTGTCAGCCTTAGCTGCAATCTTGATAGCACCTTCAGCTGCTGCGAATGACTCGTGACCTGCGAGGAACGCAAAGCACTTTGTCTCTTCGCGGAGAAGACGTGCTGCAAGGTTACCGTGGCCGATACCAACCTTACGGTCGTCAGCTACTGAACCGGGGATACAGAATGCCTGCAAACCAAGACCGATTGCCTCAGCAGCATCAGCTGCGTTTGAGCAACCCTTCTTGAGTGCGATAGCAGCACCTACAACGTAAGCCCACTTTGCATTCTCGAAACAGATAGGCTGTGTCTCCTCACAAATCTTGTAAGGGTCGATACCGTACTGCTCACAAATCTCGTTCGCTTCCTCTATTGAAGCGATACCATTCTCGTTAAGTACAGCAAGGATCTGCTTGATACGACGATCCTGACTTTCAAATTTTACGGGTCTTATCATAGCTTAGTCCTCCTTATTCTTTACGTGGGTCAATGTATTTAACAGCACCGGCCTCCTCAGAGAAACGACCGTATGTCTTAGTCAGTTTCTTAACTGCTTCGTTGGCGTCTGTACCTTTCTTAATCTCATCCATCAACTGTCCGAGGTTTACGAACTCGTAACCGCAGATTTCGTCGTTCTTGTCAAGAGCGATGCGTGTGATGTAACCCTCAGCCATTTCGAGGTAACGGGGGCCCTTAGCCAATGTACCGTAGAGGGTACCTGTCTGGCTGCGGAGACCTTTACCGAGGTCCTCAAGACCTGCACCGATAATCAAACCGCCCTCAGAGAAAGCTGACTGGCTGCGACCGTAAACGATCTGCTTGAAAAGCTCGCGCATAGCTGTGTTGATAGCGTCGCAAACGAGGTCGGTATTGAGTGCTTCGAGGATTGTCTTACCGGGAAGAATCTCTGAAGCCATAGCTGCAGAGTGTGTCATACCTGAACAACCGATTGTCTCAACGAGAGCCTCCTGGATGATACCGTTCTTGATGTTCAATGAGAGCTTGCATGCACCCTGCTGAGGAGCACACCAGCCAATACCGTGTGTAAAGCCTGAAATATCAACAATCTCTTTAGCCTTCACCCACTTACCCTCTTCGGGAATGGGAGCGGGACCGTGATTGGGACCTTTCTTTACAACACACATGTTTTCTACTTCGTGTGAATAAACCATAATTGAATATTTTAATTGGTGATTTTTCCGTCTGCAAATTTAATATTTTTATCGGAAACGTTGTTTAATTTCATAAAATATTTTGTTGCTCCACTGATATTTTGCGAATCTTGCTATATTTGAAGTAAACTTCGTATATATATGGTACTCGCTGCGAAATAACAAAGCCACGATTAAGTAAGAACAAAGAAAATTCATTTACTTTGCCAAGCGTAAGTGGCTTCGTAAAACAAAGCAAGTTTTGTTTATCTCGTTCGTTTTTCGCATATTTGCCATAAAATGGTTAATAATAGGATATTATGACAATGGATTTTGTATTAAGGCTTGTGGTTGCGGGCATATTGGGTGTGCTCATAGGGTTGGAACGCGAATATCGCGCAAAGGAGGCCGGATACCGCACACATTTTTTGGTTGCCGTGGGCAGTGCACTGCTTATGATTGTTTCGCAGCATGGCTTTGACGGCATGATCGGCAAAGAGGGTGTCGGACTCGACCCCAGCCGTATTGCTGCCCAGATTGTTACAGGTATAGGATTCATCGGGGCCGGCACCATTATTCTCAACCGGCAGATAGTGCGCGGGCTTACCACTGCTGCGGGCATTTGGGCGACAGCGGGCATAGGAATGTGCGCGGGAGCAGGGATGTATACTCTTGCAATTTCAGCCACAGTGCTCACTCTTATCGGGTTGGAGCTATTGAGCCGATTGTTCAAGAATTTGGGATTGAAGAGTTTCATCATTGAATTTTCCACCCACAACAAGGATATACCTAAGATTATTTCTTCGTCGCTGACGAAAGGGGAGTTTATGGTTGTTTCGTATCAGATGGACGAGAGGGGCACCGGCGACACTGCCACTTTTGATGTTACGATGGTTGTAAAGTCGAAGCGCAAGGACGATGAAGCCAATCTTATAGCCCTGCTGAACGATTACGAGGATGTTGTTGTGCGAAGGATTGAATAAGAAGATGATACTGACTGATATTCATTGCCACAATGCGCCGCAGGATGGGAGGAGGTTTATTCTCAATTGCGGTCTGTCTGTTCCTTCCGGTGTGCAGTATGCTTCGGTAGGGATTCATCCGTGGCACATTTCAAATGATTGGGAAAGGGATATGCGCATTGTAGAGGCTGCGGCTGCTTTACCTACAGTGAAAGCCATCGGTGAGTGTGGCATCGACTTCGCCAAGAGCAGCGCAACGGCTGATGTGCAGGAGACGGTACTACACAGACATATCACCTTGTCGGAGAGCGCAGGGAAACCGCTTGTACTGCATATTGTAAAGGGACAGGAGATTGTGATGCGTATGCGCAAGGAGCTTCGCCCGCTACAGCCGTGGATTGTGCATGGCTTCCGTGGCAAGCCCGAGCAGGCGCGGCAATATATTGCAGCAGGGTTCTTTCTCTCTTTCGGAAAGAGATTCAATACCGAGGCGTTGCTTGCTACGCCCCTCGACCGCATTTTCCTTGAGAGCGACGAGGAGACTGCTCCGCAGATTGAACATTACACCCGTGTAGCCGATATACTATCGTTGTCAATAGAGGAACTTGCAATGCAGATAGAAAGTAATTGTTCCATATTTGGTTTTTGATGTTATCACATTGTAAATAAGCACAGAACTGCAATAATATCATAAAATGATTATCAAATATATTACCTAAAGTGCAACGTTGCATTGCAATGTCGGTGGAAATAAGTAACTTGAAAAGTTGTCCCACTTTAAGCTAATCTTTGGACACATCTTTCAGTTTTTATATTTTGCTAATCTCTTTAAAATAAGAAACTTAAAAAAGCTGTCCCTCTTAAAGGGGGACGAGAACTTTTTTCCGAGAAAAAAGTTCGGAGGGGGTTCTTAACCCATCGTACTACAATAAACCATACTACGCGAGGAAAACCCCTCCGTCTTCAAAAACTGTCGTTTTTGATTGGCCTCGCAAAGCTCGGCACTCCTTCTATATAACAAAATGCTAAACCGCTGTGCTATAGAGTTTTTCGTTAAGCATATTCAATGTT
>SUXK01000009.1 GCA_015061035.1 Bacteroidales bacterium
CTCCACCTCTTCCCATCCCGAACAGAGAAGTTAAACCTGACTACGCCGATGGTACTGCGCAAGTGGGAGAGTAGGTAGCCGCCCCTTATGGAAAGAGAGAAGTTACAAAGACTTCTCTCTTTTTTTTTATCTCCACACCCCTAACCTCTCTTCCAAAGAGAGGGGAACTATTACTCTATAAGGCCATCTAAAGCCATTAAAGCCCAAAAGGCCTAAAAGGCATACAATGGTATTAGTCTAATTGTAGAAATGCTTTATCTTAAACTTCTCTCCACAAAGCAGGGGAACTATTACCCCTTTAATGCCTTTATGCCCTTTTATAACCTTAAAGGCCTTTAAGGCCTAAAAGGGTATTAGTCTAATAGCAGCAATGGTGTATAAACAAACAATGTAACCACAGTGAGAAAAAATAAATTTTTCATTTTTAATTTGCAGATATAAAATAAAGTAGTATATTTGCGTCATCATATTACCCACAAACCCCAAAATGGGTAACATTATTTAAATCTAATACATTAATTACTTATCTTTTAAATTAATCAAACAAGACAAACAGTTTATGCTGATTTAGGGGAATTGTATCATTGATAATAAATATTTTAAAAGTGAATTATTTTGTAAAAAATAGTTCAATGACTCTTTGTCGGAAATTTTTATAATTGAGTTCCAAATCAAAATAGCATTTCCCAAATGGTATAAATGGTTATAACTTCAACTTAAGTTGGAGTTAATGGTCGTTGTCGTGCTCTTTGACTTTGTTAATTTAAATGGTAAGGATGATAGATTCTTATCATTTAACACATCTTTAATATCTCTCCCTATCAAACAAAGGAGTTTTCTGCTCTTCGTTACTATTGATAGTTCTATAAAGAGACTAATGGATTACAGTAAATCAATAATTAAACGCTTAATAATCAATGGTTAATCAATAGAGAATAGTGAAATATTTATGTATAATTTAAACTTAATATATAGTTATGGAAAACAAATCAAATAAAACAGTTAGAAAACAAAAGGTGAAAAAGAGTCAAAATTATTTTGGACTTGAAATTGAAGATAATGGTAAGTTTGATGCTCTCAATGTAGCAGCACGACTGTTCCTATGTCCAAGAATAACACCTGAGCATGCTATAAAGATGGTTGATATGCTTGAAAAAGGGTTAATTACAGTTGATGGTTTTAGAGAGAGAACAAATGAATTTATTTATGAACTTGTATCTCTTAAGAATACTCCAAAGGGAATTACTTCTATTATGAGGAATAAATTGGAGGCTTGGGAAAAGATTCTCAAAGCACCTACACAAGAAGAGTATGAATATATCGAAACTTTTTTTACTTTCTCAAAAGAGACACTCTTTGGTAATGAACAAAAACGAGATGATAACCCATTAAAAAGTCCTATTAGTATGGCTACATACGTAAAACAATATGTAAAGGGTCAAGATGACGCTATTGATAAGTTAGCTGTTCCATTTTTCCTGCATCACGATAGTAAATCTAAAAACTATACATCAAGGATAAAGACTCCTGTTTTACTTATGGGTCCAACAGGAAGTGGAAAATCGGAGATGATTCGCCATTTTGCAAAGATATGCGATTGCCCTGTTATTCGTATAAATTCATCTGAAATAACTCCTACAGGATGGAGAGGAGTTGGTATTACAGATATTATAGCACGTGAGTTGAAAAACGGAACTTCTATTGATGACCTAAAATATGCCATTATAGTATTCCACGAGTTTGATAAGATTACACACTATAATCAAAATATTGTAGGGACATTTGGAACAGATATGGATAATGATATGATGCGCGACATTATGCGTTTTTTTGAAACTGATCACAGCCTGCATCTCGAAGATTCAACCCATCCTACAGGAGATACCTACCGCCTTCCAGTTGATAATTTATTGATAGTATTTGATGGAGCCTTCTCAGGAATGGAGAATATTATTAAAAAAAGATTAAACTTACGTCAGAAGGTTGGATTTAGTCAAAACTCTTCATCTGGGTATGATGAAAGCAATCTTTTACAATATGTAAAAACAGAAGATCTTGAGGAGTGGGGATATATGCCAGAACTTTTGGGACGTATTGGAGAGACTGTAGTGTTAAATCCTCTATCAACGGATGTTATATATGAGATTATGATATCAGCAAAAGAGAGTGTTCTTCAATCGCATATAGAGTTCTGGTTGAAAAACAATATTGATTTACAGTTTGACGAAAAGGCTCTTCGCTACATTGCTTCCGAAGCATATAAATCGGGACTGGGATTCCGAAATGTTAAGGCATTGCTTGCAAAGGCACTTAAAAGTATGTACTTCAATATGGTTCAATCTTCATCAACACAAGAGAACACTATTGTAAAGATTAGCGAAGAGTATATAAAAGAGCATTTAAGAGTGAGATAATGGAGTATATTTACTAAAGAGATATTGTTATGAAAGATGAATTCATAAAAAACATGGATAAAGGTTTGTTTGAATATTTTGAAAGTCAAAATAAAAGTTCCATTTATAACCCGAGCAGTGAAAAGGATTTATTTGCTACTGAAGATAAAGAAGAAATCCTTGATGATAAAAATGAGGAGATTGAAGATAAAGAGGGGGATATTGGCAACGAAGATGATTCTGCATTTACCAGTGAGGATTTTGATAAATTATTAGATGATTTTATTGCATCTCAATTAGAGAGTTATGCTATGGATTCCCAATCTAATAGTGGTAAAGAAACACCTGAAAAAGATGATGAGGACTACGATATAGAAGATGAAGAAGATGAAGATGAAGATGAAGAGGACGACACCCCTTGTGAAAATATTTTTCCACTTGGTTATCAATGGATTATCGAAGATATATCTGCGTCAAGAGAGATGCGTAAATTATGGTTTTTTGTAAAAGATATAGAGGAAGATAATTTATATACATTCGAAAAAATATTCCTATACAAGTATTTCTATCGTTTTATGAAACCTATCGAGTATAATCATCCTGATTATGCTGAGTGTGAAGAGTCGTTCTGGCCTCTTTTATTGCAGATGCTTTATGCTGAAACAGATGATGTTAAAATTATTGATACAGAAACAGGAGTTCCAGACATTGAAATAAGTTACAAATCTGACAGGAGAACTATATCGAGTTTAACGTTAGAGGAACTAAAATCTTTGACATCGGAACTTGCAACTAAAGCGATTACTGATACAGAGGTTAGCATTATTTGCGTTGGAGTTAATAATAACTACACTTTGTTAGATAATCACTATCCTGTTTTAAAAGATGAAATACTAACTCTTTTCAACTGTTATCACCCTGAATTTGATAAGAAAGATTTAGAATTTGTTAATGGATTATATGAACGTATCAAAAGATATGATGTAGATACCCTTCCATATCGATTTAAATTATAATATATAACAGGTATGACTAATTTTGAAGTTAAAAATGGTGTTGTAATAATCCCTGAGGGGACTACTACGATAGGTTGGGATAGTTATGCAGATTACACAAACTTAAAATCTGTTACTATTCCTGCGAGTGTTACAAATGTTTTAGCAGGCTCTTTTTTAAATTCTCCCTCTATTGAAAATATCGTTGTAGAAGAGGGTAATCCTATATATGATTCACGTGAGGGGTGCAATGCAATCATAGAGACAGCAACCAATACCCTTATTGCTGGATGTAAATCAACAGTTATCCCCAATAGTGTTACCAGAATTGCACCATATGCTTTTTGGGCATGTTCTTCACCTGAGAGTATTACTATCCCCGAAAGTGTAGCAGAAATTGGAGTTAAAGCCTTTTGCTCTTGTGTTTCAGTTAAAAACATAAATATATTAGGCAACATAACTAAGATTGAAACTAATACTTTTAAGGATTGCATTTCGCTTGAGAGTATTACACTCCCTGAAGGTGTTACAACAATTAAAGATCTGGCTTTCTCGGGATGTATCTCACTAAAAAATATTACACTTCCTGAAAGTATTACTAAAATTGGGAAAGCGGCTTTTGACCGTTGCTTATCTCTTGAGAGTGTAAATATACCTAAGAAAGTTACAAAGATTAGAGAAGAGACATTCTCAGAATGTACCTCGCTTAAAAACATTGTAATTTCTGAGAGAGTAAAAATAATTGAAAGTAGAGCCTTCAGTAAATGCAGATCACTAAAAAGTGTTACTCTCCCTAAAGGCTTGAAAAATATAGGATGGGATGTTTTTCAAGATTGTATTTCACTTGAAAGTATCACTCTCCCAAAAGGTTTGGAAGATATAGGATGGAGTGCTTTTCAAGGTTGCGTTTTACTTGAGAGTATCATTATCCCTGAGAGTGTAAAGACAATTGGTTGGAGTGCTTTTGAAGGGTGTTCCTCGCTCAAAAGTATAACAATCCCCAAAAGTATGATTAAGATTGGAGCCTTTGCCTTTATTGCTTGTATGTCTCTTGAGAGCATAGTAGTAGAAGAGGGTAATCCTATATATGATTCACGTGGGAGGTGCAATGCAATAATAGAAACTGCTACTAACACACTAATTGCAGGATGTAAATCTACTATTATCCCCGATAGTGTTACTGTAATTGAGTCAAATGCTTTTGAAGGCTGTACTACACTTGAGCGTATTACTATCCCCGAGAGTGTAACTAAACTTGATGCAAGAACCTTCTATGGTTGTACTTCGCTTAAAGCAATTTATGTTGCAAAAGAGAAAATTGATACGATAAAAAGAATGTTGCCTATTGAGTTGCAAGAGGTTGTTAAGGAGAAGTAGTTTACCCCGTTAAACTATTATAAAAAAAAGAGATAGGAGTGTTGAATAAACTCCCATCTCCTCTCTTTCTTCTAAAAACTTATATTAAAATCCTTTCAAGCGTTTGTATGTTTTAAGAGCCTCGTTACGTACAGCCTCTTCATAGTTTTTGTTCTCCCATACCGAGAAGAAGTAGTCAGCAATCTCGTTGCGTTTATACGACATATTAAACCATCCCATTGTCTCAATTAAAGCAATTTGCAGGTCTGGTTCTGTAATAGTCTCAAATGCTGCAATAATTTCATTAACAGCGGGGTGGAGTGGACGGTTACGGAATGAGCGTATCACTTTAAGTTTGTTCTTAGCCGAAACTTCGGGGTTGCTTATCTGCTCAACCTCTCCCTCAAACGATTTATCTGAGAATCTCTTTAACGATTTCAACAGACTCTCTGTCTCTTCCTCAGCATTGTAATAATCTTTGCAAGGATCTTGTTTTTTGAACTCCGCAACTAACTCATTGTATGGGAACATCTCCATAGCCATTTTAAGTTGGAAGTCAACACGTTGACCAATAGAGGGTTTTGAGTATAACGATACAATGGCGGGAATCAATCTCAAATCACCGCACTTACCTGCTTGAATAGAAGAGAAGCGGCGAATTAACTCAAAATTATCGTTCAATCCCAACGATAGACACTCAATGTAGTTGTCATCTTTATATGTAGCAAGAGTGTTCAATGCCATAAGGCGAACAGTTTGGTAGGGCGAAGATTTAAATATCTCTAATATCTCTGCCGAAGTGATTGCTTTGCGAATAGCCAACTCGTTAATGGCAAACGATTGCATAGCAGCATACTCCGATTTAAGTTGTTTTTTCCAGAACTTATCACCTTTCAAAAGAGCCTCGTTTATGTTGAATCCAAGTTTTGCAAAGGGAGCAAAAGTGTATGTAGGATCGCCAAAAACGTGTGACTCAAAATATGGGTTATACTTAACAAAGTTACCCACGCGCAAACCCAAACCAAACATACCAATATTACGGTCGCACCACTTATCTTGCAATGAGTTTACACTGTTTGCAATAGTAACAACGCAGTCGCCATCCTCAAAAATATACTCTTCGGCAATATACTCATCGTGGCAGAAAGCACCATTGTAACAAGCATCCAAAATAACCACTCTTGCATTAGGCTTATACTCGCCAAGATCGGTTAAATGAAGGTCCATTTGTACAGCATTAATAGAGTCTTTCTCACTAATCTCCTTGCCAAAAAGAGCCTCATGCGAGAACCAATGTTCTGGAACATCGTAACCATCTTTGTAGTAGTTAATAGTCTCGGTTGTATCTTTACCTCTGCTAACAGCAGTGTTTATCTTTGCTCTAAAAAATCTCTTAACAGCCTCAAGGTTTTGTTCAGCATTTTGAGGAATTGGGTTATCATCAAGGTATTCAGTATCGGGGTAACCATGGTGGTGTAACACCGCCAATGCCATATCTTTACGTTGCATCTGGCTCATCAAAGGATATTTGCTATATACATAGTCTGCGTGGTTTTGATATGTAAGACTCCAAGCCTGTCCCATTAGATTGGGGAACATCTCGTAGTATGAGTTCTTTTCATCAATACGAGCCAAGCCACAATCAGAGTTATAGCCTTGCCCTGCAAAGTAGAACACTTGCGATAGTTTTATGGCAGCCTCTTTTTGAGCAACAACCTTTTTAAGGTATGCTTTAAGACGCTCATATTTAGTTTTGTCGCCTTTGTCGCAAGTCTTCATACGAGCCGAGTAAATATCGGGTTGACACACTTGTGCCGATGTTGCAGTAAGCGAGTAGTAGAATTGATTAGGTTTCTCTTTGCTCTGCTCAATAAAAGAGAACTCCAAATCAAAATCATCGTAGAACCTATCCGAGGGAACAGAGGTAAACTCCATCTTCTTGGGATCTTGTTTTGCTTTAAAAGCCGAAGTCATATGTTGAGCATCTCTAATCATAGGCACAGGAATATCGCCAATAAAAACCGCCCCCTCAATAGGAGCATCCTTTTGAGTTGCCAACTCTTTAACCTTAACTCTTATTGAGTCGGGGTTATACCACACATCCTCAACAATGTATGTTTTTAAGCCTTGTTTCTCAACCGATTGAGCGTAAGCATCAACCTCAGCCTTTGCCTCTTTGTAACTTATGGGGTCAATAACAATGGCAAATCCTCTCTCTGCTGCCGATATTGTTAAGGTGCTTAGAGCAAACACCCCTGCAAGAATAAATTTTAAAATTTTTTTCATAGTATAGTTAGTTTTTTTGTTGTTCTCCTAATTAGGAATAAATTACTCTCTACTTTCTTATATGGACGAGGACTTTGCCTTTTCTCGGACGTGGCAGGCCACGTCCCTACAAATTGCGTTTCTATAAATTATTAATAGAAGCAATCTTTTTCCCAGTTTAGAATATTATTCTCTATGTATTCCGATATTTTGTTGCAATCTTTTACACCTCTTATTAAGTGATCGTGGTATCTGCTTTGCCACTTAAATTTCAAATTCATGCTATTAGCATATTTTGTTACTGAAGATTTAACCGAACCTATAAATGTTGAAAGAAGAGGTTTTCTTCCATTCAATCTATTTGATATTCGTTCTTCCGAAGTAGGGACGTGGCCTGCCACGTCCGTATTGTTATTTTCAGATACTTCAACTATTGCATGAAAATGGTTTGGCATTACTACATATTGAATAACCTCAATATAAGGGTGATGTTGTGATGCTTCTTCTAATTTTTCTACTAAATATTCACCTATTTTTGTTAATGTTATTACTCCTTCTTTTATCTCTCCAAAGTAGTGCATCCAATTATGGGTGCATACGGTAATGAAATATATACCTGTATTATATTCTATCCATTGGGCTCTCGGTGTTTTCCGTTTTGGTAGAGTGTTCCCCATTATTGCAATTTTATCTCATTTTTTTCGGACGTGGCGGGCCATGTCCCTACAAATTAGTTTCTACAACCGTAGTTTTAAATTTCTGTAAATTTAATTATTTATATTGTTATATTCAATATTCTATGCGGTTTTTTTCTTTCATATAGTATAAGTTTTAGAGATATAAATAATGGGGAATAGCAAATCGTATAAATTTAACATTAAAGATGGAGATATAGCATCTACTTTTGTTTTATAATTTTAAATTTTATTCCTTATGTGTAAATTTTATGATAATAGTAATGAGCCCGATAGCAATACTATATATTGGGATAGTGTGAACAATGTGCGTATGCAATATTCTCCTATATGGGGGAAGTATATAGAGAAGAGGATTTCAGTATGGGATGCAGAGAAGCCCGAATATCAGCCCCAAAATCTTCCAAACTTTCAAGAACATCTTAAAAAAATGAATAAGAGTGTTCTGCCTAAGGAGGAGGAATATAGTGCAAATTCTTTATCAATGAGAGTCTTAAACTCCGAAGAACAAACTTCAAAAACTACAAAAAATCATCCCTACTACAACAATCCTGGAGTTATGTATAATAATTATTCTCAGCCAATTGATACCGTAAGTTTGACAAAGAAGTCACCATATTTAGGGAGGAATATAGATTTTAGCAGATCAAAAAATGTTCCTTCTGATATGTGGGAACTTTTAGCAAAAGGAGTTAATTACCTATCGCAAAATAAATACGGCGAAAAGATATTAAATACCGTTTATCCAAAAGGTTATTATATACAATATTCTCCCTCTGCACCAACTCCAGGTCGTGTACATACTGAAAAAAAAAGAATTACATATTCTACAAGAATGCCTCAATTACCGCAACAAACTGAAGAGTTAATACATACTGGACAGGTTGATTTCTATAATAGGAATGGAAAGAATGTAATCAAGAGTATTCCAGGAATGAATCTTGAGTTAGAGGTGAAAGTTTTGGAGGATATTATTAATCAAGTAAACTATAACTTGGGGATTTTTAATACAGTTGATGAATCAATAAATATGTTAGGTAGTAAGATTTTTATGGGGAGTGATTCAAATGATACGGATAATAATTTACCTGATGAATACGATAAAATGATAAATCGTGTTGTAGAAAATGGCCGTTTTTCCCCTAAAGATTTGGAGATATACAATAAAGTGGGTAAATTTATGTCGCCAGAGAAGAGTCAAAATCCAAAAGCCTTTGATGAATCTATACCACCCTCTTTTCTGTTATATATATTAAATGGTAATTAACGTAGATATAAAACCTATGAAACGGATACTTTTTACAATTGCTCTATCTCTATTGTTTAGTTTTCAGTTGAGTGCTCAAGATAAAGAATCTATATTTAAGGGGGATTTAAGATATTATTTATATTATACCGATTCAACAAAACTTGAGTTAGAGAATTTTTATGTTTGGTATCAACCAAAATTATATAAAAAAGTATTCAATAAAAATAAGCACTATGTCTATCCGTATATAAATAGAGGTGAATATACAAAATTTAGAGATAAGGTAGTGGCTCTTGCCATAAAGCATTTTGGAGAGGAGAAGTTTTTCAATAAAGATGGAGAGCCAAATATTTATAAAATAGGTTTTGGTATAAGGTGTTTAACAGGGGAGGTATTCTTAAAACGTATTTGTTTCACAAAGGATGCATATAATTTAGTAACAGATGAAGAGATTATATCATTTGCAAAGGAGTTTAATGATACTTTGAGAATATCAATATCAAATAAAGATGAGTGTAATAAGAAATCAATGGTGAGTATAATTAGTCCCCATTTGTTTAAGTATTAAAGTCTTACAATTATAAATAAATTATAATTAACTAAGTTATGCAACCTATGAAACGGATACTTTTTACAATCATTTTATCTCTATTGTTTAGTTTTCAGTTGAGTGCTCAAAATAAAGAATCTATATTTAAGGGGGATTTAAGATATTATTTATATTATACCGATTCAACAAAACTTGAGTTAAAGAATTTTTATGTTTGGTATCAACCAAAATTATATAAAAAAGTATTCAATAAAAATAAGCACTATGTCTATCCGTATATAAATAGAGGTGAATACACAAATTTTAGAGATAAGGTAGTGGCTCTTGCCATAAAGCATTTTGGAGAGAAAAAATTTTTCAATAAAGATGGGGTTCCTATTATTGATAAAATAAGTTTTGCTGTAAGGTGCCTAACCGAAGAGGTTTTTTTAAGATATATATGTTTTTCAAAGGATGCATATAATTTAGTAACAGATGAAGAGATTTTATCTTTTGCAAAGGAGTTTAATGAAACATTGAGAATATCAATATCAAATAAAGATGAGTGTAATAAGAGATCAATGGTGAGTTTTTGTGCTCCCCATTTGTATAGGTATTGATGTCTCTCAATTATATATTAAATGGTAATTAACGTAGTTATATAACTTATGAAACGGATACTTTTTACAATCATTTTATCTCTATTGTTTAGTTTTCAGTTGAGTGCTCAAAATATCTTTAATGATAACGAATTTGTAGATCGTGCAGATTTACAATATCTTTTAGATTATACTGATTCAACAAAACTCGAGTTAGAGGATTTTTGGGTTCTGTATAAGCCCAAATATTATAAAAGGGTATTCAGTAAAAATAAGCACTATATCTATCCGTATATAAATAGAGGTGAATATACAAAATTTAGAGATAAGGTAGTGGCTCTTGCTATAAAGCATTTTGGAGAGGAAAAATTTTTCAATAAAGATGGAGTCCCTAATATTGATAAAATATGTTTTGGCATAAAGTGTCTAACAGAAGAGGTGTTTTTAAGATATATATGTTTTTCAAAGGATGCATATAATTTAGTAACAGATGAAGAGATTTTATCTTTTGCAAAGGAGTTTAATGAAACATTGAGAATATCAATATCAAATAAAGATGAGTGTAATAAGAGATCAATGGTGAGTTTTTGTGCTCCCCATTTCTATAAATATTGAGTTTTTGCAATTATATATATAAAATAAAAACCTAATTAGACTTAGTCCAATTAGGTTTTTTGTTTAGTTTATACTACTATCTATCTTTAGAATGTATAGTTAGCACCTCCGCCAAATTGGTTGAATGCTGTTTTGTTGAATCGGTCTAAATCTCCAATGTATCTTTGAGTTGAAGCCTCTGCAAAAATTCCTATGTATGATTTGAATTTCTTTCCTGGAATAGGAATTTTAGTCTCCAATTTACCATAAACATCATAGAAGTCAGCAGTAGTATATTCAAACATTGGGAATGTATATTTGTCTCTCAATCTTTCACCTTGCGACATATAGAATGAGTTAGATAAGTTCATCTTATAGTCACCTCCAACAGATAGAGAGAATATTGATTTCTTAATTTGGAAAGTTTTCTTAACAAAGGCACCAGCCTTTATATTTGTATATTTTTGATAATAACCACTTGGGTTGTTCTTCATATCAGAGTTTATGAAGTAAGCATTAATACCAGCACTCCATGAGGGTTGTCCTGTACGAGAAAGAACATCAAGACGGTAAGCAAAGTCTCCAGTCATTCTCTTCTCTAAATGTTTTTCATCATCTTGATCCATAACCACCCATTGTGATTGTCCTGTTGTAGGATCAGTAACGTTTTCTTGGTAGAACCAAGTACCTTTAATATCCTCAATTGCCGCTCCTAACTCAAAGTTGTGAATAAATTTACCTTTTGTGAATGAGAAGCGTTCATTAGCAGAGATTTTCATATTGTTATATTCTCCGCCAAGGAATTGATATGTATTACCTCCATCGGTTGCTTTTTCTCTATTCTTTTCAAAGCCGATGTTTAAAAGGTTTCCATAATCGGGGCGTTGCCAATAAACTTGTAGGTCGGCAAAGTAAGCCAAGCCTTTAACTTCGCGTTGGTACGAAGTACCACCTTGATCCATACATGTTCCCATACCGCTCATAACAAAGAATGATGCACTGTTTCCAGTCTCAACTGTGCTATATTTGGCATTTTCGTTAAATAGGCGAATACCTCCTGTTGCACCTATCTTAACATACTCTGCAACCTTAAAGTCTATACCAGGGTTAATTGTGAAGAGCATACCCTTAGTCTCCAAACGGGGGTCTTGCTCATCAGAAGTTGTACCAACCTCATAATCAGCATTAACACCAAAACGAATTAACTCTATTGGCTCCCATGAGAAGCGTCCGTCAAGAGAGAACTCTTCGGTAGAGTAGTCGCTGAAAAGTGAGTCGGCAAGCATAAATGGGTTTTGTTCTGATTGATAGAGAGTAGCATTCCAAGCACGATTATTATCTTTGCCATTGTTATACGACATTCCACCTTCAAACGATACGTCACGAAGTTTTCTAACTCCGTAAACCGAAACGTTTAGGTCGCGAGTCTTTCCCGATTTGTCGAGTTGATGGAAAGCACCTTTTCCTGCTTTTGTAATAGTACCCGTTCCTGCACCATAACTAACCTCCAAAGTTGCAAAAGCATCTATGGGAAGGTCTTTTATAAAGGTTGGGTTAATATTGCCATACGCTACATTATTCAAGTACATACAATCTTTGTACTGCATTATTGCAGCGGTTGTGTCGGCTTCTGTTGCGTTAGCACCAAAAGGGGTTGCCATTAACGATAATACGAATGCTATCTTTCTAAATTTCAACATATATCAGTTTGCTTTAATTGTGCGAGTATAATTACTCTCTTATATTTCCCTATTGGGAAAAGAGTGCCGACACCTTTGGTCGGCAACTCTTTTGTAGTTTATTTTTTATTAAATATTAGATTCCGGGAGTTGGTTTAGCCTCTGCCTCGAAGTCCTCAGATGAGTTGTTAGTATCTTTGTAAACAACACGTCCGTCAACAGTCTCAGCAACTTTACGAGTGAATCCCATTCCGTTGTAGTTTGCTGATGTCCAAATCATACCAGCATCAACAGTTGCAGGAAGAACAACACGGCGGTTAGTCTCTGCATTGTTTACAATGTTGATAGCGTCTTGAATATCTTTGTATTTAATCATCAAGTAAGGCTCTTGGTCAGTTCCTTCTGGTTTAGTTTTCCAGTTTTCCTCATTTGCAACGTATGCCTCAACATCATCAACTTGTGCTAATATCAAACCTGCACCAAATGCTGGGATAAGACCAAATTTTAGAGTTTGAGTTCCGGGTTTAGCAACGATTGTTAGGTTGGGGACATCTGGGTTAGCAACATATTCTTCTTGGTAGTCTGTGATATCAATTTCGTAATCTGCGTTACTCAAATCAACAGTGTTAGTGTTTATCTCAATCTCCTCAGTCTCTGGATCATCTTGTATTGTCATATGGTTTTGTGCTTGCCATGCAACAACTACGCTTTCACCTGGAGCCAAAGGATATTTTTTACCTGTACCGTCACCAACCCATGCAGCAACGTATGATTTCACAGCAACCTCTTTGTTTACTTCGTCATTGTCACCCCAGAATACATTTTTAGTATTTGCAGCAACCTCAGTATTTGCTAACAAACAGTTGTCAAGATATACAGTAAATGCTGAGTTGTTATAAATCTCATAGAATTGGTCCATCATGTATTGTTTGTTATTAATAGAACTTTTACCCATTGCTGTGTAGAACTCTTTAATAACCAATGCAGATGTTAATGACTCTTCTGCTACTAATGAAACAGCAACAGACTCATAAACACTTACACCCATTCTTTGAGCATTTAATTTAACGTCAGCAGTCTCAAAAAGAGCGTTTACGTTGTATTTTCCTGGCTCAACTGTAATAGTGTAAACACCTTCTCCCATTTTGCTTGCTGTAAACTCAGCACCAGTAAGTTGGTTTCTTGCAATTACTGATTCGCTTGTAACGTCTGCCCAATCAATTGTCTCAGGTAAAGTTACGTTAACTGTTAGTGAATATTGTTTTGCACCATCACCATCACCATCACCATCACTACATGCACCTAAGAATAGCACTGCTACCAAAGGTAAGATTGTTAAAAGAAATTTTTTCATAATTGTTTATTATTTAAGTGGTTTGTGAATATTAAATTTTAATTTTCAACTCTGCTCCAAAGTAGATAGGAGAGTACATTTCGCGATAACCTCCTTGTTTGTCTTTGTGGAACATATTAGAGAATTTCAAAATATTGTTTGCTACAAACGATAGTTCAACAAATTTTTTGAACTCTTTAGTCATCTTGAAGTTAAGCATACAAGTCATAGGGAATGTTTGCTTATCGTAATAACTCATATTTGTAGTACGATCTGTCAAAGCCTCATATTGACGGTCGTATGGCATAGTTGCTTTATCCCACACTGTATAGTTGCCATGTTTGTCGTAGAAACCTTCAGGATGAACAAACCATACATCTTTTCCGTTATATACCCCTTGTTCAAATAGAGAGTTACCTTCGTTATCCTCATAAATATATTGAGCACTCTCATACCAAACAACTTGAGCAGTTGTTGTGAACACCAATTTAAGAACAGGAATGTGTGTTACAAAACGGAAGTTTGTATTAACACGTTGAGTGATAGAGCCACTACCGGTAGGCATAACTGCCAAATATGTGTTGTAGTCGTTCATCATTGTTCCCGATGCTGTTCCGTCGGTATATGTGGCAGAAGTTTTGTCGTAAATGTCGCTACGACCACTATTGAATGAATGACCTACATTCTTACGTTTAATATAGTACCATGCTCCATCAACAATAATGTCGGTCTTAATTGCTTTAATTTCACCAAAGTTGAATGAGTACTCAATACCTTGTTTAAATGTCTCGTTCTCATTCGATGGCATTTGGTATGTTACAACACGTTTTTGTGTTAAGTAAGCAACCTCTGTTTGAGCACCACCGGGAGTTGTTGTGTAGTATAGATTTCCATTCTCGTAAATAGGAGTTGCTCCTGCAGGAATTTCATCTTTCGCAAAGTTGCGATATTGCAACCAGTAGGGAACACTACTAAATCCATACTCGTTTTTGTATTGCTCATTAAAGTATGTAATTGTTCCTCTAATCTTGTTTATACGACCAGAGATACCCACCTCAAATTTGCGAGAAGTAGCAGGTTTAAGATTTGGATTTGCACTATTATTGATAACATCAGTTGTCATAATGGCAAGTGAACGATCAGGATTTCCCGATACATATCCGTTATAAGTTGTATAGTCGTAATAAACAGGGTTAGGATATAGGTGCAACATAGTAGGCATTTTTGACGCCAAACCAAATCCTCCTACAACAGACAAGTCATCAAATACTTTGTTGTTTTCATGTGACAAGAATTGATATGATACGTTTACACGAGGATCAAATGTTGTCATATTGCCACGTTTGGCAAGTTCATCTATAAATAGTGTATTTATACGAACACCTGCTTGAATATTCAATGTTTGTCCTGCAAAGGTTAACTCTGTTGCATTCTCCAAGAAGTATGACATCTGGTGCATTGCAGGAATTGATTTGAATGAGCGTGGACGGGCACCTTGTCCATCGCCTGGTTTTGGGGGCGACATAATATCAAATTGCATACCCTCACCGTAGTTGGCACTCAAGTTATAGTCGGCTCCTACCTTAATATTATTAGAACCAAGTTTGAAAGTAAACATTTTGTTCGCTTTCAATTGAGCATACGCAGTAAGAGGTTTTCCGCTAATTCTGTATTCTGACAAGTAACCGCTGGGGATAAAGTGTGTTTCAAACTCTCCGGGTACGCGACTATATGCGTATGGCATTGCCGAACCTGTTTGGTATTGACGATACAAATCCTCTTGAACGCTGTATGATACCGAAGCAGCGTAGTTGAAGTTGCTGATCCATGATTTATTTAGTCGCCACATACCATCGGCAGCAAAGCGGAATCCTTGATTTTTGTTCTCCAACAACTCCTCAGGACGCATACTCTCATCAGCCTTTTGAGCGCTTAAATTTCTGTAATATGATAGTTTAAGGTTCAAACTCAAAGGAGTAGTCTCTTTCATAAATGTATTAGAGTATGCTCCGTTTGCAGTAATACGGTCGTAACCTTTGTAGGTCATACGGCGGTCGGCATACGATTTAGTATAGTCGGCAGAGAGGTTAATAGCACCACGATTCTTTTTCATAGTGAAACCTTTGCCAAAGTATGCAAGTTTTGAGTTGGGGTCAATCTTAACTTTAGCCTCGTAAGGGGTAGTACCAACTTTTGTTTTGATAACCACAGCACCCGAAGTCAAGTTTCCATACTCAGCCGATGGAATACCACGAATAACCTCGATTGACTCAATATTATCGGGTGAGATAGAACGTAAATCAACACCCCTACCACTGGTAGTTTGGTTGTTCATAGTGTTTTGAGCAGGTGATGAGTTTGTACCATGTTTTGCAGTTGAGAAAACCTGCATATTGGCATCGTTACTCATTGGAGCACCATCCACAAACACAGCAGTACCAAGTGAGTTGCTTGCATCGCCACCAGCGTCAATCTCACGAATTGAAGCCTGACCTGCGTTAGTTAAGTCGGGGTTTTTAGTTACCTGACCGGGAAGCAGTTGTAGCATATCCTCAACGCTCTTTGCTTGAAGGTGTTGAATGGCAGCCTGTCCGATAGTAGAAGCCGAACCCATTTTATGCTCTTCGGCAGTTACCACAATCTCCTCAAGTCCCAATCCCATAGGACGCATTATGATTTTGAAATCAGAAATGTTCTTTGTTACATTAACCTCTCCAACAACGGTCTCAAAACCAAGATATGAGATCTCGTATTTGTATTTACCCTGTTTAAGAGCGGTAATTTTGAACTCTCCTTTTTCGTTTGTCATTGCCCAAGAAGATGTTGATAGTTTAACCAACACCATCTCCAATGGCTCTTCACCCTCCGATGAAATTACTTTTCCCGATAGCACAAATCCACCCTTTTGTGTTTGGGCAAATGTAGTTGTTGCTACCATTAATAGAGCAAAAATTGAGAGGCTCTTTACAAACGAAACAATTAAATTTCTACAATTTCGAAGCATATATTTTCTCAATAATGTGATTATTCAAACCTTATAAATTACTTTGACATTGGGTTGCCTATATCTATATTGTATAGCAAAAAATGCCAATCCTGCACCCTAATCAAATCTTAATTAAAGTGCAAATATAGTATAATTATTTAAATTGCAACTCAAATTCTACTATATTTAAACATATATGTATAAAAAATTAACATTTTAATGTATAATTATACAATATTCTTGCAATTTTAATTAAAATTATACGATATTACTCATTGGTGGTTGCCTAATACCGGTTAGTCTAATTAGTCCAATAGTCTAATTAGATTAATAGAGAAAAGAATTAGTAACTCAAAAACTAACAACTAACAACTGACAACTAACAACTTTTTTTATATCTTTGCCCCACTAAAACTTATTAAGTTGAATAGCAATACAGATTATCAATGGCACACACTACCTTCGGGTTTGAGGGTGGTGTACAGATATTCCCCCTCTAATGTTACCTATTGCGGATTTGTGGTTGATGCTGCAACTCGCGATGAACAACAAGGTAAGGAGGGACTTGCTCACTATGTTGAGCATATGCTCTTTAAGGGAACGCACAAGCGTAAGGCTATGAGCATATTAAACTGTATGGAGCATGTGGGTGGAGAGATTAATGCCTTTACAAGCAAAGAGGAGACGGTAATATATACCGTAAGTCTTGAGCCAGATTTTAAACGTGCTGTTTCGCTTATGGCAGATATTATTCAAAACTCCACAATGCCCGAAGTGGAGAGCGTTAAAGAGAAAGAGGTTATTGTTGATGAGATAAACTCATACCTCGACAACCCTGCCGAACTTATCTTTGATGAATTTGAGAACTATCTCTTTAATGGTCACGCATTAGGTCATAATATATTAGGCGATGAGACATCACTCTCAAATATTACCCCAGCCGATGGAGTATCCTTTATGCAAAACTTTTATACTCAAACAAATATGGTCTTCTTCTTTTCGGGAAAGACCGATTTTAAACGAGTCATAAAAACTGTTCAGAGTGCAACTGAGGGGATACGCACAAATAGAGTAGAGTTTGTACGGGAGAGCCCCTCACAACTAATACGCTTTGATAAGCATGAGGAGTGTAACAACTATCAGTCTCACGCCATAATTGGCGGAGGGTGTTGTTCTCTTTTTGATACCAATAGGTTTCCACTCTTTTTGCTGAACAATATAGTTGGAGGTCCTGGAATGAACAGCCTTTTGAATGTTGCCTTACGCGAAAAGCGAGGATATGTTTATAACGTGGAGGCAAATGTAACCAACTATACCGATACAGGACTCTTTACAATATACTTTGGAACAGACCGCAAGAATGTAAATCGTTGTTTCACTATAATACGTAAGGAGTTGAACAAGTTGAAACAGCGTGAATTCTCCTCTCTACGCCTAAACGATGCCAAGCGTCAATATATAGGACAGTTGACAATAGGAAGGGAGATAAGAGAGAATTTGGCTGTGGCATCGGGTAAATCTCTGTTAAGATACAACCGATGCTCAACACTTGCCGAGACCATTCAAAAGATTGAATCGGTAACAGCAAAACAGATAATAGAGTGTGCAAACCAAATATATGATGATGCAAACCTCTCAACACTTGTGTTGAGTTAAGGATTTTGTAATTAATCCAATTGGAAAACTAAGAACGTTGAGCGAGAGCAAGTTCAACAAACGAATGTTTGTTAACTAACACTAACAACTACCCCGTAGGGGCGGCGAAGCCGAAAACTAACAACTATAAATGAAACTACCTGCCGACTTTATAACACGAATGAGACCGCTGTTGGGCGAAGATTTTGACCGCTTTGCTGAGGCGTTGTGTGCATCGCAACCAGTATCAATAAGGGTAAATCCGCTTAAGTGTAGCGGAGTGCCAGTGGATGCTGAACGAGTGGGGTGGAGTAGTAATGGTTACTACCTGAAACAACGCCCATCGTTTACCTTTGATCCGCTCTTTCATTCAGGGTGTTATTATGTTCAGGAGGCATCATCAATGTTTGTAGAGCAACTATTAAAGAGGTTTGTTGATAAGCCAGTACGTTTGCTCGACCTTTGTGCTGCTCCGGGAGGTAAAACAACACTCTCTCTTGCAACGCTACCACAGGGTAGTATTGTGGTTGCAAATGAGTATGTAACGCAACGGGCAAGAGTACTTGCCGAGAATGTTACAAAGTGGGGTTATTCAAATGCGATTGTTACCAATAACACCCCTGCCGACTATGGTAAATTATACCACACTTTTGATGTTATAGTAGTTGATGCACCCTGTTCGGGCGAGGGAATGTTTCGCAAAGATGAGGAGGCTGTGGCTCAGTGGAGTATCGATAATGTAAACCTCTGTGTAGAGAGACAAAAATCTATTCTCTCTGACGTTTGGTCAGCCCTGAAGCCCGGGGGAGTAATAATATATAGTACCTGTACATTCAACTTGGAGGAGAATGAGGAGATGGCTCAATTTATGGTTGATGAGTTTGGAGCAGAGCCTATGGAGGAGGTTGAGTTGGATGAGAGTTGGGGAGTAACACGAGCATTAAAAGGTAGCGTGCCTTTCTATCGTTTTATGCCACACAAGGCAGTGGGCGAGGGATTTACCGTTACCGCTATGCGAAAACCCGAAGGGGATTACCGCCCTTTGAAAATGGGTAAAACAAAACTTAAAACCATACCTCTGCCAAACAATCTGAAACCACTATTAAAAGATAGTACAAAATTTGAATACACCCTTATAAAAGATACAGTTGTAGCCCTCTTGCCAGAGTGTAAAGAGATGCTCCTGTTGATGGATAAGTTTAATATCTTCCATTGCGGAATATCAGTTGCAGTAACCGATAAGGGAAAAGATTATATACCCCACCACGCACTATCGCAATCGGTTGAATTAAATATGGCGGAGGTCTCTAAAATTGAGGTCGATTACAAAGAGGCAATCTCATATCTCCGCCGTGAGGCTATGGCACTTGCCGAGCAACAGCGAGGCATTGCACTCGTTACCTATAACGGTTACCCATTAGGGTGGGTTAAGTGCGTAGGCAACAGAGCCAATAATCTATACCCTCAGGAGTGGAGGATAAGAAACCAAATGTCCGATAATTATGCTCAAATATCACTTATTGGTTAGTACAGATTTACGCCTATTTAATTAACTATTTAAACTATCATTTTATAGTAGAATAATTGAATAGGAAATTTATATTTTTATTTATTAAAATAGCCCTTATTCTTTTGTTAAAACAATTATAAATGTTATATTTGCGAATATAATACTTAATTAGTAAAGAGTAATTAGTTTAATTTTATATTGCTCCAATTAGGCTGACAACTAACAACCGAAATTATGATAGTTTGTGCAATTAAAGATTTAGAGAGATATGTTTCGTTAAACAAAAACTTTGCAAAGGTTGTGGAGTTTTTGAAAAACAACGATATAGAGAGTTTGCCACTTGGTAGAAACGATGTGGATGGCGATGAGGTATTTATATCAATGCAGGAGTTTGAGGGTAAAACTCGCGATGTTGCAAAACTCGAAACCCACATAAAGTACATTGATATTCAAATGCCATTCTCAACTACCGAGAGTTTGGGCTGGAGAAGTATGGATAATCTTACCGCTCCTTCGCAACCATATAACGAGGCAGATGATATTGCTTTCTTTGATGATGAGGCAACTTCGTATATTACACTTAACCAAGGCGAGTGCGTGGTGTTCTTCCCCGAAGATGCTCATGCTCCGGGTATTGCACAGGGAGTGCTTCGTAAAGCAGTTATAAAAGTGAAAATATAAACCAATAACATACAGCGTTATGGAACTCGACATAGTAAAAAAAGATGCGTGGTTAGAGCCTTTTGCTCAAATAATTGAGGGACGCCACAACCGAGTATTAAACAAAATTAAAGAACTTACAGGGGGTAAATCAACCTTGTCTGATTTTGCAAGTGGTTATCTCTACTTTGGTTTACACAGAACAAAAAATGGCGGATGGGTTTTGCGTGAGTGGGCTCCAAACGCTAAAGATATATATATTATAGGCGACTTTTCAGAGTGGAAAGAGTTGGAGAAGTATCGTCTTAAAAACATAGGTAATGGCGTGTGGGAGGTTAAACTTAAAAAAGATGACCTTCACCATATGGATATCTACAAACTATCGGTACATTGGAATGGCGGTAAAGGTGAGCGTATCCCAGCATGGGCAACACGCGTGGTGCAGGATGAAGAGACCTATATCTTCTCGGCACAAGTTTGGTCGCCCGAAGTTCCTTATACCTTCTCAAAGAAAAAGTTTACTCCAAAATCGGATAACCTCCTTATTTATGAGTGCCATATTGGTATGGCTCAAGATCAGGAGAGGGTGGGAACATACAATGAGTTCCGTGAGAAAGTTCTGCCCCGTGTAGCAGCATTGGGATATAACGCTATACAGATTATGGCAATACAGGAGCATCCCTATTATGGCTCGTTTGGTTACCATGTGTCAAGTTTCTTTGCAGCATCATCACGCTTTGGTACTCCCGATGAGTTGAAAGCATTGATTGATGAGGCTCACAAGTTGGGTATAGCAGTTATTATGGATATTGTTCACTCTCACGCTGTTAAAAACGAGTTGGAGGGATTGGGCAGATACGATGGCTCATACAACCAATTCTTCTATGAGGGTGATCGCAGAGAGCATCCGGCATGGGATTCTCTATGTTTCGATTACGGAAAGAATGAGGTTATCCACTTCTTATTGTCAAACTGCAAATATTGGATGGAGGAGTATAAATTTGATGGATTCCGTTTTGACGGTGTAACATCTATGCTATACTACGATCATGGCTTGGGTAAAGCGTTTGGCAGTTACAACGACTACTACGATGGCGGACAAGATGATAATGCTCTAACATATCTTACACTTGCCAACCTGCTTATCCACGAGGTTAACCCCAAAGCAATCACTATTGCTGAGGAGATGAGCGGTATGCCGGGATTGGCTCTATCGTTTGAGAAGGGTGGTATGGGATTTGATTACCGTATGGCAATGGGAATACCCGACTACTGGATTAAGATGATAAAAGAGAAACGCGATGAAGATTGGTCGCCCTCAGGAATATATTGGGAGTTGACAAATCGCCGAGCAGATGAAAAGACAGTAAGTTATGCCGAGAGCCACGACCAAGCATTGGTGGGCGACAAGACAATTATATTCCGCCTTATTGATGACCAGATGTATTGGCACATGAGCAAAGGTGATGATAATATGGTTGTTGAGCGTGGTGTTGCTCTTCATAAGATGATACGTCTTGTAACGTTGGCAACAAACGGAGGTGCATATCTAAACTTTATGGGTAATGAGTTTGGTCACCCAGAGTGGATTGACTTCCCACGTCAAGGAAACAATTGGTCGTACAAATATGCTCGCCGTCAATGGGATTTGGTTGATAGAGAGGATTTGAAATATTGCTACCTCAACGAGTTTGACAAACAGATGATTGAGACAATAAAGAGTGTAACAAAATTCTCAACCGCTCCAATTGTTAAGATATGGGATAACAACGATGACCAAGTGTTGGCATTTATGCGTAAAGATTTGTTGTTTGTCTTTAACTTCAGCCCAGTAAACTCATACTCTGGTTATGGACTGATAGTGCCACGAGGCAGTTATGTAACCGAGATAACAACCGATGATGCTGAGTTTGGAGGTTTCAACCGAATAGATAAGTCGATAGAACATTTCACTCTACCTGACCCCTTGTACAAGAAGTATCGTAAGGAGTGGCTGAAACTATATTTACCAGCACGAACAGCACAAGTTTTACGAATAGTTAAGAATAAAAAAACAAAATAGAAGATAAATACAACACAAGGCAGGTTCTTTTTAGAATTTGCCTTACGTTTTTATATTAGAAGCAACAATATAAATGATGAGAAGAGATGATAAGTTGAAGGGATTAACACCTTCTCAAGTTGAAGAGAGCCGACAAAAATATGGCAATAATATTATAACTCCTTCAAAGAGAGTCTCAATGTGGCGACTTTTCTTTGAGAAATTTGATGATCCAATTATAAAAATATTGATTGTAGCGGCGGTAGTGTCGTTTGGAATATCAATAGTTGAAGGCGGATTTGAAGAGCCTATTGGTATATTGATAGCCATAATTCTTGCAACAGGAATATCGTTCTACTTTGAACGTGACGCAAATAAAAAGTTTGAGGCACTTACTCAGGTAAATGATGAGTTGCCTGTAAGAGTTATTCGTGGCGGAAAAATTATTGAGGTACCTAAACGTGATATTGTGGTTGGTGATGTGGTTATGATTGAGACAGGCGATGAGATTCCTGCCGATGGTACTCTTGTTGAGGCGGTGTCGTTGCAAGTTGATGAATCTACCTTAACAGGAGAGCCTATGATTGACAAAACCACAGATGAAGAGGATTTTGATAAAGAGGCAACCTATCCGTCAAATGCTGTGATGCGAGGAACTACTGTACTCGATGGTCGCGGAACATTTATTGTTGAGAAGGTAGGAGATGCAACTCAATATGGACAGGTGGCTAAAAATGCTACAAAAGAGAGTGAAGAGGAGACTCCCCTAAACAAACAACTTGGTAGCCTCGCTTCGCTTATCAGTGGTATTGCAGTGATATTGGGATTGGCAACATTCTTTATAATGATATATAAGGAGTTGTCGGTATTGGATGACGCTCATTTTACACCAACTCAAGAGGTTACTCTTATAAGCGTAATACTCTTTGCCATAGTGGCAATGATGAAGGTGTTAATACCTTCTGTTGCAAAAACACTGTCAGTCTTTAAGGTTAAGACTCAAACAATGAGTGCTATTGCTAAGAAGAGTTGGTGGGTGTTTCTTTCTTGCGGAGCAGGAGTGGCGGTAATAAGTTACGTTATTGGTACTCTTTTTGTAGGATTTACCTCTCCATTAAACCCTGAGGCGTGGGTAAGCACATTGGTGTTGAAACATATTATTGATGCCTTTATGGTGGCTGTTACCCTTATTGTGGTTGTAGTTCCTGAAGGTTTGCCAATGAGTATCACTTTGAGCCTTGCTCTCAATATGCGAAGAATGTTAAAAACCAACAATTTGGTGCGTAAGATACACGCTTCGGAGACTATGGGAGCGGCAACAGTTATATGTACCGATAAAACAGGTACTCTTACACAAAATAAGATGCGTGTTGAGTTTTTACATCTCTTTACAACCGAAAGCAATGCTTTGGATGATACCGAAAACTCAAAGATATTTACCGAGTCGATAGCAGCAAATACAACCGCTCAAATAGGTTACAATGCCGAAGGCAAAGAGAGTGTGTTGGGAAATCCAACCGAAGGAGCATTGCTCAACTATCTTAAGAATCACTCAATAGATTATGTTCCTTTGCGAGAGAGGGCAACACTTGTGAAACAACTTACATTCACCACTCAACGCAAATATATGGCAACACTTGTTGCCTCTGCAGTAACAGGTAAGCGAATACTATATATGAAGGGTGCTCCTGAGATAATAATGTCGCACTCAAAGAGTGTGATAACATTTGACGGAGAGCAACCTATGAGTAAAATAAGACCAGAGATAGAAGAACATCTTATCTCGTTCCAAAGCAAGGCTATGCGTACATTGGCGTTTGCTATGCTTGAGGTTGCTGATAGCGACAATCGTGACTTAGAGGAGATAATTACAACTGATAAGGTTAAGTTTATGGGATTTGTTGCAATCTCAGACCCTGTTCGTGATGATGTTCCAGTAGCGGTTAAACGTTGTTTAGATGCTGGTGTTGGTGTGAAGATTGTAACAGGTGACACCTTTGCAACAGCAAAAGAGATTGGCCGACAAATTGGAATTTGGACAGAAGCCGACACCGAGGAGAATATAATCGGTGGTGTTGATTTTGCTGCTCTATCTGATGAGGAGGCTTTTGAACGTGCTAAAAAACTTAAGATAATGTGCCGAGCAAGACCAACTGACAAACAACGATTGGTATCGCTATTGCAAAAGGCAGGAGAGGTAGTTGCAGTTACTGGTGACGGAACAAACGATGCTCCAGCACTAAATCAGGCACATGTAGGATTATCAATGGGAACTGGAACAGCAGTAGCAAAAGAGGCGAGTGATATTACCCTGTTAGATGACTCCTTTGCAAGTATTGCTATGGCAGTTATGTGGGGACGTTCATTATACCGAAACATACAGCGTTTCTTAATGTTCCAATTGACCATCAATATTGTTGCCCTTGTTGTTGTATTTGCAGGAGTATTCTTTACACAAGAGCCGCCACTAACAGTTATGCAAATGTTGTGGGTAAACATAATTATGGATACATTTGCTGCTTTGGCATTTGCCTCAATTAAACCCGAAGAGAACGTAATGCAAGAGCCACCACGCAAGAACAGCGACTTTATTATTCGTAGCGATATGTTCAAACAGATGATGATAACATCTCTTATAATTATTGCAGTACTACTTGCTCTCTTTGTAATTCCTATTGAGGGATTTACAGTTGGCTCAAAATTGTTCTCATCACTCTTCTTTACATCGTTTGTAATGATGCAGTTCTCCAATATGTTTGTTGTGCGAGGATACAAGTATCGCCGATCGCAAGGAGAGTCAATAAAAGGATTATACACACCAGCATTCCTTGCTGTTGCTTTGATGATACTTGTAGGTCAGATAGTAATAGTGCAGTTTGGTGGCGATGCCTTTAGAGTAGAACCTTTAAGCCTGGCAACTTGGGGAGTGATATGCGGAGTGTCATTCTTAATAATAGTAGCAGACCTTATCTTTAAACTGATCAGAAAATAGTGCCATTCTACAATAATATTAAAGTCCCTAAGATCCTTGAGACCTTAGGGATTTTATCTATATCTACTTAAAAAACTTTGCGTAAAATGTAAAAAATTGTTTTTTATGTAATAAATTTGCAAAAAAATTAGCAAGCACTATTAATACAAAAATAGATTATGAATTTGAAGAAAATTTTACCCATATTCCTCTCAATGTTTATCTGTTTTTCAGTGGCAGCACAAGAGGTGGATGATGACAAGATTGAGAAATTGATTGAGGAGATTGAGGATTTACGTGAGGAACTCGATGATTTAAAAGAGAAAGTTAAAGAGGATGCCGCTAAGATTGATACTCTTAAGGTAAAAGAGGAGGCAAAGAACAATGAGGCAACTGAGGGTGAGAAGAAGAAAAAAGGCGATGGTAAAGTAATACTACTATCGTATGTAAATTTCAACTGTACATCAACTGCTGGAGATACAAAAGTTGCTTTCGGGCTTGGTCGTACCTATATGGGTTATGAGTATAAGTTCAACAATGGCATAAGAATAAAGGCTGTTATCGATTTTGGCAAGCCTTCGGCTATTGAAGATTACAACTACTTGGCATATATCAAAAACGCCTTTGTTGGTTGGACTCGTAAAGGTTTTACCATAAACGGAGGTATGATTCAAACAACACAATCGGCTCTACAAGAGAAGTTGTGGGCAAAGAGATATATCATGATGGTATTCCACGACCAATATAAGTTTGGAAGTAGTGCCGACTTAGGATTCTCTATGGAGTATAAATTTGCCGATTGGGTAAAGGGTGATTTCATGATGGTAAATGGTGAGGGATATAAGAAACTCCAAAAGAACAAAGGTTTGTTGTATGCTTTGGGATTTACATTCAATCCAATAGAGGAGTTATACATACGTCTGTATGCCGACCTTAACAACTCAGGACTATCTGGCGAAAGTAATATTTACGGATATTCGGCATTGGCGGCTTACAAGTCAGATAAGTTTACCATCTCTGGAGAGTTCAATATGATGCAAAATTATAAAAACGCAAAAGGGGATAACAAACTTGGTTGCTCAGTTTATGGTAGTGCAAAAGCTCATAAACTGATAAATGTGTATGCTCGTTACGACTTTATCACATCAAATGATAAGTGGGACATCAATAACGACAAACAGATGATTATGGCAGGATTTGAAATTATCCCATGCAAATATGTGAAACTGTCGCCTAACTTCCGTATGGAGATACCTCGAGCAGGAGGCCCTAACAACTATATGGGTTATCTAAGTTGTTATTTTGGTCTATAAATCAGCCCGTTATATGAGCAAAGGAACTCTATATCTAATACCTGTAACGTTGGGAGATACCCCCATAGATAAGGTACTCCCTTCGGCAAACAGAGAGGTGATAGCATCAATAAAACACTTTATTGTAGAGGATATTCGTTCGGCACGAAGATTCTTGAAAAAATCTAACCCCGATATTGTTATAGATAACCTTACATTCTATACCCTCAATGAACATACAAAAGGAGAGGATATAGGTGCATACCTAAATGCCATAAACGAAGGTTTGAATGTAGGGGTTATATCAGAGGCAGGCTGTCCTGCTATTGCCGATCCCGGAGCAGACGTTGTTGCCATTGCTCAGAAGCGAGGAGTAAAAGTAGTGCCTTTGGTAGGACCATCATCAATACTGATGTCGTTGATGGCCTCAGGATTTAACGGACAGAAGTTTACATTTAACGGCTATCTGCCCATTGAACAGAGTGAACGTACCAAAACAATAAAACTTTTGGAGCAACGTGCTTACTCTGAAGATACTACACAGATATTCATTGAAGCCCCCTATCGCAACGCAAAACTTATTGCTGATTTGGTTAAGAGTTGCCGTCCGCAAACAAAACTCTGTATAGCATCAGCCATCACTTGCGATGAAGAGTTTATTGTTACAAAACTTATAAAGGAGTGGGGTAAATCTCTCCCTGAGATTGGTAAAATACCTGCTATATATCTTATCTACAAAGGGTAGTTTTTAATGATAAATTAGTAATCATTTACTACTAATTATTAACTACTCTCTACTAACTGCTCTTTACTCTTTAAAACTCATCAGGGCGAGTTTGTAAAAAGGCTTCTTCGTCTCCTGCGTATGCTGATAATGATGAAGATGCGGATGGTGTAGATGTTGTTACGCCACTATTCATGCCCGACTCTATATTAATAATTGAATCATCGTCAAGATTTTGGAAACGAGCATAATCTTTCTTAAACTTAAACCACACGCTACCAGTTGCACCATTACGGTGTTTTGCAATAATCAACTCTGCCAATCCTTGTGTTGATCTACCATCTTGGTCAGTTAATATGCCATAGTATTCGGGTCGGTGAATAAAGCATACTATATCGGCATCTTGCTCAATTGCTCCTGACTCACGAAGGTCAGATAGTTGTGGGCGTTTGCCATCGCGGTTTTCACTCTGACGACTCAACTGCGACAATGCTATAATAGGAATGTTCAACTCTTTTGCCAATCCTTTTAGCGAACGAGATATGGCACTAACCTCTTGCTCACGGCTACCAACCTTTAACGCTGTTTTGTCATCTTTGCTGTTAAGTGTCATAAGTTGAAGGTAGTCAATTATAATCATACCAACGTTATGTTCTCTAACCAATCTACGAGCCTTACTGCGAAGTTCAAATACCGATAGATTGGCAGTCTCATCAACATATATAGGAGCGTCCTCAAGTTCTTTAATCTTTGTCTGTAACTGAGTCATTTCGTGGTCATCTAACTTTCCACTACGGAGTTTTTCTCCCTTTATCTCGCAAGTGTTTACAATTAAACGATTAACCAATTGAACATTTGCCATCTCTAATGAGAATAGAGCAACACCTGTTCCATAATTCAGTGCCATATTTTTTGCCATTGATAGCGAGAATGCAGTTTTTCCCATAGCAGGACGGGCTGCAACAATTATAAGGTCAGACCTTTGCCATCCCGATGTAATCTTGTCTAACTCGTGAAAACCTGTTTGAAGACCGCTTAATCCTGATTTTCGTTTCATTGCTTGTTGCAATAGGTTCATTGCTTCAGAGATTACAGGATTGATTTGTATAGCATCACGTTTGATATTCTCTTGTGATAGTTTAAACAGATCGGCTTCAGTTTGCTCCATAAGGGCGTCAATATCGTAAGTGTCGTCGTAGGCATTTGTCTGTATCTTCCCTGCATAAGCAATCAACTGGCGTGCCATGTATTTTTGAGCAACAATCTTTGCGTGGAACTCAATATTGGCGGCTGAACTAACCTTTGATGTGAGGTTGTATATAGCATACTCTCCACCAACCTCTTCAAGTTTACCCATATTGCGTAACTTCTCAATTACTGTAAGCATATCAACAGGTAGCGACTTTTGAGTAAGTGCTAAAATAGCCTCGTATATGCTCTTGTGGGCAGGTTTGTAGAAACTGTCGGGTTGTAAAATATCACACACCTCAGAGAAGGCGTCTTTCTCTAACATTAATGCACCCAATATTGCCTCTTCAAGTTCTAAGGCTTGAGGTTGAAGTTTCCCCATCGCTGCAATAGCCGTGTCGGCATTGCGTGACGATTTATATCTGTTTGATTGTTCTCGTGCCATAATTATATACTCTTTTTACTATTTGCAAAGTTAATTTAGTTATGCAATATTACAACTATTTTTTTCTCTATCTTTTCAACACTTTTACAGTTGTTATCAACAACGATTGCGTAGCCATTTGAAATTTGAAAATAAAAATCTAAATAGAATTCCTTTGTTGTTCTCCGATTCTGTTTATCCCCAAAAAACTTTAATAAAATTTTTCTCGCGCGTGCGTTGTTGTGTGTGATATTATTATTTTCTTTTTATTTCTTTTTCTTTTATTTTATTTGCATCATTTTGTATTGCATTTGTATTGCATTTGCATTTTTCTTTTGATTTTCAAGAATTTGCAATTGCTCTATTTTATTACTTATAAAACTTTTTCAGGAAATATAGAAAGCACAAAACTTCCATATTTGCCAAAGCAAAATAATATATAAAATTTCAGGTTATAGTGTTGGATTTATAAAATAATTACCCTGTATTAGGTAAAAAACATGTTTCATATGCAGTAGATTTTGTAAATTGAAAAAAACGATATATAAAGAGAAACTCCCACCTTTGCAATATGGTTAAAGCAAAAGAGGTTATCCAAGTTGGATAACCTCTCTTTCTTGTGTCCGGAATGAGACTCGAACTCACACGGCCGAACGGCCACTACCCCCTCAAAGTAGCGTGTCTACCAATTTCACCATCCGGACATCCTCTATTAAAAAACTCTTGCCTCTGCAAGAGTTGTTGAGCGAAAAACGGGACTCGAACCCGCGACCCTAACCTTGGCAAGGTTATGCTCTACCAACTGAGCTATTTTCGCATTTGCGATGCAAAGATAGTGAAAGGTGAGCGCAGAATCAAACTTGTTTGAATTATGCCGAACCGTATCCTATTTTCGCATTTGCGATGCAAAGATATATCTTTTTTTTATACTTTGCAATACCCTTAGGAGATAATTAGGAATTTGAACTCTAATGACCTAAAAGACCTTGGAGAACTAACAACTACTCCTCAAGGGTAATTGGTGAGTTCAGCATTTCGTAGAACTCTCTACGTTTTGCCTCATCATCAAATTTGCCACTATATAGACATGTTGTGGTAACAGCGTTCTGTTTTTGTACACCACGCATCTGCATACACAAGTGTCGAGCCTCAACAACAACCATAACTCCGTTGTTAGGAACGTTCTCGTTAAAGGCCTCCAATATCTCTTGTGTCATTCGCTCTTGTAGTTGCAAACGGCGTGCAAATACTTCAACCAAACGAGCCAATTTACTTAATCCTACAACCTTTTTATCGGGGATATAACCAATATGCACCTTTCCAAAGAATGGTAGCATGTGGTGTTCGCAAAGCGAATAGAACTCTATATCCTTAACAAGGATAATTCTCTCTTTGCCTCCATACTCCTCCTCAAACTGAGCAGATAGTTTGTCGGCAGCCGACTTTCCGTAACCCGATACAAGATATTGCATTGCTCGGGCAATTCTCTCGGGCGATTTTTTTAGTCCCTCTCTTTCGGGGTCTTCGCCTAAAAGTTCAATAATGGCTTTGTAATGCTCTGCTATTAACTGTTGTCTCTCCTCCGATGATAAGTTTTTCATAATTAAGAAATTGCTTGGTTACAATTCTAATACTTTTCGATAATAATATCCTTTACAATTCGCATGTCAAGAATTTCAGGGAACTGTTTTTTAAGTTCTCTCAACTTAACGGCAGCCTCTTCGTACGAAATAAAGTTGCCTACTCTAACTCTCCAAAAGGGTGAGTTAAAGGTTACGTAAGTTGCCAATTCGGGATCCGACTCTTGTATTATTCTGGCTCGTTCGTATGCTTGGTCTTTTGCACGTTTCTGCATATTGTCTGAGAATACTTGTATTCGGTAGCCCGAAGTTAAACGGTCCTCAATGGCAGTTGTGTCGCGTTGCAAAAGTATATTAAACTCTACGGGTTGATTTACTATTACAACGGCTCCATTTTCGGGTTGTTGTAACTTGTCAATAATAGAGCCCTCTTTTGCCGATAGAGTGGATGCTACTATCAAAAGTAAAGTTGTTATTATGAATGTTGCTTTTACCTTCATGCTCTTTTTTTGTTTTAAGAGGGAGGGGGAGAGTGTTAAGGTTATCCCTGACACTCAGCCCATCTCCCTGATTTATTTAGGTCTTATTATATAAACGTCTTATATTTTTATGACCTCTCTTAAGCAAAAGGGTTTAATTAAAATGCGTCAACTATACCCATGAATTGCTCAACATCAAGCGATGCTCCACCAATCAAACCACCGTCAACGTCTTTGTTGGCGAACAACTCTTTTGCGTTAGAAGGTTTGCAACTTCCTCCGTAAAGAATACTTGTTGCTTCAGCAACCTCTTCGCCATATTTCTCTGCAACAGTTTTACGGATGAATGCGTGCATCTCTTGTGCTTGCTCAGCAGTAGCAGTTTTACCTGTACCAATTGCCCAAACTGGCTCGTATGCAAGAATAATTTTGCTCCAATCCTCAGCAGTTAAGTTGAAAAGAGACTCCTCGATTTGTGCTTTAACAACCTCAAACTCTTTGCCTGCCTCACGCTCCTCAAGAACCTCTCCAATACAGAAGATAACTTTAAGGTTGTTTGCCAACGCTAAAAGAACTTTCTCTTTAAGAATCTCTGCAGTCTCTCCGTAGTAAGCACGGCGCTCAGAGTGACCAAGGATAACATACTCAGCACCAGTTGAAGCAACCATAGCTGCAGAAACCTCACCTGTGTAAGCACCTGAAACTTTGTCAGCGCAGTTCTCTGCCGATACACCTAATTTTTTAGTATCAACAGTTGTTGCAATAGTTGCCAAGTGAATGAAAGGAGTACCTATGATAACATCGCAATTAGGAGTACGATCGTTCAAAGCTGCCTCAACTCCTTTTGCCAACTCTACACCCTCTTGAAGTGTTTTGTTCATTTTCCAGTTTCCTGCTACAATGTTTTTTCTCATCGTTTTAAAATTTTTAGGTTTATAATTAGTATTATCTGAATCTTCACTATTATCAGTAGTTAAGTTTTCTTGTTCTGTTTCGCACGTAATTTTGCTGTTTGCGCTCTTCAGTGCAAACAACTTACGGCGTCTAACCCTTGCCTTCTCAACAAAGTGAGCCACCGCTTTCTGGCACAAATATAAGAATATTAAAGGTAATATGTATATTGTTGCCAAAATAATATAACGTTGATTTGCGTTATACTCCTCAATTTTTCCGAGTGGAGTCTTCTCAATATTAGTATTATAGTGGGTAATATCAATTAAATCACGAGCAGCATATTTCCAATATAAAATACCATCTTTTATCATTGCAATAGCGGGATTACCCCTTGCTATGGTCTCAATAACGGTTTCATCCATAGTGTAGCAGGGGAGTGATATGCCCATTTCGTTCATACGTTCCGAGAACTCATTGGCATCAGGTGTGAGTATAAAAAAGTTATAAGAATGCTCAAAAGCATAGTCATATAAACTCAATATCTTGTCATCCCAACTATTATCGTAGTTCTTAACCGATGGAACTAATACCATAAATGAGTAGTTCTCATCCATTAAAATATCTTCGCTAATATCGGTATCGTTATCGTAGATATAAAAATCGAGAGTCTCGTTCATCTTTGCACCTTCGGGCAGGCGTTCAATTCTGTCAACAAATCGCCAAAGAGTGTCATTCATGGGAATATTATCAATAGTAAACTCTCTCTCTTGGCCATCCTTTTCGTAGATAAAAATGTACTCTGGTTGAATATCGCCTTGTTGCATTGCCTCTCTGATGTTAGTTCCACTCTTATAGGGACGGAAGTCAAGGATGGGTTGGTACATATACGACACTACCGATATTGATAATAGAAATAGTGCCGAAAAGAGTGTTGGTACCGAACGCATCTGCTTAGCATACAATGCAATTGCTTTGTGGTTATATAGTAGCAAAAATATTGACGCTGCGGTAAGTACAAGATTCTTATAAAAAGTTTGCCAATTACTTAACACAACCGCTTCGCCAAAACAACCGCAATCGTGAACAGGATTCTCAATAGCAAGATATAGGGTTAGCGGAGTCATTACAAGCATAGTAATGAGGGCAAGGGTGGGTGCAAGTTTTCTGTAACTGCCAAACAGAATAGCAAAACCAAGAATAAACTCAAATAGTGATAGTGCAACTGCCGAAGTTAGCGAGAAAGTAGCAACAAAATCGCTACCCAAAGGCGACGAGGGTGAAAGAAAATCAATGCCAAGAGCAACAAAATACTCTTTAAGTTTTATTGCCACTCCAACAGGATCTACCCCCTTAACAAAGCCCGAAAATAAAAAAGTAAGTCCCACAACAATACGGCAAAGTATTACTATGGGCTTAATTATTTTTGGAGTTTTTTGAGAGTTATTCGCCATACTCTAACTTAATAAGTGCAAAAATAGAGTAGTTAATCATATCCATATAGTTGGCATCAACACCTTCCGAAACAAGGGTCTTACCTTCGTTATCCTCAATCTGTTTAGTTCTGTTGAGTTTGGTAAGAATAATATCAGTGTACGATGAAATTCTCATGCTACGCCAAGCCTCACCATAGTCGTGATTTTTAGCCAGCATCAAAGTAGTGGTCTCGGTAAGATATTTATCGTACAACTCAATAGCCTTTTCAGCAGAGATGTCCTCTTTGTCAGAGTGACCCAACTCTAACTGAATAAGAGCGATAATTCCATAGTTTACAATGGCAATATATCCTGAACGAATATCCTCATCAACCAACGCTTCGCCACAAATCTCAACACTGCGAATACGTTTTGCTTTAATAAAAATTTGGTCGGTAATAGATGTGGGACGCATAATACGCCACGATGCTCCGTAATCTTTAAGTTTCTTAACAAAGAGTTCTCTACAAACCGAAGTAATATGATTAAATTGTTCTACTGTATTTGCCATTGACATTTAGTTTTTAGTTGTTAGTTTTCGGCTAACGCCGCCCCTATGGGGGAGTTTTTAGATAGAGTTGGGTATATAACCTATCATGTCCGCAGTTTTTAGTTATATAACTACTATTTACTCATTTCTAATTTAGTTACAAAGATAGTGCAAATTCGTGAGAAAAATGCAATAGCATCAAACATAAATTGACTCTATTTAGAGTCGTTATTCTCAAATGCACTGCCAAAACCCTCAATTAATGAAGGCAGACGTTTGCCAAACTCCTCGATAGTGTTTCCAAACTCCTCAATACCATGTTTAAGAATCATACCATTGTAACGGCCTATTGCTCTATCTATGGCACTCTTCTCCTCTTGAGTGTATGTGTCATAATTCTCTTCATACTCCTTGAGAAGTTTGTTGTACTCCTCTTGCGATAGATTCCAATCCTCCTGACTCCACTCCTCGTGGTTTGTTTCAATATCACTTACGCACTCCTCAATCCTATTAGTCAAAGGTGCAGTACAAGATCCAATAAATAACAGAGGTGCTATTCCAATAAAAATTTTCATATTCTCTCTTTCGTTTAAACTCTTTAAACTCTCTATGACCTTAAAATTCTAAACTCTACTCTTCATCACTATCAGAGCAGCACTTCAAATCCAAAGTACCAAGATAGTCGTCCCAATCTACGTCAATCTCAGAGTATATGGTAATAGGCAATAACTCAAATGATGCTAAAGCCTCATTAAGCATCTCGCCAAACGCCCCAGTGTGTCGGCTGTAAAACACCCAAATACGTTTGCCTCCACCAGTATATATACCAGTGAGAATAGCAAGTTTATTCTTTTCCGCCCCAGAGCGAAGAGCATCACCAACACTCTCCATCAACTTAGCCTCCTCATCGGTAGGCATCCCATCACCGTTGTAACTCCAAGTAACCTCAATCCTGTTTTTAAACTTTCCGCTAACTCTAAAAGCCTCAATGTTATCTCTTCCGCTAATAATAATTGTTTTACCAACTTCATCCTCAGCCAAAGCAGTAAACCATACATCAGTAAGTTTCATATAAATTAGAAATTAACATCTTGTACGAATAAATTAAAATCCCCCTCCCTACGAATAGAGAGGGGAAGTATATAGATTTTCTGTCAATTACTCAACAAAATCAATCTCATCAATAATGTTCATGGCACCAGCAAACTTCTCTATGATAAGCATAACATAGCGAATATCAACCGAGATAGTACGTTGCATATTAGGCTCAAAAATAATATCGCCACTCATAGCCTCCCAGTTACCGTCAAACGCCAAACCAATCAACTCTCCATTGCCATTGATAAGCGGACTTCCTGAGTTACCACCAGTAATATCGTTCGAAGATATAATGTTAACAATCATACGACCATCCTCTTCGGCATAGCGACCATAATCCTTATTTAACCAAATCTCTTTAAGTTTTGCAGGAACCTCAAACTCATAGTTGGTGCTGTCCTCTTTCTCAAAAATACCCTCCATAGTGGTGAAGAAGTTATACGAAACAGCATCGGCAGGTTTGTAAGGCTGTACCTGACCGGCAGAGAGACGGATAGTGAAGTTGGCATCGGGATAAACAGGAGTGCCCTCACGCATCTTCAACAAACCTTCAATATAAACCTGCTTAGCCAAAGTCAAATCCTTGTTGTAGGCCTTAGTAGCAAAAGCAAGGTTACGAATCTTCTCTCTAACCGAGTTGGCATATTTAAGCATAAGGTCATTTTTCAACACCTTAGCCGAAGGTTTCTCCATAAACTTATTGAACTTGGCAGAGTCGGCAAAAACCGATTTATCAAAACAATCATCAATAAATTTGTCAGTATCGCCCTTGTATTTCTTGTCAATGAAAGCAAACACATCGGGACGCTCCTCTGCCGAGAACATCGAGATATATTTCTTAATCATAGCCTTAGCAACTTGACGGTCAACCTCAGGATCGTAATCCTTATTGTTGAACTTAGCATAAGCCTCTTTGTAAGCCTTAATCTCTTTATCAATAGCCTCTTTATCTTTGCTCTCTATCGCTTTAATAAGAGCATCGGCACTTGGAACCTTTGAGAACTCAACAGCAGTAGATAGGCCTTCGGTCATCATTTGGCGTTGATATTTGATAGGATAAAGATTACGCAAAGCCGAAATCATATTATCAAGAGCCTCGGCATATTGAGGCATGTTGTTTGCGTATGCCCAATCGCTATACTTCTTCTCGGCTTTTAACTTGCTATCAATAACCGAAAGTTTCTTAACGCCACGATTCATACCAATAGCGTTTTTCCAGTAGTTACTTGAACTTGCATATTTTGAAGCATATTGAATACGTACCTTGTCATCAGCCTGCATCAACTTATCTAACACCTCAAGACGAACACCACGCATCTCAATACGAGCAGCATTAACAATATCGCGGTAGTGGATAATCTCCTCAGAAATATCGTAGCGGTTAGTAGTACCAGGGAAACCAATAGTCATAGAGTAGTCGCCTTGCTCAACACCCTTAAGCGAGATAGGCAAGTGATGTTTAGGTTTCATAGGAATGTTATCGGCACTATACTCAGCAGCCTTGCCATCCTTATCGGTATAAACGCGGAAGAGCGAGAAGTCGCCAGTATGGCGAGGCCACATCCAGTTATCAGTATCGTAACCAAACTTACCAATAGAAGAGGGAGGGGTACCCACCATTCTCACATCCTTATAAACAGTCTGGTAGAACATAAAGAACTTGTTGCCACCATAGAAAGGCTTGATAACAACCTCAACAAAAGGATTCTCTTTAATAAACTCCTCACCAGCCAAACGCTTACTCATCTTGTTCAAGAACATAAGATCGTAAGCCTTCATTGGGTCACCAGCCTCTTCAACAGCAACCTTAATAGAGTCAGTAACATCAACAATACGGTCAATGAAACGCACCTCCAAACCGGGAGTAGGTAACTCCTCGCTTTTAGAGTAAGCCCAAAAACCATCAGTCAAGTAGTCGTGATCAACCGAACTGTGTTGTTGAATCCAAGAGTAACCGCAGTGGTGGTTGGTAAGAATCAATCCCTCGTCCGATATAACCTCGCCAGTACAACCCTTGCCAAACACAACGATAGCATCTTTAAGCGAAACCTCATCGGGCGAATAAATATCATCAACCTCCAATTTCAATCCCAATTTTTTTAACGACTCACTATTTTGTTGCTTTAAAAAAGGCAACAACCACATACCCTCATCAGCCACCATTATAGCGGGGCTTAAAACTGCCAAAGCAGTAACAAATAAAAATCTTTTAAGCATAATATATTTTAAGTTTCAGTTTTTATTAAATCGTATTACAATGCAATATTACAAAAAAATATTAACACTAAAAAATGCAAATTCTTAAATATTTGTATTATAGGCAAATATAGGTAAATATAACATTTTTCTGAATTAAACTAACAAACTCCCCATCCCCTTCTCATCACTTCATATAAATTTACCAGTTATCGCTCTCATATTAGTATTTTCTTTGCAGTGTAAAAACACCACAATAGTGTGGTAAAATACTAATTAATTATTTTATTTTATGAAAAACTTTTATGAAAACGACGAGACTCTGCCCGAAACATCACGCGGAGTAATCGTGAAGAGACTTATCAAACATTTCCCAGACAGAAATTTTGATAGTGATGATGAGTTGTTTGAGGTACTTGCAAGTTATGATGCGGACCTTGATGAGCGATTTGAGAAGTTGCGTAAAGACCAAACAAAACTTGCTCAAATCTTTACGTCAAATCCCAAAATGGCAGGCTTTATCTCAACTGTAATTGAGGGTGAAGATCCTCTAATTGCTTGTGTTCGCTACTTTGGTGGCGATGTGTTGCAGTGTGCTTACGATGAAGATCGTTTAATGCAACTGCGTAAAGAGAACGATGCCTATCTGGATCGTATGCAAACCTATGCTAAAACCGAGAAAGAGATTGAGGAGAACTGGAAAGTGAGCGCAAAATCAATTGAACGCTTTAAAGAGGCAAAGGGTATGACTGATGAGGAGTTCGATATGTTTATCGAAAAAGTATGTCACCTATGCGAGCATGTATTTATGTGCGACTTCTCTTATGAGGTTCTTGATACTCTATTCAAAGGTGTTAATTACGACACAGACATAGATCTTGCAGAACAGACAGGCGAGGTTAAAGGTCGCAATCAGAGAATAATCTTTAGCAAAGATAAATCTGATGCAGCCACTTCGCAATCGTTAAAAACCGACTCTTCTGCCGATCTCACCCCCATGTTTGGTTTGCGCCGCAGAAAGAGTGTCTGGGACATGTAAAAAATGAGGAATTAGGAATGGGAATTAATTACTAATTCCTAATTGTTTTGGCTTATGCCAAAACGAAATCACATCGCAAAAAAAACAAAATTCAGTAACATTTAAAATTAAAGAAACAATTATGAAAAAGATTTTTGAGTTTATTAAAAACAATCAAGTTTGGGTGCTTTTAGCACTAATAGCAATTACAGTAATAGTGGCGTTTTTGTCTGCCGATTCATCGTGTATTTTGGCTGCGGTAATACCAACTGCAAGTGTTGGAAAAATAGTTTCAGGAGAGCCTTTAACGCGTTCTCTATCAACTCGCCATAGTGATGGTCTTATTAAAAATGCCATTGATGAACGTATCACAAAAATTCGCCCAATGTCAACACCTATTGATCAACTTTCGCGTTGGGCAGGTGCTCGCAAAGCAGACTCAATGGTGGTTGATTACTACTCTGTTGATATTAAACCAACAAAAGCAACTTTGAGCGTTGCATATACAGAGCCTGCATCATCGGCAGTAACAAGTGCAGCACAAAAGGTAACAATTACCACAAGCAACAACGATATCTTTGAGGTGTCTGAGACTCTACTTGTTCAAGGCGTAAAAGGTTATGAGGCTGATGGGGTAACACAATCAAAATCAGATTTAGTACTCTATATTACAAGTAAAGAGGAGAACGGGAATTTGAATGTATATGCAATTAATGGAAAAAAGATTGGCTCAATAGAGGGATGCGTCCCTTCAATTCCTGCATCAACAACCCTTATCAGAATGGGACGTGCAGCAACTGAGTTGGATGTTCAAACTGCACAATTTGAGGCCTTGCCTGTTAAGGAGCAAAATAACTGTCAAATATTTAAAATTCAGGTTGAGCAATCAACTTTCCAAAAAATTGCAGCAAAGAATGTTCCTTGGGATTTCAGTGACTCTGAGGAGGCTGCTATCTATGATATGCGTTTGGGTATGGAAAAGACCTTTATGTTTGGTGTTAAAAACACTCTTTACGACTCTCGTAAAAAAGAGAATGTAATGCTTACAGGAGGTATCTGGTGGCAAGCAGGAAAAGAGTATGAGTTTGACCCTTCAAAAGAACTTACTCAAAATGACCTTATTGATATGATGAAAGAGGCATTTACAGGTAACGGAGGTAACAAACGCAAAGTGCTTATTGGTGGTAGCGACTTTATTGGCAGAATCAATAAACTTGATGTTACCAAGGTTGTAAGTTCAGAGGATGAATTTGTTAAATGGGGTATCGACTTCTCAGAGATTCGCTCTAAGTTTGGTAAGTTCTATATCCTATACTCAGAGGTATTTGATGATTGCGGTATGAGCGATTACGGATTTGCTTTTGACCCTGAGTTTATAACTCGTTGGGCTCACGTTCCTTTTGGACATCAGAAACTTGACCTTAAGAAAGCAGGTATTCGCAACACCGATGCAGTGGTTATGACCGAAGCAAGTTGTTTAACACTTCGCTACCCTGCTGCTCATATGCGTATTGTACCTAAAAAAGGATAATTTTTTTGCTTAGATAGTTGTCGGGGAAACCTGACAACTATCACAATATATAAACATAAAAAATATATGTAGTTATGAAACGATATAAAACAAATCGAGGAAACCTTAGTTCCTTAATAAGGGTAGGAGATAAGAGTGTGAGAATAAAGTTTGTGGCATCTAATACTGGAGAGGGTTACTTTGAGACTAATGACCCTGTGCTACAAAAGGCAATAGAAGAGGATGCCGATTATGGTATAAAATTTTTTGCGGAAACCTCCCAGCAACATGAGGAGATAGAAATTATCTCTGAGGTAACAGTTGTTGATAATGTAACCACATGGCAAGAGGCTCGTAGGTTTTTGCAAAATGCACCCTACAATGTGGCTACAAAAGAGATGAACTCGCCCAAAAAGATAAAAGAGGTTGCTCACCGATTTAATTTACTGTTTAAAAATTTAGAGTAGGAGAGTTATGTTATATAGTAAGGAACTTCTCATAGAGTTAGTGAAGATAAATATGGAGGAGGGTTTCTCTGAAAGTAATGTTGAAAGAGTTGGAGGAGTAGGGGTTGAGTTGTATATTGAGAGTAAACTTCCCGAAGCAATAAATGCTGTATTTATGGCAGCACCCGATATTCTTTTGCCACAAACAGATGTTTCAAAAACGTTGATTCCAATAAAAAAACAAAATGGAAGTGGAGAGATAGTTCTGCCAAAAGATCTATTGCGTATTACTCTTTTAAGAATGAAGGGGTGGGATAGGAGTGTTACAAAATTTGAGGATCCTAATAGTGTTACAGCGGTGTTGCAAAATAACCCATATACAATGGCCGGAAGAGCAAAACCAGTTGTAGTGCTATCGGTTAATCACAATGGAGATAAAGTTTTAAAATATTATTCATTACCTCCCGAGGTGCGAACTCATGAAATAACAGATGCTCTGTATGTTAAAATTCCCGATTTGTCAACATCCATTGAGATACACGAGTTGCTTTTGCCCTCAATAACATATCTTACCGCAGCGTTAGTATTTGAAATTTTAGGTGATACTGAACGCTCTGCTATAATGCGTTCTCATGTATCAATAGGTTAAAAATAATTATAAAATAAGATTATGAATTGTTCAATAGAAATAGATAAAACAAAATATTTTTTAGGCTATCACTATGGCGTAGGAGAGGTGTTATCCCTAAATATTGCACCACAGCCAGGAATGTTTTTTGTAAACGGAGAAACAAACTCTGTTTGGGTATGGAATACTTTAAACAGAGAGTGGATTGATACCAATAGAGTAGATAGCGGAATGAAGGGTATGCTAACCAATGAGGTTGGAAACTCCCCAGATGATTTTATCCCTTCGCCTCAAAGGGGAGTAAAAGAGAGTTACTTTTATGTGGCAGAGTGTGATGATGTTGATGTAAATCCCAATGCAACCCCAAAAACAATTACATTCACACACTTTAAAAACGGAAGTAGTGCGGTGTCGGTTACCTTTAAAAAGACATCTATTGTAATCCTTTATTGGAATGGCGATTATTGGGAGACGTCAATAATTCCTATGAATGTTAACTGGAGTTTGTTAAGGACAGAGATAAATGAAATTGCCGACGAGGTTGGATTGTATTTATATAAAGATATAACAATAAAAGGAAATACCTCACCCAATATATTCTCTTTGGAACCATATATAGGTAAAGAGGTTAGCGTTAAAGTTTCAGGAAATTTTACAAGTTTTGGATATAGAGATGACGCACTTGCAAATGGATATAGAACTTTAGGGGAGAGTGAAAAGAGAGGTAAATGGGTTAATTTTTACGTTCCCGAAACTGCAACAACATTCTTTGTTTTTAATAATTCTGATTTAGGAGTAACCACCGTTGATGTTGAGTTTAGGGTAAATCTTGCAAACGAGGTGTTAGAGATTGATACTTTAAAAAGAGAGATAAATGAGATTGCCGACAAGGTTGGATTGTATTTATATAAAGATATAACAATAAAAGGAAATACCTCTCCCAATATATTCTCTTTGGAACCATATATAGGCAAAGAGGTTAGCGTTAAAGTTTCAGGAAATTTTACAAGTTTTGGATATAGAGATGAAGCACTTGCAAATGGATATAGAACTTTAGGGGAGAGTGAAAAGAGAGGTAAATGGGTTAATTTTTACGTTCCCGAAACTGCAACAACATTCTTTGTTTTTAATAATTCTGATTTAGGAGTAACCACCGTTGATGTTGAGTTTAGGGTAAATCTTGCAACCGAGGTGTTAGAGATTGATACTTTAAAAAGAGACCTAAAAGAGATTGATAGCAAGGTTGGATATATAGATTTAAAAGGTGAGTCAATATCTACTGTTAAAAGATTCTTCTCTCTTATTCCCTATATAGGTAAAACTGTAATGGTAAAAGTTAAAGGATATTTTCAAAACTTTGGATATTATACCGATGCAGAATTTAAAACATATAAATCTTTGGCTGATAATAAAACCTATGATGGCGGTTATTATTCATTTGTAGTTCCTGAGAATGCTACCGACTTTTATGTTTATACCGATAATAAGGGGACTATCGTTGATGTTGAGTTTAGAGCAAACCTCTCGGCAGACCTATTTTTAAACGAAGTATCAACAAAAGGTTGTGTATTTATGAGTTTGGGAGATAGTATAACAACAGAGAGTTATTATATCCCTAAACTTAGGGATATATTGCAACCTTCTAAATATTATAATTTGGCAGTTGCTGGAGCATGGTGGGCCGATAGAGAGGGTACTGTTTATGACGGTAATCCTCAATTTAATGGAGCAGATAATAATGTCAATAACGTAATAGGAAATCAAGTTCAAAAAATAATAAACAATCCCACACTCTACGCCGATGCCCCTGATATTATAATAATATCTGCAGGAACCAACGATAGTGAAAATATGAGAGTTGCCAATAATGCTACTATACAAGAGATACGCTCGGCAATAGATGCAAATTATAAGACTGAAGCAGGAGTAATTCCTTTAACAGAACCTACATTTGATGAGAACGATACATATCGCTCTTATAGGAAAACTATTGGAGGGGCAATGAGGTATTGTGTAAATAAATTGCAGGAACTTTTTCCAAGAGCAAAAATTTATATTTTAACGCCAATTCAAGGCTGTTATGCTTCTCGCGATTATGCTTCTTCTATTGCAACAAAACAGGAGTATATAAGTGAAAGTGCAAAACACTTGGGAGTTCCTGTTATTCACGTTGGAGAGGAGTGTGGTATCAGTGCCGATTTTGAATATGAAGGAGCGATGTGGAATGGTCCAACGGGTTATCATGAAAGAAGTGGGCGTGACTTGATTGATGGTTTGCATCCAAATACTAATGGTAGCAAGAAAATGGCAGACTATATTGCTCTCAATATAGTCAGTTCGTTTAAAACAAATGGTAAAATATATTCTGTTGTCGGAAGTTCGCTCTCGGTTACAGGAATAGTAGATGGTAATACTTTAAAATTATAGAGAATATGGCAATAATATCAAAAATAAATGTAGCAGGTCAGATTTATGATATTCAAGATGAAAGAGTTGAAATTGAGAATATAGAGTGGTCGTCAACCTTCAATATGAATGATTACAAGAAGCAAGGCATCTATTACATAACAGGCGAAAGGTTGCAGTCAGAGAACGACAACTTGCCAATTATGAACGCATCATCAGGACACACCATAAACGGACAATTAACCGTTTTAGATGCCTCGTTAAGCGACACAGAGCAATGTATCACACAATATCTTAAACTTACAAACCGATTGGGCAGTGAGGGCAAGGAGTATATCCGTACCTACAACAAATACTCAAACGGAAGTGAGGGGTGGAGTGCTTGGCGAGAGTTGAAGCAGACAACAAATCTTAACCAAATAAGTGATGCTGAGTTAAAGAACTACACCGAGAATGGAATGTATGAGGGAGTAATAATGAATGGCTCTGATATTTCTTGGATTGAGAATGCAATTGAAAAGTTCTTTGCAGACTTGCCAATGAGTGGTGGAGCAGAGCCTATCCCGAGTGGAACTCTCTTTACAATGGATGTATTGAACAACTATGCAGTAGTGCGGGCGGCAAGTCAAATGGGAATAGCCGTTGAACGCAGTGTAACGCAACGGGCAAAACTATTGCTTATTACAGGACAGTATGTTGAGATACAGAGAACATTGCAAGGAGATGTTTGGTGTGGTTGGAAAATGATTAATGCCTTGTAGTGATGACTACATTAAATGAGATAGCAACAATTGTAACGGCCATTGGAGGAGTTGAGTTGATTAAGTGGGTGGTAACGTGGGTTACCACTCGCAAATCAACACAAAAAAAGGTACAAGAGGAGGCCGAATCATTACAAATAGGGAATGAACAGAGGAGGGTTGACTGGTTGGAAAAGAGAATCTGTGAGCGAGATTCAAAAATAGATTCGCTCTATATTGAGTTACGTGCCGAGCAACAAAAAAGGTTAGAAGAGATTTACAGCCGTCACGAACTTGAACTGAAATTAAAGGAGAGCGAAGTTAAACGATGCGATATCAGAAAATGTACCAACCGAAAACCTCCAAGTGATTATTAAAAAAAATATAGGTAGTTATGAGATTAGAGATAAAAAGAAAGTTATTAGGGAAAAACTATACAATAGGAGAGTTGTATATAGATGGTAAATATTTTTGCGATACTCTTGAGGATAAAGTTATAGATATTGATAAGAGTGGGGCATTTGAAGGTAAGGAGAAAAAAGAGGCAGGAAAAAGTGCAATACCATACGGAGAGTATAAGGTTGTAGTAAATCGCTCGCCAAAGTTTGGCAGGGAGTTGCCCAGACTGTTGGACGTTCCTCACTTTGAGGGGATATTAATACATCGAGGCAACAGTGCATCTGATACTTCAGGTTGTATCTTGGTGGGAGAAAATAGCACACGTGGCAGATTATCCAACTCCTCAATCTACGAAGAGATTTTAGTTATAGAGTGTAAGGGTGCAATAAAGCGAGGTGAAACAATAACATTAAATATTGTGCAAGATGAGTAGGAGTATATATTTGATTATATCATTAACTATACTCACGCTGTTTTTACTTTCGGTAGTATCGTGTAACCCGCCACGCCATTGCGAAGTTTCGCAAGTTGATACAATATATGTTGAGCGAGTTGTTGAACGTGAGTTGTTGGTTCACGATACCATTGAAATTAATAGTGCAAAAGTTGAGTATATTCCCGATTCTGTTGGAGGTTGGAAACCGTCAAAGATGACAGTGGAGAAAACAGTTCAAAACAGATTGCAAACAACTGACGAGGAACAGATAATAACAGAGAGTGTTGATGTAAAGAGTAATAAAAAAATAGATAGTGATAAATCTCAACCCTCTAAATTAAGATGGTTTGCAATAGGATTCTTTGTTGCTGTGGTTGTGCTGTTAATAGTCAAACAATAAAAGAGATGAAACAAAAATACCCTTGACGCGTCAAGGGTATTTTTATATATGTATAAAAGATATTATCTAATTTTAAAGAAGTATGTAATAGTTCCGTTTTGATTATTAGTGCCTTTGATTGATTCAAACTTTGCTCTTTTAGCAGCACTTTCGGCTCTGTTTCTTATATATTCTGAAGAAGCCACACTCGGATCGCTAAGTTTAGGATTTGTAGAAGCAGCAATTACTTTGCCTGCTGGGCTAACAGTAATATTTACAACAAGTTTTCCCTCAACATTACTTCTATCATATTCGGGAACAGGTAATTTTTCTCCTTTAGCAAAACCTCTACCTCCAAGATCCCAAATACCATATCCAGCGTTTCCGCTCTCAGCGCCCTCATCAGAGTTTCCATTGGGAGAGCCTTTACTTTCACTGCCATCTTCGCTTGATGAAGAAGAGAATATGCCTGATACAAGTGAGTTTATGCGTTCAGCCTCTTTACGCTCGGCCTCCTCTTTAGCCTTACGCTCAGCCTCTTTGCGTTGCTCCTCTTCACGTTTTTTCTTCTCCTCCTCTTCTGATGCAATAGTTTGCTCATCACTATCTTGGGTTATCTCTTCGGTTGAAGATACAACTTTTGGTGGAGTATATCCCGCTGGTGGAGCGGTAACAATCTCGTAGTTGGTGCCATAAGCCACCAATATACCACCGCCTTCATCAGTAGCAGGAGATAATAGTTTAGTAAAAAAGAGAATAAGAATTATGGCAATGTGAAAAATCAGAGTGCCTGCAATGCCTAAAATCTTATCTTTTTTCTCGTGGTTATCCATTATTAATATGAGATATTAAAACTATTTCTTAACGGGTTGAGTTGCCAACACCATCTTAACACCCTTCTCGGCTCCAATACCAAGAACTCTTACTACCTCGCCATATTCAATACTTTTATCGGCATTAATCGAAACAAACACCTCTCCCTCCTCTGCAACAAGAGCATCCAGCATATCGCCCAACTGCTCGGGAGCAATCTCTGTGGGAGCCTTATTGCCTTTAGCAAAGTAGTATCTGTTATCCTTGTCAATAGTAACTCTTGCAGCCGCTGTATTAGTAACTTGATTTTTGCTTTGGGGCAACATAACCTTAATAGCATTCGGGAATACTGCAGTAGAAGTTACCATAAAGAATATAAGCAACAAGAATATAACGTCGGTCATTGACGCCATACTAAAAGAAGCATCAATATTATGTCTGCGTTTAAAAGCCATATTCTATTTTTGAGCGGGTTCATTTAAAAGGTCCATAAACTCCATAGTTTTCGACTCAAGGTCTCTTACCACTCCGTCAACCCTTGCAACAAGGTAGTTATAAGCAAATAGAGCAATAATACCCACAACCAAACCAGCAACGGTAGTAACAAGAGCCTCATATATACCGCCCGAGAGAGTAGTAATATCGGCACTACCACCAGACTCGGCCATATTAAAGAATGCTCTGACCATACCCGAAACAGTACCCAAGAAACCAATCATAGGAGCACCTGCTGCAGTAGTTGCCAACCATGGAAAGTTCTTCTCCAATTTAGCAATCTCAATATTACCAGTGTTCTCAATAGCAACAAGCACATCGTTCATAGGACGTCCTAAGCGAGAGATCCCCTTTTCAATCAAACGAGCATAAGGAGTATCAGTCTTTTTACAAAGGTTACGAGCCGATGCTATATCGCCATCGTGAATATAATCCTTAATACGAGCCATAAAAGTGTTATCGGCTTTTGCAGCCTTTCTTATAGCACTCCAACGCTCAAAAAATACGTAAATAGCCATCACCGATAACAATAAAAGAGGAATCATAATTATACCGCCTTTCATTGTTAGGGCTAATAGGTCTAACTCTTTTGTAGTCTCTTCAGCAATACCCTCCACTACGGGATCAGTTGCCACTTGTGCCAAAATGGTTGTTAAAATATTCATAGAATAAGAATTGTGTTTATCTAAATATAATTAAAATCCTAATTTCTGTAACGTTTGACATATAACTCCACAATAGGTTTAAATCCTATTTTGTTACTATCAATTGTGCTTTGTATTGTTTAATAGTCTCCTCCAATCCTAAATAAAGAGCATCGCAGATAAGGGCATGACCAATAGAAACCTCTTTAAGACAAGGAATATTCTCGGCAAAGTATGCAAGATTCTCAAGACTCAAATCGTGTCCTGCGTTAAGACCCAGACCAAGTGAACGAGCCTTTTGAGCAGCAACAATAAACGGAGCAATAGCCTCTTCTCTGTTCTTGTTATAATTGGTGGCGTAAGGCTCAGTATAAAGTTCCACTCTGTCAGCATCACATTTTGCAGCCCACTCAATCATCTCCTCATCAGCATCAACAAAAATGGAAGTTCTGATACCTGCATTTTTAAACTTGGCAACAACCTCAGAGAGAAATTCAAAGTTGTCGCGAGTGTTCCAGCCAGCATTTGAGGTAATAGCATCGGGACTGTCAGGTACAAGAGTAACCTGAGCAGGGCGAACTTGTAAAACCTTCTCAATAAACTTAGGAGAAGGATTACCCTCTATGTTAAACTCTGTTTTAAGAGCGGGAGCCAACACATCAAGGTCAGCATATCTAATGTGACGCTCATCGGGGCGAGGATGCACAGTAATACCATCGGCGCCAAAAGCCTCGCAGTCGATAGCAGTTTGAAGAATATTTGGTCGATTACCCCCACGAGCATTTCTGATAGAGGCAACCTTATTTATATTTACGCTTAATTTAATCATATATATTTGTTGTTAATTCTTAATTAATTTGCTTTCCAATTAACGGAAAACCTATAAAAATTTATCAATTTAAATTATTTCTGTAACTTTGCACAAAGTTACTACAATTTATTCGTATATTAAAATAATGAAAATTGCCCTTTTTGGAAATAGTTATCAACGCTCTAAAAGTGAGCATATAGTTACACTTTTTGAGTCACTGCAAAAATACGAAGTTAGTCTTTTTGTAGAGCAGAACTATTATGACTTTCTTAAAGAACAATCAATAGAACTTTATGCTGCAACACCCTTTACAACCATAGATGATAACATTGATATAGTAATAAGTGTTGGCGGAGACGGAACATTTTTACGTACAGCCGAGAATGTGGCAGAAAAAAATATCCCAATATTGGGGATAAATGCAGGACGATTAGGATTTCTTGCCGATGTTTCAAAAGAGGAGATAATAAATGCCGTAGATGAATTATTATCAAATAATTACAGATTAGAAGAACGAACAATGTTGCAAGTTGAGGTAGAGTCGCTTTCTTCTGATTTTACCCCATACGCATTAAACGAAGTGGCAGTCTTAAAACAAGATACATCATCAATGATAACCATATCGGCAACCTTAGGAGAGGAGTTTTTGAATAGTTATCAAGCAGACGGTTTGATAGTTGCAACACCAACAGGTTCAACAGGCTATGCCTTAAGTGTTGGAGGTCCGGTGTTGATGCCCGAAACATCCGATTTTGTAATAGCGCCCGTAGCACCACACACCCTTAATGTGCGTCCGTTAGTAGTGCCTGATAGCAAAACAATAACCCTGTCGGTTGATAGCAGAACAGGAAACTGCCTTCTTGCTCTTGACGGAAGGTCGTTGGTAATACCATGTGATAAGGAGATAACACTACGTAAAGCCCCCTTTAAGACATTGGTAGTAAAACGCAACAACCATACCTTTGTATCAACACTCCGTAACAAACTGATGTGGGGAGCAGACAGTAGAAATGTGTAGTAACAACTATGCCCGAAATATTTATACAAGACAGTGAATTTGGCTTAATAAAAGTATGCTATAATACACGAGCCAAAAGATTAATATTCAGGGTGAAAGATGGAGTGTTGCAAGTAACAGCACCTTATAAAACTGAGACAAAGGTTATAGAAGATAGCATACATAGAAAACGCACAGCAATTAGGGGATTGTTAGCAAAAACCTCCACAAATATATTACGGGCAGGAGATGAAATAGCAACAAGAGTTGTACCAATTCGCATATACTCACATAACCTCTCAAAACTCCTCTTTACGCTAAAAGATAACACCCTTAATGTGTTTGTGCCACAGAGTGCTGAAATTGAGACAGTATCAATTCAGAAAAGAATAAAGCAGGGAATAATAACAATATTAAGGAGGGTAGCAGAGCCATATCTTCACGCTCGTTTAGATGCGTTGGCAAAGGCAAAAGGAGTTAAATATAACAAATTCACAATCTCTACGGCACTCACAAGAATGGGATCGTGCAGTGTAAAAAAAGATATATCACTCTCGGTCTATCTGATTTTTTATCCTCAACATCTTGTTGATTATGTAATTATGCATGAGTTGGCACACCTTACAGAGATGAATCATAGTCTGCGTTTTCATGCCTTATGTAACAACTATTGTGAAGGCAGAGAACGAGAATTGGAACAAGAGTTTAAGCAATTCAGAATTCCATTATAAAATAACTGTAAAAAGTGGTGCGGAGATAACAGATAGATGTTGGGCCGAACTATCCTCAGCCCCCGTAAAGAGTCCTCAAGCGGAGTTACCTACAACCCTAAAAGGAGTGATAATGGTTAAGGTTAATAATGAGGTTGTAAAGGTAATTGCTAATTAATGAAATAAAATATTAGTTCATAATTTTGTAATTACGAGATAATTATATATCTTTGTAACGTAAACAAAGGTGGAGGGGGCAAGCAAGCCCCCTCGCTTTTTATCCCATAATAAACGTATTAACTATATGATTAACGCAAAAGAGATTGAAAATAAGGTAGTTGAACTACTCGGTGATGGTACTTCGTTTTTGGTTGGAGTAACTGTTTCTCCCGATAATACAATAGTTGTAACCATTGATGATGATGACCGTGTAGATATAGAGTTCTGTGAAAAACTACATCGTGATATTGAGGCTGCTTTTGACAGAGAGGTGGAGGATTACTCGCTCGAAGTAGGTTCGGCAGGATTAACATCGCCTTTGCAATTACCGCGTCAGTACAAAAAAAATATAGGCGGAGAGGTAGAGGTTTTAACCAAAGTAGGTCAAAAATTCTATGCAACACTATCGGCTGCCGATGAGGAGGGATTTACTGTTGAGGTTACAAAAAAGATAAAACCCGAAGGTGCAAAACGCAAAATTGAGGTAGTAGAGGAGCAGCGTTACCTCTACTCTGAAGTTAAATACGTAAAGAATGTGATAACATTTTAACTCATATATAATACCAAAAGAAATAATAATTAAAAACAGATATAAAAATGGCAAAGAAAGAGATTGTAAACACAATGATTGAGACGTTCTCAGAGTTCAAACTATTGAAGAACATTGACAGAACAACACTTGTAAGTGTTTTGGAAGAGTCGTTCCGTAACGTACTTGCAAAAATGTATGGTACAGACGAAAACCTTGATGTTATCGTAAACCCCGACAAAGGAGACTGCGAGATTTGGCGTAACCGTGAGGTTGTGGCTGATGGAGAGATTACAGATGCAAATCTTCAAATATCTCTTTCTGATGCTAAAAAAATAGATTCTTCATACGAAATAGGCGAAGAGGTTGCCGAAGAGGTATTATTCTCAGACTTTGACCGCCGTACAATTTTGAACCTACGTCAAACATTAGCATCAAAAATACTTGAACTTCAAAAAGATGCAATCTACAACATCTACAAAAACAAAGTGGGAGAGATTGTATCAGGAGAGGTTTACCAAATATGGAAGAAAGAGATACTTTTGATTGATGACGAAGGAAACGAGTTGATTATGCCACGTGAAGAGCAAATTCCTAACGAGTTCTTCCACAAAGGAGATACAGTACGTGCGGTAGTTGCTCGTGTAGATAACATAAACAACACACCAAAAATTATAGTATCGCGTACATCAGAGATGTTCCTAAAACGTTTGTTTGAGTTGGAAGTACCCGAGATTCATGACGGACTTATCACAATTCATCGCGTAGCACGCATCCCAGGATTCAGAGCAAAAATTGCAGTAGAGTCATACGATGAGCGTATCGATCCAGTAGGAGCATGTGTGGGAGTAAAAGGCTCACGCATACACGGAATAGTTCGTGAGTTGTGTAACGAGAATATTGATGTTATCAACTACACTAAAAACACAATGTTATTCATCCAAAGAGCATTGGCACCAGCAAAAGTATCAACATCAGCCATTCGTGTAGATGAAGAGAATTTGAAAGCAGAGGTGTTATTGCGTCCCGATGATATGGCATTGGCAATCGGAAAAGATGGATATAACATTCGTCTTGCAATGAAACTTACAGGATACGATATTGAGGTATTCCGCGATACAGTAGAGGCAGGAGAAGAGGATATTTATCTTGATGAATTTAACGATGAAATAGAAGAGTGGATAATTAACCAATTGAAAGAGATTGGATGCAATACAGCAAAAGATGTATTGGGAAGATCTAACGAGGAGTTGCTTGAAAGAACAGATCTTGAAGAGGAGGCAATTGAAGAGATCAAAGCCATCCTTGCAGCAGAGTTTGAGTAATAGAAATTTTTATTCCTAAAGAGTAAAAATAATTTAAGTAACTTATTAGAAAAAGAGTAAGACTATATGATAAGATTAAATAAAGTAGCACGAGACCTTAATGTAGGAATTCAGACATTAATTGATTTTTTGCAGAAAAATGGCTATGCTGATGAGACATTTACACCAAATACTCAAATCGGCGATGAACAATATGCCCTTTTGCAAAAAGAGTTTAATGCTGACAAAAGCGTGAAGGAGGGTGCAGACAAAATGTCTCAAGTGCGTCATCATAAAGATAAACCAGTTCAACGTAAAGTTGAGCAAGAGCCAGAACTTGTAAAGACAGAAGAGGTTAAACGTCCTCAGTTTAAGCAAGTAGGAAAAATAGATTTGGATGCAGTAAACAAACGCCCTGCACCAAAACCAGCACCAGTTGAGAAAAAAGAGGAGCAACCGAAACCTGCTCCCGTAGAAAAAAAACAAGAGCAACCAACACCAACTCCTGTTGAAAAGAAACAACCTCAACCTCAACCTAAGCCAGCGCCGGTTGAGAGAAAAGAGGAGCAACAACAAAAAGTTGAAGTGATGAAAGAAGAGGTAAAACCAGAACAATCTGAGGTGTTTGATTTGGGTAAACCTCAATCATCAACACAAATCAACATTGTGGGAAAAATTGATTTAGACTCATTAAATCAAAAAACACGCCCACAAAAGAAAAGTAAAGAGGAGCGTCAAAAAGAGCGTGAGGAGAAGGAGCGTCAAAGAAGCGAAATGTTTAAACGTCCATCGCAAGAAAAAGGCGAAGGAGAGCGTAAAAAACGTCAACGCATCAAAAAAGATAAAATAGATATCAACAACCCCAACGTACAAGTAATCGAGGGCGGAAAGAAACCACAAAAGCAAAAACAGAAACAACCCCGTCCTGTTAGAGTTGAGGTATCGGAGGAGGATGTTCAACGTCAAGTAAAAGAGACACTTGCTCGTTTAACATCTAAGAACTCTTCGCAAAAGAAAGGTGCAAAATGGCGTAAAGAAAAACGCGAAGCAAACTTAATGCGTGAGCAAGAGTTAGCAAATCAAGAGCGTCTTGAAAGCAAGATATTGAAAATTACAGAGTTTGTAACAGCAAATGACCTTGCAACCATGATGGGAGTAGAGGTAAACAAAGTTATATCAACCTGTATGAGCATTGGAATGATGGTGTCAATAAACCAACGCCTCGATGCTGAGACAATAAACATTGTAGCCGAAGAGTTTGGATTTAAAACTGAGTATGTAAGTGCCGAAGTAGTATCAGCAATAGAACAAACTGAGGATAAGGAAGAAGATTTAGTACCACGTCCACCAATTGTAACCGTAATGGGACACGTTGACCACGGTAAAACATCATTGTTGGACTACATCCGAAGTGCAAACGTAATTGCAGGAGAGGCAGGAGGAATTACTCAACACATCGGAGCATACAATGTTAAGTTGGATGATGGCCGAAGAATAACATTCCTTGACACACCAGGACACGAAGCATTTACAGCGATGCGTGCTCGTGGAGCGCAAGTTACCGACATAGCAATCATTATAGTTGCAGCCGATGACAATGTAATGCCCCAAACTGTTGAGGCAATTAACCACGCAGCGGCAGCAGGAGTACCCATTGTATTTGCAATAAATAAAATAGACAAACCAACTGCTAACCCCGACAAGATTAAAGAGTCGTTGGCTGCAATGAACTATCTTGTAGAGGACTGGGGAGGAAAATATCAATCACAGGACATCTCGGCTAAGAAAGGAATGGGAGTAGAAGACCTACTTGAAAAAGTTCTATTGGAGGCAGAGATGTTAGAGTTGAAGGCAAACCCCAAAGCCAAAGCACGCGGATCAATCATTGAGTCTGCTTTAGATAAAGGTCGTGGATACGTATCAACAGTATTGGTTGAGAACGGAACACTAAAAGTAGGAGATATTGTTGTTGCAGGACAATACTACGGACGTGTAAAAGCAATGTTCAATGAGCGTAATGGTAAAATAAAAGAGGCAGGACCTGCGGCTCCAGCACTAATCTTAGGATTCAACGGAGCGCCTCAAGCAGGAGATACCTTCAATGTATTTGATACAGAGCAAGAGGCTCGTGAGTTAGCAAACAAACGTGAACAACTACAACGCGAACAAGGATTCCGTACAAGTACACGTGTAACACTCGAGGAGATAGGACGCCGTATTGCAATCGGAAACTTCCAACAATTGAACATTGTTGTAAAAGCCGATGTGGATGGATCGGTAGAGGCGTTAAGCGACTCTTTGATACGTTTGTCAACTGAGCAAATACAGGTAAATGTAATCCACAAAGGTGTTGGACAAATCTCCGAGTCAGACGTTACCCTTGCTGCGGCATCAGATGCAATTATAGTAGGATTTAACGTACGTCCATCTATGGCAGCACGTAAAGATGCAGAGAAAGAGGGTGTAGATATCCGTCTATACTCAATCATTTACGATGCTATTGAGGAGGTTAAATCGGCAATGGAGGGAATGTTATCGCCCGAAATAAAAGAGGTTATCACTGCAACTGTTGAGGTACGCGAAACATTCCATATCTCAAAAGTTGGAACAGTAGCAGGAGGAGCCGTAAAAGAAGGAAAGATAAAACGTGGCAACAAAGTACGTCTTATCCGCGATGGTATCGTAATTTATACAGGAGAACTTGCATCTCTTAAACGTATGAAAGATGATGTTAAAGAGGTTGCAACAGGTTACGAGTGCGGTTTGAGTATAACAAACTATAACGACATAAAAGTAGGAGATATAATTGAGTCGTTTGAGGAGGTAGAGGTAAAACAAACTTTATAAGAATAAAAAGAGAGTATGTCTATCTTTGATATAGTAATAATAGCATTATTAATCTTTGCATTAGTGCGAGGAGCAATATTGGGAATATTCAGACAGTTAGGAGTTCTTGTGGGAGTAGTCTTGGCACTACTCTTCACAGGAATACTATCAACTCTATTTTCAGACTTAGTATATAACATTACCTCTGGAGCAACACGCCTTGAGGGAACATTATACTACTCAATAATGTTTGTAGCAATAGTATTGATAACATACTTAATATCCATATTGCTGCATAAAACATCAAAAGTGTTGAAGATAGGATGGATAGACCGCTTATTGGGTGCCGCATTTGGAGGGTTGAAACTATTAATGATAGTTGGAATATTATTACATATATATATAGGAATATATAAAGGAATATACAATCAACCACCCACTCCGCTTGAGGGGGTAACATATACTCCTATTGTAGATAGCGTATCTGCAATAATGAAGTTTGTGACTGACCATGGAATAACATTTGGATATTAAAATATAGAACCGAAAAAATATTCCATTACTTAAAAAATATAAAACCTAAAACTTGCATTACCGCAATTATGTTCAACATATAAGAGGGATAAGTTTAGGATTATGAAGATAGAAAAAGAGAGAGAAGAGAATAATATAATAGATGACGTAACAAATTCGGAATACAAGCATGGATTTGTTACCGATATTGAAACTGACATTATCCCCGAAGGCCTAAACGAGGATATAATTCGCCTTATCTCACAGAAAAAAGGCGAACCTGAATGGCTTTTGGAGTTTCGATTACGAGCATATGCCTACTGGAAAACAATGCCAATGCCAGAGTGGGCGCATTTGAATATACCCGAAATAGATTTTCAGGCAATAAGTTATTATGCCGCTCCAAAAACAAAAGATGCTCCTAAAAGTTTAGATGAGGTAGATCCCGAGATTATAAAAACATTTGATAAATTGGGAATACCACTTGAGGAGCGAATGCAGTTGGCAGGAGTAGCCGTTGATGCCGTAATGGATAGTGTGTCGGTACGTACCACCTATCGCGAAAAATTAGCAGAATTGGGAGTAATATTCTGTTCCTTTAACGAGGCCGTAAAAGAGTATCCCGATTTAGTAAAAAAATATCTTGGAAGCGTAGTAGGTTATCGAGATAATTTCTATGCTGCACTAAACTCTGCAGTCTTTAGTGACGGCTCATTTGTATATATCCCCAAAGGAGTACGTTGTCCAATGGAGTTGTCAACATACTTCAGAATAAATGCAATGGGAACAGGACAATTTGAGCGAACACTGATAGTGGCTGATGAAGAGAGTTATGTTAGTTACCTTGAAGGATGTACTGCTCCAATGCGTGATGAAAATCAACTGCACGCAGCCATTGTAGAGATTGTTGTAAATGACCGTGCAGAGGTAAAATACTCAACAGTACAAAACTGGTACCCCGGAGATAAAGAGGGTAAAGGTGGAGTATATAACTTTGTAACCAAGCGAGGAATTTGCAGGGAGAGTGCAAAACTATCGTGGACACAGGTAGAGACAGGCTCTGCTATAACATGGAAGTATCCAAGTTGTATTCTTGCCGGAGATAACTCAATAGGCGAGTTCTACTCCGTTGCAGTAACAAACAACTACCAACAAGCCGACACGGGAACAAAGATGATACACTTGGGTAAGAACACCAAGAGTACCATTGTATCAAAAGGAATATCGGCAGGAAAGAGTCAGAATAGTTATCGCGGATTGGTACGCGTAGCACCTAACGCTGACGGAGCAAGAAATTATACTCAATGCGATAGTTTATTACTATCATCAGAGTGTGGAGCGCACACATTCCCGTATGTAGATGTAAAAAACAAAACAGCGGTAGTGGAACACGAAGCAACAACCTCAAAAATAAACGAGGAACAGATATTCTATTGCAATCAACGCGGAATACCAACAGAGGAGGCAGTAGCCCTAATTGTGAATGGTTACGCAAAAGAGGTAATGAACAAACTACCAATGGAGTTTGCAGTAGAGGCACAAAAATTATTACAAGTATCGTTAGAAGGTTCAGTAGGATAAACCAATAAAATATATGTTACAAGTAAAAGATTTACGCGCCAATATAGGCGAAAAAGAGATATTAAGAGGAGTAAACCTAACAGTAAAACCGGGCGAAGTACACGCAATAATGGGTCCTAACGGCTCAGGTAAAAGTACCTTTGCATCGGTGTTGGCAGGAAACCCAGCCTTTACCGTAACAGGTGGCTCTGTAACATTTTGTGGGAAAGAGTTATTGGAGTTATCTCCCGAAGATCGTTCACACGAAGGGTTATTCTTAAGTTTTCAATATCCCGTTGAGATACCGGGTGTGAGCATGGTAAACTTTATGCGAGCAGCCGTAAACGAGCAACGCAAATATCGTGGCGAGGAGCCACTATCGGCAACCGACTTCCTACGCATAATGCGTGAAAAACGCGAGATTGTAGAGTTGGATAACAAACTTGCAAGTCGCTCAGTAAACGAGGGATTCTCAGGAGGAGAGAAGAAGCGAAACGAGATATTTCAAATGGCGATGCTACAACCCAAACTATCAATATTAGATGAGACCGATAGCGGTTTGGATATAGATGCTTTGCGAGTAGTAGCAGGAGGAGTAAACAAACTCAAAACAGAGCAAAACGCAACAATCGTAATTACTCACTATCAACGATTGTTAGACTATATAGCACCCGACTTTGTTCACGTACTATATAAAGGACGCATAGTAAAATCGGGCGGACCAGAACTTGCATTAGAACTTGAAGAGAAAGGTTACGATTGGATTAAGAGAGAATTAGGTGAGTTGTAAAAGAGTATGGCAGCAACAGAACAATATAAACAATTATTGGAAGAGCATCTCCCTTTAATAAACAAGGGAGCATGCGAAGCAATGAACAATGCACGCGAGGGGGCAGTAAAAAACTTTCTCCAATATGGCATACCCTCACAAAAAGAGGAACTGTTCCGCCATATAAATATAGAAAAACTATATACACCTGATTACGGAATAAATCTTGCCAGAGTATCGCAATCGGCAGCAAAAGAGGTGTATCGATGCAGTGTGCCGGGCTTAAAAACTCAAACCATTTATGTAGTAGGCGATATACCTCAATCATGCGAGAAAAAAGGCGAGGTAGAGGTTATGAACATGGGGGCATTTGCAAACCAATACCCACAACTTGCTCAACGCTATTACAATAAGTTGGCACAAGCCTCTATTGACGGAACAGTAGCACTAAACACAGCATTGGCACAAGATGCAGTGGTGGTATATATCCCCAGCGGGGTAGTAATGCAAACACCCCTGCAAATAGTTAATATACTCAATAGCAAAACCCCAGTAATGGCCAACCGCCGACTATTGATAGTAGCAGGGGAAAACAGTGCCGCAACAATATTGATGTGCGAGCATAACCTCTCGGAGTGTCAAACCTTGGCAACACAAGTAACCGAGATATTTGCAGGAGAGAATTCACAAATAGAGTATTACGAACTTGAAGAGACAACCACTTCGTCATACAAAGTAGCAACTCTGTTTGCAGAGCAAGAGGCGAACTCAAATTTGCTTATAGCTCCTATAACACTCCACAATGGAGAGACACGCACAAACTACCATGTTGAGATGGTTGCAAAAGGAGCAAACCTTAACATAACAGGGTTGTCAATATGTGACAATCAACAACTCTCTGACGTATATACCAGAGTACATCACAGAGCATCGCACTGCGAGAGCAATCAACTATTCAAAAATATAGTGTCAGACAGTGCAGTAGTCTCAATGACAGGTAAAGTTCTGGTAGAGGAGGGAGCAGAGAAAACCATATCGCAACAATCTAACAAAAATATATCAATGTCGCCAACAGCCCACATATACACCGAGCCACAATTAGAGATATATGCCGATGATGTAAAATGTGGACATGGAGCAACAGTAGGACAATTAGATGAGTCGGCACTCTTCTATTTGCGTCAGCGAGGAATCCCCGAAGATGAGGCACGTATGATGCTTATGCTGGCATTTGCCGATGATATATTGCAGAGAATAAAATTAGAGCCACTGCGTGACAAACTACGTTCATTAATAGAGAATCGCCTACGCAAAGGCGATACAAAATGTTCGGGATGCACAATGTGTAAGTAATATTAGTTTTTAGTTGTCAGCATTGCTGCCCCTATGGGGTAGTTGTTAGTTTTTAGAAAATAAATCCTAACAAATAATATAAATGCTAACAACTAATTAACTAACAACTAACAACTAACAACTAAAGATGGATATTGACAAAATAAGAGAAGAGTTTCCAATATTGAAGCAAGAGGTATATAAACGACCACTTGTATATCTCGATAATGCAGCAACAACACAAAAGCCAAGAGTTGTAATAGATGCAATATCAAATGCCTATTGTACCATAAATGCCAATGTGCATCGCGGAGTACATCATCTGAGTCAACTATCCACTGAAGGGCATGAAGGCGGACGCGAGAAGGTACGTCAATTCCTAAACGCAAAATCTATAAAAGAGATAATCTTTACACGCGGAACAACTGAGAGTATAAATCTTGTAGCATCATCATTCTCTGAGGCATTCTTCAATGAGGGAGATGAGGTTATAATCTCGGCGATGGAACACCACTCAAATATAGTTCCATGGCAAATGTTAGAGAGTAAAAAGGGTATAAAACTAAAAGTAATACCCATAACATCAGTGGGCGAACTTGATATGGAGATGTTCCGTTCGCTTATAACCGAACGTACAAAACTTGTATCAGTAGCCCATGTCTCAAATGTGTTGGGAACAGTAAATCCCATAGAGGAGATAATCACAATAGCCCACTCACACAATGTCCCCGTACTCGTTGACGGAGCGCAAGGAGCGCCACACATAAAGGTAGATGTTCAAGCATTGGATGTAGATTTCTACGTATTTTCAGGACACAAAATATATGCACCCACAGGAGTAGGAGTGTTGTATGGAAAAGAGGAGTGGTTAGATAAGATGCCACCCTATCAGGGCGGAGGAGAGATGATAGGAAAGGTAACATTTGAGAAGACCACCTATAACGAACTACCCTTTAAGTTTGAGGCAGGAACACCAGACTATGTAGGAGTAATGGCAATGACCGCAGCCCTAAACTATGTTGAGGGGTTAGGAATCGAGAATATTGCAACACACGAAACCGAATTATTGCAATATACAACCGAGAAGATAAAAGCAATAGAGGGGGTAGTAATTTATGGTAACTCACCACACAAAAGCGGAGTAATATCGTTTAATGTAGAGGGTATTCACCCATACGACATAGGTATGTTATTAGATAAGCAAGGAGTAGCAGTGCGCACAGGTCACCTATGTGCTCAACCCCTAATGGATATATTAGGTATACCCGGAGTAGTCAGAGCCTCATTTGCCTTATATAATACCAAAGCAGAGTGCGACAAATTTATCTCAGCCCTTCAACGAGCAATAGAGATTTGCCGATAGAAATAGAGTTTAAATATAAAGTATAATATAAAGACACTTCACAATGAAGTGTCTTTTATTTTATATGATATAATTAAATTAATATTAGGCAATCAGATTAATTTAGATTTTTTTGTTATATATTTGTATCGCTCTTCCTCAGTTGTTTATGCAAGAGGATAAGTGAACATATATTAAAAAGGCGTTGACTAACGCTTTGGTTTTGACGTACTAGAATCTCGCAAATTCAAAATACTTTTGTCAAAAACAAAGCAACAGTGAATGCCCTTACGTGATATGACTATATATCATACTTGTAAATCTGCCGTTTTACTTGTATGTATGATTGTATATTAACGTGGGGCTTTGCGTTGCTCGTTTCGACAAAAGGGGCAATGCGAGAGCCGTAGTACGTGGAATGAGCAATAGTGACAGCTCCCACGTTTTTTTTGTATATGTATGAATTTAATAAAAACCTTACCATTTAAGGGAGCGGTGGTACATATACATAATATATATGAAAAAGATTTTACTGGTTGTTACTGCCATTACAGTAACATTATTACTCTCATCTTGTGTTGGTTTGACAAATATCTCAACACCTCAAACAGTAGCACTAAATCAAGGAAATTTTAAGTTTGTAAAGACGGTAAGTACTGAAACAAAAGCCACTTATGTTTTAGGTATAGGAGGATTTAAAGATAGAGCAACGGCTGATGTTGTTGAAAAATTAAGAGAAGCAGCAGAGTTGCAATCAAATCAGGCATTAGCAGATATTCGGATAAAGACTACTAAAAAGATTTATTTAGGTATTGTTGTAAAAAGAATTTTAACAGCATCTGCAACAGTAGTAGAATTTTGTAATATGACGACAAATACTTTTATCGAAAGTGAAAATATTAAAACAAATACAGAATCTTTTATTCATCCAAACAATAAAAAGACTCAAAGTAAGTCAAAAGGGAAGGAGCAGAAGCAATTAAGTATAAAAGAAACAAAGCAAAAAATATCAAAGCAACCAAAAACTTCAAAACCAATTAAAATTGAGAAATCTGCTAAAGTTGAGAAACAGGAAAATTCAATAGAGCAAAATTTTACTTCAGAATCTAATAAAGAATCTACTAGAGAGTCTGTTTATCAACAACTTCTTGATATAAATAAAACATTGCAATCTAATAATGTAGAAAATATCGAGGATATAGAGCATAAGGTGAAAAGAATAGAGAAATGGTATAATAATATTGGCCCTACATATCCTGAAATTGAAAGCCTTCTCAAAGAAATAAAGAAACAATTAAAAGATTAATAAATAACAAAAATATATCCCCAAAGCCTTAGGCTTTGGGGATAGTCTCTTATTTAATATTCTCAAATTTTAAATTAGAATTTATATGAAGCACCAACTGCAAAAACTGCTAAAGAGTTTGGATATGCTTTCTTTCTAAGGTTTCCGCTAATTAAACCAATTTGACCATCAACACCCCAATTGTCGGTAATGTAATAAGTTGCTCCAACATATAATGCCATTGATGCAACAGGTTTAGCCTTATATCCAATCCAGTTAACATGGTCAAGGTCGTTGTATTTATATGAAATGTATGATTTTCTTTCACTATTGTCCAAAATAGTTCTGTTGTCAATGTCGTTTTCGCTGAATCCTTTTTCATTTCTTATCTTTTTGAACATATATGTTTTGCAACCAATACCCAAACCTAATCTTGCGTAGGTATCAAGTTTATTAATTGGGCTATAGTGGAACGATACCATTGCCATTGCATTAAAATCTTCTCTTACTATATTTGCTGTTGCAGTGCCATAACCTTCTCTTCTTTCTTTTGTTGTCTCGCTTGAGGTTAGCCAACGGTTATATCTGTTCTTTGTTTTGGTAGTGCGTATTACATTATATGTATAATCATACTCTCCTGCAATTGTTCCAACAACCTTGCCTCCGTATGTATTGTTTACTGAGAAACCAACACCAATGGTAAATTTGTCGGCTATCTTTGCAACACCCCACTCCATATTAACGTGTTGATCAAAAGTTGCACCAGTATGTCTTACTTTTCCAACACCAATGGTAAAATCTACCTTTTTATCTCCAACACCAAAAACTCCTTGAGCACTAACTCCCATTGTAAAAACAAATAGGAGAGATAGAATTAAAAACCTCTTCATTTCTTTATCTATATTTATAAGTAAAACAATTAAATTTTAATGATGCAAAGGTAGAGGTTTTTTTTGATTTATTAACAATCTTTGAATAGATAAATTACTCCTTATCTTGCCTTCATCCCATATTTGATAGCGAACATAAGAATAATACCATTAATATTCATTCCACTCTTTCCGTTGCCAAAAACCGATATCCTAAAATATTTATATGCAGGAGAAAATACGGGAATTCTTACTCCATCAACAAAAGAGTTCTTTAACGAGTAACTCGCTATTGGTAAAAAATCCCTGTCGGGTAAATTGGAACCCAAAATAGAGACACAAATGCTATCTTCAATAAAATCCAATTCACCTTTAATAAAAACCTCTTTAAGTTGTTTAAACCTAAAATTATCAATACACTTGATTGCTCGAGTAGTTACAATAAAAGGTAAACTATCACTCTTTATCTCTTTTGAGAGATTAAATAAATTACCTGTTGAGTCACTAACATATAGGTCGGGATATATATTTAAGAATAGGAGTAACGGGTTATTGGTAAACTCTATTCTGCTCCATCCTGTACCATTTAAAGAGAAAGAGTAAAGGTACTCTTTGCCGCTATCTAAAAAAAGAAGTTCGTTGTTACTATAATTAAACTTGATATGAGAGTTTTTTATATACTCCTTAAAATTGTCAACACACATCTGATCAGATTTAATGCTAACCTCTTTGCCATCAACCTCTATTGGGGAGATAATATCGGTTCGTTCCAATCCAAACGAAGAGAGTTGTGTTACGTTACTTCCCGACAGAAGCATCAATCCCTTATCCGATAAAAACACAATAGCGTTGTTGGTGCTGGCAATACCTTTATTTGATATAGCAATATCTCTACTAACAGGTAGCAACGATTGATATACAACCTCTTCACTCCCCTGTTGCAGAGTCCAAATACCATCAGAGGTAAAAATATAGAGAGGGAACTCGCCATATCTACCTTGCGACAACTCGGTGGTAACTGTTGAAATATTCAAAATCTCTCCATTAGAAATGCTATAACTCAACTCCTGAGGAAAGTAGAAAGGATTTTCGTGATTTGAAACCCTCAGTAGGTTAGGAAATGAGTCATAATCCCTTTGCGTTGAAGTGGGAATTTGTATATTATATTCTTCAAGTTCAATACCACTAAACTGCGAATTAATGTAATATGCCATATTCTCCGTCTTTGAACTATTTAAATTAATCCATTTATAGCGTATTGTACCATCGCTATACTTAACCCATATTTGCATTGTATAGGCTCTGCTGTCGGGGTATGAGATGTATGGAGATAAATATCCCTCCCTATGAATAGGTAAATCCATCTCAACACATTTAATTCCGTTATCATCATTAATCTTAACTCTTATATGGCAACTCACTGCACCGCTAAAACTACACTTTGATACTTTTTTATTAAACTCGTTTTGAGATACAATAAAATTTGAGAGATTAAATATTTTAGGTAAATATCTACGAATATTACCTATGTGTAGTCTTGAGTTATAAAGAAGCGATACATCTCCAAAAATATCGTAATGCGAAAAGTTGTCAACGGGAAGAGTCTCCTGCGAAGCAATCTCCTCAAACTTATAAGGGATTGGTAGTTCCTCAGTGTAAGTATTGCTATTTCTGAGTTCATATAATTTGAACGATGCAATTTTATAAAAAACATTCTCTTCTATAATCTTTTTTTTAAATTGAGAATCCGAGAGAGAGGGGTATTCAATATCGAGCAAAATTTCCCCTTCGTTCTCTCCTTGACGTTCGTTATTACCCTTAACTAAATCAAAGTTTTCTGAAGCAATAGATATAGGTTTTGAGATAAAAATATCAACACTGCTTATAATGTTGTCCCACTTTGCCGAAGGTATCTCGTATCCGTTAAAAAACAGAGAATAACACTTATATGTATTTCCTATATAGTCGAGCGAATACTCCTCATCCTTATTCTTTAATATTTTAATAGTTCCACTAAACCCCTTTCTAATATCATCGGTAGGCATCATAAGAACAGGAGCAGATGGTTTAATATATGAACCATCGTAAAGTTTTAGAGCATACCTTATTAAAAAAGGTGAGTTTAAAGTTCCATTGTTCTCTCTTTTTGCGATAACCTGTTTGTAAAATCGCTCAGCAATAAAGGCGTAGTTTTTCTCTTTGTTTATACTCTCAGTGTGCTCATGGGGTAAAGCAACAGGGTTTGCAATAGTTTTGGCAGTGTGCGAATATTCAAGATTAAACGATAGAATAGGAGATTCAATACTCCCAATATGAGAGTATTCATTATCGGTAAAAAGCGAAAACTGATTGCCTCCCTCACAAACTGAAATAAGAATATTGCCAACACTCTCAAACGAAGATACATTCTCAATCGTGGCAATACTCTTCCCAACCTTCACACTCTGGTTATTTACAATGTTAGCCTCCCACCATACAGTGGTGCCATCATACGAAATAAGGTGAACATAGTTGTTGTTGCAGTGAATAAATCTGCAAATCCGCCCTTCGCTATTGCCGTCTAACACCTTTTTTGGTTTGCCACACACATTCCACACTCCGTAATCGTTACGCATATTCACAATATCGCAACACTCACCATCGTTGCAAATATCTGCAACACTACTGTTTGAGATGCCTAACAAAGGAATCTCTTTTGATAACTTTTCCATATAATAAACAATTAAAATTTAAAACAAAAGTATTAACAGTAGTCAATCATATTGAGGTAAAATTAACGGAATATGGCAGTTGTAAAAGCATAATTTTACCAACCAAACAAAAGATATAAGAGGTTTATTTGCAATGTAAAAATTTTAAATAAAAAATATAACCATGAAAAAGAAAAAACAAGTCGATTACCGACACTTTAACAACCAGACTCTATTGCCCGAAACTGGCAAAGAGGAGAAAAAAAAGTTCAAGGACGAGAACTTTAAAGAGGATAAAGATACCCTTCAAATGGCGTATAGAGCATGGGACGAACTACAAGAGCATCGCAAAAACCGAGAGCGAAATCGTAACTACACTTTTGGTCGTCAGTGGAACGATCCAATAACCCTGTCAGATGGTCGCACAATAACCGAAGAACAGTATCTCAAAGAACAAGGTAAAGTTCCTTTAAAGAACAATTTAATACGTCAGTTAGTAAAAAATATAGTAGGACAATTCCGCTCAATGCGAACACAACCAATATGTGTGGCACGTGATCGTAACGAGCAACCCTTAGGAGAGATATTAAGTAGTGCAGTAGAGTATGTTCACCAACACAACCGAGTATGGGAGTTAGATGGGCGAACGCTCGAAGAGTTTGTAATATCGGGTAGTTGCGCACACAAAATCATTCATGCTTCACGCAACGGAAAAACCGATGTATGGGTTGACCATATATCTCCTTCGCGACTATTTTTTAATCGTATGAACGACATACGCCATTTAGACTGCACTCTGATAGGCGAACTGCACGATATGCCAATAGCCGATCTCCTCTCTCGTTATGCAAAAGGCAACCGACAACGAGCCGTTGCCCTACGTCAGATATATAGCGATGTACGCGATGCTCATTTTGAACAACGCTATCCAACTCTCTCAAACGAGCCAACTGACAACATTGACTTCTATACCCCATCTGAAAACAATATGTGCAGGGTAATAGAGGTGTGGCACCACGAGAGTAGAGAGAGGTTGCGTTGTCACGATACCCTTGACGGAACAATATACAAAGCCGAAATATCATCAATAGATGAGATAGAGTCGGAGAACTCACGCCGTATAAAAGAGGCTCAAGCACAAGGCGTAGATAAAGAGCAAGTACCATTGATAAAAACAGAGTGGTTTATTGATAAGGTATGGTATTATCGCCACCTCTCACCTCTTGGACATGTACTCGATGAAGGCGAAACACCCTATTGGCACGAGTCGCATCCCTACACAATAAAACTCTATCCGTTAGTAGATGGCGAAGTACACTCGTTGGTAGAGGATGTAATTGACCAGCAACGCTACATAAACCGTATGATAACCATGCTTGACTTTATAATGGGATCGAGTGCAAAAGGTGTATTGCTCTTTCCTGAAGATGCACTCCCTGACGGAATGACAGTAGAAGATTTAGCCGATGAGTGGACTCGTTACAACGGAATAATAAGATACCGTCCACGACCAGGAATACCCTCGCCACAGCAGATAACCGTTAATGGAACAAACGTAGGAGCATACGATATGTTGTCACTTCAAATGAAAATGTTTGAAAACATTTCGGGAGTGCATGGAGCAATACAAGGCAAGGCAGCACCATCGGGAACACCTTACGCACTATATGTGCAGCAGATGCAAAACTCTTCGCTCAATCTTGTTGATTTGTTTGAGAGTTTCAAATGTTTTCGTACCGATCGTGATACCAAACTGGTAAAAACCATACAGCAATATTACGATATGGAACGATACCAAAAAATAGTAGGAGAAGATAATCTTGAAACACTCAACAATGTAGATGAAGAGCAAGTAAAAAATGTGGAGTTCGACATTAATATAACCGAATCGGTATCATCACCCGTATATCGCATAGCCTCAAACGAGTTCTTGTTAGATCTGTTCAAAATGGGACAAATAGATTTGAGAATGTTACTTGAAAACGGTTCATTTCCCTTTGCCGACAAATTACTGCAAAGTTTACCACCGCAACAATAAAAACTTCTCGTATGAATTGCAAGGCGGTGTGTCATAATTGACAAACTACTGTGTTGTTTTCAATATTAGGGCTCAGTTATGTACTTCTTGTACACTCCTATCGCCCTAAATTTCAACGCCTTGTATTTTATCAATTCTGACAAACCTTAAGAGGCTGAGCCAAAAATTGTATTTTGACACAGCCTCTTAACTAACAACTAATACCCCTCTTGCACCATTAACTCTTTTTATTTAAATTTGTCTTGTTATATCTTTTTCAAAGAAAAATAAACAACAAACATAAATTTTATGAAAAGAGTATTACTGTTTTTTGTGGTGTCAGTATTGGCAATACTAAATTGTCAACAACTAATGTCGCAGGAGGGAGAGGGAATAAAGTTGCCAATTCAATCAACTTTGGTAAGTGTGCAAGGTTATATGGACAACACTGCTGATAAAATAGCAGATGGAAATTATGCAACTAAATTTGAGTCCTTGGAATCCCAAGAGGTAGGAACAACAGCAACAGTAACATTGACAGATGCTACAAAATTGCAGAAAGTTAAGTTGTATTTTGGAAATAACCTATACTACTATTGTCCAAGTAAAATTAAACTGCAAGTATCAACCGACAATGTAGTATGGACCGATGTTGAAGGCTCAGAAGTTGCCCTTCAAGATGCCGCCGAATATGACAATGCTACAATATCACACGTAGTAACTATAAATACAAATGGATACACTGCAAAGTATGTAAGAATGGAGATTGTTGAGGTAGGAAATTCTTGGTTTCAATTGTATGAATTTGAGGTTTATCGTTCAGAAACAGTTGATGCACGAACAATATCAGTGTCAGTTAATGACGCATCAATGGGAGAGGCATATATAGGAACAGCAGGAATAACTGAAGTGACAAATCAAACCGGATATGTTACAATCTCGGCACAACCAGCCGAAGGCTATAAATTTATAAACTGGACAGTTGCTGGCGAGGAGGTAAGTACAAGTGCAATATACTCTGATTTAGAGGCAGGGGATAAAGAGTATGTAGCAAACTTTAGAGCATTGAAAGTATTTAATGTGTCAGTTTTGGTAAACAATGCCGAAATGGGAAGTGCTTCAGCATCACAAACTGGCGAGATACTTGAAGATACTCAAGTAACATTCACAGCAACACCCGTAGGAGAAAACAAATTTGAAAATTGGAAAGTAAACGGCGTGATAGTATCATTGGAAAATCCATATACAGCAACAATAACCAATGATATAGAACTTGTTGCAAACTTCACTGACAAATATCCACAACTCACAACCGTTCCCACAATCTATATCAATACAGAGGGTGGAGTAGGAGTAACAAGCAAAGAAGATTATGTGAACGCATACGTAACAGTACGTGGAGCAGAAAACGAGGAAGATAATATCACCGAGGTTTTAACAGAGATAAAAGGCCGAGGAAACTCAACATGGGGAATGGCAAAGAAACCCTACCGCTTGAAATTTGATGAAAAAATCAAATTCTTGGGTAACGAAGCCAAAGAGAAAAACTGGGTATTGTTAGCCAACTATGCCGATAAAACATTGATGCGTAACGCTCTTGCCTTTGAGACTGCACGAAATATGATGAACTTTGGCTTTACCCCATCGGTAACATTTGTTGATGTAGTTTTGAATGGTGAGAATTTGGGAAGTTATATGTTAACCGACCAAGTAGAGGTAAAGAAAAAACGAGTACCCGTAACCGAGCAAGAGACCACTACAACAATGAGTGACGCAGAAATAACAGGAGGATACCTAATTGAAGTTGACGGATTTGCCGATAGCGAAATTTCATGGTTCCAAACTTCACAAGGTATGAAGGTGACAATCAAATATCCTAAAGATGATGAGATAAACTCAGACCAATCAGCCTACATTGCTAACTATACACAAAATATGGAGAACGCAATGTTCAGCACCAACTTTACCGATGCAGAGTTAGGATGGCGAAAATATATTGATGAAGCCTCAATGGTAGATTGGTATATAGCATGTGAGTTATTCGGAAACTCTGACTCATGGTGGAGTACCTATATGTACAAGGAGCGTAACGATGTATTTAAGTTTGGTCCGCTATGGGACTTTGATATAGCCTTCAATAACGATAACCGTTTGGGTGATGCAACAACCCTTATGATGCGTACATACGCTCACGATCCCAAAACGTGGATTTCTCGTTGGTGGCAAG